>NZ_JBIOLS010000002.1:0-30515 GCF_051710985.1 Enterococcus sp. DIV1726a | reverse complement strand
AAATGCGCAATTAGCTCAAAATAATTTGTTTCCTTGTCTATCATTGAATCATTATATTTGTTGCCGATTATTCGTTGATTTTCCAAATCTTTAATAAAATCTGGCAATTGTTGTACTTCACTAACTACTTCTCGCAATTCTTCTATTAACAATTTGAATTCATCTGATTTCTCCAAATGAAACATCCTCCTAACTAAAATTCTAAAAATCAAATAATACCTACTTATCTTTTATCGTTTATTTCATCACTTTTTCTGTTAAAGTTTGTCGATCGATTCCAAAGTTCAATGCACCACTTCGAGATTGAATCACTCTCAAAATAGGTACTTCTTGAATGATATTTCTTCGATCATCTAAAATACACAAATTCTTAATATATCGAGCATTTGGCAACTGTTTTTGATAGTTTGGTTGACTCTTAATAACATTGTCAGGTAAGCAATAACAATATTCAGTTTCAATTATGCCATTCTTTTTCTTTCTCAATTTTCTTGAAACACGAGATTTGATAATGTCTCTACTATAGGCATAAAAATTATAATCTTTCTCTTCTAATAATAAATCCTTCACAGGATATAAATTTGATTCTTGGTTGTTCAAAATAAAATTTCCTCCTAAAAATTAGATAAATTTGTTTTTTATTCTCTTCCACATTGTTGATCTTCTTGTTTTCCTGCAACTAATAGTGCCATGATTCCTATTCCAAACATAGCACCCACAAACAGACCTGCACAAAATAACATATAAATCCTCCCTTCTTTCCTTTATAGCAAAATAAAAACAGCCTTATTTCCTAGAATAAGACTGTTTTTGGATCAAGCAAGCGCGATTGAAAAATAAATTATATAAAAAGATAATAATATAAATTTATTTTCTATACTTATTTTTATTAGAATAATTATTATACTTACTATATGATATGAGCAAGCTCTTTTATCAATTAGCCTCTTTCACAATTTTTTTGATTTAATAACATTTTTACAAACCAAATTCCCAAAATAGCTAAGCTTACACCTAACAAGTTATAAGTAAACCGCATTGCTAATGTTTGAGGAATTCCATACATCTGACTAGCTATCGTCAACGCACCAATACAATTAAAAACCGTTTTATAACGGTAACTTGAACAAAATCCTAAACAAATACCACCCAATAAACTTAGTATCTCAATTGGTAAATACATACTTAATAGAATAAAAGAAAATATACCAATAATTGTGCCTAACAAACGATCGGTTGCACGTGTTTTCAAATCAATTATTGAAAATCCATAGCTCGCAAATAAAGAGGAAAAGGCAAACCCAACCCACATGAATCGTTCAAAAGATATATACTGACTAACAGACAATAATAAGCTAATGAAAAATACATAGGAAAATAACCAAATTTTCAATGAAACACTCTTTTCTTTTAAAGCATTGAACATTGTCTTTTTTTTGTGCTTATTGCGATGATTGTGATAAATTATCCACCAAAATATAAGGAAAAAGAGACCAAAGAAAAGAAGACGATCATTCAATAATTTTTTCGTTATTTGTTCTGTTATTGTCGAATAAACAACAAATATATAAGAAAATCCATATAATGACGGATTTCCCATTTTGGGATCACTTAGAGTAGCAATTAGTATTCCTCCTAGTAAAAGGAAGTGCAACAATACTTGCAAAGTAAAATGTGGTAATAAATGGACAAATGGTGCAACAAAAAAAGCACCAAAGACAACACTCAAGCCTAAAATTGATTGAGCGTATTTATACCCAAAGTCAACGAATCTTAGACTAAGCATCATACAGAAAAAGACAATAGCATATGACTTATTGGATTCACCAAAAAACTTCGTAGATAAAGCAATCACACAGATAGCAAAACCAACAATTAAAAATGAACGTAAAACTAGGGATAAAAGATATTTTCTACGATCATACTTGGATTTTGTACTTTTTATTTTTTGCTTAAGTATTAAAGGATCTAATTGTAGTAATTGATAAAAAGTCATTCTCTCTACCTCCTTACTAATACTGCTAATTACTTAACTAAATCTAGCAGTTATAAATACTTGAAGTAAGAGTTTTTTGGAAAATAGAGAATACTTATATAATTAATTTTTCACTTACGTAAATCTCTCATATCGACCAAACTAAACTACTATACGTCATACTTCTTTTGCTAATTTTTAATTGTTCAACATAACTTTTTATAATTTTTGTACTCAACTTATTCAGAAAATCAATATTAGAATATTTCTTAGAACAAGATTGTTTCTGGATCAATCAATTGTGATTGGTTTAAACTGTGATCTAAGCATAATTCAAAATGTAAGTGACTACCTGTACTGTTTCCTGTCGAGCCAACATAACCAATAATTTGTCCTTGTTTTACTTTGTCACCAACTTTGACTTGATATTCTTGTTGATGCGCATATAAAGCCGTTGTACCGTCTTCATGCTCAATGGCTACATAATTGCCCCATGAAGGGTGAAACTCTGCTTTAATAACCGTTCCTGCTTTGCTAGCGTAGATTGGCTCGCCTTGTGGTGCTGCCAAATCGATTCCTCTATGAAATTCTCCTCCACGATTACCAAATGGACTAGAAATCGTGTAATTCTTTAATGGAACGGCATATCCTTTTTTATTTAATTTTGGACCCGCTACTTCTTTATCATACTTAGTTAAATCATAGGTTTCGATTAAACCATTCAATTTTTTATCGTAGCTAGTATCTGTCGCATAACGTCCTGTCAAAAATTTCGTTGCTTCTTGATAAGTTTTCGCATTCGTTTTCCAAACACCATCGTAAAAATATCTATTTCCTGTTAAGCCCTCTTTCAATAGTTGAGCATAGTCATTTAAGCTATCCTCGTAGTTTTTATACTGTCTAAAAGTTGCCTGAGTAGTATAAAGTGTCCCATTACCTAAATCTTCTTGTGTCGCAAAAGAGACACCTTTTCCGTTATGTGTACCCTTGATACCAAATAAATTGTAATTCGGCGCTTGGGCTAATTGACTTTGACCACTCGCCGATTCTAAAATCGCTTGAGCAACTATGACTGAAGCATACAAATCATTTTCTTGTCCAATTTTACGAGCAGATTCGCCAATTTTACGAATAAAACTTTCGACAGACTCGTCTTTTTCAAAATGAATGTTTCCTTTATTATCCTGTTTGCTAGAAGGTACTAATTCTTGAATGGGCGCAGTTGGTGCTTGACGGTAAGCTTTTGACTCTTCTTGCACAGTTTGAGCTTGTACCTTTGTTTCTGCTTTTGGTTGTGCATTTTGTCCAGTGGTTGAAGGCTGTTTCGAAACTGGTTGTGAAGGAGTGACTTCCGCAGGTTTTGTTGGTTGTGTCACTTCTTGATTCACTGATTCACTTGGTTTTGTGGTTGGCTGTTCCACAGGCTTCGTTTCTGAAGGCTTAGTAGGTTCTTGCGTATTATTTTCTGGTTGACTAGAGTCTGTCGTACCAGGAGTAGTTGTTTCTGGTTTAGATTCTGTTGTCTGTGAACTATCTGTCGTCGAATTAGTAGATTGATCGGTTGATTCACTTGGTTTTTGCTCCGGTTGTTCAATGGAAGAATCAGTTGTGGTTTCTTCCTTAGTTGTATCTGTATTAGCTGTTGTAGAATTGTCAGTATTCACTGTCGTTGATTGTTCTGTCGCTACAGTTAATTGTTCTTCGTCTGCTAAGACAGATGGAGTATAACCAATAACTTGACCTAATAACAATAAAGCAGACAATAGTTTACTTGTTTTCTTCATCTACAAATCTTCTTCCTTTCCTTCTTTCGATATAGTTTCTGCAGGAATCTTTTGTCGGATTTGAACCCACCAAGAATCTGGTAGTCGGGGAACATACCCTTCTTTTTCTGCAATAAACAAACAATTTAAAACAACAGATATACTTAAAGAAAATTCATGGTAGTTATCCTTCATTTTGAAAAATAGTTCTTCCGAACATTCTTCACACAACGTATGATCTTCTACTTGCCAAGTTCCTTCTTTTAAGTTAGGAGAAACTTGGTTATCACAGTTGTTATTCACTATTTCATTACCCTCCTTCATTTTAACCAAAATATTTCAATAATAAATAGAGTTCATATTTTTTTCAAAAATCTTTATTTTTTTCTTCTTCTCTCAAATTTTCTATAAATTTAATTCATGATAAAATTAAATAAAAAAAGAGAGGTAATGATATGAGTCGTTTAATTACTAAAGCAATTCCTACAGATAAAGAAGCAATTGAACACTTGAAAAATAACTCTTATCTACATGAGGATTTTGCTATATCACCATTTACTGCAAGAAGTTTATTTGATCACTATGTCTTAGATAAACGGAATTTTATTTGTCCTACTAAAAATTGCTCAGCCCCTATTACTTGTCGTTCTATTAGTAAAGATAGTAAAAATAGCCCTACCTTTGTTAATCAGTCTATTTCAGAAAATAAGCATATTGTGTCTTGCGATTATCATCCTAGTAACTATAATCATGTTTCTTCAAAAAATGATTCAAATGAAGAAAAATTCAAATACTCTAAATCTGAAGAAATAGTTTCTGATTTATCAAGTATAAATGGTTTTTCTCCCAGAAAAACTTCTAAAACTGAAAAGGAACCTACTAGAACCGATGAAATAGAAGTCAATGATATAACCAATTGCTATACGAAAAAACAAAATAAAAGTTGTACAATACCAACAAAATCGTCAAAAGAACATTTAAAAACACTGCAAGATCATGTTGAAATGTACAAAATCAATCCTGAATTTAAGATAATCCGTCAAACATCAGGTGCTATTATCCCTATCAAATTTTTATTTAAACCCATATATAAAAACTATTTACTTGAAAACCTCAAAAACAGAAAATATCCTAGTATTTATTATGGACTGGCTAATTTAAAAAAAACAAACAATGATAAAGTTTTAAGAATAGTTTTTAAAATGTATAAAACACACTCTAATGGACAAACATACAATCCCTCATTGCTTATTTCAAAAGAATATATTCAAAATGAATATACCGATATCTATGATAGCTTTATCAACAAAAATAAAACATCTTTTGAAGTATATACTACACTTCCTTTATTTTGGAAATACGATTTAAAAGAAACAATTTATTTAAATGTTTGCTCGTTTCAAGAAGAAATAGCTGTTAATCCTTTTAGTGATGAATTATTTTATAATATTTATATTTCTTGATTTTGAAGTATGAGTTCTATTGCTTTATAGAACTCCACTTCCTTTTTTGTAGCAGGAACTAAATCTAATTTTTTAGTGTCTACATAATCAAGAAACATCAGCTTTTTTAAATCAGTTTCTTTTGGATCAACCACAAAAAAATAGTAGTAATTTTTATAAAATTCCTCACTTTCCTTATCCCTGTATTCATCAGGCAATGGCTGGTTGCCAATTGCTTTATATAGATGATTGGATGACAGATCTCTATAATATTCACATTGTACTATCTCCATAAGAAACCTCCTTTGCTTGAATTTATTTTTAGCAAATAAAAAAAGAGATTATTTATTATCTGACGAAGAGTTAATCACCCATTCCTTTATTAATTATTTTTTCAAATCAAGAATAATAACCTCTCTATTCTTTAATTCTTCTTTTAATTTTTTATCTAACAATGAACTGCTATTTCCCATAGTAACTCGTTTTTTTTCTGGTATATTATGAATATGATTTATAGAATTTTCATTCATTTTGTTAATGTCCAAGTAACAATTTTCATGGATATTTTTGAATCGATTTCCAATTTGTTTTTTCTTATTATGTTTTTTCAAAAATTTAGTAAGCATTTTTCTCACTCTCCTTAGAAGAGTTACCCACCCATTCTTTTGTCAATTATTGTTCAACTTGTTGTTGAACAATATGGAACCCAACAAAAAAAGAGAGAAACTAGCTACTACCTCCAAAGAAGCAATAACAGTCTCTCTCTTTCTTAACTACAGAATCTCGCTTAAAACACGACAATAAAGCAACAGTACAACTAAAAAAATTTTTAGATACACTGCATCATAAAATAAAAAAAACTACAACAAGTATAAAATACAAGATTGTTCATTGACTTAATTTTATGGTATTATTGTTCGTGTTGCAGGGAAACCTGTAACTCAAAAAGGAGTAGCACCGTTATTACCGGTAACGGTCGGGGTAGAAATCTATGACCTTTGAAAGAGTTGGCGCTCTTTCTTAGCGAGATTTCTAAACCACTCCTTTTTTTGTTGGGCTCTACATTGCACAGCAACGCATCGCAACAAAAAAAGTATATTCACTTTTAAATTCATTCTAATTTGAAAATTACTATAAAAACGATAACACATTCATCCACAATCTGCAAATAAATTTATCCTATTGATTTTTTTAGATTTAAAAAAATCAATAACAGCAAGCTTTCCCCTCCCTTACTTATAAAATAATTTATTCATAAATAAATTTAAACCGCTACTCTATTTAATAAAAACCTAAATAGGCAATAGTTAGTTCAAATTGAAAAACTAAAAAAACAGTAAAAATCTTTACAAAAATAGCATAGCATAACAATCATAAACGAACAAGCGTTCATATTAATACCCTTGATTTTTTCATTTACGATTTTGAAACTAAAACCAACAATTATGATTTTGTCTAATAAATTTCTAATGACAATTTATAATATAATAAATAATTCTGTTTGTAATAATTGTAATATAATAAAATTTATCAAAAATCAATCTAAGCGTTTTTTCACTTTCTTCCCCATCTTAAATCCTACACGCTCACGATAGCGATAATAATCATCTTGTAGTTTTAACAATTCCTCATAGATCTCTCCCATATTACGACTAGAAGCCAAAGACAAAGCATAAATAAACGACGCAGGCAACGTCTCTACCGAACGCTCCCTTGTTACCCAACTAGCCACCGTTCCTTGATTAAACCCATAAAGCTCACAGAATTGTTCTACTGGCATACCCAAATAACGCAAGATATATACATTTACTGCATGAGAGTACACATACAACTTCATAGACATAAAAAACCCTCCTTCAGATAGCTAACCATCATTACATACGCAATAATAGCATATAACTAGCAAACAAGAGAAAGAAAAACAGCAAAAGACCAAGATACACAATACACACAGATATAACTAAAGAGAACAAAATAACCCCTAAAAGTATCAAAGATATATTGTAAAAGGCAATTGGCGTCTTTTATTTTTTCAACCTGTATCGACTTCAAATAGCCTGATTTCTTGGGCTTCTTTCTCAGGTAGAAGCTGTTGAATGGTGCTTGTCCATTCATCGATGGTTAGCTTAAACTGCGCAAGGATCCCTTGAATATAGGCTTCTTTTTCGTCTTTCTTCGCTTGGATCAAACTTGCGACTAACACACGTACTGAAGCAAGTAAAAGTCCGCCACCACGCCCTTTTTTGACATGGTAGAACACTTTGTGTTCTTGCTTTAAGGCACTTAATGCACGATCTAGACTTCTTAATGGCATGTTCAATTGTTCCGCTAATTCTTTTTTAGACAGTTTCAAATAAGGCATACGAAGATCACTTTTTTCGCTCAAATAGCGCATGATATCTTCTTGCCATTCATGTTTATGACTATATTCTCGTTGTTCACGTGGTTTCTTGAACTTCCACCACCCACGACGTTGGATAAATAACTCGCTTTCTTTAATGTCTGAAGCGATCCATTCCTGGCATAATTCTAAAACAAACTCACGATTGGCTGCTTGATAATTGCCAGAATACGCACTTTTAACAATTTTTCTTACTTCGCCTTCAGACAACGGCTCATTTAAGCGTTCATTAAACTCTACCATGTTATACTCACAGGTCTCTTGTCCATAACCAGAAGAATAATAAGCTAAAGAGAGTGTAAAAATCACGTTATTCCGTCCTAATCGACCTTCTCCCCCGATAATATCTGCTTTTCGTAGCAACAAATCAAACCATGGTTCATCAACTTGTCGATACTCTTTTTTCTCAGGAAAAACAATCAATTTCGCACTTTTTTCTGCTTCAGACTTTTGGTTAGACGCCATTTTCATTGACCAATTCAACCAATCAGAAAAAGAATATTGATTTTCTAGCTCACAAAATACGATATTTTGTTTGTTTGGGAATCGAGCAATCCCAAAATGGTTACAACCTACATCGATACCTGGTAACTGATTAGCTAATTGTGTCCGAATCGTTGTAGAAATACGTTTCGCTACTTCAATGACTTTAAAATTACTCTTTTTCGTCACATAGGCAGGTGTTTTTAACACAAAGTAAACTTGATAGCCATGATCCGATTCTAAAATCATTGTTGGCATATACCCTAATTCATCTACACAAGCTAAGAAAATCTCTCCTTGATGGTTTTCTTTGGAATCGATATCTACCACAAAGGTATTGATTTGACTTAAATTCTTTTCTGAGTGTCCTTTGACAACTGAACGATTTTCATCTGCATAAGTCCCATAGCAATAAACGTTTGGTGTCCAATGGGTCAGTTTTGACTGATTTTCTAAAATCGCTTCTTCAGACGTAATAACCATGCCACGTCCTGCGTTCATCAATTGTTTACTGCGGTACGCAAAGACTGCACCATTCCTGCTGGTATTCTCATACCCAACAGGCTTCATGGTGCTGTTTCGGTATTTGTATGTACGAATGCCTTGTTTCAACAGAACTGCATAGCATTGATCTAAGTTTTCCATCCTAAAATTTCCTCCGAATTGTATTGAAAAAGAGAACACATGTCAATTCTAAAAATTGTTCTGTGTTCTCTTTCAATATTCGGCTTAAATTCCTAGAAAAACCTAGAAAAATATCGCTTTATCTATTGAACTGCTCGAACTAAATGTGCTATACTTAAAGTACATTTAGAAAACAACTAAGTGGTTTGCGAGACCACTTAATTATTTATTGAGACGAGCACGAACACATGAGTACTGTTCATGTGATTCAGAAATAATTGATCCGACCAAAGTCAATTATTTCCGTCTCTTTTTTTGTTTTTTATAATTGTTCTTATCTATAACGATAGCACTTGTTATAATGCTTTGTAAATAGTTTTTTGAGTGCCTTTGTTTTTTTGACTATCTAATAAATTTGTTTCATCTAAATAGCTCAATATATTCTTTTATATTTTTGTCAAAAAGCTTTTTCTTGACCGATAGCAAGTTATTCTTCTTAACCACATATCAATTTTCTTTTTATATTTATATTAAGAATAGAGGAAGATAACATTATGTACAAGTATTTTTCTTCTCAAAAAAAAATAGTTACTACCTTAATTAATTCTATTTATATATTAGTTACTACCTTTATATACATTAATGTACTACCCTTTCTAACAGATTAAATTAATTATATACTACCTTTATAATGAAATATCTACTACCAAAATATGTTCAAATAGCAATTATCTACTACTTTAAATACATAATACATGCTACTTTAATTCTCCTATTCATTAAAGTAATATGTATTTATTTTTTTACATATGTTTCCCATATATTTTCTAAATAATACGGTTACATATATAATGTAGCTACTTGTTTTTTGTAGTTGATAAATAAAATCCTATTTTTACAATTAAGTACTACCTTTAATAATAGGATAATATACTACCTTTATTGCCTATTACATACTACCTTTATTATAATTACGAACTACTAATTTAATCTATTATATACTACTATAATGAAAATAATGTTCAATAATGTACTACCTTTAATAAACATTAATTACTACCTTTATTTAGTAAGAAACAAAATTAATTACTACCAAAGAATTTTTTGTAAATATTAGGTAGTATTTAATTAAAGATATTAAGGTAGTATATAATATACTTTTTTTGAAGTAGTAGATAAAAATAATTACTATTATTTATGACCTTTATTTATTAAATCATTACGTATTTATGTCTTGAAACAAGCTTTCTTTATATATTTTATAATTTAAAAATAATATGGTAGTACATATTATTTTTTATAGATTTAATTAAAGTAGTATGTTATAATATTAAAAAAGGTAGTATATAATAGATAAAGGAGTGATAGAGATTGTCCAAAAAATTTGTAATTGGTAACTTTAAAGGTGGCGTTGGAAAAAGCACTTGCGCCCAAATGTTAGGTTTTGAATCTGCCGTGGCAAAAAAACAAAAAACATTGATCATCGATTTAGATATGCAAGGGAATACTTCAGATGTTATGAGTTTAACCCATATGAATTTTCCAGTTGAAGATGGTGGTGGAGATGGTGAACCGTTAGATTATCAATATACAATTACTGACGTTCTTGTTGGAACGCCTCCTCTAGAACTAGGATTGGAAAAAAATGGGAAAGTCAACTGGGATAAGTTAGTAGTCAAGGATACTCGTGTTGATCCAGAAAAAGCTGTATATAAAGTAGTAGATAATCTATATATATTACCAGCTGATATGAGTTTTGAACTTTACGATGATTGGATCAAAGACCAGTTTTCAGATTCTTCAGATAAACTTCTTTACATGGAAAAAAGATTGGCACCTTTATTAGAAGAATTTGACGTGATTTATCTGGACGTACCACCTTCAATTTCTGTTTATAGTAAATCCGCAAT
Source organism: Enterococcus sp. DIV1726a (assembly GCF_051710985.1). Lineage (NCBI taxonomy): Bacteria > Bacillati > Bacillota > Bacilli > Lactobacillales > Enterococcaceae > Enterococcus > Enterococcus sp. DIV1726a. The sequence continues at coordinate 19,917 of NZ_JBIOLS010000002.1, read as the reverse complement.
GTATATAGCTGATTTCGCGATTGTTGTTTTGCAAACACAAGTAAAATCTATGCGAAATGCTATGCAATACTTAGAATACATGGACTTCTTTGTTGATGAATTTGATACAACTTTAAAGGTTGCTGGAGTCATTCCTTTTATGCTTGAGAGTGGAGATGCCGTAGATCAAGAAATGTATGCAGAGGCTCAAAAAATTTACGGCGATCATCTATTGAAAAATGTAGTACTTAAAAATGCAAGATTAAAACGTTATGATGGATCAGGAATAACTATGGAATTGACTAAAGCTGGTAAGCTAAAACAGTGGGATAGACGTTCTCATGAACTTTTTATTAATATATATGATGAACTTGTTGAACATGAAACTTGGTACGAGTAGGAGGGGGATCCAATGGCTGATATAAAAGATCTAGGTATCTTTAAGCCAAATAAAGGTTTAAATAAAATACGAGCTGGAAATGCTGCAAGAAAAGAATCGAAAAAAATTTCCGTTGATTCAATAACTGCTGGTGAAAGTGCCATTGTTACTAGTAAAGAAACTACTGAAGCTCAAAAAGTTAATGTTACAGATTCTGTTCAATCACCAAAAAGGCCAACAAAAAAAACAGTTCCTCCTAAGAAGTCAAAAGGGGTAGGGGCTCCCATAAGAAAATTTGATCGTTCTTTTTCTGCCCAAATGCCCCTGAAGCTATCACCACTACTGAACGCCACCTCTAGAGTAATGGTCGAAAAATATGAAACAAATCTTACTAGGGATGAGTTATTAAGAAAAGCACTTGATGAGTATATCAAGCAGCATTTGACTCAAGAAGATAAACAAGATCTTTTTAATAATGTTATGCGTGATATTGAATTATTTAGAAAAAAGAAACCTACAATTCCTGAAATAGACACAGATGGTACTATCATTCGCACAGTAGAAGAAATAGAACAAGAGACTGAAACATTCCTACATGATAGTTGGGGGATGAACTATAAACATTGATAAAGTACTACCTTAATTACAAATTAGGGTAGTACTTTATACATATTTAGAAGTATCATTACATATGATCTTTTATATGGTATATAACTTAATATCCTCTACCTCTTTAAATATTTAATGCTACCAACATTGCTATTAATGTACCTGGTAAAAACTTATAGGGATAGCTAAAAAATCTGTTTGATTTTCAGCCTCAATAATTAAAATTATACTATGGACACTAATAAACTACTACTTTAATTCACAATTAGGGTAGTAGTTTATTAATTAAAGTAGTAGATTATTCATTTTCCATAATATTTAAAATATAGCAGTATTCCTTAGTCTCCATTTTTTCAAATATGTTATGACGAATTGGATTCTAAATCAACATAACATACTACCTCAATTACAGATTAAGGTAGTATGTTATTACCTTTTTATTGGATTACTTAAATATCAAAATAGCTTGATTGATAATATATAAACTGATCTATAAGTAGGAAACTAGCCTATGTTTTGTAATTATGACAAAATTTACTTATATATTTACTCCATAAAAAATGGCTAATTTAACCATTAGAATGCTGACTAAAATCCCAATTTATCTGCGTACATTTTAAGGCCTTATTTGGGTAATCCTTCAACAAAAAAACTGAAACGCGCTCAGAATGCTCCTAAGCAAAAAACACTTTTTTTGTTTGTTATTTCCAGAATATTCTGAGTTACTGAAATGATATAAAATCATAAACTCATCTCATTGATTTTATTGACTTTTAAATCTTAGTATCTGTCAGTTTATGATTATGTTAATATATAACTAAAATAAAGAACTCAGAATATTTTTAAGAAGGTGAACAATTTGAACTATAATGTTCAACCGCTGCGAACGATGGAAGAGATTCAAGATTTTCAATTCTGGCTACGAAGAACAACTTACGCTGAACGTGATAGCTTTTTGTTTCTATTTGGGATAAATAATGGTTTGCGAATGTCTGATATTATAAAACTTAGGGTAGGGGACATTTGTGGAATAGATAAGCCTGTAATTGTCGAACAAAAAACAGGGAAGAGAAAGCCAATTTTTATAGATAATTTAAAAGAAGAAATTTCAATTTACACTGAAGGAAAAGAAGATCATGAATGGTTGTTTCCAAGCAGGCAGCAGGGAGGGCATATCACTAGAGATCGCGTGTATCAAATCTATGCTGATGTAGCCAAGAAGCTAGAAAGAACAGATATAGGGACACACACTTTACGAAAAACTTTCGGGTATCATTATTATAAGAGAACGAAAGACATTGCTACCTTAATGTTCATTTTCAATCACAGTTCTCAAGCAATTACAAAAAGATATATCGGAATTACCGAAGATGAGATAGGTGCTTCGTTGCGTGGATTTAAATTGGGAGGATAATTTAGATATTAGTTTTTTCGTGTATAATTAAATAACTATAATGAAAACTTAGAAGGTAAGATGAATGAAGATAACTGAATTTTTGGAAGTATTTAAAACGTTTAGTAACATTTATAATAGAATACCAGAGATAGAACAAAATATTGTAGTTGATAATGATTATTATGGAGGAATGGGCGGAGGTTCTATTGTTCCAAAGACAAATTTAGTAGAGTTAGATGTAAATAATTACAGAGAATTATATGTTTTTAATACTTTGGATTTTGAAATACCTATGAAACAGATGAAAAACATTGACATACATATCCTACCAAATGAGTCGTGTCAAATAGATTATTCAATCGAATATTTTTACAAAGGTAAAAAAATAAAAAAGTATGACAAATGTTTTGAATCAGCTGTGGTGAAAGTTCCTCAATTTAAATTAAATCCTGCTAACTCGATACAATTTCAAGGATATGTATTTAATGTTTTAGCTAAAGATAATATAAGAAAATATAAAAAAGGTAATATAGTCCATATTGATAAACAAATATCTTCTAATTTAGAAGATATAAAAAAAGCCTTTGAAATTAAAACAATTGGCACTGTCCCTAACTTTAAATAACAAATAACTTACAGTCACAAGTTATAACGATCATCTTAATATTTAAAACATATACATTTTTTTCTATGGTTTCTGAATGCGAGTCTCATATCCAATAATCGAAAAATAAACTATTAACAATAAAAAAGTCTTCATTTATTGTTGAGGGAAATAAGAATACTTCTCCTTTTATTATGTTAGTATTGTGGACTGGTTTATTAATTGCATAGTATTTTAACAATCACAATTTTTTTCTTGATTTTTCAAGCTTTATTTAAGAGATTTTATATCAGTTATTCTGATTGGCAACTGGTAGTTTAGTAATATAAAAACGGTAGTGAAGCTTGTCTCTAAAGTTAGGTTTTTGTCTAATTTTAGAGGCAAGCTTCATTATTATACTTGTTTACTACATCTATAAAGCGTTCAAAGCATCAATCGTAGCTGCGTTGTCTATATGGGTATACAAAGTTGTTGTATTAGTACTAGAGTGTCCTAATTGTTGTGCCGTAAGTACTAAAGAATTGGTTTGTTGATAGAGTCTAGTGGCCAACGTATGACGTAGTTTGTGGGGACTGACTTGGACCCTGAAGCCTTTCGAATATTTTGCTACCATTCTTTCTATAGCAATCCCTGAGATTCGTTTTGCTTCTCCTTGATAGATTGTTAGGAAAAAGGCTTTTTCATCGTCTGAAGCTTTATACCGTTCTTTTCGAATGGCTAAATAATTTGCTATGTATTCCATAGCAAAAGCTGCTATATTCACAGCATCTCTTTTATTTCCTTTTCTAGTCACTACGACATTGTTCTTCTCTAAAGATAGATCTTCCAAATTAATATTTACAACTTCTGATAATCTCAATCCAGACCCTAAAATAAGAGCATTTATGGCAAGATCTCTTTCAATATCTCTTTGATAATAAACTAACGCTCTTTTACTCAAAGTGTTCTTATAATCCACTGCGATATAATCCAAATAGTTTTGCGTATCATCTTCTAAAAATAATTTTTTCTCTATAGCATTTGCACGTGCAGCTAAAGTTGTTTTATCTGCAATAGTAGATACTTGGTCCATAGGATTTTTTTCTAAATATGGCTTTCCTAAAGGATTATTCGAGCTCGTAGAAAGGTACTTAAACAAAACTTTTAGTGCCGTGATGTTTCGGTTAATAGTAGGGATCGATAAGCCCAAGTTATTATTGTCTTCAAGTTGAGATTTAGTGGATTCTTTTTTGACATTTTCTTTTGCGCGACGCTTCAAGTGGGACTTATATAGATTTAAATCATAGGCTGTTAATTGCTTTATTGATGCGATGGAAGTATCAGCAACAATAGCTTCGCCCAATAACCAATTATAAAAGAGTTTATAATTTTTCAAGTATTCTAGCGTTGTACGAGGAGATTGATCTTTATCCTCACGTTCCTGAACAAAATCTTTTATATAAGCTGGCATATGAAGCAATATTTCATCTATTTTTATATATATTTCCGTATTTTTCATTATATTCATCCTTTCAAAGAGTAGGGGAGAGAAGTAACCCTACAATTGGACTATACCAATTTGAAAGCTACTTGTCAATTAATTTATACACAAAAATTGAAATAAATAAAATATACGATATAATAAGTGCATGGATAAGATAGAATTCGAAACTTATAAACGACCAAATGGACATGATGAATTTTTAGAGTGGGTTACCGCTTTGCCTATTAAAGATCGTGCAAAATTATTAAGAACTATCAAAGAAACAGAAGTAAATGGCCTGTTAGTCGCACAACGTTTAAAATGGGTTAAAAAAATAGATACCAATTTATATGAATTGAGAAGTAAAGTTGGTTCAAATATTCAAAGAGGGTTATATTTTCATGTTGAAAATGGGCGATATGTAATCACACATGGTTTTACAAAAAAGTCAGAAAAAACGCCCAAAAAAGAAATAGATCATGCAAAGGAATTAAGAAAGGAATGGTTTGAAAATGAAGATAGATGATTTAATTAAAGATATGAAAAAAGATACCGCCTTTGCAGAAGCTTATCAGAGTGAAGGGGAGAAACTGCAAACTGCTATAGCACTATATAAAGCAAGAGAAGAGGCGGGACTAACACAAGTTGAGCTAGCTGAACGTGCAGAGACCACTCAAGCAACTATCGCTCGAATTGAACGTGGGGATAACGTATCTTTTGAGAAGCTATCAGCAATTGCTCATGCTATGGGAAAAGAATTAAAAGTTGAATTTATCTAAATAAGATTGACCCTCCAAAAAAATCTTTTAGAGTTTTTTTATATTAATTATATAGAAAGAACAATCTTTCTATATAATTAAATAATTGAAAATAAGTGAATGTAACTAGTTAAGTGTTTAAGAGAGTAAGAAGGGGAGCAGCAATAACCAAAGAACACATAATTTAGCCTAAAAATCTAAGCAGATGTTAAGGGGTAATTTATTAACTTGTTTTGCTATAGCTATTTAAAAGAGTAGACTTGAAAATTGCACTTGTTTGTAAGTTTACAAACAAGTATTTGCCTGATTACAATTAACAGAATATATGCTATGATAAAATTATCAAAAACAGGTTCATATTACGACCGAAGGCCACTAGCGGTCGGGCCAGTGGCTTTCTTTTACGTTCTTTTCAGATCAACGGGTAGGCTTACTGTCTTTTTTGACAATTCTGCAATCAAGCTATTTACAGATGTAGGGGCTGCTACTTCTGCCGCAATTGCAAAAAACAAACTTTATCTATTGTATTTAGTTGATTGTAATTATTAATAGATATGGTATAATTGTTTTAACGAAAAGATAATTCATTATACAACCTCCTCCCCTTGCCAGAATAGGCCGGGGTAGCAGACAGCATAAACATAATACCATAACTGAAAATTTCAATTTAGTATATTTCTCCACATATTGGTGGACCATTACAATTAAATACTCCATGGTTCTTATTGATCCAGATATAACTTGTAAAAACCCAAGTATATAGAAAACTACAATTTTCTATATACTTGGGTTTGTATTCTTCTCAGAATCTCCAATGGTACAATTCTAAAATTCTTTCAAAAGTATCTTTAACATCATCAAATATTTCATTACTTAACTTAAGAATGGGTGGCAGCAACTTCTGCCTAAATTTAAATTAAGGTAAATAATTATATCTCTTCCCATGCTTCAGAAAAATCTTCCTTTGCAAACAAAGAAACTAATCCGCTAATCTGCTTCAACCTTAATAGCTCGTCTTTGTCCATACCCAAGTTTGTTATATAATCCATTGATCACTTACTACTGATCCTACTAACTTTTGAATAATTTCTACCATATGATCTACCTCTTGCTCGATTATGGCGAATTGTACTGGCAATTCTATCGACTATTGGTTTATCAATGATAACTACTGGCAAATGATTTTCTTCTCTTTCTGCAATCTCTTTTAACTTTTTCATTACTAAATATCTATGATAACCATCAATAATTTCATAGTAATTCTTTTCATTTACATAATAACAGACAATTGCATTGTACAACCATCTGCTAAAATTGATTTTTCTAATAATTTTAGTTCCGTAGGAGCTACATTATTAGAATTATAATCATTTGCTCGTATTTTATTTATCTGAATTCTACACACTTTATAAACAGGACTTATAAATTTTTTCTGTTTTCCATAATTTTATTGTTTCTTCTTTCTTTTGTAATTCATCCTTTGTTTGAGAAAAAAATATATCGACAGGATGTATCATTTTTTAGAATTTTAATACACATTCTTTTATACGATGGAATCAATCGAAAATGTTTAACCGGTACCTCATCAGGACAATCATAAAATTTAATCCAGTAATATTCAGTTTTATACTTTCTATTATTATTTGGTTTGCCTAAATCTACAAATGAAACATCAAAATTTTTCAATTCTTCCACAACATCTAAAGGTAATGAACCACCTTTATTTAACCAATAATTTTTAGAAGAGTTGAACTTTTTTAAATAAATATCTCTAGTTTTTTTAGGTAATATTTGTAATAAAAAATTTGTATATGCTTTCCATACTATGAATTTTTTTGATCTCTTCACATATTTCTTCCATTCTTTAAGCAATTGGTGAATAATTCTTATGAAAATAGCAGTTCTAATATTTCTCTTCAAAAAACTGAAAATATTTTTTCTCATCTGTAAAAAAGTTATTTAACATGATTAATTTTTCTTCCTTAAAAAAGGAGAATAAATGTATGAACAGTAAAATGATCACATTAGGAGCAACAGCAATTATGGGGATCTCTGCTTTAAGAATTTCATAATTGGCCCGTACATGCGGACACTACAAAAGAGGGTAATACAGTAGTTTCTTATACAGGTACCGCCCCTCAACCAAAAGATTGGGGAATCTCTGTTCCTGCAACAATCAATGAAACAAAGGAAGATAAATCTGATAATGTCACATTTAAGTATGGTATGGGACAACTAGCAATTGTAGATGCAGATGGTAAAGCTTTTGAAGATTCTTCTAAGGATCGTACCTTCAGTGTCAACGATACTCCTCAATATGTAGATAGCGATGGGTATATGCTAGTCAAAACTTCTGATGGTAAGGATTGGACATGGTTATATAGTGAATAAACGGAACAAGGTGCTGCAGAACCTACTGCTTTAACTGATAAAATGAAAAATAATGCTGCTGAAGCAACTGATCTTAAAAAAATTGCATTTACTTCATCAGCTTAAGGAAACACAAAATCACCGTTATCACGCTATATACTTTTTGGTTCTCCAATGCCTGGTAATACAAACCATCCAATTGATTTAAGCAAAAATTATTCAGATACTATTTCTTGGATTGTTTCCGAAACGACTCCAGCTTAAAAAATAGAATCTTATAAAGTAAAAATTATACAAAATCAAAACTGGGTCAGAATGAGGTTCCTTCTGACTCAATTTTGATTTTATACCACTCATCAGTCCTTATTGAAAAAGAACCAGAAGTTTTCTTTCTGTCCTAATTATTCTAAGATTTCTTTTTCCCAACATTATTTGATAAAGAGCCATAAAATAATAATAAACATCGAAAACAAGTTTTTGTGTTTCTTGTCAACTTTAAAAAGCTTCATTATATCAAGGTGCAGCAACTAGATTCCAAGAAACAGTTGCTGAATAATTACCAACAGCAACATTTTGAGAATTGGGTAATACAAGTGATATATTTCCTAAATTTAAATCATAAACACCATTTAACTCAGTAGAACTATTTTTAGACATTATAGGAGTTGGAGTAGTAGTAATCTTCGCATTTGAGTTTCCTACTGGATTTTTCACTGGTTTTAAATCCAAAGTGGGATTGTAAGTAGTTCCATCGTTGGTGTTGAGTGTTGTTACTGAGTCACCAATTTGCAGATAAGCATTGGATGGAAGATTGGAAGAATTTCCTATCAATTGAGCCATTAAATTCCAATTACTGTTTAATTTTCTTTGATCTCTTATTCCAATATTAAGTGTGGTACTTTTTACAAACGGAATTATTTGTTGTCCACCATTTTGCAAAGGAATCGGTTGATTTCCTGTAGTAAGTACATTAGGAAGATACACAATAGCTAATGGTTCCTGTGTATTTAATGTACGATTATCAGTTGTTGTATTAGGCATTTGAATCCACTCTGCTAAATATAATGCTTGTTGATTCACTAAATCTAAAACAGTTTGTGCTGTTGCTTTTGTATTCCATCTAAGAAAAGTCGTTCCTGATTTTTTAGGAATTTGTTTATTTAACCAACTATCAAATGTATTTATATCCAGTTGCGTACTTTTTACAGCACAAGAGGTAAAATAACTCAACATTGTTCTATTCGAAGATGAAAAAATCCCACCATTGGCATTCAACAGCGGATATTGATTAAACGTTCGATTATCACCACTAAAGTTGTAGTTATCGAACTTCAAATCCTCAGGAGTAGCAAAATTAACCTCCGGAACTATAAATATCAAAGGTGTCATATCGGAAGTATAAAAAAGATTTGTCGTATCAATTGATTGCAACATCAGCCCGCCTGTATATATTATTTTAGAAAAATTAACCAATTTTAACTTTGGACAATCATAAAATAGATTTTTCATTGTTCGTACATTAAACACTCTAAAATTAGATAAATTCGACACATCAAATGAAATCAAATTACTACAATTCTGAAACATAGAACTCATATCTCTTACATTCTTCATTACAATATTAGGTGCAGAAGTCAGAGCTGTATTAGAAAACATTCCAGATGTATTTTGAAGATTGTCATTAAAAAAATTAGCAATATTCACTAATCCTGTATTATTTAGGGAGTTACAATTAAGAAACATGTATGAAGCCTCACTAATAGTATTGGTTCCATTATTAGGAAAAATTACTTGGGTTAAATTAGAACATCCCTGAAACATATATGACATATTCGTTATTTGACTAGTATAATCTGTGGTTGATGAAGAAAAATCGAGTCCAGATAAATCGACTTTTTGTAAACTATTTGCGTATCGGAAGGCTAATGAACATCCTGTACTTTGTGTGATTCCTACTTTATAGATTTTATTTCTCCATTGTCCATCAACAAATTTAACAGTTTGCAGTAGATTTTCTTTGTTAAAAAACAGATAGTCATTGCTATTTTGATTTAAACAGTCAATAACTACTCTTTTTGTTCCTTTGCTTGTTGGTATTATTCCCGGAATAACTATATTGGGTGAATTTCCTATATATTTTAATAAACGCACATAAACAGTCCCGTCTCTGGCAGTACGAGTAACATATTGCCAATTTGATAACCAAAGATTTCCTTGTTGAGGAGTAAGCCAAGTTCCGTCAATTAATACATTATCACTTGCCCTTGTTGAGCGTTCATTTTTGGAAGATTCAGTTGATTCTGAACTACTTTCATCTGCAAAGGTAGATTCATTTTGTAACTGCGTATCAAGAGTATTTGAAAACTCTGTTAAATTAGAGTCCAATGTTTTCTGTGTATTAGTAATAAAAGACGAGTTAGAAACAATATCTAGAGAATTGTCATTTTTTATTTGCTTATTACTTGATTGGACTTGTTCTTGTGATATATTCGTGTAATCGTCATCTGCATGTGCGTAAAACGTGGCAAAAGAACAAATATTGGCAACTACCATTACAATTACTAGAAAAATAGAAACTATTCTATTTTGTATTTTGTTCATTTACTTTCTCTCCTTTTTTTCTCAGTCCGATAAGACCTAAAGTTACTAGGCTAGAACCTAAACCAGAAAATATATAATTGATAGAATTATTCGTTTGAGGAAGTTTCTCGCTGAACATATACTTATTGGGATATGCAATTGATATTTCTGGATAACGGGCTTCTTCTTTACTATTTCCGGGCAAATTTTCTGAAGTTATGCGACGAATAAATGTAACAGACACTGCTGTTGATTGCGATGTTTCTGCCTGTACAGGTAATGAAACAAAAACAAGTAAAAAAGCAAAAACTATAGAAAGATGATATAAATGTCGTTTTATTCGAATTTTATGCATAAAAGTATTCCTTTCAACATTTGATTTAAAGTACGTTTCTTTTAAACTTAATGTTTATATTTATAAGTATTCCTATTTGTAGAATATTTTTGTATTATTTAATAGTTTAATATTATCTACTATTAAACTATTTGCTTTTTCTCTATTTAAATCATAATACGGAACAGTATTAATCTTCTAACTTATAATTTTAAGACAACTGATTATTTATCATAAAAATAGAGCTAATTCCTAATATAAATAATAGTAAACTAGCTATGATGAGTAGCCAATTGTAACCTAGTTGGTTTAAAGATCCTTTATTAGTTAAAATCCATTTATACTCTTTAAATAGCAAATAAATATTGACCACTAAGAAAATAAACCCTAAACCTATTGTAACCATGCTCCATGTATACATGTCTCATTTCTCCTTTTGATTATTTTTACGATTAACTGATTTGAGAAATACAAAAATTGTTCCAACAGTAAGTACTCCAATCAAGATCATACTGCTATACTTGAACCATTGAGGTAAAACGATACTAAAGACAGATTCCTTGTTGATTTGTTTTGCTTCCTCATTTTTTATTGTAAAATTCTTCTCAAATTCCCATGTGTTCTCTGCTGTTTTTACTGAACCTTTAAATACATAGTTCCCCGTTTTTAGTTCATTTTTTTGCCAATCAATTTGAAATGGAAAAGCTGAATAAGGCGCAATAGATACATTTTGCATGCTGTGTTCTTTTATTTTTTTGCCATTATTTACCTCATAGACTGCACCTGTTATCTCAGCTTTAGCAAAAATGTAAGGATTTGGATTTAAAATATCTGCTTGAACTACTTTTTTTCCTGCTGATAGGACAGGACCAACTTTCTTTAATTCAACAGAAACATTTTTGAATAATTCCACTTTATTTTCATTAGTTAACACAATTCCTATTGTATAACTATACTCATTACCTACTGTACCTTTTTTCAGTTGTTGGTCAGCTTTTTTTTCCGATACAATTACGCCTCCTAGTATAACACCAGAAAATTTTTTGTTTGGCATATTAACGTTCAAATTAGTTTCAATAGAGCCATTTTTAGGAACAATTACCTCTTTTTGTTCAGGTTTAACGATGGATGTTAAAGGCACTTTTAATGCTTTATTGTTTTTTAAGCTTCCAGTATAGTCTACAATACCGTTACTATTAGTATTACCATCCACAACTTTAATCTCTAATTTTTTTTCTTTAGATGCACTATTATTCAATTTAAACGTTAATTTATCTTTTGTTTTCGGTTCTTCGTGTAAATAAAAATAACTAGCATTTTTATCTAGTTGATTTTTATTTGGTATCCCTTCTATTGAAAAACCACCAAATTCATTGCTAGACGTATCTTCCGCAAAAACATGAATGCTACACCATACATTTAAAATGATAATAAGTGTAGTAGCACACAAAAAAATTATTTGTTTAAATAGTTTGTTACATGTATACATCTTTTTCTCTCCCTACTATCTAGTATGTACCCAATGAAAAAACAGGAATAATATTCCTGTTTTTTCATTAGTTTTTTTCTCTAATCATAATTCTTATGGTTGAGGTGTTTGAGCTAAATTCCAAGTAATTGTTCCAGAAGCTGTTCCAGATGGTATTTTAGAAGCATCTGGGATATTTAATGAGACTTTCCCAAGGTCAAGGTCATATGTGCCAGCAAAAACATTTCCGTTATTACCAGTCATAATTGGAGAACTCGTAGAACTAATTTGAGCATTATCATTAACCGTAATCATATTAGATGTTGGTAATGCTTGTAAAGTACCATTATTATTTACTTTAGAACTATTTGCAGATATAGTTGTGTTGACTTTCGCCCCGTATGTTGCTAAATCACCTTTTAATAGAGCACTTAATGTCCATCCCTGAGTTGTATGGGTAGTATTTTTAACCCCTACGTTAAAGGTTTTTCCTGATTGTGGAGTAGCAGTTACATCAATTGAAGATTTTCCTGTAAGATCAGTTGTACCAAAATCAAATTGATAAGGAATATATGAAAGTGCAAAAGTACTTGTTGGGTTCAACCCTGAGTTACCAGGATTTGATGGTTTATTGGGTTGACTAGGATCTACTGAACCACCTGGAGGAGTTGGGTTAGTAGTATCTGTACTTGAAACTGTAAATTGTGCGTTAACTTGTGTATCATTTGAAGTTGGTGTAGTTGCTGCTGATACTCCAGTACTTAACATTGTTGGTGCTAGTAAAGCAGCCATTGCTAATAAAGATATTTTTTTCATATTATTCATTCCTTTATTAAATTGTTTGAAATTTAGAATCCTTTAAAAAAAGAATTCTAAGATTCAAATACAAAATAATATATTGTCTTCCACCCTTTTTTTTTTTTTTTGAATTTTATATAGATAAAATAAAAAATTCAAATAATTAAAAAATTTTTTTCCATAAAAAATAATGTACTACTAATTGTTAATCATGGTAATGTATTTTTAATATTTATAGTTCCATTTTTACCTATCATATAGAAATGATTCAGACTTATATATATATACGAGTCTTTATATCTAGAAAGTTGTTGGTAGAGTTTTTGTTTATATTATTTTTTTTATTTATATTTTTTGTTTTTTCTTAAAAAAATTTTATTATATGTAAAAGATAAGTATTTTACATTCATTTTGTTGCTTTTCAATGTATTTATTATTTTTGAAAAAATCGCTCTTAACATAGCAATAATGCATCATTTACTTTTTTACTATGTTGTGAGCTTTTTATTTTTTAAGTAAAAGGTGTTTGATTATTGTTTGAAACTTTTAAATTTTTCATTTGTTAGAATAGTTAATGAGTATAGAAAATTAAATATTTATTTTGGGATATAATGAATATAAATATAAATTTAGTTAATTTTCATTCATATGTAGATAATATGAATGAGCACGTAAGAACTTTTTCAGGATCTAATTTTGCTTATAATAAACATGGATTTATTGCTGTTTTAATATATTGTTGAGAAGGGCTCTTTTAACGTAATTAATAATTATGTATATACAGAAAAATGGAGCTAATATAGAAATGTTACTTGTAAAAAAATGGATCCATAGTAAAGAGCTTAGATTACCAAATGATATTATGGAGCATATTAGAATTCACACAGAAGACAAAAGAAAGATAATAGAAGAAGTAAATGGGCATAAGCGTTTAATCATCAAATTAATAACTTTAGAAAACGAGCTAACGAATGAACAGCTATTTGAAAATTACACTTCTGAAAGAAATCATGCAAAAATCCAAAATTTAGATGAAGCAGTAGAGAATAAAAAATAGTGAAAAATCCAGACAATGTGTATACTTTGTTTTCGCAAGATTTAGTTATTTTTCAAGAAAAAGAGGAACTTTTACTTATGTAAAAGTTCCTCTTTAGCAAATTATTTTATATTATTTTGGCGCATTATTTTTAAATCTTCTTCTGGCCATAATAACTTTTTACGATTGAAGTGTTGTATAAAACCTTGTTCTTCACCAAGCTCTCCATGCTTGCCAAAAAATGTTGTTTTTGACAGCTGCTTACCTAAGCCCTCACCACGTTTTGTATAGTAGGCATTATAAAAAATGACGAGCATTTCTGTTTCATCTATTGTAGCCCTCAAAAAACCAATGTAATCATTCTTTTCCTGTTGATTCTCTACATTATCATTGAGATACTTTATTATCCTATGGGTTAGTCTAAAATAAGCGCCTAACCTATAATAATATTCTTCAGATACGTTTGTAACTACTATATCTTTATCATTCTTTGTAGCAACTAGTGAATAATTAGTTACATCTCTATACTGTGCTGTTTCATTTACTAGTGGCCTTAATACTTCTCTAGTATTTCCCCCAATATTTAATTCTTCGGCTTCTGCATGTATATCTATCAATTTTTTCATTAAAGAAGTCTGATTACTGTTAGTTTTAATACGCTCAATGATAGGTGTTATCTTTTTTGCTGCTCCGAATATTTTTGTATCTATAAAAGAAAACTCTTGAACTTCCTCAGCAGTTTTTTGGGGAAACTGCTGGGTAAATCGATCAAACAAATCGCCTAATTTGTATTCATAGTCTTTAGGAACTTCACCTACATCGATGTTTTTCGTTTTCAATTTTGTTTCTATATAATCAATGTATGAAAAAAAAAGTAACTCCAAATTTCTTTTTACATCAGCATCATTCAAAATTTTTTTAACACCAAGTTCCTTTATTTTAATCTCAGTCTGTCGTTGTAAAGCTTCATAATAATTACTGAATATTCCTTTGCTCGCAATTTTTTCTTTTAGGCTACTGTGCATTTCTAAAAGGTTAAAAAAAGTATTATCTATTTGTTGTTTTTTGTATTGTTCTTTTTCCTCTTTAAGTTGTTCTTTTAATGTATCCCGATCATAATTGACCTGCTCTTTTAACACTAGAAAAGCTCCCAAAACACCAATGGCTGATCCAATAATTCCTCCCCAAAAACCTAACCATCCATCACCCACTTTATATACAGCTAACTGTAAGATAAAAACTGCCACGCTTCCCATAACTAATCCATATATAAGCCACTTTTTCTCTTCAGAGTTCATTCTTTTTCTCCCTTTTCTCGCTAGTAACACCATACTTCATTCGGTATCTCCTAAAAGTTCTTCGGTTGATTCCTGTCTGCTGCTCGACTTCTTTATCTGTACATCCCTCTAAAAATAATTTGAATGCTAACTGAAGGCGTGGATCATTTTCACTGTACTTTGGTTTCCCTCCTTTGTATTTTCCTTTTGCTTTAGCAAGTGCAATTCCCTGTTGCTGCGTTTCACGAATATATCGACGTTCTTCTTCAGCTTGGTACTTGTACAGTTCAATAATTAAGTTATTAAGTAATCGACGCAAATTATCATCAGTTATCCCTGTTAACGCTGGTAAATTCAAAACTTCCAGTGTCGCTTTCTTCAGCTGAATCAAATTCATCGTTTCTGTTAGCTCTTTATTATTTCGCCCAAGACGTTTTAATTCTGTCACAACGACAATATCACCTTCACGTATGAATTTCATCATTTCTTGAAATCCTTCACGATTGGTATCTTTCCCACTTGCCTTATCAGTAAAAATTTTATCACACTTTGATAACAGTTCTAACTGTCTATCTAAATTTTGATCAATACTGCTTACTCGAGCATATCCAATTTTAGCCATAGAAAAAACTCCTTTAAAATTCAAAAATTTGGATCATTTTTAAAATCCTGTTGCCCAACTCTATTGACCCCTTAGAAATCCAAGTATATCATGAACACACAAAAAGACCAACAGGGTATACTCTAGTGACCTCTTAAATAATATATTATCGAACCTGATTAATTGAGCTGCTTAAAAATCTATGAAACTAGCTATTAAAAATGATCAAAAACTATTAAGTTTCTGACCACTTCAGGAAACTGTTCAATATTTTAAATCACATAAAAAATAAAACGATTCTAATTAATAAGAAGCAAAAAGGTTATGTAATATTTACCAAAGAAAAAATGTCCACACAGTTTATTTGATTACCTCCATCAGTGAATACTATATAAAATCTATACCGGTTACAAAAATTAGGACACAGTAATGCTTTACGAAATTAATACATAGGGATCTATAATTGTTGAAATAGTTCTTAAGCTTATCTTTTATTTGCTAGAAAAGAAGGAAAAAACGATATATAGTAACATGAAATAATATGTTATTTATGTCATAAAAAATACTTTAACATGTTCCTACAAAAATAGATCAGGATAATTTATTTAAGGATTTCTATAGTATAATAAACGAAAAAAGGAGGATTTTAATATGCTATATATAAGAATAGAGAATGATGAAGTAATCGAAATTTCCGATTTTAAAAGAGAAAATTTTAGGGAAATCAATGTATCGAATACAGACGAAGCTATTGATTATTTTACACAAAAAAAATTAAAATTCGACGATAATTTATCAGATGAAATTGATAATATTTTTCCTACTAATCAAGAAGATGATGTCCTTAATGTTTATGATATAAAGGTTTCCACCGAAAACAGATCTTTTAATGAATTAGCTGATATGTTTAAAGAAGGGGAAATAACTATACCCGATATGCAGCGAAGGTTTGTTTGGAGTACTAGTAAATGTTCTAAGCTCATAGAATCAATTCTAATTGGGTTACCTATTCCCCCATTATTTTTTATGGATAGAGGAAACAATAACTACGAAGTAATCGATGGGCTTCAAAGATTAACAGCAATAAGCAATTTTATCTTAGGTAATACTTGGGGAAATATTACTAACGATATTCAGAGAAATACTCCTGCTAAACTATCACCAAATGTAGATAAATCAATAAGTGGAAAAAGATTCCAAGATTTAACTCCAGAACAGCAAAAAAAGATAAAACGGTCTACAATTACTGTAATTGATTTTAGACAAATAGGAAATGAAGACGAAAAAGCTAAATATTTAATTTTTGAGAGAATAAATACTGGTTCTGAATTATTAAATCCAATGCAAATAAGAAAAGCACTTGCTTATGGTACGTTTATGTCAAGCTTATATACTGAAGCAAATAATAGTTCCACTTTAAAAGCAATATTTGGAAAACAATATCTTAACAAAGATAGACATATAGAATTTCTGTTAGAGATATATACCACATATAAAGTATTAACAAAGCAATACACCCTCAATAGCCAGTAT
This sequence comes from Enterococcus sp. DIV1726a, assembly GCF_051710985.1. Taxonomy (NCBI): domain Bacteria; kingdom Bacillati; phylum Bacillota; class Bacilli; order Lactobacillales; family Enterococcaceae; genus Enterococcus; species Enterococcus sp. DIV1726a. The sequence goes on along the minus strand of NZ_JBIOLS010000002.1, from coordinate 2,733 downwards.
CAAAAGTTCATTTTAAATGACTTTTGCGAGCACGAAAAAGATTCACAGATAGATCAAAAATTTGTCAAGGATTTCAACAAACAACTCAAAAACATGCTAGATTTTTTTAGCGTTGACGAAATTTTCAAAAAAGTTGATAGTAACGGGAATTATCATGGGAAAAGAAATACAAATATATCCGAAGTACTTTTGGCCACAGCAATTCTTCATAATCCTAAATTCGACTCAGAAATTATTGAAAGATACAAAAAAGAAATTAATGAAGAAATCGATAAATTTAATACTAATAAAATGAACGACGATTTACTTAATCAAAGGTATGAAGTATGTAAAAGGATTTTAGGTATTCAAAATGAACAGCAAAACAATTAATGAAATCGATTTTTATAATCGAATAGAAACATTACAAAATAGCTACAACCAAGTTCAAGCTTGTAAGAATTTTTTAGCAGATGCACCAAGCGAAATAAGAGAACACATCGGCGAAATCCAAAAAATTACAAATCCTGATCTAGATGATAATCATATGTTTCATTCACTAAAAAAAGTCATAGCCGATAGCCATGCAACAATCTTAATTGAATGCTATACGATTTCTGAACAAATGTTAAAAAATACTAAGTATCAAATTCTAAATTTTGATGAAACCGAAAATAGTGAGATTCAAAAATTCTTGGAATTCAAAATAAATCCTAGTAAATTTTCTCCCCGCCCTAAAACTCAAGAAATAAATAATTTTTTTAAAAGATATGGAGGTAATAAGCTATTTATTTCTAAAGCTGATATTTATGATTCGATGATTGATAAAAGGAATAGGTATGCTCATCAAGGAATCTGCGATTTTGATTTACTAACTGTGCCTAAGACTTTAGAATTTTTGAAATACCTTGAATTTGAATATAGAATGTTTCTTCAAAAAAATTGTTGGTCCACTTTTTTTAAAGAAATTTGTAGTATAGAAATCTCTGGCGGTAAAAGAGAAGACAAGGAACAAAACTATCAAAGAAAAAAAACAATTCTAATAAAAGAGATTCCTAAATTGAAAAAATTAATTCAAGAAGAATCGAACATTGTAACAACCTCTTTAGAACCAATATTTGATATGATAACTAATAATGAAAATTATAAAACTATCTATTCAGAATTCTCAAATAAAAAAAATTACTTTAAATCTTATTTTGAAACATACTAAATGGAAAAAATTTAACAAATCATACCCGAACATCCCAAAATATTGAATACGAAATTCTTTTGGTAAATTCTGCAGTTTTTGTCTATAAATTTTTTTAATGTTATACTATTGGATGGCAACTGCCCCGTGAGGGGGTGTTTGCTGTGTTCGAAAAAATAATTTCGTTGGTTATCGCTCCACTTTTTGTGGGTCTAATTCTTACTTTAGTTGATCATTGGTTAGATGATTAGTGGATAACTGAAGCAGTTGCCCTAACCCCAACGCTGCAGTCGCATCAGCGCATAAAAAAACCACCCTTCTAGCCAAGGGTGGTTTTTTGGTGTTTGACGTGTTCGTCATAATTTCGTTTCGCATCTAAATTATAGCACCCTTACTGAAAACTTGCAACTTTGCGTATACAGTCTTGCAACCGCTATTCTTCAATTATGAGATAAAATCTTTGTGTCCCTTTTTCAAGTCCTATTAATCGTATTTTAGGTACTCCTTATCCTTTTCGCATAGGAAGAACACCAGGCTTTTCGTTAAAAACTTTACTAATAGTCGCAGTATACTCGTTTTCTTTTTTTTCGGATTTACCACTAATTATATTTTTTACATAGACCAATTGACCATCTTTAGAATACACAAGCATTCCCTTTTGAATCTTTTTTTCTAATTTTTCAGCTACACGAAAAGTAAATATCTTATTTTTTAAGTAGACGGAATCATTTATCCTTCCATGTGCTAGTTGAACATGAACAGCTTCCACTAACAACTTATGGCTTGTGCTTCGTTCTCAAATTTTCTTACCCACATATGTTGACTAGACAAATAAGAAAAATCACGTCTTTTTAGCAATGCACGTGCATGATAAGCACCCAAAACAACCACCGTATCCTTTTCTTTTGACTCTGTAAACTCCTTTGCAAAAAAATTGCCATAGTACTGACAGAGTTTCTTATAATCAGAAGAATCCTGACTATCCATTAAAAGATCTTCTTGATTGAGATATCCTTTATTTAATGCTGTACAGACTAAAGGATAGAAACGAGCATAAAACGTTTCTTTATGCGCTGTTTCGCCGAGATCCATCGCTTCTATATGATGAGCTACTTCATGCAAAGCGGTTAAAAAATTTGCGCCAGGCGCACGACTCAAATTATAGATTTCGATTTTTCGATCATTTTGAATGTATTGACCATGTTTGGATTTTAGTTCTTTAGGAACGATCTTAATTGTAAAGTCCTGATAAATTTTCTTATCTGGATAGGTCTCTTGAATGACTTGTTTCAATACATGTTCTAATAACAACATGATCACCTCTTTTCATTTAACTCTTCTTACGTATTAATTTTTCACTTTGAAGACAGAAATTCTCACACACTGTCATATATTGTAAAAATTCCTTTGAATCTAATGTCGTCTGAAGGCGAAATAGAACATTTCGTATAAAATACTGATTCAATTTAGAACAAATTATATCCATTTCTTTGATTCGTTCTTCTTTTGTCTGATTTTGGGATTCGCCTGAAGGATCTAACTCTGGAATAAAAAATGCCAAC
>NZ_JBIOLS010000001.1:2802500-2827462 GCF_051710985.1 Enterococcus sp. DIV1726a | reverse complement strand
ATAAGGCTTCCTCCTTCATTAAAAAGTGAATAACTAGTACTAATTTATCATTTTTTCATATAGTTTTCCACAGAAAGAGCAGAAAAAATTTTTTATTTGAGATTATCCACAAAATTAAGAGAGAAAAAAACAAAAAAAATCACAACGAGGAAAAATACTTATCCACATCACTAATCAACAGGTGGATAAGTGTGTATTAAAGACAGAAATCCCAGGTGGGTTGTGGATAAAAAATCTTTGATTATCAAGGAGTTAAGCATTCAATTCACAGATAAATGACTGTTTGTGGATTATTTTTTTTACAGGTGTTTATTCTGTGTAAAAAACCCTAAAAAATAATTGTGGATAAATCTTGTGTATAACTTTTTCCACAAACGAATCACACGAAAAAAAACTAAACTGTGGAAAAATAGAATGCATAAATCCAGAAGTTTCCTTTCATTTTATATTGACAAATTACCTTGATTGTCGTTATACTATCAAAGTATGTCTGTGTTTTAACAGTAGATAAGAAATTTTGGAGGTGGAATACATGAAAAGAACATACCAACCAAATAAACGTAAACGTCAAAAAGTTCACGGATTCCGTAAACGTATGAGTACTAAAAATGGCCGTCGTGTTTTAGCAAGCCGTCGCCGTAAAGGAAGAAAAGTTCTTTCAGCTTAAGCCACTGGGGTTTCAGTGGTTTTTTTTATGCCCTTTTTTAGGGAAAAGCTGAAAGAATAAAGAGAAATATGTTATGATTATGGACGTAAGTGAAAGATAGAAAAGGAAAGAAAACGAATGAGAAAAGCGTATCGAGTCAAAAAAGAACGAGAGTTTCAAAACGTATTCCATACAGGAACGTCATTTGCTAATCGTAAATTTGTCGTTTACCGCTTAGAAAAAAAAGACCAGCCACATTTTCGTGTCGGGCTTTCAGTAGGTAAAAAAGTGGGCAATGCAGTATGTCGCAATGAGGTAAAACGTAAGATTCGTGCGGCGGTCTATTCTGTAAAAGAACAGATCAATCCGGAATTGGATTTTATCGTGATTGCAAGACCAAGTGTCAAGGGACTAACTTACGATGAGATTCGTTCCAATCTAGTCCATGTCTTAAAACTTGCAAAAATAATCGATAGAGAGGAAAAGAGTAAGTGAAGAAATACAAACGTTTACTTTTGATGGCAGGCATTATCAGTCTAGTCGTTGTCTTATCCGGTTGTGGAACTGGAGAAGTAAGTGCACAAAGCACAGGAATTTGGGATCGCTACATCGTTTATTATTTTGCAGAAGCGATCAAGGCATTGTCATTTGGAAATGCAGGGATTGGGATTATTTTATTCACTTTGATCATTCGTGTGATCTTGATGCCGTTGATGCATTTTCAAACCAAGAGTATGCGAAAAACCCAAGAACTTCAACCAAAATTAAAAGCACTACAACAAGAATATAGTTCAAAAGATCCTGAGACACAAAGTAAGTTACGTGAAGCGCAACAACGTTTATATGCGGAAAATAATGTGAACCCATATGCTGGTTGTTTACCGTTGTTAGTACAGATGCCGATTTTGATGGCGTTATGGCAATCGATTTCACGTGTGCCTGAATTAAAACAAGGAAACTTTTTATGGTTAAATCTAGGAACAGCAGATCCAACCTTTATTTTACCGATCCTTGCTGCGGTATTTACTTTTGCAAGTACGTATCTAAGTAGCATGAGTCAAATTGAATCAAATGCATCAATGAAGATCATGAATTTTGTGATGCCTGTGATGATCTTAGTTATGGGGGTCAACTTAGCAAGTGGTCTTTCATTATATTGGGTAATATCTAATGCTTTCCAAGTCGTTCAAACATTACTAATCAATAATCCATTTAAGATTAGAAAAGAGCGAGAAGAAGAAGCTCAACGTATTCGTGAAAAAGAACGTGCGTTGAAAAAAGCCATGAGTCCGAAGAAAAAACGTAAAAAATAAGGGAGGGAATGCTAATGCCGATTTATGAAGCTGCGACAATTGATGAAGCAATCCAACTTGGTTTAAACGATTTAGGATTGGATAAAGAGCAAGTTGAAATTGAGATACTAGATGAAGGTAAGAAAGGATTTCTGGGGATCGGGCGTAAGAATGCTCGTCTTAAGATCGAACCTTCAATTAGTGAAACTGTTTCAGAAGCAATTGAAGAAACGGTAGAAGAAGTTTTAGAAGAACCTTTAGAAAAAACGATAGAAGAAACTGAAACCATTGAAGTCTTCACAGAAGACCAACCAGAAGAAGTAGAAACCAGTGAATTAGGCGATGAAGCAGCTTTAACGGAATTAGCAGTCTATCTCACGGATATTACCAAGCAATTAGATGCGCCAGCTTTAGTAAAAATGACCCGCGAAGCAAATACCGTCGTTTTTCAATTAGATACACAAAAACAAGGGATTTTAATTGGCAAACACGGCAAAACATTAAATGCTTTACAGTATTTAGCACAAGTTTTCATTCACCGTGTTGCTAAAAATAAACTATCTGTAGTAGTAAACGTTGGTAATTATCGTGAAAAAAGACAAGAAATCATTCAACGCTTAGCAGATCGTACTGCCGAAAAAGCAATTAAATCCGGTCAACCAGTCTTCTTAGAACCAATGCCGGCATTTGAGAGAAAACAAATCCATGCGGCATTAAGCAAGAATGAATATGTGAAAACTCATTCTGAAGGAGACGAACCTTATCGTTATCTAGTAGTAGAACCTGTAAAAAAACGATTATAAACACTAAAAGAGTTTGCTTCATTAACAAATGCTTGTTAATGAAATAATGCTTGATAAATAAGAGAAGTTTAAATCAATGAAGTAGCGAAAAAGTAAACTGATTACTTTTTCGCTACTTTATTTTTGTTGTGTTTTGCAAGAAATCTTTTTTTCTCTGTTTTCTAAAAAAAAGTTTCTTTCTCCAAAATAATCTATGTTACTGTGAATACGACTGGGGGAAAAGGAAGGGAAAAATGGAAGAGAAAAAAAGAAAAAAAATGATAAAAGATATCGAAAAAGCTCGTGAAAAATATGTAAAAAATGAACAAAAGTATATTGCAGAAATGTCGCATGTCTTTAATCAAAAATGGAATTGGACTTCCAATATGCTGGATAATGAGGCTGGAGTAAAATATGATAACCTTATAGAGTATATGTATTTGTATAAAAAGGTAGTTGAAAAAAATCCTGAACAGTTTACAGAAAATGGTAGAGAACGAAAGAACTTAATAAACTCTTTAAACGGTAGTATAGGATGTAGTTACGATAACAAATATTTTAAGCCATGCATGAAAGACTTGGTAAATAATGATCCGGATAGTTTTTTAGTTATACCAATCATGTATAACCGAAGAGCAGGCGATGTTCATAGTGTCAGCCTGCTTATTCAAAAAGAAGACGATAAAATTAAAGTGCGCGTTTGTAATAAAGGAGGTCAACTTGTACCTAATGAAGCGCCAAATGTTGATGGAAAAATTTCTCTTGAGCATTTAAATAAAATAGCGTCGTTTTATCAATGGGAAAACTGGAATGATTTTTCCGATAAAGAGAAATTAGACCTTTGGAAAGGCGTTAGTAAGGAGGATAAAGCAGAATTTGTAGAGAGTTTCGCAGCAGTAGAAAAATTGTGGGTAGATCTGGATACCAAACAATTAAAATCAATCTATGTATATGAGTTTGAAGAATCAAAAGAAAACATAGAAGCCATTTCAAAAGCTGTTCGTATAGGAAGATATGCTCCTACATGGCGAGATTTTTTAAGTTTGTCCCGAAAAGAAGGTGTGAGCTTTGGAAGCTTTTTTCAAGATAAATATAATTTGTTTTTTCATAAGACAACAGAATTTCCGTTAAAAGAGCTTCATCATCATGCATCAGAATGTAAGTTTGAAAATTATGTTGCAAGGTCACAAATGACAGGGGCATGTATCGTAAAAAATATAGGATTAGCATTCAAATATACACTAGGTTATAAAACTAAGGCAATTATTAAAGACAAAGAGTATGATCAATGTAAACAAATTGAGGGTATGGATGAAATGCTGCTAAAAGTTGCTAAAGATGAGGTCAAGAACCAGAGTTATAGTGATTTACTTGATCAGAATTACGCGTTTTTTCTTAAAAATAAAAAAGAATTGGCGCAAGAGACGCCAAGAATGAAAATAGTAAAAAAAGAGTTGTTAATAGATGTTGTAAATGAAGCTGGAGAAAAAGTTGGAGACGTGCTTACAAACCAGTTTCTTATAAATCAGGAAGATGTTAAAAACGAGTTACATAATAGAAAAACGGGTGAAGAATACCTGAGAAAAGTTGCTGCTGTAAATAAAAATGAATCAAAATCTAGTCCTGAAGCTAAGAAAAGAATTAATACTATAATTAAAAAATTTTCAAAAAAGAAAAAAGCAGAAAGATCAAACTCTGGATTGGAAATATCAAGTTCTGGATTAGAAAGATAGAGGTAAATCCTGCATGAATAGGGATAAAATAAATGTCGTTTTATCCTATAGTTGAAAATTCATTCAATCATACATAGAAGATCAGTTATATTGAGAAAAACAAAATTTAATGGTTGATATGCGTGGTTCTTTTTAGGAATCACATTGACAAACTTTTTTAAACAAAGTATATTTTATTAGAAATCATTCTTATCGGAGTATACGATGCTTAAGTAGTCTTACTTTGATAGAAAAAGCACATGGAGGTTAGCCTTCGTGTGTTTTTTTGTAGAACTGAGATGAGATAGCGATTTGTTTTGAATGGCTATTTTTTATGTTGAATAGTCGTGAAAAGGAACGCGACGATACAAAGGATGAAATAAAAAGAATGTACAATATCCTCAAATCAGAATGAATGTATAAATGAAAAAATTTTTACGATATTGTAAAAAAGAAGAAGTTGTCAGAGTTCTCTATTTTCAATACTTGTGTCTTGTAACTAAATATGATAACCTATGTTCAGAATTTAATCATGGACAAGCAGTCAAAGTGCGAAGTTCACCATTTATTGTAAAGGGTGAAGTGGGCACTTTTTTTGTGCGTAAAATTAAAAAGGGAGTGAAAAAATGGCTGAAATTACTTTAGAATTTGATACGATTGCTGCAATTTCTACCCCACCAGGAGAAGGAGCGATCAGTATTGTTCGACTTAGTGGAGACCAAGCGGTAGCTTTAGCAGATAAAGTCTATCGTTGTGGCAAGAAAAGCTTATTGGAAGTACCTAGTCATACGATTCATTATGGGCATATTACTGATCCGAAGAATGAACAGATCATTGATGAAGTGATGGTTTCTGTTATGTTAGCACCTAAAACATTTACTCGTGAAGATGTCGTTGAAATCAATTGTCATGGTGGGATCGTAGTCGTAAATCAAATTTTACAACTGCTATTACGAGAAGGAGCAAGACTAGCTGAACCTGGAGAATTTACAAAAAGAGCTTTCTTAAATGGTCGTGTAGATCTTTCTCAAGCAGAAGCCGTGATGGATTTAATTCGGGCGAAAACGGACAAAGCAATGGGCTTAGCTTTAAATCAATTAGATGGCAATCTTTCTTCGTTGATTCGTTCATTAAGACAAGAGATCTTAGAAACATTAGCACAAGTAGAAGTCAATATCGATTATCCTGAATACGATGATGTGGAAGAATTGACTACACGATTATTGCTTGAAAAAGCGACGATGATCCAACAAAGGATCCAAGCTTTACTTGCTACATCGAAACAAGGAAAAGTCTTGCGTGAAGGATTAAGTACAGCTATCATCGGTCGTCCAAATGTCGGAAAATCAAGCTTGTTGAATCACTTATTGCGAGAAGAAAAAGCAATTGTAACAGATATTGCGGGAACGACACGAGATGTCATCGAAGAATACGTGAACGTTCGTGGTGTACCATTGAAATTAATTGATACAGCAGGAATCCGTGAAACAGAAGATCTCGTTGAACAGATCGGAGTAGAAAGAAGTCGAAAAGCATTATCTGAATCGGATTTGATTTTACTGGTCTTGAATCAAAGTGAGCCACTGACCAGAGAAGACGAGCAGCTTTTAGAAGCTACTAAGGGTTTGAAACGGATTGTACTTTTAAATAAAACAGATTTGCCGCAAAAGTTAGAAAAAGAAGAACTTGATCAATGGTTAGAAGATGAACCAGTGTTTGCCGTTTCTGTGGCTAAAAATGATGGTTTAAATCAATTAGAAACAGCTATCGCTGACTTATTCTTTGGTGGGCAAACCGGTGAAAGAGATGCTACGTATGTATCAAATACCAGACATATTGCTCTACTTGAAAAAGCATCAATTTCATTAGCAGAAGTAGTTGCTGGGATTGAAGCAGGTATGCCTGTAGATCTTGTTCAAATCGATATGACACGCTGTTGGGACTACTTAGGGGAAGTCGTTGGAGACAGTGTACAAGATGAATTAATCACTCAATTATTCAGTCAATTCTGTTTAGGAAAATAAAAGGAGGAAATGTACTTGAATCATTATCAAGCAGATACTTATGACGTCATCGTTGTAGGGGCAGGACATGCTGGTTCAGAAGCAGCGTTGGCTGCAGCCAGAATGGGCTCAAAAACGTTATTACTAACTATCAATCTAGACATGGTAGCGTTCATGCCATGTAACCCTTCAGTCGGAGGACCAGCAAAAGGTGTCGTAGTGAGAGAAATCGATGCTCTTGGTGGCGAAATGGGTAAAAATATCGATAAAACGTACATTCAAATGAGAATGTTAAACACAGGAAAAGGGCCTGCTGTGCGTGCTTTAAGAGCGCAAGCAGACAAGCATGCTTATTCCGCAGAAATGAAGCACACAATAGAAAAAGAACCTAATTTGACGTTGCGTCAAGGAATCGTCGAAGAATTAATCGTCGAAGAGGGTGTTTGTCGAGGTGTGGTGACATCAACTGGCGCTTGCTACCAAGCAAAAGCTGTTGTTATTACTGCTGGTACAGCTTTACGAGGCGAGATCATCATTGGAGAATTGAAGTATTCATCTGGACCAAATAATTCACAGCCTTCTGTTGGATTAGCTAATAATCTAAAAGAATTAGGTTTTGCGATTGATCGTTTCAAAACAGGAACACCTCCTCGGGTTAAATCAAGTACGATTGATTATTCAGTGACTGAAGAGCAACCTGGCGATAAAGAACCAAATCATTTTAGTTTTAGCACGCCAGATAGTGCGTACAACTTAGAACAAGAATCTTGCTGGTTGACTTATACCGGTGAAACGACTCATAAAATCATACGTGATAACTTGCATCGTGCACCGATGTTTACTGGAATCGTTGAAGGTGTGGGCGCTCGCTATTGTCCATCGATTGAAGATAAGATCGTACGTTTTGCAGATAAACCAAGACATCAATTGTTTTTAGAACCAGAAGGCTTGCATACGGAAGAAGTATACGTTCAAGGATTATCGACTTCATTACCAGAAGATGTCCAAGTGGATATGCTACACTCTATCGCAGGACTGGAAAAAGTTGAAATGATGCGTACGGGATATGCGATCGAATATGACGTTGTTGAACCCCATCAATTACGTCCAACGCTCGAAACGAAAGTCATCGAAAACCTTTATACTGCAGGTCAAACGAATGGGACTAGTGGTTATGAAGAAGCAGCGGGCCAAGGGCTGATTGCTGGAATCAATGCAGCGCTCAAAGTCCAAGGAAAAGAGCCTTTGATCATCAAACGCAGTGACGGTTATATTGGTGTTATGATTGATGACCTAGTGACTAAAGGAACCAATGAACCTTATCGCTTGCTCACTTCACGTGCTGAATATCGTTTATTATTGCGTCATGACAATGCAGATCTACGTTTGACGGAGATGGGACACCAAGTAGGTTTAGTCAAAGAAGACCAATACCAAGCTTATCTGAAAAAGAAAGCTGCTGTTGAAGCAGAAATTAAACGTTTGATGACTGTCCGGATCAAACCGACAGAAGAAGTCCAAGCATTTTTGGCAACTATCAATGCTGCGCCATTAAAAGACGGGGTTTTAGCGAGTGACTTTTTGAAGCGACCTGAAATTAGCTACAGCGATTTAATGTTGTTTATTCCGGAAAATGAAGCATTGACAGCGAAAGAAATTGAACAAGTTGAAATTCAGATCAAGTACGAAGGATACATTAAAAAAGCACTTGAAAAAGTAGAAAAATTAAAACGAATGGAAGCCAAAAAAATACCAGAAAATATCGACTACGCAGCAATCAATGGGTTGGCTACAGAAGCAAAACAAAAACTACAAAAAATCCAACCAGAAACCATTGCTCAAGCTAGCCGTATCAGTGGTGTAAACCCCGCTGATCTAAGTATTTTGATGGTCTACATCGAACAAGGGAAGATTGCGAAAGTGGAAAACCTCTGATTTACGGTTTTCCAGAAGTAGCTACATTGGAAAATTAGCCGAAGATTTCCAAAAATAGGAGGAACTATTTTTGGATTCTCCGGCTTATTTCTCAGAGCTAGATACTCCTGTTGGAATCTCTAGAAGATAGTTTTTTTTTCGTCTTTTTAGCAACGATACCAGTAAAGAGAAATCTTAGCACCATCAATGGACAGGAGGTATTTTGCTTTTTGTCCATTTTTTGATGGCGTAAATTTACTTTTTTCAGGACACAATTCAATTGGATAGGTTGAGCTAGAATTGATGGGAAATTACCTCGTAATTCTCGAGTCCCTCCTATTTATAGATTGAGCCAAAAATTTGAGAAGCATCAAGTAGGTAACAATCAACAGCAAAAACTAGTGTTTGTGTTTTCTGTCAATTTCTGGAAATTCTTTCTTATTTCTCGATGTTAAACACTTTTGTTTCAACCCCCACTTAATTTTTTATGAAAAATAAAGAAATTGTTGTTATACTAAATGATGTTGATAGAAACGAGAGCGAAACATTGGAGCCTCAACATCTAAATAAAGATAGAAGAAAGGAGCGATTGGTTGTTCAAAACTTATTTTCGTTTTAATAAGATTCAAGATAACCCATTTCGTATCATGAACCTTATGCTATTGATTTTTATCGTACTATGGTTAGGATACATAAACCAGAATTTCTTGATTTCAAGTTTTTCTTCATTAGGGATCTTTACTTTTTTCTATTATCAAAATATACCCATGAAACATTTAATTAAGCGCATGTTTTTCATTGGTTGTGGACTTTTATTTGCTTTTGTATTAGGAATGTTATCAACCTATGTTTTATGGTTGGAACCTTTTGCTGTAGCTGTAGTGGCTTTTGCCAGCCGGTTTATTTTGCGGTTGTTCCATATTTCAAAACCAGGTGGCTTATTTTTTGCGATGCTTTCGGCGATGGGAACAAGTATGCAGTTACCGATTGATCATTTGCCAATGGTTTCTCTTTATTTTTTCATGGGGGTCATGTTTTCATTGATCGCTGCAGTTATCACCAAGTTACTTGATTCACGTCCAGAACAAGTCATTGAACAAATCTCTTTAAAAGAGAGATTCCAAGAAGAACCGTTAGTGATCATTGATTCTGTTTTCTACAGTGTTGCTTTATTTCTTTCCGTCTATATTAGTCACGGATTGCAGTTGCACAATCCTTACTGGTTAACTCTTTCTTGTGCTTCTATTCTTTTAGCTGAGAATTTGGATGCAATGAAACATCGGCAAGTACAATATTTGATTGGTTCCATGGGGGGCTTATGTGTGTCGGCTGTTTTATCCTTTGTACCATTTACTCAGTTACAAACGATTTTTCTGATCACTTTTCTTTACGGTATCTCACAATTTTTGGTTGCTAGAAATTATGCGGTTGCCAACATTTTTCTTAATCCGATGGCACTGATGTTATCGACACTAATTCGTGGGGCATACTTGATATCCTTGATCGAATATCGCTTTTTGGGAATCGTTATCGGAAGTTTTATTGGTTTAGGTGCTGCATGGGTCATGACCGTTGGGTTACAGCACTATCTCAATGTTGTGCGAAGAAAATTAGAGACAAAATAATAAATAAAAGTATATACAAAAAAAAAGCCAGTTCGTTTTTGAAGTGAGGATCAAAGACGAGCTGATTTTTTTAACCCATACATTTGATATGTGTTCATTTTTTGTTTAAATTTGAATAAAAAATCAACTAGCGTTAAAAATTAGAGATAACCTAGTTAAGGCATTTATTTTTTTTTAATTACTTACATATAGAAGGATGTGTACTTCCTAGTGCTTCCTTTTTAATTTTTTAAAACCTCCTATAAATTTAACGGTAGAAAGATTGCAACTCGATTCATTTTGCGTTAAAGTAAAAAAGAGATTTCGTGAAACAATTGCTGTTTCACAATGAAAGGATTAATTATGACACCAGAAGAATTTCGTCAAGCATTGGCAGATAAAGACATCCATTTATCTGATCAACAAATGAGTCAATTTGAACGTTACTATCAGTGGTTAGTTGAGTGGAACGAAAAAATGAATTTAACAGCCATCACGGAAAAAAATGACGTTTATTTGAAGCATTTCTATGATTCATTAACGTTAGCTTTTGAGGTGGACTTTTCTCAGCCTCTTTCACTTTGCGACGTAGGTTCAGGCGCAGGTTTTCCGAGTATCCCACTGAAAATTGCGTTTCCTAACTTACAGATCACGATCGTTGATTCACTGAATAAACGAATCAATTTCTTAACGGAATTAACAAAAGAACTTGGTATCACAGCGGCACTTCATCACGATCGTGCCGAGACATTTGGTCAAAATCCTCAATTCCGAGCTTCATTTGACTTAGTGACTGCTCGCGCTGTAGCAAGATTGAATGTTTTAGCAGAACTATGTTTGCCTCTAGTGAAACAAGAAGGATACTTTTATGCGCTGAAAGCTGCAAAAAGCGAAGAAGAACTAATAGAAGCCAAGCATGCGATCGCAATCTTAGGGGGAAAGTTTATCAAAGAAGATGCGATAGAATTACCGAAAATATCTGACAAGCGACATATTTTGGTAATCCAAAAGAAGAAAGTCACCCCGAAAAAATACCCAAGAAAACCTGGTATGCCAAATAAGCAACCAATCAAGTAGGAGGAGAAGAGATGGCACAAATAATATCTGTTGCAAACCAAAAAGGTGGCGTAGGTAAAACGACGACCACTGTTAACTTAGGTGCTTGCTTAGCTAGTCTTGGTAAAAGAGTCTTGTTAGTGGATATGGATGCACAAGGCAATGCCACAAGTGGTGTCGGTATTCGAAAACCAGATGTTACTCAAGATATTTATGATGTCTTAGTCAATGAGCTACCGATTGCCGAAGCAACTCTTGTTACCGAACATGAAAATTTGAGTATTGTGCCTGCCACTCTTCAATTAGCAGGAGCAGAAATCGAATTAACTTCAATGATGGCCAGAGAGTCTCGCTTGAAAGGTTCTTTAGCCGAAGTGAACGATCAATATGATTATATTCTGATTGATTGCCCACCTTCATTAGGTCATTTGACTATTAATTCATTTACAGCTAGCGATTCTATTCTGATCCCAGTGCAATGTGAATATTATGCATTGGAAGGATTGAGTCAATTACTCAATACAGTTCGTTTAGTTCAAAAGCATTTCAATCCAGAATTGGAGATTGAAGGCGTCTTACTTACAATGTATGATGCACGTACGAACTTAGGAAATGAAGTCGTGGAAGAAGTCCGAAAGTATTTCCGTGAGAAGGTCTATGAAACGATTATTCCAAGAAATATTCGTCTTTCAGAAGCACCAAGTCATGGAATGCCGATCATTGATTATGATCCACGTTCTAGAGGAGCTGAAGTTTACCAAGCATTGGCAAAGGAAGTGGTTAACCGTGAAGAAAAGTAAAGGATTAGGACGAGGGATCGATGCGTTATTTCAAGATTTAGAGAATTTAGAAACTGTGGATGTTGAAGATGAAACAGTTGTGCAATTACCACTAAACGAATTACGCCCTAACCCTTATCAACCACGTAAAACATTTGAAGAAGTCTCGCTTCAAGAATTGGCAAACTCCATTGAGCAATCAGGCGTGTTTCAACCGATTATCGTCCGTCGTTCGGCAGTAAAAGGATATGAAATCATTGCTGGTGAACGTCGTTTCCGAGCTTCTAAGTTAGCAGAAAAAGCGACCATCCCTGCAATTGTTCGTGACTTTGATGAAGAAGCAATGATGCAAGTCGCTGTTTTGGAAAACTTGCAACGTGAAGACTTGAATCCATTAGAAGAAGCTGAAGCCTATGATATGCTGATGAAAAATCTTAAACTTACGCAAGCAGAAGTGGCGAAACGCTTAGGTAAAAGTCGTCCATATATCGCAAACTATCTCCGTCTGTTAACGTTACCTGATTTAGTGAAGGAAATGGTCCAAGATCAACGATTATCGATGGGACAAGCTCGTACCTTATTAGGTCTAAAAAACAAAAGTTTGATTCTAAAATTAGCGAATCGAGCAGTTATGGAAAATCTAACGGTTCGTCAGTTGGAACAAATTGTTTCGCAATTAAATCAAAACGATGGGAAAGAAAAAAAGAAAATCCCTCGACTAGCAAAAGAAAAGCCTTATTATATACGTGAAAGTGAAGACCGCTTGATGGATAAGTTTGGTACAAGTGTTGCTATCCAAGAAAAAGACGGTAAAGGAAAGATTGAAATTGAGTACCTTTCGCAAAATGATTTGACAAGAATCCTTGATATCCTTAATATTCAATTCGATGAAGAATAAGTAATAGGAAAGAAGCGTTCAATTCAGACCAATCAACCTTAATTTTTACGATCACTATATGAATATCAAAAAGACGTGGGAACCGTTCTTAAGAGAAATGACTAAAGGAGGGGACTTTTATGTACGACTTACATGATATTGTTGAAATGAAAAAACCTCATGCTTGTCAGACCAACCGTTGGGAAATCATCCGCATGGGAGCGGACATCAAAATCAAATGCGTCAATTGCGGGCACATCGTTATGATGACTCGTCGAGAATTTGAGAAAAAATTAAAAAAAGTACTTGAAAAAAATGCAGAGAAAGAGTGAATAAATCTATGGCATTAACTGCTGGAATTGTTGGATTACCCAATGTCGGTAAATCAACTTTATTTAACGCAATCACCAAAGCTGGAGCAGAAGCAGCGAACTATCCTTTTGCAACCATTGATCCGAATGTAGGAATGGTAGAAGTTCCCGATTGGCGTTTACAACGCTTAACTGAACTTGTTCATCCTAAAAAAACCGTGCCAACAACATTTGAATTTACGGATATTGCAGGAATCGTTAAAGGTGCAAGTAAAGGGGAAGGCTTGGGAAATCAATTTCTAAGTCATATCCGCCAAGTTGATGCGATTTGTCATGTGGTCCGTTGTTTCGATGATGACAACATCACACATGTTGAAGGACGAGTTGACCCATTAGCGGATATTGATACGATCAATCTAGAATTAGTATTGGCAGATCTGGAATCGATCACTAAACGCTATACTCGAGTAGCAAAAATCGCAAAAACGAAAGACAAAGATGCAGTTGCTGAATTAGCTGTTTTAGATAAAATCAAGCCAGTCCTGGAAGAAGGACGTTCAGCTCGCTCTATCGAATTTACGGACGAAGAACAAAAAATCGTTAAATCATTGTTTTTATTGACTACCAAACCAATCTTATATGTAGCAAACGTTGCAGAAGATGAAGTAGCAGATAGCGATACGAATCACTACGTTCAAGCTGTACGTAATTTCGCTGCCGAAGAAAATGCAGAAGTTATCGTAGTCAGCGCACGTGCAGAGGAAGAAATTGCTGAACTAGACGAAGAAGATAAAGCAGAATTCTTAGAAGCTTTAGGAATTGAAGAGTCTGGATTAGATCAATTAATTCGTGCAGCTTATGATTTGCTAGGATTAGCTACGTACTTTACAGCAGGAGAACAAGAAGTTCGGGCTTGGACATTTAAAAAAGGCATCAAAGCACCTCAAGCAGCTGGGATTATCCATTCAGACTTTGAGCGTGGATTTATCCGTGCGGAAACTGTTTCTTTTGAAGATCTAGATCATTATGGAAATATGCATGCTGCCAAAGAAGCTGGCCGTGTTCGTCTAGAAGGTAAAGACTATGTAGTCCAAGATGGCGACGTTATGTTATTCCGTTTTAATGTATAAAAGGGCTATCAAACGATACGTATAGTATGTTAGAATGTCTTTTGTGACAACCGTTAAAGTAGCGGCTAAGGAGGACTATTTAGATCATGGAATCAGAACAATTACGTGAAATTGTAAAAGAAAACAATCAATTAGAAGAAAAATTAACTAAAAGAAACCAACAATATATTTTTGACTTAAAAAAATCTTTAGAAGCAGCTAATCTATCCGAAGAGGAAAAGGTAAAAGCACTTCATGACATCCTTCCAACCTTAGTGTCTGAACAAAAAGGTGGAAAAACAGCCAGACAATTATTTGGAACTGTCTCTGAAAGAACTGAAGCAATTATCAACAAACCAGTTGAAGCAAAGGTAAATTCTAAACCACTATTGATGTGGCTAGACAATACATTCCTGTTATTAGGTTTGTTGAGTATCATGATTGCTATTACCGGATTGTTTTCACGTGGAACAACGCCAGCTTATGGAATCACAACTTTGGTCTTTGGATCAGCTGTTGGTGGTTGGGTATTTTA
Source organism: Enterococcus sp. DIV1726a (assembly GCF_051710985.1). Lineage (NCBI taxonomy): Bacteria > Bacillati > Bacillota > Bacilli > Lactobacillales > Enterococcaceae > Enterococcus > Enterococcus sp. DIV1726a. Next base: position 2,812,842 of record NZ_JBIOLS010000001.1, on the reverse strand, counting down.
CCTGATGTATAAATACATTTATCAATATGAGTATCCGGGAGCAGATCGTAGTAAAAAGCCAGGTATGGGTAAAACATTGTTGATCTTAACTGGAACTACATTGGTCTGGGTGGTTGCCTTTTCCGCTACCACACTTCTTCCTCCAGTACTGAATCCGTTGTTAGATCCAGTAGTTATCATCATTATTGGGGCTGCTGCACTAGCTTTGCGTTATTACATGAAGAAAAAATATGGAATCGTTGGAAGTTTATCTGTACCTAGAAGATAATTCGTTAAAGTACGATTCGATGTATATCAATGATGAGGGATCATTATTTGAAACAGTTGTTTGTTTTGAATAGTGGTCTCTTATTTTTTATGGAGAAATGGTTAAAACAGATAGAACAAAAATTTGAGAAACTTGGTAAATTTAATCAGTAGCTCCTCTTAAAAGAGTTTCTCGTTATTAACCATATATGACTTGTGATGGAAGCGCTTATAATAAGGATATTCTTAGAAACAGTGTGGATTATGGGAAGACGGTTGACTTAATAGAAAAAATCGATTATTTTAATAGATAAACTAAAAACTAGAGGAGTGGTACTAAAAATGTCCAACTGGGAAACAAAGTTCACGAAAAAAGGGTTTACTTTCGATGATGTCTTACTGATACCAGCAGAAAGTCACGTGTTACCAAACGAAGTGGATATGAGTGTACAATTAGCAAAAAATATTAAGTTGAATATCCCGATCATCAGTGCAAGTATGGACACTGTAACTGATAGTAAGATGGCTATTGCGATGGCTAGACAAGGTGGATTAGGTGTTATTCATAAAAATATGACAATTAGTCAACAAGCAGACGAAGTGCGCAAAGTCAAACGTTCTGAAAGTGGTGTGATCATTGATCCATTTTTCTTAACACCGCAACATCTTGTAGCAGATGCAGAAGAATTGATGAGCAAATATCGAATTAGCGGTGTACCGATCGTTGAGACTTTAGAAAACAGAAAACTTGTTGGTATTATTACGAACCGTGACATGCGCTTTGTAACTGATTATCATATGGAAATCAATGATGTGATGACCAAAGAAAACTTAGTAACAGCCCCAGTCGGTACTTCTCTAAAAGACGCAGAAAAAATATTGCAAAAACATAAAATTGAAAAATTACCAATCGTTGACAATGATGGTTGTTTAAGTGGATTGATCACAATCAAAGATATTGAAAAAGTAATTGAATTTCCGAATGCTGCCAAAGATGAACATGGACGTCTACTTGTAGCTGCTGCTGTCGGTGTTACAAGTGATACATTTGAGCGTGCAGGTGCCTTGTTGGAAGCAGGAGCAGATGCGATCGTTATTGATACAGCACATGGTCATAGTGCTGGAGTGATTCGTAAAATCCAAGAAATTCGTTCTACCTTTAAAGATGCTACTTTGATTGCCGGTAACGTAGCGACAGCGGAAGCAACAAAAGCATTATATGATGCGGGTGTGGATGTCGTAAAAGTCGGTATCGGACCAGGATCAATTTGTACAACACGTGTGGTTGCCGGTGTAGGTGTACCACAATTAACAGCAATTTATGATGCTGCTTCTGTCGCACGACAATATGGCAAAGCAATTATTGCTGATGGCGGAATCAAATATTCAGGTGATATCGTCAAAGCATTAGCTGCTGGAGGACATGCCGTCATGTTAGGTAGTATGTTGGCCGGTACAGATGAATCTCCAGGTGAATTTGAGATTTTCCAAGGCCGACGTTTTAAAACTTATCGTGGTATGGGTTCATTGGGCGCAATGGAAAAAGGTTCAAAAGATCGTTATTTCCAAGGTAGCGTCAATGAAGCGAATAAATTAGTACCAGAAGGAATCGAAGGACGTGTGGCCTACAAAGGAAGCGTTGCGGATATTATCTTCCAAATGATCGGTGGATTAAAATCTGGTATGGGTTATGTTGGGGCAGGCAACTTGAAACAATTGCGTGACGAAGCACAATTCATCCAAATGAGTGGCAATGGGTTGAAAGAATCCCATCCACATGATGTCCAAATCACAAAAGAAGCACCTAACTATTCAGTAGAATCTTAATCAATTAAGGGAAAAAGACTCAACATATTCTGCTTTAGGAGTCAAGTGAATATTCGAAATAAGTAGAATACTTAGAGCATTGTTTTTAAAGTAAAAAAGTCGTCAATCTTAAAATTTGTTTTTCTAAATTTTAAGATTGATGACTTTTTTTCGTCTGACTATGTTGTTTTTGCTCAATATCCAAATAAGAGTGACCACTAAGCCGCTGTTGTATAAATTTAAACCACTGTGAAGTTGAGCGGTTAAGGAGCTAATAAGCATTTTTTACGATAAATTTATTAAAAAAATTATGTTTTAATAACAAATTTTTGTTTTTTTTAGTTAAATTACTATATAGTTAAGATTTTTTAATATGTTAGAATATATCTGAGTTATATTTATATTTTGTTATTTTATGATAGTAAGGAGTTTATAAGATGATAAAAAGAGTAGTTATAACTGGAAGGGGAACTATCTCTTCTTCTGGAAAAAATGCAGAAGAGTTATGGACAAATGTGAGTAATGGTATTTCTGGGATAAAAAAAATAGAAGCAGAGGAATTTAGTAATTTAGAAACAAGGATTGGTGGAGTTATTTCTGATTATGCGATTGACCAGTATCTTAATCAAAAAGAGATCAAGAGAACAGATCGTTTCACTCATTTTTCAGTAATTAGTTCTATGCAAGCGCTATCTGAAGCGGGTTTTGATCATAAGGATTTTGATTTGGAAAAATGTGGCGTTATGATTGGTACAGGAATAGGTGGTATTCACTCTTTAATTGAAAATCAAAACATTATGGAAAAGAAAGGAAGTAATCGTGTTTCTCCTTTAGTAGTTCCTAAGTCAATAGGCAATATAGCGGGAGGTTTCGTATCAATTAAGACTGGATTTAAAGATGTGACTTTGTGTCCTATTTCAGCTTGTGCTTCGGGAAATCAAGCGATAGGAGAAGCATTTCTTAGAATTAAATATGGGCTAAGTGAAGCAATACTTGCAGGTGGAGCAGAAGCTTCGATTGTACCTATTGCTTTTGCTGGGTACAACCAAATGCAAGCTTTATCTACGAGGAATGAGCAACCGAATTTAGCTTCGAAACCTTTTGACAAAAATAGGGATGGCTTTGTCATGTCAGAAGGAGCTGGGATCGTTTTTTTAGAAGAATTCGAACATGCAAGATCACGCGGAGCGAAAATTTTAGGTGAAATTATCGGATACGGGATGACTTCAGATGCTTATCATATGACTACACCTCATTCAGAAGGAGCCAGTCGTGCCATCCAAAAAGCACTTGAAATGGGGAAAATTAGTGCGAATGAAATTGATTATATAAATGCGCATGCAACAGGTACTAAAGTTGGAGATATTAGTGAAAGTCGAGCAATCAAAAAGGTTTTTGGAAAGCATGCTGAACAATTATTGATTAGCTCTACAAAGTCCTCAACAGGACATCTATTAGGTGCAGCAGGAGGCATTGAAGCAGTGATTAGCTTGAAAGCGATGGAGTATAATATTTTACCACCAACTATTAACCTGACAGAACCCGATGAAGATTGTGATTTGAATTATATTCCCAATAATAAAATTCATCATCAAGCAAATATTATTCTTTCAAATGGTTTTGGCTTTGGTGGGCATAATACTTCTATAATTATAAGAAAATTATAAAAAAGCCGGTAAATTACAGAACTTCTGAACAAGAAGAGAGTGGGGCAATAGTCCTTTTTAAAAAGAAAATAAACATATTAAGATTAGTGAGCCTGGGACAAAACTTGTCTCAGGCTCTTCTAGTATCTCTAAAAACGAATAAACGGCGTTCAAGAAGCAACTCCTCAACAATAAGCGAGGAGCTGACCGCTTATTTCATGACCTCTTTATATAAATAAGACAAGGTGTCTACTTTATCACTTTTAAATTTCCCATGTAAGGAACTAATACTTCTGGAACAGTCACTGATCCATCTTCATTTTGGTAGTTTTCAAGGATCGCTGCGACAGTTCGGCCGACTGCAAGTCCTGAACCATTCAGTGTATGAGCATAGTGGATTTTTCCGTCTGCATCACGGTAACGGATCATTGCGCGTCGTGCTTGGAAATCTTCACAGTTTGAACATGAGCTGATTTCACGATATGTTTCTTGTGCAGGGATCCATACTTCTAAGTCATATGTTTTGGCAGCAGAGAAGCCCATATCTCCAGTAGATAATGCTACTACACGGTAAGGTAAATGTAATTTTTGTAGAATATCTTCAGCATCGGCTGTCATTTTTTCTAGCTCATCATAAGAATGTTCTGCATCAGAGAATTTGACCATTTCTACTTTATTAAATTGGTGTAAACGAATCAATCCTCGAGTATCACGGCCGGCACTCCCTGCTTCCGAACGAAATGCGGGACTAAGAGCAGTGAAATAAATCGGTAAATCTTGTCCATCTAAGATCTCATCGTTGTAATAGTTTGTTAATGGAACTTCCGCTGTTGGGATCAATGTCAAATCTGTATCTTCTAATTGGAAAACATCTTCTTTAAACTTAGGAAATTGCCCAGTTCCGAACATAGCCCGACTATTTACGATATAAGGAGTAATCATTTCTGTATAGTCATGTTCATAGATGTGTTGATCTAGCATAAAGTTATAAACGGCACGTTCTAAGCGAGCACCTAATCCTTTATAGTAAACAAAACGACTTCCAGAAACTTTTGCCCCTCTTTCAAAGTCTAAGATACCTAAGTTTTCAGCGATTTCCCAATGTGGTTTCGGTTCAAATGAAAAATTACGAGGCGTATTCCAACGACGAACTTCCACGTTGTCCTCTTCGTCTTTTCCAACAGGTACAGAATCATCTGGTAAATTTGGTAAGGTAGTCGCAATTTGATGTAACTTTTCATCTACTTGCGCTACTTCTTCATCAAGGGCTTTAATGTTGCCCCCAACTTCTTTCATTTCATTGATTTTAGCTGTTGCATCTTCTTTGTTCCGCTTTAATTGCGCAATTTCTGCTGAAACATCATTACGATATTTTTTTAATTCTTCCGTTTTAACAAGTAATTTTCGACGACTTTCATCTAATTCCATAAATTCAGCTAAGGTTTCTTTTTTGACCCCACGAGTCATTAATTTTTCTTGGACATAATCAAAATTTTGACGCATCATTTTTACATCTAACATTGCAATTCCTCCTTAAATATAATAAAAAAAGACCAATCCATCCTCAATTATCTTGGGACGAATCGGTCTAACATTCGCGGTACCACCCGAGTTCAACATATAAATATGCTGCTCTTGTTAACAGATAACGGCTGTTTTACCGACCTTTCTTATTTCGAAAGGTACACATCAAAGAACTGGAACTTCCAACTTATTTTTTGCTGATTTACACCATCCATCAGCTCTCTTGAAAAAAATAAAATGTACTGGGTTCTGTGCTATATAGATATGATATATAGAAATGATTGTAATAAGAATATCGGATATTTTAATTTTCGTCAATATGTTCCTGACTTTTGATTGGTAATTTTTCATTTCTTTTTATTGGAAGATGCATGATGAATGAAGTCCAGTGTTTATCAGATTTAGCATAAATATAACCACCATGTAAAGCAACGATACTTTGAGCAATGGCTAAACCTAAACCTGTCCCACCGGTTTCTTGTGAACGAGACTCTTCTACTCGGTAAAAGCGGTCAAAAAGATTATCAATTGATTCTCGAGGAATCATAGCTCCATTGTTTTTAACTGTCGCAACGACTTCTGAGCCAACTTTTTCGACTTCAATGACAATTTTTGTAGCGCCTTTGCCGTATTTTAAAGCATTCGTCAGTAAATTATTAAAGACACGAACTAGTTTTTCGGTGTCTCCATCCATAGTTAATGATGGAACCTGTGATGATACAAGGATTTGGATATGCTTTTTTGAGGCTTCTAATTCAAAATCAGCAGCTAGTTGTTCAATTAGCTGGATCAGATCAAAAGCCGAAAAATTGACCGGAACAGCTGGTTGTCTGACTTTAGTATACTCAAAAAGATCATCCACTAGTAATTTCATTTGTTTTGCTTTGATATAAGCTGTATGGGTATACTTCAAAAGATCCTCTTTTGTTTGATACTGGCCATCTTCGATTAATCCTAAGTAACCAATAATAGAGGTTAAAGGGGTACGGATATCGTGACTCACATTAGTAATCAATTCATCTTTTGATTTTTCAATTTTCCGTTCATCTTCGATCGCAGCTACTGTACTATCGACTAAACCATTAATGCTTGTTACTACACGACTAAGATCACCTGTTAATTCAAAAGGGATTCGATGGTCATAATTACCATTAGCGATATAGTGAAGCTCGCTAATAATATGACGTAGTTGCATTTGTCGGTAGCGACGGATCAACCGCCAGTATAATACGCCGATATCTAAAAGAAAGAAAAGGGGAATCAGAAAATTTCGGCCGTTCCAAAATAAATCACTATTCAATCGTTGAGCAAAAATATTTTTTGAATCCCAAATCGCATTAGTCAATGAAGGGGAACTACTAATTATTGAAGTAAGGACAACCAAAATCGCAACATTTAATAGTAGAAGGAGAATCACGGTGATAATACCTTCTGCTAATAACTCACTGATTTCCTTAGAAGTTAGATTGATTCGTCGCCGTTTTTCTGTTCCTCTTTTTTTATCTTGCATCAATTTTATAGCCCACTCCCCAAACGGTTTGAATGACTTTTTCTCCACCAGTTGCTTCTTCGATCTTATCTCTCAAATGACTAACATGGACCATAACAGTTTTTGCGGAAACAATACTTTCTTGTTTCCATACACGCTCAAAGATTTCATCTGCACTGAACACACGATTAGGATGACTTGCTAATAAGTATAGAATCCCAAATTCTAATGCTGTGAGCTGAATCTCTTTCCCATCAATTGTTTTTACTTCATGGGAATCTTTGTTAATAATCAAAGAGTTTACTTCTAATATATCCGGTTGATCCGGTGTGATTTGCATTTTTGTTCGACGAAGCAAAGATTTTACGCGTGCCATAACTTCTAAAGGATTAAATGGTTTTGTAACATAATCATCAGCACCAGCAACAAGCCCTTTAATTTTATCCATATCGGTTGTTTTTGCTGTCAACATGATAATAGGTATTTGCGATTCCTTTCGTAATTCTTTAACGACCTGCATGCCATCCATTTCAGGCATCATAATATCCAAAATCAATAACTCAATATCAGGTATCGTTCGAATCTTTGATAATGCTTCTTTCCCATCATAAGCCTTAACAGCTTCGTATCCTTCATTGTGAACATAAATACTTAGTAATTCAACAATTTCTTTATCATCATCAGCAATTAATATTTTCATAGATTGTTCCTCCAGAGTTAGAATGATACTATTTACTATTCATTCTAGCAAAAAAATGTCTAAATAGATAAAAGCAACACTTTGTTAAGGAAAATTTTAGAAGGTAAGAGCTAAGTGAAGTGGCTCATTAATAGAAAACTGAACAATCACAGTGCTGAGAAGGCTATCATTAATGAAAAACTGGTTAAAAGCGAACGTTTTTCACTTATAGGATTAGAACGATCGATTACGCTAAAAATGTTGATAAAACAGCTTTTTTCTTATTGACTTTTATTTTTGCTGTTGGTATATTATTATTTGTTCGAAAGAGCAAAGATCGCTAGTGAAAATAGTTAAAATAAACTGTTGACAGAGGGATCACACCATGATAAGATAACTGAGTCGTAAAAAAACGACAGCTTACGAAGCTTGATTCTATCGAAAAAAACTTCAAAAAAGTTGTTGACAAATAACAAACGACGAGTTATGATAAATGAGTTGCTGAAACACTTCTGAAAAACGAAGTTAAAAAACTTTTGAAAAAAGAGTTGACAAATAAACGTCACTCTGATATGATATAAAAGTTGCTACGGCAATCTCAACTGATTAGCATTTAATCAAGTAGACCTTTGAAAACTGAACAAAGCAAAGACAAACCAAATGTGTAGGGCGTCTTGATTGATTCAAGACAACAAACATTTTTAACAAGCAAGCAATATGCTAGCAAACAATTGAGCTTAACGATCGTAAGATTGTTCGAACTTTTTATGAGAGTTTGATCCTGGCTCAGGACGAACGCTGGCGGCGTGCCTAATACATGCAAGTCGAACGCTTCTTTTTCCACCGGAGCTTGCTCCATCGGAAAAAGAGGAGTGGCGAACGGGTGAGTAACACGTGGGTAACCTGCCCATCAGAAGGGGATAACACTTGGAAACAGGTGCTAATACCGTATAACAATCGAAACCGCATGGTTTTGATTTGAAAGGCGCTTTCGGGTGTCGCTGATGGATGGACCCGCGGTGCATTAGCTAGTTGGTGAGGTAACGGCTCACCAAGGCGACGATGCATAGCCGACCTGAGAGGGTGATCGGCCACATTGGGACTGAGACACGGCCCAAACTCCTACGGGAGGCAGCAGTAGGGAATCTTCGGCAATGGACGAAAGTCTGACCGAGCAACGCCGCGTGAGTGAAGAAGGTTTTCGGATCGTAAAACTCTGTTGTTAGAGAAGAACAAGGATGAGAGTAACTGTTCATCCCTTGACGGTATCTAACCAGAAAGCCACGGCTAACTACGTGCCAGCAGCCGCGGTAATACGTAGGTGGCAAGCGTTGTCCGGATTTATTGGGCGTAAAGCGAGCGCAGGCGGTTTCTTAAGTCTGATGTGAAAGCCCCCGGCTCAACCGGGGAGGGTCATTGGAAACTGGGAGACTTGAGTGCAGAAGAGGAGAGTGGAATTCCATGTGTAGCGGTGAAATGCGTAGATATATGGAGGAACACCAGTGGCGAAGGCGGCTCTCTGGTCTGTAACTGACGCTGAGGCTCGAAAGCGTGGGGAGCAAACAGGATTAGATACCCTGGTAGTCCACGCCGTAAACGATGAGTGCTAAGTGTTGGAGGGTTTCCGCCCTTCAGTGCTGCAGCTAACGCATTAAGCACTCCGCCTGGGGAGTACGACCGCAAGGTTGAAACTCAAAGGAATTGACGGGGGCCCGCACAAGCGGTGGAGCATGTGGTTTAATTCGAAGCAACGCGAAGAACCTTACCAGGTCTTGACATCCTTTGACCACTCTAGAGATAGAGCTTCCCCTTCGGGGGCAAAGTGACAGGTGGTGCATGGTTGTCGTCAGCTCGTGTCGTGAGATGTTGGGTTAAGTCCCGCAACGAGCGCAACCCTTATTGTTAGTTGCCATCATTTAGTTGGGCACTCTAGCAAGACTGCCGGTGACAAACCGGAGGAAGGTGGGGATGACGTCAAATCATCATGCCCCTTATGACCTGGGCTACACACGTGCTACAATGGGAAGTACAACGAGTCGCAAAGTCGCGAGGCTAAGCTAATCTCTTAAAGCTTCTCTCAGTTCGGATTGTAGGCTGCAACTCGCCTACATGAAGCCGGAATCGCTAGTAATCGCGGATCAGCACGCCGCGGTGAATACGTTCCCGGGCCTTGTACACACCGCCCGTCACACCACGAGAGTTTGTAACACCCGAAGTCGGTGAGGTAACCTTTTGGAGCCAGCCGCCTAAGGTGGGATAGATGATTGGGGTGAAGTCGTAACAAGGTAGCCGTATCGGAAGGTGCGGCTGGATCACCTCCTTTCTAAGGAATATTACGGAGACTACACTGTTTGTTTTTCACTTTGTTCAGTTTTGAGAGGTTTACTCTCAAAGAGATATTTTTGTTCATTGAAAACTGGATATTTGAAGTAAATTAGTAATACAAACCGAGAACACCGCGTTGAATGAGTTTTTTAATAAGTTCAATCGCTTATTTTCTTGATCGGACTTCTATCGCTAGAAGAAAGATCAAAACCCAACCGCAAGGTTGATAAGGTTAAGTGAATAAGGGCGCACGGTGGATGCCTTGGCACTAGGAGCCGATGAAGGACGGGACTAACACCGATATGCTTTGGGGAGCTGTACGTAAGCTATGATCCAGAGATTTCCGAATGGGGGAACCCAGCATCTTTTATAGGATGTTACGTTTGCGTGAATACATAGCGCATTCGAGGTAGACGCAGAGAACTGAAACATCTAAGTACCTGCAGGAAGAGAAAGAAAATTCGATTCCCTGAGTAGCGGCGAGCGAAACGGGAAAAGCCCAAACCAATGAGCTTGCTCATTGGGGTTGTAGGACTCCAATATGGTAGTTCTTTCAGATAGTCGAATGACTTGGAAAAGTCAGTCAAAGAGGGTAAAAACCCCGTAGATGAAATTTGGAAGGCACCT
>NZ_JBIOLS010000001.1:2620000-2800000 GCF_051710985.1 Enterococcus sp. DIV1726a | reverse complement strand
ATCGAGGACTTAACCACATTGGTAAAGAAAAAACTCGGTAGAGTTTACGAAATACTTCAAATCCAGTTTTGAGTGAGCAAAAGCAAACTCAATAATGATAACACCACAGTGTGGTGGCGATAGCGAGAAGGATACACCTGTAACCATGCCGAACACAGAAGTTAAGCTTCTTAGCGCCGATTGTAGTGAGGGGTTGCCCCTTGTGAGAGTAGGACGTCGCCACGCTTAAGTTATCCATGGAGGTTTAGCTCAGCTGGGAGAGCATCTGCCTTACAAGCAGAGGGTCAGCGGTTCGATCCCGTTAACCTCCATATGAGCCGTTAGCTCAGTTGGTAGAGCATCTGACTTTTAATCAGAGGGTCACAGGTTCGAGCCCTGTACGGCTCATATTTTTTGCGGGTGTGGCGGAATTGGCAGACGCACTAGATTTAGGATCTAGCGCCTTACGGCGTGGGGGTTCAAGTCCCTTCACCCGCATAATATGATTTTTTTAATGACATGCCGGCTTAGCTCAGTTGGTAGAGCATCTGATTTGTAATCAGAGGGTCGAGGGTTCAAGTCCTTTAGCCGGCATCATAAACACGCGGAAATAGCTCAGTGGTAGAGCACCACCTTGCCAAGGTGGGGGTCGCGGGTTCGAACCCCGTTTTCCGCTTTGCCAAAGTAACAACGCCGGGGTGGCGGAACTGGCAGACGCACAGGACTTAAAATCCTGCGGTGAGTGATCACCGTACCGGTTCGATTCCGGTCCTCGGCATTACAAATATGCGCCCATAGCTCAACTGGATAGAGTGTTTGACTACGGATCAAAAGGTTAGGGGTTCGACTCCTCTTGGGCGCGTAGTCTTTTTTATATTTTCGGGAAGTAGCTCAGCTTGGTAGAGCACTTGGTTTGGGACCAAGGGGTCGCAGGTTCGAATCCTGTCTTCCCGATTTTTTATTTTTATTGATTTTTCTAGAAATGTATTTTATAATTTAAATGAACTGAATATGCGCCCATAGCTCAACTGGATAGAGTGTTTGACTACGGATCAAAAGGTTAGGGGTTCGACTCCTCTTGGGCGCGTTAATACGGAATCCTGCATTCCGTATTTTTTTATATTTTTAATGATTTCTAAGGGAAAAGTCTTTCTTCTTTCTTTCTGATATTAAATTCGCTATAATTAAGGTCAATATTAGTCAAAGGAATGAGTAAGATGGCGCATCAGAATACCTCGGATTTAATTGAATCATATATAAAAAAGTTTTTAGAAAAGAATGAAATGATTGAGATTCGCAGGATTGAACTGGCCGACCTCTTTAATTGTGTACCTTCTCAAATTAATTATGTGATTAATACTCGTTTTACGATTCAGCGAGGTTATTTGGTTGAGAGTAAACGTGGCGGTGGTGGCTACATACGGATTGCCAAAGTAAGAATTTCTGATAAAAGGCATATGTTGGAACAAGTGAATCAGCTATTCAATGAAACGATTAGTGAAAAAAATGCTTTTGCAATCATCCAAAAATTATATGAGGATCAAATTGTTACTAAAAAAGAAGGCAATTTAATGCTGAGCGCAATTGCCAAAAATACACTGAATGTAGATGGTGGGCTAGAAGATTATGTTCGTGCTCGAATTCTTCGAGCATTTCTTGAACGATTAAGCTATGAAGATGGGAAGTGAAGATGAATGGAAGAACTTTTTACGCAAAGAGCACAATTAGTATTAGAAATTGCACAAGATGAAGCAAAAAAGTTTAAGCATCAGTCTGTTAGTTCTGAGCATATTTTGTTGTCATTGGTTATTGAACCGAATGGAATTGCTGGGAAAGTACTACGTGAAGTTGGATTAACTGAAACAGACATCTACGAAGAGATTGAGCATTTGATTGGCTACGGTACAATGACTTCATATCCTCAAGGAACCTTTTTACCTTATTCGCCACGCATGAAACAAATTTTTGCATTGGCAAATAGTGAAGTAAGAAAAATGGGTGCTCAAAAAGTGGGAACGGAACATATCTTGTTGAGTATGCTAAGAGATGAAAGTATCATGGCTACTCGGATGATGATCAATTTGGGAATCAGTTTAACGAAAGTCCGACAATCTTTGAAACAAAAAATGGGCATAAAAAATGATAGTCGTAATAATAGTATCCGTCGTAAAAACCCACAAGAAAAGCGTCAAATGGTAAAAGGTACTCCAACGTTAGATTCTTTAGCAAGAGATTTGACGAAGTTAGCGAGAGACGGAAAACTTGACCCAGTTGTTGGGCGTTCAAGAGAAGTAAAACGCTTGATTCAAATACTTAGTCGCCGAACTAAAAACAATCCTGTATTAGTAGGGGAACCTGGTGTTGGTAAGACAGCGATTGCTGAAGGTTTAGCCCAAAAAATCGTGATGGGTGAAGTTCCTGAAGAGATGCAAGAAAAACGCTTGATGATGTTAGACATGGGGTCTTTAGTAGCGGGAACAAAATACCGTGGAGAATTTGAAGACCGTATGAAAAAGGTGATTGACGAAATCTATAACGACGGTCAAGTCATTTTATTTATTGATGAGTTGCATACCTTGATCGGTGCCGGTGGTGCAGAAGGGGCAATTGATGCATCTAATATTTTGAAACCTGCTTTAGCTCGTGGAGAATTACAGACAATTGGTGCTACAACATTAGATGAATATCAAAAGTACATTGAAAAAGATTCTGCCCTTGAACGACGCTTTGCTCGAATTCAAGTAGATGAACCGACACCTGAAGAAGCAGAAGAGATTTTACGTGGTCTTCGTTCAAGATATGAAGAGCATCATGGTGTAGAAATCACTGATGATGCGATAAGAGCTGCGGTTCATCTTTCTGTACGCTATATCACTTCTCGTCAATTACCTGACAAAGCAATCGATTTGATTGATGAGTCAGCTGCTAAGGTACGCTTAGATCAAACAGATGATCTTTCGGAATCTACAGTAATTAAGTTGGAAATCGAACAATTAGTCAAAGAAAAAGAACGAGCAATCCAAAAACAAGACTTTGAAATAGCAGCACAATTGCGAAGACAAGAAAAAGCATTACACAAAAAATTAGTAAAACTATTGATACTAGAAGAAAAGCAGGAAAATGGTTATGCTGATCGTGTGACTGAAGAAGATGTAGCCACAGTCGTTTCTGAATGGACAGGTGTTCCATTACAACAACTGGAAAAGAAAGAAAGTCAGCGTTTATTGGAATTAGAAGCACTTTTACATGAACGTGTTGTTGGACAAGATGAAGCAGTCAAAGCAGTATCAAGAGCAATTCGTCGGGCTCGTAGTGGGTTAAAAGATCCAAATCGACCAATTGGCTCCTTTATGTTCTTAGGACCTACAGGAGTTGGTAAAACGGAACTTGCTAAAGCTTTATCGGAAGTGATGTTTGGGGACGAGAATTCCTTGATTCGGGTTGATATGTCTGAATTTATGGAAAAATACAGTACGAGTCGGTTGATTGGGTCACCTCCGGGCTATGTTGGGTATGATGAAGGTGGACAATTAACAGAAAAAATTCGACAAAAGCCCTACTCTGTCATCTTATTAGATGAAGTAGAAAAAGCCCATCCAGATGTATTTAATCTGTTATTACAAGTACTAGACGATGGCCATTTAACAGACTCTAAAGGTCGGAAAGTTGATTTTAGAAATACGATCATGATCATGACTTCCAATATTGGTGCAACCCAAATTCGAGAAGAAAAAAACGTTGGCTTCAATGTACAAGACATTACCAAAGATCATAAAGCCATGCAAAAGCGTATTTTAGAAGAATTAAAGAAAACATTCCGTCCAGAGTTCTTGAACCGGATAGATGAAACAGTTGTCTTCCATTCATTAAGCAAGGATGAAATCCACTCCATTGTTCAAATTATGAGTCGAGCAATCGTCAAACGTTTGAAAGAACAGGATATCCAAGTGAAGATCACTCCGGCAGCAATAGATGTGATCGGAAAAGCTGGTTTTGATCCTGAATATGGCGCTCGTCCAATACGAAGAGCGTTGCAAAAAGAAATAGAAGATCGTTTAAGTGAAGCATTATTAGGTGGAGAAATCCATTTAGGCGATCAAGTGACAGTGGGAGCCTCCAAAGGAAAAATCACTTTGAATGTACGTCTTCCAAAAAAGTATGTAGTTGAATCATAGGAGTTAAAAAAGAAGTGAGAGAATTTTGTTCCACATAACGATTGAAGGTTATGGGCAAAAGGCTCTCACTTTTTTATTTTTTTTACTTTTTTTCTTGTGAATTTAAATTCAAAAATCCACCAATAAATGTAAGAAGTGTTGGCAACTTTTTTAAGCTATGCTACTATTATGGAGTTGTAGGAGGAGGAAATGATGATCGAAATCATAACTACGGTAGAAACTTTTGAACAAGCAAAAGAATTACTTGAAGCAGGAACAGATACTTTGTATTTTGGCGAGGAACTATTTGGTTTACGATTACCTGCGTCGTTTACAAGAGAAGAACAACGTCAATTAGTTGAATTGGCGCACACATATGGTAAAAAAGTAAATATTGCGATGAATGGGATTATTCATCCTGAAAAAATGAAAAAAGTACCTGAATATCTACAATTCCTGAAAGAAATTGGGGTAGATCAACTGACAGTAGGTGATACAGGTATCATATACACCATGAAGAAACATCCAGAATGGCGTATTCCCTACATTTTTGATGCAGAAACGTTAGTTACTAGTGCTAGACAAATCAATTTTTGGGCGAAAAGAGGAGCTGTTGGAGCTGTTTTAGCTAGAGAAGTTCCTTTTGAAGAAATGAAAGCCATGGAAGAAAAACTAAATGTTCCGGTAGAAATTCTAGTGTATGGTGCTACTTGCATTCATCAATCAAAACGTCCTTTATTGCAAAATTATTATCATTTTACCAAACAAGAAGAGCGAGTAGATCGTGATCGGGGATTGTTTATTTCAGAACCTAAGAAAGACGACACACATTATTCCATCTATGAAGACACTCATGGGACCCATATTTTTGCCAGCAATGACATCAACCTGTCAAAAGAATTAGGGTTATTGTATCAACATCAGTTCCGTACATGGAAACTTGATGGTTTATTTACCCCAGGAGAAAATTTTGTAAAAATTACCAAAGCATTTGTGGAAGCGAAAGAACAAATCCTTGCAGGTACTTGGAATGAAAAAAGTGCTGAAATATTAAGCAAAAAGATAAGTGAATTACATCCTCAAAATCGTGAATTAGATACTGGCTTCTTCTATATTGATCCTGAAGCCATCAAGTAAGGAGTATGACGAGAAAAAATGACAACAAAAAGAAAATTGAAACGACCCGAAGTCTTAGCTCCAGCTGGGACACTTGAAAAATTAAAGACAGCGATTCATTATGGCGCAGATGCAGTCTATATTGGCGGAAATGCTTATGGACTAAGAAGTCGCGCAGGTAACTTTACCTATGAAGAGATGGCTGAAGGCGTAGCTTTTGCAAAAGCACATAACGCAAAAGTATATGTTGCTGCAAATATGGTGACACATGAAGGAAATGAAGAAGGTGCTGGAGAATTTTTCCGTCAATTACGTGATGTCGGAATTTCTGCCGTAATTGTTTCAGATCCAGCGCTGATTGAAATATGTGCGACAGAAGCACCGGGCTTACCGATCCATTTATCGACACAAGCATCTGCCACTAACTTTGAAACTCTTGAATTTTGGAAAGAAGAAGGATTAGAGCGTGTCGTTTTAGCTCGTGAAGTTTCTATGGAAGAAGTGGCTGAGATTCGTAAAAATACGGATGTGGAAATTGAAGCCTTTATCCATGGTGCGATGTGTATTTCTTATTCTGGCCGTTGTACCTTATCTAATCACATGTCAATGCGTGATGCTAATCGTGGGGGCTGTTCACAATCTTGTCGTTGGAAATATGGATTATTTGATATGCCTTTTGGCCAAGAAAGAAATCATCTGACAGAAAACGGCGAAATAGAAGAAGAATTTTCAATGAGTGCAGTAGATATGTCGATGATCGAGCATATCCCGGAATTGATTGAAAATGGGGTAGATAGCTTTAAGATTGAAGGAAGAATGAAATCAATTCACTATGTATCTACAGTTTCTAATGTTTATAAAGCTGCGGTCGACAGTTATATGGAAGACCCTGAAAATTATGTCTGCAAGCAAGAGTGGATTGATGAGTTATGGAAAGTGGCACAACGGGAACTTGCTACAGGATTTTATTACAATACACCAACAGAAAATGAACAATTATTTGGGGAACGTCGTAAGATCCCTGTTTATAAATTTGTAGGTGAAGTAATGTCTTATGATGAAAAAACCAAAATTGCAACGATCCGTCAACGAAATCTATTTTCTGTGGGAGATGAGATCGAATTTTATGGTCCAGGATTCACTCATTTTAGCCAAACGGTTGAGGTAATGTACAATGAAGAAGATGAATCCATTGACCGGGCACCAAATCCGATGATGATTTTAACTATGCCAGTGACACAACCTGTAAAACCAGGAGATATGATTCGGAAAAGAAAATAAAAGCATACGCTAATCAATCCAATAAAAATAAAGCATCAAAGTTATATTAGCTGTTTAAACGTGTTAAACTTATTTTTTGTAAGGATAAAAAGAGTAGAGAAGAAA
This sequence comes from Enterococcus sp. DIV1726a, assembly GCF_051710985.1. Classification (NCBI taxonomy): domain Bacteria; kingdom Bacillati; phylum Bacillota; class Bacilli; order Lactobacillales; family Enterococcaceae; genus Enterococcus; species Enterococcus sp. DIV1726a. Next base: position 2,793,365 of record NZ_JBIOLS010000001.1, on the reverse strand, counting down.
TTTTTCTTGAAAATTTATCCAAAGTAAGAAGAAAAGCAAGCATCTTCTTAAATTAGGAGGCATAGCATGAAAACGTATGATTATATAGTTGTCGGTGGTGGTTCTGGAGGGATCGCCTCTGCGAATCGTGCCGGAATGCACGGTGCAAAAGTTTTATTAATTGAAGGAAATGAACTTGGTGGGACTTGTGTGAATGTTGGTTGTGTACCCAAAAAGGTGATGTGGCAAGCCAGCACGATTTTAGAAACAATGGAACGAGATGCTTCAAGTTATGGGATTCAAGCAGATGTAAAAAAAGTAGATTTTAGAGAGTTAGTTGAAAAGCGTGAGAAATATATTGACTTTTTACATGGTGCGTATCAACGTGGCTTGGATAGTAATCAAGTGGATGCAATTAAAGGATATGCTACCTTTATAGACAGTCAAACCGTGGAAGTAAATGGGGAAACCTATCAAGCAACAAAAATTCTGATTGCAACTGGTGGTAAGCCTAGCAAAATGACGATCCCTGGTGGCGAATATGCAATTGATTCAAATGGCTTCTTTGAGATGACAGAATTGCCAACACGGACAATTGTTTTAGGAGCAGGTTATATTGCCGCAGAACTTTCTGGTGTTTTACACGGGCTAGGTAGTGAGGTAATGTGGGCGTATCGAAAAGAACGTCCATTACGAACTTTTGATAAAATGCTATCTGATAACTTAGTTGAGATGTATCAAGAAGCTGGGATCAAAACTTACGCTGGACATATAGCTAAAGAAATCATCAAAAACGACAATGAGTATACAGTTGTATTTGAAAATGGTGAACGACTCTCTGGTGATTGTGTATTGTTCGCAGGTGGTCGAGTGCCTAATACCGATCAATTAGGATTAGAAAATACCCAAGTAAAATTAGATGAACGTGGTTTTATAAAAGTTGATAAATATCAAAATACCACAGATCCACATATTTTTGCGGTGGGAGATGTGATCGGTAAAATTGATTTGACACCAGTGGCAATTGCTGCAGGTCGCCGTTTATCTGAACGGCTATTTAATGGGAAAGAAAATTCTTATCTAGACTATCACTTAGTACCAACAGTTGTATTTACCCATCCACCAATTGCAACGATCGGTGTAACAGAAGATGAAGCATTGGCTACCTATGGAAGTGATCAGATCAAAGTTTATCGTTCACGATTTACACCTATGTATTTTGCATTGAATGACTATCGACAAAAATGTGAAATGAAATTGATTTGCGTAGGAGAAGAAGAAAAAATCATTGGCTTACATGCAATTGGTATTGGTGTCGATGAAATGTTACAAGGTTTTGCTGTTGCAATTAAAATGGGCGCGACAAAAGCAGATTTTGATGATACGGTCGCTATCCATCCAACTGGTGCAGAAGAGTTTGTTACTATGCGATAGAAAGTATAACTATAGTGCGAGTCCAAAGTTAGTTTTTAGACTAACTTCAGGTCGCACTATATTTTTATGCTGTGATACCGATGTTAAACGAGCAATGATGTAACTCCCTTATGCATAAAGAAGTTCTTTTAGGTTGCTCCAAAAAGCAGAAGTGGGAATTTTTGATATTTTTAACATATTAGTCGAGATCTTCGTTTGATTTAGCTCGATATCAGTTAAAATTAGGTCATATTGATTGATTTTCACATAATCAACAGAGAAAATATTTTCTTGATACATATCAATTTTATATAACGACGGAAATTTTTTTAACAGCAGTTGTTTATAGAAAGACAAAATCCGTTCTTCCTGATAAGAAACAATGACGATGGATAAATGTTTTTTATAAGGAAGGAGTGTTGATAATAATTGTGGAGATAATGTAATCAGTTCTAAAAATAATTCTTCATAAAGCAATTGGTTTTCTTTGATTTCAGTCAAACCGGCTTGTTCGATTGACTTTTCATAAGCTGATAATAGTTTTTCTGATTCTTTGATAAATGTTTGTGACAAAAGATCTATGTATGTCGTCTTAAAGGATTGCAATCGTTCATTAAAATGGATAAAGTCATTTAGTCTTTGTATGTCATTAGGAGATAAGGTAATATCTATGCCCATATAATGATAAAAACTATGAACTAAATTTTGTAATTTCTTTTGCTCCATTAATTCATCATTTTTTGAATTAAAAAAATATAAATGACTATATGAACTTAATAGGTTATGGACATTTGACTTTGTAATACTAAAATTATATTTCTTTTCAATGATCGAACAAAGAACGGTACTTTTTGTCAATAAGTCAAAAAATAATCGTTCACTTTCGGTTTCTTTTTTTAAAGGGTAATCAATTATGTGTCGTTGTCCGATACGAATAATGGACGTATAAAAATAGTAACTATTTAAAATTAACTTATATGTACTTACTGAAGAAAACGTATGGTTTTTATTATGATAACGTTGTAACAAGTCAAATATATAGTCAAAATGTGGTAGTTGCTGCGGGGTATAAATTTCACGAAACATGCTACAAAAAAAATGCCGTATAAAACTTTCGTCACCTGTAATTTGTAACTGAGAAGCAACTTTGATCATGATTGGCCAGTTTCTTTCAGAAAAATATTCATTGATTTTAAAAATAATTCGCCGAATACTGGTTTCACTTAAAAATAATGTTTCAGCGAGTTTTGACAAAACAGGTTCATTGATAAAAATCGTTTTTAAGATTTGAACGTTCGTAGAATGATTTAGTATTTTTTTGATTAAGTCTTCCAGATTCATATCATTAGGCATTTTTAATGTTATGATTTGATACTGATCAATTTTAACGACAACAGGTGAATAGGTGTGGTTAAAAAAAACAATGTCACTTAATAATGTTTTTTTTGTCACATTTAATTGCTTTGTTAGCGTGTTGCACTCAATTGATGACATACCCAGAAGTAATGCTAACTTGACTTGTCTTTCTGAAGTTTTTTCCAGTATATTAAGTTCTTTCATCATCATTTTGGATTTCAAAATCTTAGAAATCGCTTCCTCCCACCTTTCTCTTATGGTATATAAATTATTTTATCATATATTTTTGTTATGTTAGTGTTTTTTTTATAAATTTCTATACTTGTTTTTTATTAACTTTATAGTAAATCGTTAATGGTTATTTGTTACATTGGTTATTATTGTATTTAGTTATTGTTATTTAAAAAATGGAATAGATATATTCTATATGATTGGATTTTTAAATTTTATATTTTAACACAATTCAAATATTTTTGAGAACTTAAATTTCTAAAACTAGAAAAAAACATACGGGAAATTAAAGGAATTGACTGTACGATACTCTTACATGATGTTTAATAGAAGGGAGTTTTGTACTTATGGGGTTACTTGAAAAGCAATTAGAAAGGCAAGTTACCTTACTTTATTTGTTAAATACTAGGTCTTCCAATCTTAACAAACTAGCAAGGAAGCTGACAATTACCGATAAAACACTAATTGCTGATATTGAACACTTCAATGATTCCTATTTTCCTGTTCATATTGAGGTAAATAATCACAAAGAAGTAAGTTTGACGATACCGAACAATGTCAATTTAGATGATATTTTTGTTAAAATACTGAATAATTCAATTAATGTCAAAATACTAAAATACATAGTCATATACGAACCAACACTAACTGAAATTTCTCAATCTTTATTTTTGAGTAAAACAAGTATTCGCAGGATTGTGTCAAAAATAAACAATTATTTTTTTACAGAGACCATAAATATTCAGATCGATTTACAAGCAAAATTAATGGTAGTTGGCAATGAAACGGAAATTAGACGTTTATTTGCATGCATGTTTAAAGAGATGTATCGAATACAAGAGTTTGCTTATTTTGATTCTATCTATCAATTAATACGTAGGTGTCTCAAAGCACAAAATAAAACGGCTAGTGCTCCTAAAATTATTTATTCGGTGTATTACATTTTTCTTTCGATCATTCGTATAGGTCACAAACATTTTGTACCGGAAGATGAGTTGGAGAATAAAGAAATGGTTGTCACTGAGCTTTTAACAGTAATTCAAAAAGATACGGTCTTTACAACGTTGATGAGTCAAAAATATAAGTTTAATGTAACTAGAAATAATGTAGCAAATGTCTTAAGTTCCTACTTTGGCTTGCTCTTTACAACAGATACTAATCGCCAGACAATCATGCCTAAGAAAATTGAAACTTTTCTTACTCATTTTTATTATTTACTTAATATTGAAGGATCGGTCAGTAAAAGAACCATCGACTACTTATCTGACTTTATCAATTTTTATAAAGAATTAATGATCTTTAAAGTCAGTTATGCGGATATATTTTATCAAAAAGTGATGCAAAACAATCCTAAGATTTGGCAAGCGTATCATCATTCGCTAGAGGTTGCAGAACTGAGCTTTATTGAAAAAAGTGAATTATTACATAAAGACTTATTTTTGGAATTACTTATTTCTTCCAATCAATTAGTACATATGATCGAACCACAAGTGAAAGAAAAGTCGATTCTGGTTTTAAGTACACAGGAAATTGGTGTCGCTTTACTTTATAAAAATATTATTTTAAACAAGTATCCTTTTTTTAAGCAGATTGATATTTATGAACAAGATGTCTTTTCAATTGATTACCAGGTGTTGAATCAATATGACTTGATACTAACAGATCTCTCCCTAAATTTTGAACGAATCAATGCGGATATTTTAAAAATTTCAAAAGTGCCAACGCCAATTTTTTGGTCGAATTTTGAGGCGTGTTTATATTCTTCCTAAGGACAACTTTTACGAGTGCCATCTTTTTTTATTTTTTGGAAAAAATAGGATGGAGCCAGCTAGAAAGTCAGGTATGATTAAAATAAACAAAAAAATAAAAAAATTTAAAGGAGGAAAAAGTGATGGATTCTGAAGATCGTAGTATGTTGTTTCTTTTATGCTGTCTATTTGGGGGCTTGGGATTTTTGACTGTGAAATTATTAAAATTGACTTGGGAAGTAGCGAAGTGGACTGGGGATAAGCTTTGGATAGCAGTAAAATGGACTGGGGTTAACCTTCGAAAAGGATATAAAGTTCTTAAGAAAAAATGGAATAAACGGCAAGAAAGAAAGGCATTGGCCAAAGAAAAACAAGACCTAAGCCAAGAAACAGATAAGGTCCCATTACTTAAAGATGAACAAGTTCCAGAATTACAACCAATTGATAAACAAGTTTCAAAATTACAACCAATTTGGACAGTGGCGCAACAACAAAATCCTGTGGGAGTATCAGATAAACAAGTAGATGACAAAAAGCGTATGAAAGATGCCACTACGGGAGCAGTAAAAACCAGTATAGATATTAAAAATAGTCTAACAAATGGTTTCCAAATAAACAACGGTCGTAGTGAAATTGCACATCAGATTCAATAAATTGCGCTATTATGCAATTAGAATAGATCTAGTAGAATGATCCAAGAAGGATGGAGGAGGAATGAACTACTTGGTAAGAAAGAATATATTGGAGAACGAAACCGGTGAATGGCAAAATAAATCTAATTTAAAGTCAGAGTTTATCAAAGAAGCATCGTCGTTTTCTGTCAAAAAAGAAAATGTCTTTACTCTTTGTGAAAAGTCAATCCAAGAGAATCATGGAGAAAAGACTGCACTTTTAAAAGTGCAAGATATGTTAGATGACTTTAAATTTGAAGTACTTCGACGGATGGCTGGGGATCGTAAAGTGTTTGAATTACAAAGTGAAAAAACTGAGTATGAAGCAAGAATCGAACACGCCGAGGGAAAAATCAGCGGGGAGCAACTTCAACAAAAAATTAATGTATTAGAAAAGGAACAAGAAACGAAGATCGTAAAGCATGAAAGGGATAAGGCCACAATAGAAGAATTAGAAACAAAGGACGTTTTTTTATCTAATAATAGTCATGAAAGTAATGATTATCTTGGAGCCATCGCAAAAGATGAAAAAACGAAGTACTTTGAGAATAAAGATCTGGCCGAAATATTAGCTAGTGAGATCAGTCAATCGAAACAAAAACTTACTGGGCTTAAGCAGCACAAACGAAACGAAGTAGCAGATTGTAACAAAAAATTAAATGAATTAAATAATGTTAGTCAGAAAAATAAAAAAATGATGCAAGAGATGTCAAATACGTCAAATACGCTAGATCCGCCAAATGCGTCAGATAAGGTAAGAGACCAAACAATAACAGATCAAACAATAACAGACGCTAAGATTGTTGATAAAATTAAGAAGCTTGTTAAAGAATTCATGAGAACTGAGAATTTTGAAATAATAAAAACGGATACTTTGGAAGAGAGGTATGCAAAAGCTACTGCAGTTGATATTACGAGGGAGGAAGTAGAGAACAGAAAAGACAAGGCGAAAAAAGTTCTCGTAGAGACAGCCACTATAAGGAGGAAAAAAAGACAGGATAGGGGGAGTGTATTAGAACAAAATCAAGACCAAATGAATGTATCAGAAAGGGTTGCAGCGTTTGAAAAGAATGGAGAGTCAAAACCCGACCAAACAGTATCAGTAAAAACACCTAATAAAAATGGAAGTAATCTATCAAAAGGAAACAAGCAGCAAACGAATAATTCTTTCAATCGATCAGAAGACGATTTACGAGAACAAGTAAAACCTGAACCTGAACCTAAATCTATCAATCGCCTAAGTAATAGTAATCTATCAAAAGAGAACGAGCAGCAAACGAATCATTCTCTCGATGAATCAGAAGTTGGTTTGCGAAAGCAAGCTAAGCCTGAAATTCAAGCTACTAATAGTCTCCCAAATGGTGCCTCAGAAAAGGATTCGGCAAATGCTAGACCTGTCAGTGGCGATGTGCGAGGGCTAATCGATAAATTTAATAGCGAAAAAAAAGACTCTCACGAGCTTCAGAAAGGTCCTAGAATAAAATTCAATCAAGGACTTAGCCAACAAGACCAACAAGAAGTGTCTAAACCAAACGGAAATAAGCAGCAAACGAATAATTCTTTCAATCGATCAGAAGACGATTTACGAGAACAAGTAAAACCTGAACCTGAACCTAAATCTATCAATCGCCTAAGTAATAGTAATCTATCAAAAGAGAACGAGCAGCAAACGAATCATTCTCTCGATGAATCAGAAGTTGGTTTGCGAAAGCAAGCTAAGCCTGAAATTCAAGCTACTAATAGTCTCCCAAATGGTGCCTCAGAAAAGGATTCGGCAAATAATAGACCTGTCAGTGGCGATGTGCAAAGTATAATCAATCAATTTAATAGCAACAAAGAAACCTCTCCCGAGCTCCAGAAAGGTCCTAGAATAACATTCGCTCAAGGACATAGCCAACAAGAAGTGTCTAACCCAAACGGAAATAAGCAGCAAACGAATAATTCTTTCAATCGATCAGAAGACGATTTGCGAGATCAAGTAAAACCTGAACCTGAATCTATCAATCGCCTAAGTAATAGTAATCTATCAAAAGAGAATGAGCAACAAACGAATCATTCTCTCGATGAATCAGAAGTCGTTTTGCGAAAACAAGCTAAGCCTGAAATTCAAGCTACTAATAGTCTCCCAAATGGTGCATCAGAAAAGGATTCGGCAAATGCTAGACCTGTCAGTGGCGATGTGCGAGGGCTAATCGATAAATTTAATAGCGAAAAAAAAGACTCTCACGAGCTTCAGAAAGGTCCTAGAATAAAATTCAATCAAGGACTTAGCCAACAAGACCAACAAGAAGTGTCTAAACCAAACGGAAATAAGCAGCAAACGAATCATTCTCTCGATGAACCAGAAGTCGTTTTGCGAGATCAAGCAAAACCTGAAACTAAATCTAAATCTATCAATCGCCTAAGTAATGTATCAGAAATAGTTTCGACGTTTGAAAAGAATGGAGAGTCAAAACCCGACCAAACAGTATCAGTAAAAACACCTAATAAAAATGGAAGTAATCTACCACAAGGAAACAAGCAACAAACGAATAATTCTTTCAATCGATCAGAAGACGATTTGCGAAAGCAAGCTAAGCCTGAAATTCAAGCTACTAATAGTCTCGCAAATAGTGTATCAGAAAAGGATTCGGCAAATGATAGACCTGTCCCTGGCCATGTGAAAAATCTAATCAATAAATTTAATATAGAAGAAAAAGACTCCCTCGTGCTCCGGAAAGGTCCTAAAGCAAATTTTATTCATGGACTTAGCCAACAAGAGGAGCGTAGACCAAATAGAATAGCAAGATCTAGATCAGTTAGTCACACATTACATGAAGTACATAGAGAACAAACAGATAAAGGTCGCCGAAATAGTGCACCAGAACTCACTACGCCATCTGAATCTCCATTACGTTCAGAAGATCGAGAAACATCTTCACCCATGTATGATGACAGTCTTCATGAACGGCATTTAAAATTATCAGATTTTGAGTTAGATCCAGAGAAAAAACCATTTGATGATACACAATTTGACAAACTTCAAAGGTTTGAAAATGATATTCCATTGCGTTACATTGGAAAGTTACGGAATTTAACCAATTCAGAACGTGTACTATCATCATTATCTACAACTCAAGATTTAAAGACTCATGACAAGTTAGTTCGTAGAAATTCGGCTCCCGGAGTAATGACGGAACAGGCTATACCAAGTCACAGTTTTGACCAATTTGACCGAATTCTTATACCAAGAGTTAAATTGCGTTATGTTAATGGTAAAGTTAGTTTATCAAAGGAAATTACAAATCAAACTGCTGAACTCAATAAATTTCCAGAATTAAGCAGTTTTACAAACCAAGTTTTAACACCAGGAGATTCCTTAGACCAACCGTCTACACCCAATAGCGATTCAGAAATAAATAATCTTACAAATCAAGTTCCACTACCAAAGGATTCTTCAGATTTACGTTCAGTATCAGAAGGTGACATGAACCAAACTTCTATGCCGGAAAACGTCAACAGTACATTAGATGAAACAGATAGTGTGAAAAAATCAGTTTCGGTTGAGGATCTAAAGTTAGCATACGTAGAAAGATTACGATCTCAGGTCGCGTTTGTCGAACAAAAGATAAAGCACGATGAAGAATTAAAAAAATATGGACCGTACAATAATTTTTTCCTTGATCAATCGAAGAAGTCTAAAGCAGCAAGATCTAAGATAGAAATCGATCTTACTAAAAATAAAACACTATGTGAAGGTTTAAAGACAATTCTTGGCGATGAAAAAAAATTAGCTGAATTTTTAGAAGAGATACAGCCAAAGGATCCTCAGGTGCTAGCTAAGGAACTCGAAAATGTTAAGCAAGATACGGCAGAATTGAAAGGAAAAGCCGAAGAGTTAAAAGAAATTACTTATAAAGATCTTAAAAAGAAATGGTATCAGGTGCTGACCCGCCCTTCATTTTATTTGTTTTTAGCAAGACAAGTACTGTGGGTTGCACCGATGGCGTTTTTTAGTGCGATGGCTGGCGCTCTTCCGCTAATGCCTACTGGCACACAAATATTACACGGATCCGCTGTAGTCAACTGGTTAAGAGGCGTGATTATTGGTAGTTATGTCGGTCAACGTTTAGTAAATGCCGTACCTAAAATCATTCCACGTACTTCCAAGAGAGTCCAGCGATTTGCTAAGGAAAGATTTCCTAAGACAGTGGCAGCGCTAGAAAAAGGATCAAAAACAATTGCTAGACCTTTTAAATCCATCGGAAAATCTGTGCGCTCGACAGCTAGAACAATTGGTCGACCTTTAAAACCAGTCGGTAAAGTAGTGGCTAGACCATATAAATTTGGTAAGGAAAAATTAAGTAATCTTAACGCTAAAACCTTTGTTCCAATCGGAAAGAAAATAAAAGAAACATTCGATATTGCCCATTCTGAAAAGCGTTCATCAGAAGAAAACCAAAATCTGAAAAAAGGGTTGGATGCTAACGGACAGCGGTTGCCGTTTGCTACTCGAGTAAAAAATGCGGCATTGATGACGACAACCAATTTCGCCAAACGTTTATGGAGAAATAAAGTGAAAACGTTAATTGGAGTCGCCCTATTTGTTGGGTTAGCTACTTTCGGCTTACCTTTACTGTTAACCGCAGCTCTTCCAGCGATTTCTGGTACACTTATTGCTTCAGTAGCAGCTATAGCAGTTCCTGCCCTTTTTACGTTGCTAGGTGTGTGGGTTGCTGATAAATACTTATTGAAACCCCTGCAAAATCGATTAGCTAATCGAGAAAATGCGAAGCGTGAACAGTTATTTACCGAACGCTCAGCTAAAGTGCAAGAACTAGGACAGCACCACTCTCTTACCCCTGATTTTAATACGCGAGTAGCACGAGTGGCTCAGATAGACAATGAAAAGCAAACAGCTGAAAAACAGAAAACGCAGACGAGCCAAAAAACGCAAGAACAAGAATCAGCTCGGACGAGTATATCTTCCATTTCTACTTTGAATAAACAGACAGAAACTGACAAAGTAAGATTAAGGGATTCTGTTAGTAGAGTGCTGAATAATCCAACTAATGCAAAACAATCTAGTGGACGAGCATCAGTGAGCAGTAAAAATGATCACCAGCGCTCGGAGGGCTACGGACGTTAGTGATAATATCACATAAACGCTATATTCAAATTAAGTAACGAAAGGGATGAACAACCACTTGAAAAAGTCTCAATATGTTTTATGGGTAGTCCACGTAGTTGTGGTGAGTACATTAATGTATATAGGGAATCGTACATTTTTTTTATTTACGATTGATCAAAATACAACCGTAACATTTGTGGAAAAAATAGCTAGATCTTTTCTTCACGCAGTTGATGAAATAGCTAGTTTTTCCTTCCAATTCTCATTTAACGTAAAGTCATTACTGGGAGGGCTCGCTTTTGTTCTTTCTTATGGATTACTAGTATTATACAAAACGTTTGATGAAAAAAAAGTACGCCCAAATGAAGAATATGGAAGTGCAAAATGGGGGAAATTTCGAGATATCAAACCATTTTTGGCGAAGAAAAAGAGTTTTAATATCATATTGACTAAAACAGAGAGTTTATCCCTGTCAGGACGAATGAAAATTACTGGTAAAGATAATTTTAACCGTAACAAAAATGTCGTTGTGGTTGGAGGAGCCGGTAGTGGTAAGACGCGATTTTATGTAAAACCGAATCTGATGCAAATGCATTCTTCCTATGTAGTCAGTGATTCCAAAGGATTGTTATTGATGGAAACAGGAAAAATGTTTGAGGAAGCGGGTTACAATATCAAAGTCTTTGATTTGATCAATCGGCGTGACACCCATCACTACAATCCATTTAAATACATAAGAACGGAAGACGATATTCTAAAAATCGTAAATAATTTGATTAAAAACACTTCAAACCCTGATAAAAAAGGTGGCGATGATTTCTGGGAAAAGGCAGAGACTGCTTTATTAATGGCAATTTTTAGCTATTTGATCCAAGAAGTCGTTGAAGAAGATCGCACATTAGGAAATGTGATTGAATTGGTACGTCTAGCAGATATTGACGAAAATGTTCCTGGATTCGTCAGTCCTTTAGACGTGCTGTTCAATGAGTTAGAAGAGAAAGATCCAACAAACTTCGCGGTTGCGCAATATAAAATTTTCAAACTATCAGGGGATAAGACGACCAAGAGTATTTTAGTTAGTTTAGGGGTAAGGTTGTCTCCGTTTGATATTCCTAGTATCAAAGACTTGGTCTCTAAAGATACATTAGAATTGGACACCATTGGGGATCGGAAAACGATTTTGTACATCTTACTGCCAGATACAGATACCAGTTTTAACTTCTTAGCCAGTATGATGTACCAACAGCTCTTTGATATGCTGGTCTACAAAGCAGATAATATTTATAAAGGACGCTTACCATGTCATGTTCGCTGTATTCTAGATGAATTTGCCAATATTGGTCAAATTCCGGATTTTGAGAAAGTTATTTCGGTTATTCGAAGTCGAGAAATCTCAACAAATGTGATCTTACAAAATATTAGTCAGTTAAAAACGTTGTATAAAGATACTTGGGAAACCATTATTGGTACGAGTGACGTCTTTTTATATTTAGGTGGGATGGAACAAAGTACGCATGAATATATTTCTAAACTTTTAGGTAAAGAAACGATCGAACAAAGAAATATCAGTGTCACTAAAGGCTCAAATGGATCATTCAATGAAAGTTTCCAAAAGTTGGGGCGTAATTTGATGGACCCCGATGAAGTAGCCAGTTTGAAAGGGCAACAATGTATTTTAAAAATACGTGGAGCAAATCCTTTCCTGTCTGAAAAATATGACATTGTCAAACATAAAAACTATAAAAAATTAGGGGATGTGACAGACTCATATATGTATGAACGTAATCTCTCTACACCTTCCACTACGTAACATACATATGTAATTATCAGGAATTTAATCCTTGTCAATGATGCTGAGTGAAACTAGTAGAAGATGATATAAGGACTGTCTGGCACTCGGAAATCATGGGAAATCCAAAATTGACTTCTTGTTATTTTGAGCATTTTTGATTTTTCGACTTATTTTCAGGAATCAATTCTTAAGCGCTGTGCATTTATTTGAAAAAAATGGATAGATGTTCCAAGTTTTGTAGATGAATCAATCTATTGTGTCCAAAATAACGAATTTTAAAATTTTTTAGAGTAACTATTCTTCTCAGCTAGTCTGCTTTTTGATAAGGACCTCTTACATATATTGACTAAATTAGTCAATTATAAAATTTGAGAGAGGGAGTTTCTAAAATTTCTCAACTTAGAAATAACTGGCAAACATCGGTTGAAAAATTACCATATACTAAAAGTAGTAACAAATAATAAATAACTCAAAAAAGGGGAAATGTTTAAATGAAAGATGCAGCTTTATTAGAAAAAGTTTTTAGTTTAGTATCAAACTTCACTTTAGTAGGTGGAGGTCTTTGGCTAATTTGGGGAACGGTCATTTTAGCTGGTGCATTAAAAGATAAAAATGGTCCGCAATTACAGCAAGGAATTTGGCAAATTGTCGGTGGTGGATTGATTTTAGTTGCTGCAGGCTGGTTCGCAACTCAATTTGATTTCTCTTCACTTTTACAATAATACACTGAAAGCAGGATTTAATTTATGACATCAGCGATAATGTGGCTCTTTAATCAAATCATGTTTTATTTGAATGGAGATGATTTAAAATACACTCTGAGTAAGAATCTATCAGGATACATGTATGATGCATATAAATTAGTAGTAGATTTACAGGAACTAGTTGTTATTCCGCTTTCATTGTCTATTTTAGCCATCTTTATTCTTTTGGAATTTCAAAAAATTTCACTTAAGGTTGAGGGAGCTGGAGGAGCACCAATGCTTGGGTTTGAAATGATCATCAAATCATTTATTAAATTTGCGATTTGTTATGTGGTTATTTTAAAAATCCAAGTTTTGTTAGACGGAATCATAGTGATTACTTCTAATTTAACGTATAAAATTTTACAAGTAGGTGACGAAAAAACTGTAGCGAATGTAGCAGCAAGAGTAGAACAGGCGGTAAATGATCTAGATTTCTGGTCACAAATCGCTGTGCTATTAATTATGTTCATTCTATTTTTAGTGTCACTTGTTGTACGGACGTTGATTCAGGTAACGATTTATTTACGATTTATGGAGCTTTATATTTTTAGCGCGATGGCACCAATTCCGATGGGGGCTCTGCCAAGCCAAGAATTTTCTGCTATGACCAAAGGCTTCTTTAAAAATTTTGCCGCCACGGGGTTGCAGTCAACCTTTATCGCCCTGGTTTTAGTTACATATCCAATGCTATTCATGAGAATAATGGAAGACGTTGGCACCCATATGTTTGGGATTATTTTAGGATTAACGATCTATATGATTGGAATCTTACTAGCTATCAATAAAACTAAAGGATGGGCCAAAACACTAATATCTGCATCATAAGGAGGGGAGATATGGCAATAGAAGTAAAAGTTCCAAAAGATATCAAAGAATACAAAGAAAAAGTAATAGCAGGAATGAATCTAAAACAATTATTGTGTCTTTGTATTGCTGGCGGGGTAAATGTCGCGATCGCACTGATATTCATTGCATGGTTAAAAATGCCAATCGAAATCATCAGTTGGTTGATGATCATTGCCTCTATTCCAATCGTGTCTTTTGGATGGTTCAAACGAAATGGCTTATCATTTGAAGTTTATGTTAAGCAATTTTTTAAATACCATATTTCGACAGGAACTAGAAAAAAGAAACGAAAAAAGAATGATGGTCAGCAAGACATGTCAGAAAGTAAAGAATTAGGCGGACAAGAACGATGATGAAATTAAAGTCAAAAATAAAAAATAATCATAAAAATTTAAAGAAGACTTCTAAAAATATAAAGAAACAACAGAAAAAAAATCCACAAGATGTGGATTTTTTGCGCGATACTTTTTACTTTAAATCAATTTTTCCCAGCGGTGTTTGTCAACTGGATGATAATACGTACTCCATCACAGTCGAATTAGAAGATATCAACTATCAGCTTTCATCAGAAGAGAATCAGATTGAGATTTTCTCGCAATATTGTGATTTCCTTAATTCTTTAAGTAGTAAAACCCAGCTACAGTTAACTGTCTACAAAAAGAAACGACCGTTGAGTGAATTGCAATCAATTCTCTACTACCAAGAAAAGAATGATTTTTTAGACCCTTATCGCGTAGAAATGAATGATGTTATTTCCAGAAAACTGGATGAAGAAAAAAATGGCTATAAGAAACGGATTTTGTTTACCTTCATCCAGCAACATCAAACAGAAAAACTTGCTCATAAAGAGCTGGAAATGGTTGTAGATCGCTTTGCAATGTTTGCGAGTCGATTAGGTAGTGGGATCAACCGTCTTGAGAAAAAACAGATGTTGACAATTTTGTCTGATATCTTATTAACAAAAAGCGATAAGGAAGAACCAGAGATTGAGGATATCCTACCAGAAGTGATTGAACTGAAACAAAATAAAAACTACTTGAAAATGGATGATCATTATGCCAAAACCGTTTATTTGCAAGAATATCCATCGGAACTAGCAGATACCTTTATTTTTGAACTGTTAGAAATCCCTCAAGAGTTGGTGATTACATTACATATCAAGCCACTTGAACAAGATGAAGCATTTGACTTAGTGAAGACCAAATTAGCTTTTATGGAACAACAAAAAGTGGATGAACAGAAAAAAGCCCTACAAAATGGCTACGATTTTGAAATGCTTTCCTATGATTTGACTTATTCGCTAACAGAAGCGAAAAATTTAGTTGATGATTTACAGAACAAGGGTCAAAAGCTTTATTCGATGACTGGAAGTATCCATTTCCATGCCCCAACAGTTGAAAAATTAACAGAAGTACATGACGAGGTATCTTCTATTGGTCGACAATTTGGATTTAAGATCATCGAGTTAGAATTTATGCAAGAGGCTGGGCTGAACGCAACCTTACCTTTAGGAAATAATATATTGCCATTGGATCGAACACTAACGACTGCCAGCACTGCGATATTTGTGCCGTTTACTATTTCAGATCTAATTCAAGAAAATGGGAAATATTATGGCGTAAATGCTATTTCAAAGAATATTTTATCTCTTGACCGGAAATTATTAAAAGCACCCAATGGATTTGTTCTAGGAACTCCTGGTTCTGGTAAAAGTTTCTCGGTGAAGCGTGAGATCGTAAATGTACTATTGCGTGATGCCGAAGATGAAGTCATCATCATTGATCCTGAACGTGAGTATTCCGTTATCGGTAAAAATTTCAATGGTGAGATTATCAAGATCGCTAGTGATTCCGCTACCACAATCAATCCAATGGATATCAACGAAAACTATGGAGATGACAGTGACCCGGTCGTTTTAAAGTCGGAGTTTTTGATTTCATTGTTCGACTTGATCATTGGCGGTGCATTGGGGCTAACCTCTACCCAGAAAACGTTGATCGACCGTGTATGTCGTCGAACGTATGAAACAGTTAGCGATCGGATGCCAACTTTTGTAGATTTCTACCACATCTTACAAGAGCAAGAGGAAGAAGAAGCGCACCAATTGAGGACGGACTTGGAAATTTATATCGAAGGAAGTTTGTCAGTATTCTCCTCTGAAACAAATGTCGATATTACCAAACGGCTCGTTGTCTATGATATCAAAGATTTAGGGAAACAGCTCAAAACAATGGGGATGTTGATCGTGTTGGACCAAGTCTGGAATCGGATCACCACCAACCGGGAAAGAGGCGTTCGGACCTGGTTGTATATCGACGAAATGCAATTACTGTTTACAAATGAGTATTCTGAAAATTATTTCTTTGAATTATGGAGTCGTGCCAGAAAGTGGGGGGCAATTCCAACTGGGATTACACAGAATGTGGAGACACTTTTACTTTCGGACCTTGCACGGCGGATGCTTTCAAATAGTGATTTCGTCATGATGCTCAATCAAGCAAAATCTGACCGTTCACAATTAGTCCGGTTATTTGATATCTCAGAAGAACAAGAAAAATTTGTTGTGAATTCACCAGAAGGTTATGGACTGATGGTATTTGGCGATACAACTTTACCTTTTTATGATCATTTTCCGAAAGATACGCAGTTGTATAAGATGATGTCAACCAAACCTGGTGAAGACTAAAACGAAAATGGAATCAGAAAGGATACGTCACAGTGCCCGATTTGAATGAACCCAATAACGAACAGCAGGAATCACAAAATAGTATTATCAGCACAGGATTAGAAAAAACCAAAGGTCTCATCAAAGACCAAAAAAAAAGTTCAGAACTAACAAAAGCGATCCTTAAAAACAATCAGACAATTAAAGTAACGATAATCGTCCATAGAAATGATAAACTACCAATCATTAAAAAAAAATCTCGTTTAAAAAGAGTCATTAAACAAGGGAAACAAAAGATTAAACTGACTAAGAAACAAATTTCAAAAATAAAACGAGACGTTGAAGAATTTGGAAATAAAACCGTCGTATTAGCTAAAAATAGGTTCCGTAAAGTTTTAGGCATAAAACGCAAAAATGATCAAAAAAAAGTGCGACAGGAATTACGTGCTGATTCAAAAAGTCAGAATAATATCCTGGGAACAAAACAGTCGACAGATCAACCAAAAGTGAATGTGCAAAAGAAACAGCTAAAAAAAGAACAGTTAAAAAAAGTAGCAGAAGAAACAAAAAAAGGCAATTTGGTTGCTCGTTCTTCTAAGGATAGTACCCCTTACAGCTACACTGCTTACAAAGATCAAAAAGGATTTGCACCTCAAGATTCAGTGAAATCCACCAAAAAAAAATGGTACAATATTTTTGGTAAGGGTAAAAACACGAAAGTTGTCTATGTAAATCCTACAAAAGGCGTCGGCAAAAAGGGTGGTTTCTTCAAGAATTTTCTAGGTAAAGCAAAATCATCGCCAAAATTTTTAGATATGGCTCAAAAGCTGTCACCAAAAGGGCAAGCAAAAGAAGCGGCTATGAAAATGCTTGGTGGGCGAGATGAAAAGGGCGATCTAACGATTATCGGGATCCTCATTACGCTGATTTTTTTAGTGATTACAATCAAAGCGCTATTGATCATCGCGATAGTTATCGTTATACTAGCGATCATTCTCGTGGTAATCTCGGTTGTTTTAGCGATTTGGACTTTTATTGTCGCCTTGTTCACATTGAAAACAGAAGATATGGCGATTGCTGAAGCATTTGAGTATATTTCCTATTTGGATGCCTCTAAAAATAGAGATGTTTATAATCGTTACAATCAATTAGTTGAAGAACATGATGAAGTTTATTTTGAAGTGAATGGAATGGTTGCCGATCCGGAACAATTTTCGTTTGCTTCAAATGGGGATAACTATATTTATTACTTAAATGCCAAATATGAAAATTATAATATTAAAAATAGTGCGCTTCCTAATTATCTGAAACGACTAAAAGACCAAACATCCATGAGTCCTCCATTATATATGTCTTTTTATGCCCAGTTTAAAGATAAGTATTCACCAATGGAGGAAGAGCCAGTTAAGATTGCAAAAGTAGAAGATGAACTTCGCGCAATCCATGATGGCACTTTTACATACAAAGTCGAATTTGAAGAAGAAAAAGATAAAGAAGATAAAGAAGAAAAAGAAAAAGAAGAAAAAGAAGAAAAAGACAAAGACAGCGTCACGCTGAATGTCAAAGTACAAACGATTGCTGAATTTCTTGATTTAGATCCTCAAATCGAACTCTATTCAAACAATAAAGTGATAGGAACGATCTCAGCATTCTCACAAGATGAAATCGATAAATATTATCCTGTGTTAGAAATCGATCGTTTTCAGGATAAGATTTTTATGGATAATCCTTTAGGGAAAGTTTCGTATGCTTCTGTTATTGGTAATTATGGTTATCGCGGTCGGGACGATGCCAATATGAATGATGAAATAATCATTGATGCGAAACCACAAACGCCTGTCTATGCCACATCAAACGAGAAGGTAACAGAGATCAGTACGCGTACGGCTCGAGATCTAAATGGGAAAAAGCAAACGACAACAAGTATCAAAACGGAAACAGGGAAATACCAAGCTTATTATATTAATGTGACGCCGATCATACGTGAAGGAGCTTCTTTAGAAAGCGGAGATTTGATTGGTTACACAAGTGACAAATTTGACGGTAATTTATTGATGATCATGAAAGAAAAACGAATCTTCCTCTACCGCAATCCAGAAATCAATCCGACAATTTTTATTGAAAATTTGGTTTATGGAAATCGTACGAAATTAAGTCAGTATGATCGAGAACAATCGCAAGGTGAGCTTATTTATCCACCTGAAAAAGTGGTTCAATGGCGAGAAAAAGTAGTAACAGAAGCAAAAAAACAGAACATTGAATCATTTACCAATGTCATACTATCCATAATCTGGGTAGAAAGTGGTGGGGATGGTGAAACCGTTCCGGATATTATGGGAATTGCTAAAGCACAAAATTTGAATCAAACGATCAACCCAGAAAAGTCAATTGAATTAGGTGTAGCTTATTTTGCAAATTTAATAAGAAAAGCACAAATGTATCAATTAGGTAACTTAGCAGCGATCCAAGCTTACAATTATGGGGAAGACTATTTGGACGAGTTGATCCGTACAGATAGTAAATATACATTTGAGCATAGCAAAGCTTATGCGCAAGAAAGAAGTAATGGGGAAGTTGTTTCTTATAATAAGGGCGTGGCTTTAGATCTTGGCTATAACTGGCGTTACGCATTTGGTGATATGTTCTATGCACGCTTAATTTCTTACAACCTCTCAAACTCTACTGGCAAGTTGGTAGAGGTGGCAACTAAAGAAATCGGTACGTTAAATGGCAATAAATATTGGGAGTGGGCTGGCTATGAGAGCCGAATGGAATGGTCTGCGATCTTTGTTACTTGGGTAG
The DNA here is from genome assembly GCF_051710985.1 of Enterococcus sp. DIV1726a. Classification (NCBI taxonomy): domain Bacteria; kingdom Bacillati; phylum Bacillota; class Bacilli; order Lactobacillales; family Enterococcaceae; genus Enterococcus; species Enterococcus sp. DIV1726a. The sequence goes on along the minus strand of NZ_JBIOLS010000001.1, from coordinate 2,774,006 downwards.
CAGAACAAGCAGGATATCTCAGTCAAGGTCGTGTACCGAATACTGTAAGACCGTTAGATATGTTCAATTGGTACAAAAAGAATAATAAATTCAAAGCCACTGATATAGGCTATATCCCGCAACCAGGGGATTTGATTTTCTTTGATTGGAAAGGTAATAAAACGGGGAAAGACCAAGTGGGGATCGTCGAATTTACAGGTGGAAATACGATTCAAGTAATTGAAGGTAATTCAGAAAATATGGTTCGAAGAAGAACCTATACACTCGATCATTCAGCAATCTCTGGATATGGGGTGCCTTAATCTTTCGACTAGCTAGTTAATGATTCATCAGTCAATTCGTGAAAAGTAAAGGTGGTGAGTAATTTCTAAAAATAACGAAAATCTTTATTTTTAGGAAAAAATATGATCAAAAATTTTTTAGAAACAAAAACAGGCAGAAATTTTTTAATAGGGGTAACAGTTTTTTTCGTTGTGGTCTTGGGTTTGACAAGCTATTCATTGTTCTCAAACACAGCCAATCGGGAAGAGACGACTAAAAAAGGTCAGACAGAAGAAACAGCGGAAAGTAAGGAACGATTAGGAGAATACAGTGCCACTACTTATAGTGGTAAATGGTACTCCAATCGAAGTGACGAAATGGTACTAGAATTAAAAACCGACGGGACCTATCGTGCTTCTTCTTGGCTAGCAGCTGGTAAATATTACTTAGTCGATAACGGGTATTTAGTGCTAGAAGACAAAGAAGGAACCATGAAAAAACTCAAATTACAATCACGTATGGGAAGTACAATCTTTTATTTAAAAGAAGATAAAGAAGAAATCTACTTCTATCCAAATGAAGAAGTTAAAGTCAAAATGGAAGAAGAGATCACCGAACAAGCAGAAGCAGCCCAACAAGTGATTTCACAAGCTTGGTTAGACGTCTTACAACAAGGCGCATGGGAAAATACGAATACCGATCGAACATTTACATTAGAATTTAAAGACGGTAAGTTAATCCAGAAAAAAATCGAAGAAGACAAAACGGTCAATGAGCTCACTTATGATTATCGTGTTGTCACCGTCAACCCAGATCAAGACGGTGCAGTATTTGTCATCACGAAAATCGACGATAACGGTAGAAAAGAAGAAGTTTCTTTCTCTATTGGAGAAAAAGGCTCGAAATATGCCCTAAGAGGCGACCCTGGTTCATTTAATTGGATTACGATATACGAGAAAGAATACGAAGCGGTATCTCCCACTCAAGATGGGACCACACGTGAAGAAGCAACGAAAAAGAATGTCTGATTCAGATGAAAAATAAGAAGGAGGTGAGAAAATATGATGGAACCGGGAACGGAAAGAGAGCTAGATTATACCGAAAGACTCTTTAAAAAGATGCCAGGATGGGCTGTTACTGCGACACTTTTTATTGGAAGAACGCTAATACGCGTAGGTCGAGCTGGGAAAAAATTATGGAATAAACGGAAAGAGAATCAACAACGAGCTTTTCTTACTCAACTATGTGAAGGAAAAAACGGTAGTGAAATAGAAAAAATAATAAAAGCAGATCCTAAACTAGCTAAATTAATCGAACCGAAAAAGAGAGGGTTGATTGGGCGAATAATTGATAAAGTGAGAGGTATTACGCCAGAAGCTAGGCAAAATAAATGGAAAGATAAACTACTTCAACAACCACTTCATAAATTTGATAAGAACCTATTAAAACCACTCATGAATGAGAATGAGGTCATTCGCGATAAAGTCCTAAGTGAGAACAGATTCTTGGGTTCGATTGATCCAAATGCAAGAAAAGTTTATCAAGCCACTCTAAAAGATACAACTAATCAGAGAGCTTTCGTTACGCAACTATGTGCAGGGAATCCAGCGGTAGTAGAGGCACTAAAAAACCAAAACTCTCCATTACTTAAATTAAACGGTCCGAAAAAAAGAGGCTGGGTTGGGCGAATGATTGATAAAGCGAGAGGTATTACGCCAGAAGCTAGGCAAAGAGAATTGCTCCAACGACCACTAAAAACATTTAATAAGTTAGCATTAGAAGACCTCATAACTAGAGATACTACTAAGGTAATTGAAGATCGAGTCAATAGTCATATCAAATTCAAGAGTTCGATTGATCCAGTTTCAAGAGTAGAGTATAAAAATCATTTAATAGATGCAAAGATACAGGCTCAAAATGCTAAAAAGGGAGTGAACGCACTTGACGTCGGTAATACCATGTCTCGTAAAGGAGAACTAAGTAAGCTTACAGATCTTACGAAACATGCAATACCAAAGGCTGCAAGACTAACTGCAGAAAACCAACGAACAATCGGCGGCAATACACTAACGAAAGGTTTACAGGGACAGCTTTTGCAAGCACCTGTAAGGTAAAAGATTAGCATTCTAAGATAACTTAAAATTAACCCATGAAGTCACAGCTTTTCATTGACTTCATGGGTCTTATTTTTATTTGAAAAATCAATGGATCTCTAAACATAAGACAACAGAATACTGCAAAGTAAGCCCAATGCATAACTACTGTTGAACAAGATCATATTTTTGATGGCATAGCTAAAACTGATGGGGTGAGGCAAGGATTGTTTGAATTGTTGCAAGTTACGATAGATCGTTGGTAATGTGAGAAAAGTCAACAAGATTGGCCACTGGTAGACATGGCTCAATAGTCCAATCAAGACAACTAGATAACAAGCATACATCAATAACTGGAACAACAATTGTCCAATGGGACGCCCAATATAAAAAACTAAAGTATAGCGATGATTTTCGATATCTCTTTCTAAGTCCCGTAGGTTATTAGCTAACATGATATTGGCAATCGTAAAAACCAAGGGGAGTGAAGCTAGGATGATCGTCAGGATACTCCAAATGTTTCCTTCTAAACGGAAGGTTCCTGTCTGAAAAGAAAGAATCAGATCAAATACTTTCGTACTGTAAGTATTGATGTAAATGACCATGGCAAAAATTCCCAACCCCATTGTTACACCGCTGAAAATTTCCCCTAAAGGCATTCGTGATAAGGGAATGGGCCCAAAGGTATAAAAAATGCCAATGAAGCAACAAGTAGCGCCCATCAATAATAATAAAATCCCAGTTCTAGCGGTTAGGATTACACCAATCAGTAAGACAAAGAAAATCATTCCTAGGATCATTTTTTGGATCAGTTTTGGTGAGATGCCAGTTCGTCCAATTACGTTTTCTTGGTATTTATAAGTTTTCGAATGGGCTTTTTGGTAGTCCATATAGTTGTTGATTGCTGTTGTTGCTAAATCAAAAACCAACATACCAATAAAAAACAACCCTGTATTAAGCCAATGTATTTCATGAAAAAAAGCGATAGAGAATAAAACCCCTATCGCAAAAGGAAATACACTAGCCACCTTTGTTCGTAGTTCTACTACTTCTAAAAAGATCTTTAGTGTCATAGTTCATACTCCTTATTTCAATTCAGAACGATTGCCCATCGTATATTTAGAATCTTTGTCCAAAACGAAAGTATCTTTGATCGGATCGGTCACGTATACTTTGTTTTCTTTGGTAACAAAAATGGCTTCCGTTCCATCATTCAGTTCACTTTCGACGTATTCCAATCCTTTTTTCACACCCATTGAAAAGACAGCTGTCGACAAGCCATCACCATCAATTGATTTATCTGTGATGATTGTAACACTAGCAATATCATTATCAAAAGGATAACCAGTATCTGGATCAAATAGATGATGATATTTTTTACCATCTACTTCTAAATAACGCTCATAGATGCCAGAAGTCACTAATGTTTTGTTCCGTTCTTTGATCGTCCCTAAAACAGAACCACGTGCTAGATTCGGATCTTGGATACCAACTGTCCAGTCTTGATCTTCACCACGTGGGCTATGACCTAAAACATAGACATTTCCACCTAAGTCAACGATAGCAGTCGTTACACCTTGCTGTTTTAACACTTTGACAACTTCATCTGTGATATAGCCTTTAGCAATGGCTCCAAGATCGATGATCATGCCTTTTTCTTTCAGATAAACAGTTTTGTCTTTATCGTTCAGCTCAATTTTATGGTAATCAACCAGCTTTAATGCTTGATCGATTTCTTCTTGGGCCGGTTTTCTCGCATCGTCAAACCCAATACGCCATAATTGAGTAATAGCACCGATTGCCATGTCAAAACCACCTTGTGAATCTTGACTATATTCATAAGCACGTTTTAGTAACGTGTAGATATCATCAGAAACCTTTACTGGCTTGATACCCGCTTGTTGGTTCACTGCGTCGATTTCGGAACCCTCCTGATTGATCGTGATTTTATCACCTAGTTCTTTGACTCGAGCAAAGGCAGGTTTTAATGCTGCTTCTTTGCCTTCATCATAGATTCGAATCCGAACATAAGTCCCTAATAAGAACTGTTCATCAGAATAAGGTTCTTGTAAAATTTTGGTGGTCGTTTTGCTCTCAGAGGTCGTTTGTTTCGTCGCTGTGCTGCAAGCTGCTAACGTGAACAAACTTAAAAAGGCTACGAAAGAGAGTAATCGTTTCTTTAACATGTGTTTCCTCATTTCATTAGTGGAAGGGACGGTTGCTGAGAAATCAAAAAGTGTACTTTGAGAAATAAGCCGAAACATCACAAAAATTTTTCAAAGAAAAATTTTGGATATCTCGGCTTGGATCTCAAAGAAACAACTTGTGCAATCGTCTCTTCCACGGATAATTATAGAAAATTTATTTTGTTACGATATTGTCAACTTGAATTGTTTGAGTGTCGCCTTTTTCAGCAGCATTCACTAATTGTTGTGCATACATTACAAATGAATGTGAGCTGTGAGTCGCACCAGTGACAACTTCAACATCTGCAGGTGAACCATCTTCTTCGCCCATCGCTTTGACAAGTTCATCATTCAATTCAGGAATGTATGTCTCTGGAGAAGTACCACTTTTTGCTTTCATATTTTTGTTGTAGTCTGCATCGTCTTGTTTTGAGTTGCCGTCTTTGTCGACATAGTCAAATTTAGATTCAGATACTTTACCATCAGCGACTGTCATTTCAAATTGGACACGGTAACCATTAGAATAGTTTTTCTCTTCTAATTTGTATGTGCCATCTTGAAGATCTGCACCGTTATTGATTTCAATTGTATCAGTATTACCAGCTTGAGCAGCTTGGATCAATTGTTGTGCATAGTTTTGGAAGCTTTCTGAAGAATGAGTTGCACCAGTAACAACTTCAACTCCACTTGCGCTTTGTGCTTCGACTAATTGTTCATTCAATTGTGGAATGAATTTTTCTGGGCTAGTACCAGCTTTTGCTTCCATGTTTTTGTTGTATTCTGTATCTTTGGTTTTAGACTCGCCATTTTCGTTGATGTTGTCATATTTAGATTCAGTGATTTTGCCATCTTTGACAACCATTTCGAAGACTGCACGATAACCGTTAGAGTAATTTTTTTCTTCTAATTTATAAGTACCATCTTGTAACTCGCCGCCAGCAACGATTTGTGCTGAGCTTTCAGTTGTTTTTGTTTCTGATGTCTTAGCAGTTGAAGCTTCTGTTGAGCTGTTAGAGCTTCCGTTATCATCCGCACCACAAGCACCTAACATTAAAGCTGAAAAAGCTAATACAGCAAATCCAGTAATAAAACGTTTTTTCTTCATTTTACTCCCACCGTTTCCTTTTTTAGTACACAATATTCTTTGTGATTCATTATACATTCTAATGAAAATCAGCCATAAGTCAACCGTTTTCGTCAAATAACTAGTGTAATCTTTAAACCGTTTTCTTTCTGTAAATTTCGTGAAAAAGAGCTTAACCACAAATTTTTAAAAATAATGAAAATGAGTTAGACAAAAGGGAATAACATCTATATAATGTATAAAGATTGTGTAATAGGTAGCAAACTAATACAAATGTTAATCATTTCAAATAAAGGATTACCAATAAGGAGCGGATGAACAATGACAAAGCAAAATATTGTCGTTGTGGGTGCAGGTTATGCCGGGGTATCAGCAACAAAATACTTGGCAAAAAAACTTAAAAAAGAAGATGTGACAATCACTTTGATTGATCGTCATTCGTACCACACGATGATGACAGAATTACACGAAGTTGCAGGTGGACGGGTTGAACCAGAAGCAATCCAATATGATCTACAGCACTTGTTTGCTCGACAAAAAAATGTTCAATTAGTGACAGATACGGTCACTGGTATCGATAAAGAACAAAAAGTTGTGAAAACAAAATTAGGCACTTACCCATTCGATCAGTTGATCTTGGGAATGGGGGGAGAACCAAATGACTTTGGGACTCCTGGAGTAAAAGAAAACGGCTTTACCTTATGGTCATTTGAAGATTCAGTTAAAATACGTGAACACATTGAACGTACCGTGGCAAAAGCAGCTTTAGAACCTAACGATGCGTTACGTAAAGCAATGCTGACGTTTGTGGTCTGTGGTTCAGGATTCACCGGAATCGAAATGATTGGTGAATTGATTGATTGGAAAAACCGTTTGGCAAAAGACTACAAATTAGACCCAAGTGAAATTACACTGATGGTTGTAGAAGCAATGCCGACGATTTTAAATATGCTGGATCGTAATGATGCAGCCAAAGCAGAGCGCTATTTAAAGAAACATAAAGTAGAACTACTATTGAATGCACCAATCGTGGAAGTAGCGAAAGACCATATCAAGTTAAAAGATGGTCGTCAGATTCCTACCCACACATTGATCTGGACAGCTGGTGTCAAAGGAACTTCTGATGCTGCTGATTTCGGCTTAGAGTCCGCTCGTGGTCAACGTTTGGTAGCGAATGAATATATGCAGGCAAAAGGATATGAAGATAAAAACATCTATATTATCGGAGACTTGGTTTTCTATGAAGAATTTCCTGGAACACCAACGCCACAAATCGTTCAAGCGGCTGAACAAACAGGTCATACAGCAGCAGCCAATATCGTAGCTGCCATCAAAGGCGGCGAAAAGCATAAGTTTAAAGGAAACTATCAAGGTTTCATGGTATCGATCGGTGCCAAATGGGGCGTTGCCAATTTATTTGATAAGATCCATTTAAGTGGTTTCTTAGCAATTGTGATGAAACACATCGTCAATTTGAAATATTTCTTTGATATTCGTTCTGGCTATTATATGTTCCAATACATGATGCACGAATTCTTCCATATCAAAGACGATCGTAATGTGACACGTGGCCATTCTTCCCGTTATGGAAATGTCTTATGGAGTGTGCCTTTACGAGTGTTCTATGGTCTGGTTTGGTTTATCGAAGCCTTCAAAAAAATTGTTGGTGATGGGCAAGTGTTGAAACCAGGTACTTGGTTTGGTGAAGGTTCATGGTTTACAGGTAACAGCGTGTTCCCTTGGACTTGGGAATACAATGTGACCGATGTAGCAAGTGGGGCTTCCGCTGCTGGCGATGCAACAACAGCAGCTACTGGTGCAGCAACAAGTGGTGCAGGAGAAGCAGCGACACAAGCTACTCACTTTGGTCTAAGTTATGCTTATGGTGAACAGCCTATGGCCGTGATTGAAAAATCACCAGACTGGTTCACAAAAATGATGCAAGTGATCATGCCAAACAATGATGTAGCAATGTTTTTCCAAAAATTCATGGTATTCTTTGAAATTGCTTTAGCACTCGCTTTGATTGCTGGTTTATTTACCTGGTTATGTAGTGCAACGACCATTGTTTTAGTGATTACTTTCTGTCTATCTGGAATGTTCTACTGGGTAAACATCTGGTTTATCTTTGTTGCTTTTGCATTGATGAACGGTTCAGGTCGTGCAATTGGTCTTGATCGCTGGGTGATTCCATGGTTACAAAAAACACTAGGCAATTGGTGGTATGGGAGATCTAAATCCCGATATGGATCAAAATAAAAAATTAGCCTAGAGCTTAAACTGAACAATTTGAGAATAATGGCTGATTGAAGAAAGTTCTAGGGAAACCTAGGACTTTCTTTTGTTTCATGCTAAAATTGGAGAACAGTTCAGCAAGAGGAGGCGTGCGAAAAGATGAAAGAATTTATCAAGAAAAGTTTGCTTAAACCTTGGGATATTTTCATTATCGTTCTTTTGATTGCTCTTTCTTTTTTACCCATCATCGTATTTAGTTATCAACAAGACAATGTAGCTCCTGATAAAGAAGCTGTACTCCGCGTTGATGGTGATGAAATCAAAACCTTCCCATTAGTAGCTGGGAGTAAAAAATATACGTATACTTATGAAGATCCACATGGTGATTATAATTTAATCGAAGTTGATGGCGACAAGATACGCATAAAGGAAGCAGATTGTGGCGATCAGATTTGTGTGAGACGAGGGTGGGCTTCTAAGAATGGCGAAACGATTGTTTGCTTGCCTCATAAATTAGTGATCGAGGTTCGGTCAACAGATGGGAGTGACAAAGATGGTCTGATCTATTAGGCTATCCACACCATGACAAAATTACAAAAAATGATTTATATATCTTTACTAGTGGCGCAAGGAGTCATCATTGGATTAATTGAGAACATGATCCCATATCCTTTTTCATTTGCTCCTGGAGCAAAGTTAGGACTTGCTAATTTGATTACCATTGTAGCGATTTTTACGATGAAAAAACGGGATAGTTTTTTATTGTTATGGCTTCGCCTATTTTTAACAACTTTGTTAGGTGGGACGATCTCTACCTTTCTTTATAGTATGAGCGGCGCGTTACTCAGCTATGTAGGAATGCTGTTAGTGAAACAGTTAGGTCCTAAGCGAGTCAGCATTATTGGAATCAGTGCAACAGGTGGCTTTATGCATAATGTCGGACAACTAGTGATGGCTTCGTTCATTGCTCAATCATGGACAGTCATGTTATATCTGCCGATTCTATCTTTCTTAGGTATTCTGTCTGGAATTGCGATCGGGATTGCAGCCAATTATTTGTTGCAACATGTACGTACATTACAACTTTTTCAAAGAGACTATGAGAAAGAACAAAAAGAGAAATGGCAACCGCTTTTTTTGAAAAAATAATGGTTATACAAGGAGTTTTTTTATGAAGCTACATCCAATGTGGAGTGAGTATCCAACTTTGAAAAACGAATTAAACGAGACGTTGAAAAAGATGGAAGATGTTGTCCGCTTAAAGAACAAGCCAGTCGAACAAGCAATCAAAGAGACGATTCATGCGGGAGGTAAACTGCTAAGACCTGCCTATCAATTGCTCTTTTCTCAATTTGGTCCAGAACAAGATCGTGAAAAGGCGATTGCGCTAGCTGCTTCGATCGAAATGCTTCATACCGCTACATTGATCCATGATGATATCGTTGATGAGGCAGATGTTCGACGTGGTCAGCCTAATTTACGTGGTCGATTTGGGAATACGGTAGCCGTTTATGCAGGAGACTATTTATTTGTTTGCTGTTTCAAATTACTTTCAAATTATTCTAATTCGCTAAAGAGCTTACAATCTAATTCTCGGAGTATGGAAAAAGTATTAGATGGTGAGCTTGGACAAATGGACGACCGTTACAATTATCATTTAACTGTGCCGGAGTATTTAGAAAACATCTCAGGGAAAACGGCCGAACTCTTTCAATTAAGTTGTTCAGTCGGAGCTTATGAAAGTGGAATGAATGAACGGTTTGCTCGAAAAGCAGGTTCAATCGGTTTAGCTGTCGGGATGGCGTTTCAGATCATTGACGATATCCTGGATTACACGAAAGATGCGGTCGATATCGGTAAACCAGTATTAGAAGATATGCGTCAAGGCGTGTATTCTCTACCATTGATTTACGCATTACAAACAGATAAAAAAGCAGAATTGATTGCATACTTGGATAAAAAAACTGAGTTGACACAAGAGGAAGCAGAAAGTGTTCGTCAGATTGTCAGAGAAGTCAATGGTGTGACAAAAGCCAAAAAATTAGCGGAAGATTACACAAAAAAAGCCTTAAAGGAAATTAGTAAGCTCCCTGATACAGCCTTTGATACACGTGAGATTCTTTTGTCAGTTACTGAGTTGATTTTAGATAGGGAAAATTAAAGAAAAATACCATAAATCAGCCGCTACAATGGCATATTCTATTTCAAGAATCAAGAAGTAAAAAGAGTAGGCATGTAATGGTTGAACTTGAGAACCTTATTGTTGAGGAATTGCTTCTTGAACGCCGTTTATTCGTTTTTAGATATACCAGAAGAGATTGAGGAAAGTTTTGGCTCAGTCTCTTTTTTATTTTAGAAAAATATTGGATCTATTTCAATCACTTTACTTCTTTATTTGGAAGATCGGTCTAAAGTTTATTCTTTAATTTTACCAATTTTTTTTATTTTTAGAAAAAATAGTTGTCAAAGAGTATTGAGAAGAAAGTATGCTAATAATAGATGCCAGTGAAATCAGAGGACTTTCCTGTTGCAGTCTGAAATTTACTTAACTTTAGGCATGTACTTATAAGTGAGACTTTGTATACACAGAAAGTCGCTATCTGTATAAAAGGAGGGATCAGACTATAGGTTACAATCTTTAACTGACTATTCGTAGTTTTGGGGGAAACGACGAATAGAATTTTAAATAACATTCAGCCGGTTTTCTATTTGGGAAATCGGTTTTTTTATAACTGGATGACAAATCTAAAAGATAAGAGTGAAAAAAAGAAATTTTAACGTGTATTATTCATTAAAACAACTATTTTGCGAAACAATCTTTCCTAATTTTGAAAATAATTGTTCTGGACCAAGACTAAAAATATGTTATATTCACTAGTGAAGAAATACAATTAGAAAGGAAGATGTTGAGTGGAAAAACGATTAACAACGGATTTAACCAGAGTAGATGTAAATAAGATTTTAACCCGAATGATCAGTAAAAAAAATCATTTCTCATTTGAAGATATTGAAAAAGAATGTCAAAAACCGTTAACCACGGCGGATAAATTTCTAATTAGGACACTTGTTGTCAAAAAATTTAAGCTGAATGTAGAATATCTTTCATCTAATCAGTTAAAATTTTATCGTGTAAACAAAGAAGCGTGTTTGTAAGTCCTTTTTGTACATAATAAAATTAAAAATGTTGCAATACCATACAAAATAACACAGACCTTAAAGAATAAGGTAAGATAGAACCAGAAAGAGAAAAGGAGGAGAGCTGGGAAAGAAAAAGTGTTGTTGTGTATGGATCAAGAAGTAGCATGTTTGATTGAACAAGATTTTGGGGAAATCCGTTTAATGAAACATTATATATTGGGGAAGCGACAAATAGTAAGTAGAAGTCATACTTATATGACAGAATAGCATCAGAAAAACAAACCTTTTATAGGTGGAAGTTTGTCTGTGGCTTTTGATTGAAACATTCGATACATCAGATCAATGATATTGCAGTTGTATAAAAAAGCACATAGAGGTTTAAAAATTGTGTAGCATTTTTGTTATGAACAGCAATAGCACATAGAATAACAACTTCATTTTACAACTCGCTAAATGAAGGGGCTATGAAGTATTCTGCGAGATCACATAAAAAAGGAACCACCATTGATGAAGAAAGGGATGGGCATTTTTGCCCATCCCTTTCTTTTTGACTTACTCAATGGAGGTTAAACTAATTTCGCCAGAAAAAAGAGTGAGGGCTTGATCCCCTACTTGCACGATCAACTCTCCATGTTCTCCGATTTCTTTAGCAATCCCAGTATAATGCTGCCCTTTCTGGGTGAACTGTACTTTTTTTCCAAGAACGAAAGACTTTTCACGATAAAGTGTTAAGTATTCGTCTGTGGGTTCTGAAAGATAGTGAAAGAAATTTTTCCAAATTTGACTAATCAATTGATTCCGTGTGATGGATTTCTGACCATCAGGGAAAAGAGACGTTGCTTTCTTTTGAATGGCTTCAGGAAACTGTTTTTGCGGGATGGAGAAATTTAGACCAATGCCAATAATGATCGAACTGATCCCGCCAGTTTCCATGTCACTGATTGCTTCAGATAAAATCCCGCTAATTTTTTTTCCATTTAAATAAAGATCATTGACCCATTTGATCGAAGGATCTTTTTTAGTCAATTCTTGAATGGCTTTCACGCATGCACTTGCTGCAATAACTGTATATTGGGGCAATTCATCAAATCGTTGATTGGGATGGATCAATAAGCTCATATAAATGCCTTGTCCAGGGGCTGCAAAAAAAGGACGTCCAAATCGGCCGTGTGCCTGTTCTTGGGTATCGGCGATAAAAAGAGCGGGTCCGATTTCTTTGGTTGCCGCAAGCTTAGCATCTTTCATCGTAGATTCTGATCGTTCTTGTACCGACACCGTCAAATCTGGTATCCAAGGTTCTAATGCTTGGCGAATTTCTTGGGCATCTAACACATCAGAAGGAAGATAACGGTATCCCTTAGCTTGATGCTCAAAATGATAACCTGTTTTTTCTAATTCTTTGATTGCTTTCCAAATACTGGTACGTGACACTTGTAATTGCTGTGCCATTTTTTCACCTGATAAAAAATCAGGAGATTCTTTTAATAGTTGGAGTACTTTATCTTTTGTCGTCATCCATTGCAACTCCTTTCATGTAGTATTGTATCAATAAGAAAGCAGAAAACAAATGAGAAATTTGTCAGTTGTTATGGAAGTGACAACAGATGATTGCTAACTTAAAAGTACTTGGTCGTCTTTCAATGCAGCGCCACTATTTTGTTTGAACATTTCTAGTAGCTGAGGGACAGTCAAATGTTTTTTTTCTGCCTGTTGGATATCCACGACGATTTGCCCTTGGTGTAGCATGATCAATCGATTTCCGTAGCGGATGGCATCTTCCATATCATGGGTGACCATGAAAGCCGTCAAGTGCTGTTCGCTAATTAATTTGTCCGTGAGTTCCATCACCGTTTTTGAAGTTGCCGGGTCGAGGGCTGCAGTATGTTCGTCTAATAAAATCAATTCAGGACGTTGTAAAGTAGCCATTAATAACGTGATCGCTTGACGCTGTCCTCCAGAAAGCAAGCCGATTTCAGTGGTCAAACGATTTTCTAACCCAAGATTCAAGCGTGCGAGATGTTCCTTGAAAAAAGAACGATCTTGTGGCTTGACGCCACGGAAAAAGCCTCGTTTTTTGCCACGTTTCATTGCTAGTGCTAAATTTTCTTCCACCGTCAATCGGACAGCAGTGCCTAATTTAGGGTCTTGAAAGACACGACTGATTTCTTTTGAGCGAGCAACCACTGACTTTTTGGTGATATCTTTGCCATTCAATAAAATCTTCCCTTGATCCACTGGAAAAGAACCAGCAATACTGTTCAATAGTGTCGATTTACCTGCACCATTTCCGCCAATAATTGTTACGAAATCACCTTGTTTCAACGAGAGATTAACTCCTTTTAGCACATGGTTTTCATTGATGGTTCCTTTTTCAAACGTATGGTGGATAGATTGAAGTGTTAAAACATCAGTCATTGATAGATCCTCCTTTTGCTTTCGTACGCTTAGGTAACTTTAATTTTTGTTGGATTTGTGGAAAAGATAAACAGATAACCAGAACAAGTGCAGAAGCTAATTTTGAATCGCTTGGTTGAACGTTCAACTCAAAAACTAACGCTAAGATAAAACGATAGATCACGGCGCCTAAAATAATTGTCAATAATCGAAGAAGCAATGGTTGGTTTCGAAAGAGGACTTCAGCGATGATGATTGAAGCCAAGCCAATCACGATCGTACCGATCCCAGAGTTTAAATCAGCAAAGCCATTGTTTTGTGCAAGCAACGAACCAGATAAAGCAATACAGCCATTTGAGATCATATACCCAATGATTTTCATCGTATCGGTGTTGATGCCATTTGCTTCACTCATTGCTAAATTATCGCCAGTCGCTCGAATCGCCAACCCCGTTTCTGTCCGTAAAAATAAAACAAGCAACGTGACAACGATCAATGCGACAAGTAAGCCAGCAATCAATACAGCATTTTCTTTTGAAACACCGAGTGATTCTGCCCATGTAAAGACGTTTTTTTGTCCTAACAAAGAAAGATTAGGTGCGCCCATGATTCGTGAGGTAACGGAATATAAGCCAGTCATCGTGATGATTCCAGCTAGAAGTGCCGGAATTTTAAGTTTGGTATGGAGCAATCCTGAAACTAAGCCAGCTGCTGCGCCTCCCAAGAATCCTAAGAGGCAAGCAACGATTGGGGAAAGTCCATTAGTGATACTGACGGCAGCAATCCCAGCACCTAAAGGGAAACTGCCTTCAGCTGTTAAATCAGCGATATCCAGGATACGAAAAGTCAGGAAGACACCGATTGCCAGCAGTGCCCAAAGCACGCCTTGTGAAGCAGAAGATAAAAAGATACTTATTAAATTAGTCATGATTGTCCTCCTGTAAAATTATTCAGTCTCTTTGATTGTTGTTGGATCGATCCCAAGGGCTTTTGCCATGTCTTTATTGACATATAAGGAAAGATCATCTGCTGATTCAACCGGTAATTCACTCGGTTTTTTGCCATCTAAGATCTTGGCAGCCATTTCGCCTGTTTGTCGCCCTAATTCTTCATAATCAATCCCAACAGTCGCTAAGCCACCTTCTTTGACTTGATCCACGGAACCAGCAACGATCGGTGTTTTTGTTTCTTTGGCTACTTCACCGATAACGCTAGCAGCACTGGCGAATGTATTATCCGTTGGGATGTAGATACCGTCGACATCTTTGGCTAAACTTTTTGTCACTTGTTGAACATCATTGGTGGAGTTTGCCGTCAATACTTTGACTTTTACTCCGGCTTTTTTCAATGTTTTCTCGGCTAAGTCTCCTTGGATTTTGGAATTTGCTTCCCCGTTGTTGTACATGATCCCGATCGTTTTTGCTTTTGGCACGATCTGTAATAATAGCTCAATTTGTTTTTCGATCGGTACCATATCCGTTGTACCAGTCACATTTCCACCAGGTTTGTCATTAGAAGAAACTAAGTGTGCTTTTTCTAAGTCGGTAACTGCTGTCACTGTAATAGGAATCGTAGTTGTTTCATTAAGGAGTGATTGCGCAGCTGGAGTTGCAATCCCTAATAATAAGTCGGGTTGGTCTTTCACTAATTTTTCACTCATACTTTTTAGATTGTCTTGATTGTTTTGCGCATTTTGATAGTTGATTGTTAAATTGTCGCCTTCTTTATAGCCATTTTCTGCTAGCCCTTCTTTGAACCCTTTATATGTAGCATCTAATGAATTGTGTTGAACCAGTTGTAAAACACCGATTGTTTTCGAGTCATCCGATTTTGCTGCGGAACTATTTGCAGTTCCACATCCACCAAGTGCTAGTAATAATGTTGCGCCTAATCCGATCAATAAATTTTTTTTCATTTCTTTTTCCTCCTTCAATTTTGAAAACAAAAAATCCATTTAGACAAAACGTCTAAATGGATTGAGTATCGAAAGAGTATGTAAGTAAGAAATCGTGATTACTTTGTACTTTTCGCTTAGCCACTTAACGTAATGTCTACGTGGCTTTTGCGTAATACAAAGTTCTTTAGCCATCATAGATACAAACCAGTTGTTTGGTGTTTGTATCCATAATTCATGAATACAAACCTATCTAAAGTAGCTAAAGTAAAAGTTATTCAATTGTGTCGGGATAAGTTGTATATTCGGTTTTTGCATAAATAAATCCTCCACAAATAATAAATTTTCCTAAGTATAGCGGAGATGTAAGGGGATTGTCAAGACGAACATTCAGAAAATTCTCAAAATCCGTGAATGTTTATTCGATATATTATAGTAAGAAAAGTTTAAGAAAAAATGATGAAAAGAGGAGGGAAACGCCAGGAAGTGTTGACTTTTATGAAAAAAGAGTGTAATATATGAAGTTGCAAAAACTATCTGATGAAGTAAAGGCAGAAACGAAATATTGTCCGTTTCGGCTTTATAATAAGGAAACAAAAATAGAAGCGCATGAAGAAATGGTTTCAAAAGAATGCTCTATTTTTGGTTTTTTTTTGCCTAAAAGCCGCAAAAAATGTCTATTGTTATCTAAATATAATATTTTTAATATTATTGTAACAATTGATCGGGTAGTCTTTTTGAATGACATTTTAGAGGGGTGAAGAGCTTGGCTGGACACGTAGTAAAGTACGGAAAACATCGCGAACGTAGAAGTTTCGCACGAATCAGTGAAGTGTTGGAATTACCAAATTTGATCGAAATTCAAACAGACTCTTACCAATGGTTCCTAGATGAAGGACTAAGAGAAATGTTTGAAGACATTTTGCCAATTGATGACTTCAATGGCAATCTATCTTTGGAATTTGTGGATTATGAATTGAAAGAACCTAAGTATACGGTAGCAGAAGCACGCGCACATGATGCAAATTACTCTGCACCATTACATGTAACGTTACGTCTAACAAACCGTGAGACAGGTGAAATCAAAGCGCAAGAAGTCTTCTTCGGTGATTTCCCATTAATGACTGAACAAGGAACATTCATTATCAACGGAGCAGAACGAGTAATCGTTTCTCAGTTAGTGCGTTCACCTGGTGTGTACTTCCATGGAAAAGTAGACAAAAACGGAAAAGAAGGTTTCGGTTCAACTGTGATCCCGAACCGTGGTGCATGGTTAGAAATGGAAACTGATGCAAAAGATATTTCTTACGTACGTATTGATCGTACCCGTAAGATTCCTTTGACTGTGTTAGTTCGTGCCCTAGGGTTTGGATCGGATGATACGATCTTTGAAATCTTTGGTGACAGTGAAACGTTACGTAATACAGTTGAAAAAGACTTGCACAAAAATGCAAGTGATTCAAGAACAGAAGAAGGATTAAAAGACGTTTACGAACGTCTACGTCCAGGCGAGCCTAAGACAGCCGATAGTTCTCGGAACTTATTGAATGCTCGTTTCTTCGATCCAAAACGCTACGACTTAGCCAACGTTGGTCGTTATAAAGTAAATAAAAAATTAGACTTGAAAACACGTCTATTGAACTTAACATTAGCAGAAACATTGGTTGATCCAGAAACTGGTGAAATCATCGTTGAAAAAGGAACTGTGTTGACTCACCAAGTGATGGAAACATTAGCACCTTTCATTGATAATGGATTGAATTCAGTGACTTACTATCCATCAGAAGATGGTGTTGTGACTGATCCAATGACTGTTCAAGTGATCAAAGTCTTTTCACCAAAAGATCCAGAACGTGAAGTGAATGTGATCGGTAACGGTTATCCTGAATCAGCTGTGAAAACTGTTCGTCCGGCAGACATCATCGCATCAATGAGTTATTTCTTAAACTTGATGGAAGGGATCGGCAACGTGGACGATATCGACCACTTAGGAAATCGTCGTATCCGTTCAGTCGGTGAATTACTGCAAAACCAATTCCGTATCGGATTAGCTCGGATGGAACGTGTCGTACGTGAAAGAATGTCGATCCAAGATACAGAAACTTTGACACCACAACAATTGATCAACATCCGTCCAGTGGTTGCAAGTATCAAAGAATTCTTCGGTTCTTCTCAGTTGTCTCAGTTCATGGATCAAACGAACCCACTTGGGGAATTGACACACAAACGTCGTCTTTCAGCCTTAGGACCTGGTGGTTTGACTCGTGACCGAGCTGGTTATGAAGTTCGTGACGTTCACTATTCTCACTATGGCCGTATGTGTCCGATTGAAACGCCTGAAGGACCAAATATCGGGTTGATCAATAGTTTATCTAGCTATGCGAAAGTTAATAAATTTGGATTTATCGAAACTCCTTACCGTCGTGTTGATCGTGAAACTGGTCGTGTAACGGATCAAATCGACTATCTAACAGCTGACATCGAAGACCACTACATCGTTGCCCAAGCAAATAGCCCATTAAATGAAGATGGTACTTTTGCACAAGACGTCGTTATGGCTCGTGCGCAAAGTGAAAACTTAGAAGTTTCAATCGATAAAGTCGATTATATGGACGTATCACCTAAACAAGTAGTTGCGGTAGCGACAGCATGTATTCCTTTCTTGGAAAACGATGACTCCAACCGTGCCTTGATGGGTGCCAACATGCAGCGTCAAGCAGTGCCATTGATCAATCCACAAGCACCATGGGTTGGTACTGGTATGGAATATAAATCAGCTCATGACTCAGGAGCTGCTTTGCTATGTAAACATGATGGTGTCGTTGAATTTGTGGATGCCTCTGAGATTCGTGTTCGTCGTGACAACGGTGCATTAGATAAATACGCTGTAACAAAATTCCGTCGTTCAAACTCAGGAACAAGCTACAACCAACGCCCAATCGTTCATTTAGGCGAAAAAGTTGAAAAAGGCGATACTTTAGCAGATGGACCTTCAATGGAACAAGGTGAAATGGCACTAGGACAAAACGTTTTAGTTGGTTTCATGACTTGGGAAGGTTACAACTATGAAGATGCGATCATCATGAGCCGTCGTCTTGTAAAAGATGATGTCTATACTTCGATCCACATCGAAGAATATGAATCAGAAGCTCGTGATACAAAATTAGGACCTGAAGAAATCACTCGTGAAATCCCTAACGTTGGGGAAGATGCTTTGAAAGATCTAGACGAGATGGGTATTATCCGTATCGGTGCGGAAGTCCAAGATGGTGACTTACTAGTTGGTAAAGTAACACCAAAAGGGGTAACCGAATTATCAGCTGAAGAACGTCTTTTACATGCGATCTTTGGTGAAAAAGCTCGTGAAGTCCGTGATACTTCATTACGTGTACCACACGGTGGTGGCGGGATCGTCCACGACGTAAAAATCTTTACTCGTGAAGCCGGCGATGAATTATCACCAGGCGTAAACATGCTTGTACGTGTGTATATCGTTCAAAAACGTAAAATCCATGAAGGAGATAAGATGGCCGGACGTCATGGTAATAAAGGGGTTGTATCCCGTATCATGCCGGAAGAAGATATGCCATTCTTACCAGATGGAACACCAATCGATATCATGTTGAATCCTTTAGGGGTGCCATCACGGATGAATATCGGACAAGTATTGGAATTGCATTTAGGGATGGCTGCTCGTCAGTTAGGTATCCATGTTGCAACACCAGTATTTGATGGTGCAAGTGATGAGGATGTTTGGGAAACGGTTCGTGAAGCTGGTATGGCTAGCGATGCGAAAACCATCCTTTATGACGGACGTACAGGTGAACCATTTGACGGCCGAGTGTCTGTCGGTGTCATGTACATGATCAAACTTGCTCACATGGTCGATGATAAATTGCATGCTCGTTCAATCGGACCTTACTCATTGGTTACACAACAACCATTGGGTGGTAAAGCACAATTTGGTGGACAACGTTTTGGGGAAATGGAAGTTTGGGCTTTGGAAGCTTACGGTGCCGCTTATACCTTACAAGAAATCTTGACATACAAATCAGATGATGTAGTTGGTCGTGTGAAAACTTATGAAGCGATCGTCAAAGGCGAACCAATTCCAAAACCAGGTGTACCAGAATCATTCCGAGTATTAGTAAAAGAATTACAATCACTAGGATTAGACATGCGTGTCTTGGATATCAAAGATTCTGAAATCGAACTCCGTGATATGGATGACGAAGATGATGATTTGATCACTGTAGATGCTTTGACTAAATTTGCTGAACAGCAAACAGCCAAAGAATTAGAAAAGAAAGCTGCTGAACAAGTGGAAGATGAAAGACAAGATATCATCCAAAACTTTGAAACCGCAGAAGATAACTTAGACTAATCCGGTCTATGAGCTGTAAGGCGGTCGATGATCAGCCGCCTTGCGGTTTTGCCATTAAACGAAATGGAGGGAACCCCTTTTGATCGATGTAAATAAATTCGAAAGTATGCAAATAGGTTTGGCTTCTCCCGAAAAAATCAGAAGCTGGTCTTATGGTGAAGTAAAAAAACCTGAGACGATTAACTATCGTACCTTAAAACCTGAACGCGAAGGGTTGTTCTGTGAGCGGATTTTTGGTCCTACGAAAGACTGGGAATGTGCCTGCGGAAAATACAAACGTATCCGTTATAAAGGAATCGTTTGTGACCGATGCGGTGTTGAAGTGACACGTTCAAAAGTTCGTCGTGAACGTATGGGTCACATTGAATTAGCAGCACCTGTTTCACATATCTGGTACTTTAAAGGAATTCCTTCTCGTATGGGACTTGTTTTAGACATGAGTCCTCGTGCCTTAGAAGAAATCATTTATTTTGCTTCATATGTGGTTATCGAACCAGGAAACACCAACTTAGAGAAAAAACAATTGTTGACAGAACGTGAATACCGCGAAAAACGTGAACAATATGGACAAGAATTCCAAGCAGCAATGGGTGCAGAAGCAATCAAACAATTACTAGACAGTGTTGATTTAGATGCTGAAGCAGCTGAATTGAAAGAAGAATTGAAATCTGCCCAAGGGCAAAAACGGACTCGTGCGATCCGCCGTTTGGACATTTTAGAAGCTTTCCGTGCTTCAGGAAATGAACCAAGTTGGATGGTTATGGACGTTATTCCAGTTATTCCACCAGATTTACGACCAATGGTGCAATTAGAAGGTGGACGTTTTGCAACAAGTGATTTGAATGATCTTTATCGTCGAGTAATCAACCGTAATAACCGTTTGAAACGCTTGTTAGATTTGAATGCTCCAGGAATCATCGTCCAAAACGAAAAACGAATGTTACAAGAAGCTGTTGATGCGTTGATCGATAATGGTCGTCGTGGCCGTCCAGTTACTGGACCAGGTAACCGTCCATTGAAATCTCTTTCTCACATGTTGAAAGGGAAACAAGGTCGTTTCCGTCAAAACTTACTTGGTAAACGTGTTGACTATTCAGGACGTTCCGTTATCGTTGTAGGACCTTTCTTGAAAATGTATCAATGTGGGTTGCCAAAAGAAATGGCGATCGAACTATTTAAACCATTTGTGATGCGTGAATTGGTTCAACGTGAACTAGCTTCTAACATCAAAAATGCGAAACGTAAAATCGAACGTCAAGAAGACGAAGTTTGGGATGTCTTGGAAGACGTAATCAAAGAACACCCAGTATTACTTAACCGGGCACCTACGCTACACAGACTTGGTATCCAAGCATTTGAACCTGTTTTAGTACAAGGTCGTGCGATTCGTTTGCACCCACTTGTATGTGAAGCTTATAATGCCGACTTTGATGGAGACCAAATGGCCGTTCACGTACCATTGAACGAAGAAGCACAAGCGGAAGCTCGTATGTTGATGCTAGCTGCTCAAAACATTTTGAATCCAAAAGACGGTAAACCAGTTGTAACACCTTCCCAAGATATGGTTTTAGGTAACTACTACCTAACAATGGAAGAAGAAGGTCGTGAAGGTGAAGGAATGGTCTTCCGTGACCAAAACGAAGCTGTGATCGCATGGCGTAACGGCTACGTTCATTTACACTCACGTATCGGTGTGAACCCTAATTCATTAGGTGAAAAACCATTTACTGACTGGCAAAAAGAACGTACGATGATTACAACTGTTGGTAAGATCATCTTTAATGAGATCATGCCTCCAGAGTTCCCTTACTTGAATGAACCAACAGACTTCAACTTAACGGTACAAACACCGGATAAATATTTTGTTGAAGCAGGTACAGATATTCCTGCGCATATCAAAGAGCAAGAATTAGTCTTACCATTCAAGAAGAAAAATCTAGGAAATATCATTGCGGAAGTCTTCAAACGTTTCAAAGTAACTGAAACTTCTAAGATGCTTGACCGAATGAAAGACTTAGGGTATAAACATTCTACACATGCTGGTATCACAGTAGGTATCGCAGATATCAGTGTACTGAATGAAAAACAAGGAATCATTGAAAATGCCCATAAACAAGTTGAAACAATTACAAAACAATTCCGTCGTGGATTGATTACTGATGACGAACGTTATGAACGAGTAATCGCTGTTTGGAATGCTGCTAAAGATAGCATCCAACAAAAACTGATGGAAGGGTTAGAAGCGAAAAACCCAATCTTCATGATGTCTGACTCTGGAGCCCGTGGTAACATCTCCAACTTTACTCAGCTTGCTGGTATGCGTGGACTGATGGCTGCTCCGAATGGTCGAATCATGGAATTACCGATCATCTCAAACTTCCGTGAAGGACTTTCTGTCTTAGAAATGTTTATCTCTACTCACGGGGCTCGTAAAGGGATGACCGATACTGCCTTGAAGACAGCCGATTCAGGTTACTTGACTCGTCGTTTGGTTGACGTTGCCCAAGACGTTATTATTCGTGAAGAAGATTGTGGAACAGACCGCGGTCTTGAAATCCAAGCGATTCGTGAAGGAAACGAAATCATTGAATCATTAGAAGATCGTTTGATCGGTCGTTACACACGTAAAGAAGTACGTGATCCAGAAACGAACGAATTGATCATCGCTGGTAACCAATTGATTTCAGAAGATATTGCAAAACAAATTGTGGATGCAGGTGTGGAAACTGTAACAATCCGTTCTGTCTTCACATGTAACACAAAACATGGTGTCTGCAAACACTGTTATGGACGTAACTTGGCAACTGGATCTGACGTTGAAGTTGGTGAAGCAGTTGGTACGATCGCCGCTCAATCAATCGGAGAACCAGGTACTCAGTTGACAATGCGTACCTTCCATACCGGTGGGGTAGCCGGAGACGATATCACTCAAGGTCTTCCTCGTGTCCAAGAAATTTTTGAAGCACGTAATCCTAAAGGGCAAGCAGTGATCACCGAAGTTACTGGTGACGTCATCGATATCTCAGAAGATGCTTCAACTCGTACAAAAGAAGTAACAATCAAAGGGAAAACCGATACACGTACGTATACAGTTCCTTATACAGCACGTATGAAAGTCGCTGAAGGCGATATGATCCACCGTGGTGCGCCATTAACGGAAGGTTCAATCGATCCTAAACAATTGTTACAAGTTCGTGATGTATTATCAGTTGAAAACTACTTGCTGCGTGAAGTACAACGCGTATACCGTATGCAAGGGGTAGAAATCGGCGATAAACATATCGAAGTAATGGTTCGACAAATGTTACGTAAAGTCCGTGTAATGGATCCAGGTGATACGGATATCTTACCAGGTACATTGATGGATATTGCTGACTTCAAAGACCAAAACTACAATACATTGGTAGCTGGAGGCGTACCTGCAACATCTCGCCCAGTCCTACTAGGTATTACCAAAGCATCATTAGAAACAAACAGCTTCTTATCTGCTGCATCCTTCCAAGAAACAACTCGTGTCTTGACTGATGCTGCGATCCGAGGTAAAAAAGATCCACTTCTTGGTTTGAAAGAAAATGTTATCATCGGTAAAATCATCCCAGCTGGTACTGGTATGGCTCGTTACCGTAACATGGAACCAAAAGAAGTCGGTGTTGCAAGTGAAAATGTTTATAGCATTTCAGACATCGAAGCACAAATGGCTGCAGAAGATGCAATGAATGAACAAACAAAATAATACCTGATGACACCAAACAGAGCTAAGATGAACATCTTAGCTCTGTTTTTTTGTCGTGCTAAAGTTGATAGAACAAACGAAATTGAGAATTTGTTCATTACAGACGAGCATTTTTTCTTATTTTTGTACTTCTAGAAAAATAGGTCCATGAATCATTGAATTGCTTAGCAAAACTTGCTAAAGGTTGCTATGCTAGATCAGGTTTGTTCATCGTTCAGGTAAAACTGCTATGTAGGAGCGGATGGGTTGAGATTTTTTCAGATAATAAACGATACATGATCGAGTTTGAACCAAACGTTTCAGTAAGTGATGCGAGTGCTTGTTGAGCTTGAAGTATAAAAACTTCTTCTTGTAGTTGGGAATGTGAGGACGAAGGATGTGTGGTATTGAGAATCAATTTTTCAAGTATATTTTTTGACATAACCTGCCCTCCTTTAGTTAAAAATGGAAGTGATTGATAATTCAAAAGCTGTGGAAAAGTATAACATAAAAGAACTATCCACAAGGAAAAAGAAAAACCGTTTATTCTCTCTTGTGGAAAAAACAGTTGAGAGGAAAAAGAAAGTTATCCACAAAAGAGAATGAAAATAAGGGAAATTGATAAAAATACCGGGAGGGGGTAAAATGAGTATTTCTTTCAATAAATGTAAAAAATGTGAGAACAATAAATGGCGTTTAGGTTTAAGTCCTAGGAGTATTGTATATACTTTTAAATAGATGGATAAAAAAATCAAATCAATGAAAGATTAGTAAAAAAGAAAATGCTGCAATACTCTATCTTAATAAAGCAAGCAGGTAAGTATAGGAGTATCGATTCTTTGTTTATTCGTTTCGAAGGTAAGCAAAACAGTATCACCCTTTTATAAATCAAGGTATGATGAAAGACAAAGGGGGATTTTATATGACGAAAAAAGCAGTTTTTGCAGGTGGTTGTTTTTGGTGCATGGTCAAACCTTTTGAAACACAGCCAGGAATCATAGCGGTAACCTCTGGCTATACGGGGGGACATGTCCCAAATCCTACCTATGAACAAGTAACCACGGGTACGACAGGTCATACGGAAGCGGTAGAAATCGAGTATGATCCGTCTCTGGTTTCTTATGAACAGTTAGTCGAAATCTACTGGCAACAAACAGACCCAACGGATGCTTTCGGTCAATTTGCTGATCGCGGAGACTCTTATCGACCGGTCATTTATTATAGCAATGAAGAAGAACGTGAAATCGCTGAAGCATCAAAGAAACAACTACAAGAAAGTGGTCGATTCGATCGTCCGATTGTCACAAAAATCGAACCCCGAAGTGAGTTTTATCCCGCTGAGGAGTATCATCAAGACTATTATAAGAAGAATAAAATCCACTATAATCTTTACCGAGAAGGCTCTGGACGAGGGAGTTTTTTACGCAAACATTGGTCTGGAAAATAAGACACATTGCATTTTGAAGAATTTCAGTTAGGGATAAAAGCTGGCTATGCTTTGGCTTGCTGTGAATTTAGTGGTTTTTATAATTTTTAGGTAAAGTTATCTAAGTGTCAATGGATCGGCCATCTGGTTGATCCATTTTTTTATAAATCAAGGTTCATTATCGTTTGTTGAATGACAGCAAGCAGAAAAGATACTAAGCTATCAAAAGCGTACGTAATGAGGCAAATAAGCGAAGTCCGTCAAATCATTAATCATCATCAGTTAAAAGGCTCGCATCGTTGATAACCAATAAATAGACAACTAAATTACCACACATGAAGGAGAAAAAGTGCAACACTCAAAAAAGGCACAAAAGGTACTCTTTTAGATTTTTTATCGTGAGAGAGAAAAATAAAGAAAAAAAGTAATCCCAATAAACTAGCAAGAAAGAGGAGTTGCATCAGTTGATTGAGAGTTAGACCGCCACTCCAGCTTAAAAGTAATAAAACATCACCTAAACCTAAAAATTCACTCCCGTAACGAGTAAGGAAAAAACTGATCAAGAATAAAACAGCAAAACTAAGCCATTGAAATTCTCCTTTGATCAACCAAGTCATCCATAAGATAAACCAGATAAAATAAAGCGTTCTTCCCTCAATCATCAAATACAAACTATCCATTAAAGAGAGTAAAAAGGCTGACAAAAACCAAAAAATAAGTAACCAGTCTGGTCGCTGTGAAAAATAAAATAGCCAAACAGATAAACAACCACCGATACATTCTGCTATAAAATAAATCGGTGAAAGATTGCTGCGACAGTTTCGACAACGAAAACGTTGGAAACAGATGGAAAGCAATGGGACCAGTTCATACCAAGCCAATACATGCTGACAGTTGACACAATGAGAACGTAGGTAAATAATAGAGTGTCCTTGTGGCAGGCGTTGTGCCATTAAGCATAAGAACGAACCAATGCAACAACCAATGATAAAATAGAGAAACATAGCGAGGGCCTCCTTTTAAAGAAAGATACGCCAATAACAACCATTTTATTTATTTTTAGTAGAGGTGACAAAATGAAGATTTCGATCGGAGTCGATATCGGTACGACACAAACAAAAGCAGTGGCATTCAACGAGCAAGCTGAAGTCATCGCTTCAGCTTATTTCCTTAATCCGATGATCCAAGAAGCACCAGGAATGGCAGAACAAGACCCAGAATTGATCTTCCACGGTGTATGTACAGTAATCAAAGAAGTCGTCAAACAGTTACCGAAGTCGACAACTATAGAAGTGATGGCATTTTCATCAGCGATGCACAGTTTGATTCTGTTAGATGATAATAAACACCCTTTGACCCGTATGATCACTTGGGCAGATAATCGTGCGAAGGTACAGGCTGAAAAACTAAAAAACAGCCAACTAGGGTTTCACTTTTATCAACAGACAGGCACGCCAATCCACCCAATGACGCCACTAGTTAAAATCCATTGGTTAAACGAAACCCAACCAGAACTAACGAAGCAAGTGGCATACTATGTTAGCATAAAAGAATATATCTTTTACCGTTTGTTTGGGCAACTAGTCTGTGACTACAGTACAGCCTCAGGCACAGGTTATTTTGATATCCATCAATTCAAATGGGCAGAAGAAGTGTTAAATTACTTATCAATCACTCAAGAACAACTACCTGCAGTGATGCCGTCAACCACCATACTTAATGGATTATCAAAAGAAATGCAAAAAATTCTAGGATTAGAAAATGATATATCATTTGTTTTGGGTGGCGCTGATGGACCTTTATCTAATTTAGGACTGGGAGCTTTTGGCGAAAAGATAGCTGCGTTAACAGTCGGTACCAGTGGGGCATTAAGATTTATTACAGATAAACCACAACTACATCCCGAGATGGAAACCTTCTGTTATGTACTGGATCGTACACATTGGGTAGTCGGTGGCGCAACAAGTAATGGTGCGGGAATTTTTGATTGGGCAAGTCAAACTTTGATGCAAGAAGTAACTCAAGCGGCTATTGACCAAGGTGAAAATCCTTACGATGCTCTTTTCTCAGCAATTACGTTTGTCCCACCAGGAGCGAACGGATTACTCTTTCAGCCCTATTTATTAGGAGAACGAGCCCCTCTATGGGAGGCAGAAGCTTCTGGGAGTTTTTTAGGTCTGCAAAGAGACCACACGGAAAAAGAAATGATGCGAGCTATTCTAGAAGGAATTTGTTTCAATTTAAAAAGGATTTTGACAGGAGTTTGTTCAGAAGATCAATTAACAGAAATCAGAGCTACAGGCGGATTCTCACAATCGCCTGTCTTTCGCCAATTAATGGCTGACGTTTTGGGGTATCCGCTCATTTTCCCGGCGGTGTCTGAAGCCTCCGCTTTAGGAGCCGTTTTCTTAGGGTGGCAAAGTATCGGGAAGATCACTGACTTAAGCGAAGCTATAGAAAAAGTACAGCTTGCTTCACAAGTACCAGTTCAACAAACGGTCAAAGAGACATATCAAAAAATCTTTCCGATTTTTGTTGAAACACAAAAACAAGTAGCGGCAACTTATCAGCCTTTAGCACATTTACGTCAAACTTTAAGTACTATGAATGAAAAATAGGATGAAAAAGTAGAATGACGGAATAAGAGAGGAATAGTGTAAGAGCTATCCTGAGATAACAGCTAAAGCAATAGAAAGTCTTTTAAGAAATGATAGGATGAAAATCGTTCTCAACTAATTGGTTTTATTGTACTTTTGTCTCAAAGTTTACTATGCTTTTATTGTAGACAAAAGTTAGGAGGAGAAAAGAAAATGAAATTTCCACAAACAAAAGAAGTATTAAATCAATTAGTTGCAGACTTGAGTCAAATGTCTGTTGTTGTTCACCAAACACATTGGTATATGCGTGGACCAGGTTTCTTGACATTGCACCCAATGATGGATGAATTTATGGATGACTTGAATGAACAATTAGATGAAATCTCAGAGCGTTTGATCACACTAGATGGTTCTCCTTATTCAACCTTACGTGAATTTGCAGACAACACCAATATTCCTGACGAAGTAGGCAATTGGGATCGGACTATTCCAGAACGCTTAGAAATTCTTGTGAAAGGCTACCGCTATTTGGCAGACCTTTACCAAAAAGGAATTGAAGTAGCTGGCGAGGAAGGCGACGACCCAACACAAGATATCTTTATCGAATTCAAAACAGCGACTGAAAAACGAATCTGGATGATCCAAGCACATTTAGGAAAAGCACCAGAAATCGATGCGTAAAATGATCATCAGCTGATGATATTATATAATAGTAGAAAAACTGCGAGGAAAGTTATTTTCCTTGCAGTTTTTATTTTAGAAGAGAAAGAAAAGTTCTTCGTTCTAAAAAAGAATGAGTGCATCACAAGGATACGGGCAATAAAAACGAAAGTTTTGGATTGCTAAGAAAAAACGTTGACATTAAGGGGATTAGCAGGTAATATGTTAAATGGTATTGTTTGCCCCACAAAGAGCCCCGGAAACTCGAAGTGTATGTCAAACATCAGAACTTAAATTGGAGGAAACTAACGTGCGTACAACATATATGGCCAAACCAGGCGAAGTAGAACGTAAATGGTATGTAGTAGACGCAACTGATGTTCCATTGGGACGTCTTTCAACAGTTGTTGCATCTGTACTACGTGGTAAAAATAAACCAACTTTCACACCTCATTTGGACACTGGCGATTTCGTCATCGTAATCAATGCAGATAAAGTGAAATTAACAGGTAAAAAAGCGACTGATAAAATTTATTACCGTCACAGCAACTACCCAGGAGGATTGAAATCAATCACTGCTGGTGAATTGCGTGCTAAAAATTCTCGTCGTTTGATCGAAACTTCTGTAAAAGGAATGCTTCCTAAAAATACTTTAGGCCGCAAACAATTTACAAAATTGAATGTATACGCTGGAGCTGAGCATCCACATGCAGCACAACAACCAGAAGTTTTAGACATTACAAACTTAATCTAATAGGAGGGAATTTCATTGGCACAAGTTCAATATATCGGCACAGGCCGTCGTAAAAATGCAGTTGCTCGTGTACGTTTAGTACCAGGAACTGGTAAAATTACTGTAAACAAAAAAGATGTTGAAGAATACATTCCACATGCTGACTTGCGTGAAGTAATCAATCAACCTTTCGCTGTTACTGAAACAAAAGGCGCTTATGACGTATTTGTTAACGTAAACGGTGGAGGCTACGCTGGACAATCAGGAGCTATCCGTCATGGTATCGCTCGTGCATTGCTAGAAGTTGATCCTGACTTCCGTCTAGCTCTTAAACGTGCTGGCTTACTTACTCGTGACGCACGTATGGTTGAACGTAAAAAACCAGGTCTTAAGAAAGCTCGTAAAGCTTCACAGTTCTCAAAACGTTAATTGTTGGAGTCGTTGCGAATTTATTCGCTTACGAATACAGTATGGGACGGAGATTTCGAGAGAAATCGAGTACCAGTCCATTGTATCGTTTCAAGACACTTTCCATTTTTGGAAGGTGTCTTTTTTTTTGTACTTTTTTGTATAGAAATGGGTGTGAGATTTTTAAACCTGCTATTTATTTAGCATTTTTTACTTCTGCTAATCGTTAATCGTTGTTCAAATTTTTGTAAGGCGATAGATCAACGATATTTGGTGTTTTCATATAAACTTCTGTTGTTTTTGTATCAGAATGGGGGAATGCTCTAGAAATTTGTTCCATTGTTGCGCCACCTCCACATGCTAACGTGCTAAAAGTATGTCTTAACTTATGAGAAGAAATTTATCAAGTGTTTGTGTCGATGTTTCAATGAGTTGAGGCGGTAGTTAAGATAGTCTATGTGTACCGAGAGACTCATATTTTCCTGTCTATCAATGTAAGTAAAAAGAAATTGCTCTGCGTATCGTTTAATTCCAAGTTGTTTCTCTAGATTTTTACTGATAATCATGTCTATACGAACAACAATTTTAATTTTTTATACTATACCATGTTTATATAGACAACACAGGGGAGGAAATATAAATGAACGAAAATGAAGGTGGTAGAAAAGTGGAAGTGCTGATTAACGATTTGTTAGCAGAACGTCAAATGTCATTAAGAGAACTCGCAAGATTATCGGGAATTGAACCATCAAATTTAAGCAATTTGGCAAATGGAAAAAGACAAAAAATTTATTTAGAACACATTGAAAGAATCGCAGATGCGTTGGAGATTGATGATATATCGAGGATTATTAAATTAACTAAGAAATGACAATCAATAGGGGATGATAAGGGTGCCATATGAAAAAGGTGGAAGAGCAGATAAGGATGGTAACAGATTTGAAATAAGATGGGTAGTATATCAATTGTTACAAATTTTAGAAGAGAAAATTGAATATGTTATTTTAGAAGCACTTGGTGACGATGAAAAAGGAGTAGATATATGGGTTGGGAGAAAAAACGGAATAAAGGAAGGTCAACAATGTAAAGGTAGAAATGGAAGTGAAGAATACTGGGATTATGCTAGTGTTAATGCTAAAGGTATCTTCGATCATTGGAAATATCATTTAGATAGAGATGACGCAAATACAGTTTCTCTCATTTCTCCTTTAACCTTTACTTTTTTAGAAGATTTGGTTAAAAGAGCAAAGAGTAGTGGTGGAGATCCACATAATTTTTATTCAGGACAAATACTTACTGCTAGTAAAAAATTCATTACTTTTTTTAATAATTTTTGTAATGCAATGTCTATAAATAAAAATATAGAGTCAGAACTAGCTAGATGTATTTCTTATTTAAATAGAATTTATTATCGACAAACTCTAGATGCTAGTTTAAAAGAAACTATCTTAGATAAAATTCGTTATCTTTTAATAGGAAACGAAGAAGAAATATATAATTTATTCATTTCCTGGGTAGTTGAAGGCGATATTTTAGGGAAAGAAATTAACTATTCTAATATATATTCATTTCTTGAAAGTAAAAAAATACAATTAAGAAATTTGACTTCGGATAAGCGAATACTACCTAGAATTAATGAATTAAATGTGGAATATGAAAAAGGGTTCTCAAAAATTGATGACACATTGATTATTAGAGAGGAATTTTCGCTATGTAGAGGAAGGATAGATGCAGGAGAATCTATTATAATACATGGAAGAGCTGGTCGTGGGAAAAGTGGCTGTACAGTAGATATTATAAATTATTGTCAAGAGAAAGAGATACCATATTTAGCAATTAAATTAGACGAGCGAATCCCTAAAGGAACTGCTGAAAATTGGGGGAAAGAGATAGGTTTACCCGCATCTATTGCACATTGTATGCATAGTATTTCAAAAAATAAACATGCTGTTATTATTTTAGACCAGTTGGATGCGTTACGTTGGACACAGGCTCATTCTAGGGAGTCATTACTAGTATGTGAACAAATTATAGATCAAGTGCTGAAATTAAATTCTGAAAGAAAGCACAATATTTCTGTTGTTTTTGTTTGTCGCACCTACGATTTGGATAATGATAATAATATTAGTTTATTATTTAGAGAGTCAAATGTGGGAATTAATTCAATTAAATGGAACAAAATACAAATTAATGATTTAAGCGAGGAAATTGTTCGTCCTATTATTGGAGAAAGATATAATCAAATAACGAATAAGTTGAAGGAAGTATTAAAGATACCCAGCAATCTTTATATATGGAAGCAGTTAGATCCTAGAAAAAATTATGCCGAATGTTCTTCTACTAGTAACTTAGTATCAGAATGGTGGAATCAAATATCTGAAAAATGCTCTATTTCAGGGCTTGATGAAATAGAATTAAATAAAATAAAGTCAGAAATAGTAAGTTGGTTAGAAAAAAATGGTAGAATATATTTTCCTTTAAAAGCACTTAATATAAGTAAATCATATATAGATTTTTTAGCATCAAATTCTTTTTTTATTATTCAAGGTAATAAAGTATCCTTTGCCCATCAATCTATTTTAGATTGCTTTCTTGCTGATGAATTAGTAAAAAGATATTTTGATGGAGAGAGTATCATAGACCTAATTGGTTCTAAGGATAAACAGACTCCAAGTAAGAGATATCAAATTCAAATGTTTTTAGAAATGCTGTTGGAATATGATAGTTATGATTTTTTAGAAGTAGGGAAAAAAATTTTTGAAACTGATAAAATCAGATATTTTATAAAATTTGTTTTTTTAGAAATATTGAATCAAGTAGAAATTTTAGATGAAAATATACAAAGATTTATTCTTGATAGATGTGAAGATAAAATATATGAAAAACACTTTAATAGAAGTGTTTTTATGACGAAACCCCAATATGTTAGGTTATTGCGGAAAGAAGGGATTTTGGATAAATGGTTTAAAGATTCTGAAAGAAAAAAGATAGTATTTAACTTGTTAGAAAGTATATCTCCAGACTACAGTTCAGAAGATATATTATTTATTGAAAAGAATTCTTTTAAATCCGAAGAAGATGACAATCGATTTGTAAGGTGTTTTCCATATGATTTGAATGAAGATACAGACGAATTATTTGAATTAAGAATGAAATTCTATGAAAAATATCCAGAAAAATCGGGAACCTATATTAATATAAGAAATATGATGAAAAATACCGAAATGAAAGCTATAAGAATATTGGAATTTTTTCTTAAAAATAAGCTTAATAAGCACGGAAAAAGTCTCTACAGGTATGAAGAAGAATTTCTTGATAGTGTGTCTGAAATAATTGTAAACAGTGGAATGGAAATTATTGATTTATTGGTTCCATATATTCCAACCCAAAAAGATGGAGTGTTAACTATCAATGAATGGTCAGGTCGTTATGAGCATAACAATGGGTTAGAAAGAACCTGTATTCAGATTGTAAAAAAAGCAAATGCAAATATTATTTCTTCTGATCCCTCAATCTTTTGGAAATATTATCAGAAGTTTATGGGGAAGGGATTTTATTTATTTAATGAAATTCTTTTAGATGGATTTGTACAGTTACCCAAATCATATAGTGATTTAGTAATAGAATACTTAATTCAGGACTTTGATAATAATATCTTTGTATTAACAGATGGAGGCAAGAGTGAGTTATCACTTGCTAAAAAAGTATTAGTTAAGCATGCTGAGCACTGTAGTCAAGAAATTTTTAGTAAATTAGAGAATAAAATTTTGAAGTATTTTCCTTCGAATGCGAAAGAGCGTTATAAAAGAAGAATTGAATATAATAAAGAAGAAAACGGTATGCGAGTTTATTGGAATTTTTGTGGAGAATTACAAAAAGAACTTTTAGAGATTTTACCCCCTAACCGTATGAGTACTCAAGCTACTGATATGATTAAGGTTTTAAAGCGCAAATTTCCTAATGGTACAAATTATTATGCACAGCATGGAATTCAATCAGGTACTGTAAGTTCTCCAATATCTGGTAAGAAATTTAGCGACAGGCAGTGGTTAAAAATTTTAACAAATAAAAAGATCAAAAATAGAGATCATTCATTTTGGAACGATGATTTTATAGATAATTCTATTGAGGGATTTTCTGGTAGTTTTGGAAGAGTAGTATCAGAAGATCCTAAGAGATTCATAGAGTTGGTTATTCATCATAAAGAAGGAATTTTTGTGGAGTATATCGATGCATTGTTTAGTGGAGTTGCTTCTAGTGGGAATATTGAAGAGGTATCAGTTGAGCTTTTAGAAAAACTGATTTTAACTTTTTCATATGATTATACCTCATATAGGGCAAATGATATTTGTAAGATTATAAATAAAAAAAGTAATAATGTTTGGTCTTCAAGTATCGTAGATATTATTGTGGATATAGCAATTAATCATAGAAATCCTGAAATTGGGCAAGTAAATGTAACTACTTATGATGATAAAGAAATGAAAAGTTTTAATATGCTACAAAGCAATTCAATTAATTGTGTAAGAGGTTCAGCTGCTCAAACTATAGGGAGATTGTTGTGGGATCATAAGACTTTATTTGGTTCATTTAAAACAGCGATTGAATCATTAGTCTCCGATCAAAATCCAGCAGTGAAATTAGCATCTTTATATGCTCTATGGCCATCCTATAATATTGATAGAGATTGGGCGTCAGCACAAATTTTGGATTTGTATGAACAAGATTGTAAATTCGCTGGCTTTTCTGGAACAAAAGATATGCTATTTTATTTATATCCTAAATATCGTGAACGAGTATTATCAGTTATTATGAGTTGCTATGAATCAGAAGACAAAGATATTATTAAAATGGGATCATATTGTCTTTGTGAAATGTATATTCTTCACAATGAATTTGAAAATATATTAGACAATATTGATATTATGAGTGAAGTACAAGCTAAGTGCATTCTTGAAATGG
Organism: Enterococcus sp. DIV1726a; assembly: GCF_051710985.1. Lineage (NCBI taxonomy): Bacteria > Bacillati > Bacillota > Bacilli > Lactobacillales > Enterococcaceae > Enterococcus > Enterococcus sp. DIV1726a. The sequence continues at coordinate 2,739,839 of NZ_JBIOLS010000001.1, read as the reverse complement.
CAAATCTTTATTTTAATAAGGATAAATTTAATAATATTGCCAAAGAAATAATTTTAATATTTAAAAATAGTGAATTAGATTTAGAAGTACCAGTCTCATCTCTTTTCTATAATAATCGTATTAATTTGAATCGAGATAAAGAATTTTTACTTGAAATAATGGACTCAGATATGAGTCGTAGAACGGTACATGGTTTTGTACATTATCTTGAACAAGAATCAAAATCAATAATTGATTATAAAGATATTGTTCTCTCAATGAGTTATCAGATAATTGAAAATAGGAATCCTGACAACTATATTTGGGGTATTGACGATGAAATTTCTAAATTAATAATCGGATTATACGATGAAACTTCCGGTTCCTCACTAGACGAAATGAAAATGGTAGCAGAGGAATGTCTTAATCTGTGGGATTTGATGTTTGAGAAACAAATTGGCTCTATTAGGAGTTTGAGTCAAGAAATAATGGAAAGATAGTTACAACATCGTTCTGATTCACGCATATTTTTTGGGTACGTCTTTAGGTACGAAGGTCTTAAAATGTGGTGAAATCCAATAAAACCGTACCTATTAGAATATTGCTCAATCCATTGCTGTTAAAAGGTTCTCCAACCCTTTCAAAATCTCTGATACAGAACCAGGTCTTAAGAAAGCTCGTAAAGCTTCACAGTTCTCAAAACGTTAAGACTACTATTATATCAACGTTTCAGACACTTTCCATTTTTGGAAGGTGTCTTTTTTATGCTTTTGGGTACGACAATGATTTGCATTTATTGGATAAAACAATGTCTTCATTAGATAGTGTTTCCAAAGAGAGTATTCCTAATTTAGCGCCAGGACAAGTTATATTGACTGGTGTATTATTTGATCTTTCAATAATTATACAAGTTGATCCCTGTAAAAAAATTATCTATCTTTTGAGGCGTTAACAGGTTACTACTTATGGGTACTGAATCCTTTAATATAGGCAATTTGATTTTTTACATTCTTTTTGATATGATAATTATGCGAAGCGATACTATTTTTATCAATAAAGCACAAAAACCACTCTACTGCGAATAGAGTGGTTTTCTTTTTCATTCGTTGCGACTACGAATGAGTGGGCTAGAAGCAACTTGCTTTTAGTCATTGTCTGTCTCATCTAACCAGTGAGAAAAAAGTTTGATAACGATACCTACAAAAATAGGCGCAATGACCAAGGATACTATTTTTTCCAATAAAGCACACCCCCTTTGAGGGCAAGTTGCCAAAGTGAGTATAGCATATTGTGCATTAGGAAGTGAACTTAAATTTTATGGGTGAGAAATTGTTATAAAATAGTCTTTTTGATTCACGCATATTTTTTGGGTACGTCTTTAGGTACGAAGGTCTTAAAATGTGGTGAAATCCATTAAAATCGTACTTGTTGAAGAGTTGCTCAATCTATTGCTATCCATCCCCTTCAAAATCTCTGCCACAGAACTAGCTCTTAAGAAAACTCGTAAAGCTTCATAGTTTTCAAAACGTTAAGAATACTATTATATCAATGTTTTAGACACTTTCTATTTTTGGAGAGTGTCTTTTTTTGTACTTTTGGGTATGGAAATGGATACTAGCTTTTTAAACATGCTATTCATTTAGCATTTTTTACTTCTGCTAATCGTTGTTCAAATTTTTCATAAGTGGATAGATCGATAATTTAGTAGTTATCTTAGGAAAGTTTGGGGTATATAAATAATGATATTGGATATTTCTTGACTTTTCTTGCCTAAAAAATGTTGTTTTTTTTACAGTGTTGAGAAAATATAATAAATGAAATACTTTCTCCGCCAAATAGTATAAAATGGCGGAGAAAAGAGGTGGATGGCGGTGAAAGAATTTAATTATTCTACATGCCTTTTGTTTGTTATCTTGTTGGAATCATTTTGCAAGCTTACGGAAACTTCTCAGACAGATCGGGCGAGTTACGAGAATCACACTGGGCGAAGCTATGCTGAACGAAGTTACCTTGAGCATGACTTTCAAGACACTTTCCATTTTTGGAAGGTGTCTTTTTTCATTTTAAATCATAAAAAAGTTGTCGTGAGTTTCACCAACATCAAAAAGTATAGGGTCATAATAATCGGTTCCACTTTAATGTGGAACCGATTACGTATTTATCTTTAGGGAGAAAAACTCTATGATATAGACAAGGAAAACGTTTTCTGAGGTGATGATGGATGTTATCAAAGCGCGAGAGTCAGTTAATTGAATTACTTTTAGAGGAGGAGAATTTTCAACCAGCAAGTTTCTTTAGTGAAAAACTCAATGTTTCGAATAAAACAATTTATCAAGATATTCAGAAGCTTGGACAGTTCTTGAATCGTTTTGAGTTAAAAATTGAAAAAAAACCTCGCATTGGGATTTACTTAATTGGAACGTCAACTAAAAAAAATGATGCCAAAATATTTATCACTAGTAAAGAAGCTATGTCAACAGAGGTAAAGTATAGTTCAAATTATCGGAGAGTGTACTTATTCGCCAATCTAATTTTTAAAACGGATAAAAAAAGATATGAGTATTTTGAAAAAAAGTTTTTTGTCAGTATTGCAACTTTACGTAAGGACTATGAGGAAATCATCAAATATTGTCGATTAGCTGGGATTAGGATTACTTCAAATCATGTAATAGACACACAAAAAACACCTGAAGAGTTGATCCAGCGGACATTTGTCAATTATTTTGAAAAAAACATCGGTGTAGGGAATGAAAAATGTCAATATCACTTTGTTTTTGATCAAGCGATGGTTAAGTTTGTGGATGATTTTGTAAAGAATTTTTACCAACAGTCTAAACAGCAACCAACAAATTATATTGTCCATTCACTCAAACTTTCGTTGTTAACTTTGATTGGTCGAGTAAAGCATGGCTACCATTCACAAACAAATAAAAATCCTTTGTTTGTCGAAATAAAGAAAATGGAATTATATATGGTGGCACTAGATTTTTCAAATGGGGTCAAAGATGAATTGAATTGTTCCTTTACGATAAATGATCTTTACTTTATTTGTTCGTTGTTTATGGGGCATGGAGTGAGACCGTTTGTGAATCTGGCAACCCATAGTCAACAAATCATGGAGACCACCAAACAATTTATTCAAGATATGTCGACACTTGTTGAGAAGGATTTGGAGCAAGATAGTCAACTGCTTCAATCTCTATTTGCCCATATTGAGCCAATGGTTTATCGGTTGCAAATGGGGATTACCATTAAAAATCCTTTAAAAGAGGATATCATTCGGCAATACAGCACAATGTATACGCTAACAACTTACTGTATTCCAAAATTGGAAAAAGCAATGGGGATCAGAGTAACGGATGATGAAATTACTTTTTTGACTATTCATTTTCAGTTAGCTTTTGAAAAAATTGTGAATACGAAGCATGTTTTTCTTATTTGTCCAACTGGGTTGGGAACTTCGCAATTATTATTTCAGCGTATTCGTCATAGTTCTCCTAGCACCGTAGTCTATGAAGTGATTGATGTTCAAAAGTTGCAGGATTACAACTTAGATAGTGTCGATTTGATTATTTCAACAGTCAAATTGGAAAATGAGTATCAAACGCCGATTATTTATGTTCGACCATTACCAACGAAAGAAGAAATTGCATTGATTAATCGTCATCTTCTTACCTTGAATCAACAAGACAATACATTTTTACCATCCATTGCACCGGATAAAACGATTTTAAAGAAATATTTGAAGGATGGTTGGATGTTCTTGAATCAAGATTTTGATAGTAGAGAATCTGTACTTTCTTTCATCACTGAGAAATATAAAGAAGAACAATTAGTAAAGGATAATTTTCTTGAGGTTGTACTTCAAAGAGAAAAACTAGGAGCTACCGGACTTTCATCAGGCGTAGCCATCCCACATGCAAATCCTAAATATGTAGTCAAAACAAAAATTTCTATTATCACTCTAAAAAACAAAATTACTTGGGGAGATGTGGATATAAGGGTTGTTTTATTCTTAGCGATTGCAGAAGAAGATATGATTCAAGTGAAAAATATGATTGCACTACTTTACGATGTCTTTGTCTCACCTGAGAGAATAAAAAGTATTGCAAGTAAAGAAACAAGGAATGAGATTATTAACGAAATTATAGGAAAGAGGAAGTAAGATGACGAGTTATTTTGGAAAGAAAATTGCATTATTTCAATCTGAGGTAAAGAGTCAGAAGGAAGCTTTATCAATTATTGCAACTTGTCTATATCAAACAGGTTTAGTGAAGGATTCGTTTGCAGAGAATGTACTGAAAAGAGAAGAAGTGTTTCCTACTGGCTTATTAATCAATGATGTTGGGATTGCTATACCACATACGGATGCAGAACACGTGAATGATTCTCAAATTGCATTTATGTCATTGAAAACACCAGTAACTTTTTATGAAATGGGAACTGCAGATAAGGAAATTTCAGTCAGCTTGATCTTCATGTTAGCGTTGAAAGAACCACATGCACAGTTAGAAATGTTACAGAAGTTAATTACGATGTTTCAAAAAAAAGAGGTGGTTCAAAAGCTTCGAGCTGTAAATAATACTGAGGAGTATTATCACATTATTGAAAAAGAAGGATTCGTTTAATAACCATTTTGAGGGGGAGCATTATGTTAGATTTATTACAAAAATTTGTTGATCTCGGATCAATCGTTGTATTGCCAATCTTAATTTTTGTTTTTGGTTTGATTTTAGGAACGAAACCGAGTAAGGCTTTTATTTCAGCATTAACGGTTGGTGTTGGATTTGTCGGGTTGAATTTAGTTATCGATTTATTGACCAATAGCTTAGGACCAGCAGCACAAGCGATGGTTGAACGTTTTGGACTAAACTTAACAACCATTGACGTTGGTTGGCCGGCAGCAGCTGCGATTTCTTATGGAACCGTTTTAGGTAGTTTGGCGATTCCAGTAGCTATCGTAGTCAATGTGTTATTAATTATTGTTGGCTTAACAAAAACACTGAATGTTGATATTTGGAATATCTGGCATGCAGCATTTGTTGCTTCACTTGTCTACGCAGTAACGAATGACTTTGCAATGGGCATGTTGGCAACGGTTATTTATACAATGATGATTTTATTGTTTGGCGATATTTTAGGACCAATCATCAATAAATTCTATGGATTTCCAAATATCACCTTCCCACACGGAACCGCAGCACCCGGGTTTGTTTTTGCCTTACCTTTAAATTGGTTATTCGATAGGATTCCAGGATTGAAAGATTGGCATGCAGATCCAGAAACGATTCAAAAACGGTTTGGCATCTTTGGTGATTCAACAGTCATGGGCTTTTTAATTGGTTTGGTTATGGGGATTTTAGCTGGCTATGATGTTGCGGGAATTGGACAATTAGCGGTGAAAACTGGTGCTGTAATGGTCTTAATGCCTAAAATGGTGGCACTTTTAATGGAAGGCTTAACGCCTATTTCAGAATCAGCAAATTCATTTGTTCAAAAACGTTTCCCAGGAAGAGAATTATATATCGGAATGGATGCCGCATTGTCAGTAGGACACCCAGCTGTATTGTCTTCTTCGTTAATCTTAGTCCCAATCACGATTTTATTAGCAGTGATTTTACCAGGTAACACAACCTTGCCTTTCGGTGATTTGGCAACTATTCCATTCTTAGTTTGTTTGATGGCAGCTGTCTTTGGTGGCAACATTATTCGAACAATCTTAGGTGGGACGATCTACATGGTCACCATTTTATACATCACTTCATGGGTGGCACCATTTTTAACAAAAGCAGCACAAGCGGCAAACTTTGATTTACAAGGACATTCATCAGTAACTGCGATGGCAGAAGGTGGACTGTGGACAACACTTCTATACGTGGGTGGTGCAAAACTATTTGGTTACTTTGCCCTAGTCGGAATTGGTCTGGTTATTACAGGTTTACTATTCTACGTGAATCGCATTTTACCTAAAAGAGCAGCTAAACAAACTGAAGCTTAATACAAAATAGGAGAGATGACAGATGAAAAAATTATTAATTATGTGTGGAACAGGTGTGGCTACTTCAACAGTGGTAACAGGAAAAGTAAAAGAATGGTTGAAATCAAAAGGACTCGAAAATGAAGTGAAACTATATCAATCAAAAGTTGCTGATGAGATTGGCAAAATTGATGACTACGATATTGTGGTCAGTACGACCGTGGTTCCTGACAACATTAAAGATAAAGTAATTATGGGTCTTCCTTTATTAACCGGAATTGGCATTGATGGGTTGTTTGACGAAATTGAAGCGAAGATTAAAGCCTAAAAAATACTTGAAAAGAAGGTAATCAAATGTTAGTTACAACGAAAGAGATGTTTGAAAAAGCGCAAAAAGAAAACTATGCGATTCCGGCAGCAAACTTTTTTGATTTAGATTCTGCAAGAACCTTTGTAGAGGTTGCAGAAAAAATGCAAAAGCCATTAATTTTAGCCTTTGCACAAGCGCATATTGAAGAATGTCCTCTTGAAGAAGCAGCATTAATTGCAACATATTTAGCCAAAAAAGCAAGTGTGCCAGTAGCACTTCATTTGGATCATGGACAAGATGAAGAAATCATCAAGCAAGCAATCGAGCTTGGGTTCACTTCTGTGATGATAGATGCTTCGCAGGATGAGATTGAAACAAATATTCGTCGTTCAAAGGCGGTTGCGGAATATGCTCATGAAAGAGGCGTTGTGGTAGAGGCTGAGATTGGACACGTGGGAACGGGAAATAGTTATGAATTTAAGGAAACCACGGACACCATTTATACCGAAGTGGAGGAAGCAGCACGTTTTGCGAAAGAAACCGGCGTCGATTCATTGGCAGTTTCGATAGGCACGGCTCATGGGCAATACAAAGGAACACCGAAAATCAGCTTTGAGCGGTTGGAAGAAATTAAAAATGAAGTTTCAATTCCATTAGTGTTGCATGGGGGCTCATCATCTGGTGATGAAAATCTCCACAAATGTGCTGTTTCAGGGATCAATAAAATTAATATCTTTACTGATTTTATCACAGCAGCAATGGATGTAATTAACGAAGAAAAACCTGAGGATTATTTTACACTTAAACGATTAGCGAACCAAGCGATTGCGGATACGTTATCGCATTATTACGAAGTATTTGCAACAAAATAGAGGAGGGTTCTCATGAGAACAGTAAGAAAACCATTTTTTGTGGTTAATCCTAAATCTTATTTGTATGGTGAACAGGCATTGGAACTAGCAAAAACAGCGGATCAATTAGCTGCAGCATACGACATCGATATCATTTTTACTTGTCAACATGTTGATGTTCGGCTGATTAAGGAAGAGACAACGCGGTTGATTGTGAGTGTTCAACATATCGATGGGATAGTCCCTGGTAGAGGGATGGGACACGTTTTACCTGAAGGCGTTGTAGCGGCTGGAGCAGAAGCGACCTTCCTTAATCACACAGAACGTCCTTTATCGGTTAGTGAGCTGTGTGATGCCGTCAAGCGAGCAAAGGAACTTGGTCTATTGACTATTGTCTGTGCGAATTCTTTAGAAGAGGCGAAGCTCGTAGCTTCCTTGAAACCTGATGTAATGGTTTGTGAGCCTACGGAATTAATAGGCACAGGTCAAGCAAGTGACATTTCTTATATGATTCAAACCAATGAAGCTGTACGCAAGATGGATCCTGAAATTTTTGTTCTGCAGGCAGCAGGGATTTCAACGGTAGCAGATGTTCGCAAAGCACTTGATTCGGGGGCTGATGCAACGGGTGGAACCAGCGGGATTGTTTGTGCCAAAGATCCTGTGGACACATTGAAAGCGATGATTGAAGAAGTAAGTAAATGGAAAAAGGAGCAATCGACAAAATGATAACTTATACTGAGCAACTTGTTTTGACTTCAAATGGACAGCGAGTGACGTATCATAATATTACCGAACAAGTAAAAGAAATTGTGGCAAAAAGTGGGATAAAAAATGGCATTTGTCTTGTTCAGTCGCCACATACTACTTGTTCAGTTATTTTTGAGGAATTCATGCACGATTTGGATTTTAATGGGGATGAATTTTTACAGGTTGATTTAAATCGGATTCTTGATCGGATCATTCCTCGAGAATTAACGGAAAATACCGATTATCGTTATCCTGGTCCGAAGCATCTTGATTTCTTGCTGTCCTTAGATGATCCAGACTATGCTGGTGATGCTGGAACGATTTTAAATGGAGATGCACATATCCGAGCATCATTCTTCGGAGCAAGTGAAAATTTCATTGTCAAAGAGGAAACATTAATGACAGGAGCTGTCGGCTCGATTTATTTCATTGATTTTGATCAAAACCGTGTTAGAAATCGAAAATGCCATATTTTAGTAATGGGTGAATAGAAAAGTAATAAGAAACAAACATTTGGGAAACTAATTGAATGATCACACCTATAAAAATTAATACGAAAGATAATAGTTAGTTCATTCCGTTTTTTTGGTTAAACTACTAAAATTCATCATAGAAAACACTATAGGGAAACAAAAACTATTTAGTTTAGAAAAAGTATAGCCAGTTATCTGATCGGTAAATAAGATCATTGGGAAGACCTTGCTTAAGGCGTTCTTCTCAGTGATCTTAATTTATTGTTATTTAAATCCATCCTTGCTTTATTGCAAAATTTATCGCTTCAATTCGTGAACGTGATGCTGTTTTGCTTAGAATAGCAGAGATGTAATTACGTACAGTTCCCTCACTCAAAAATAGAGTTTGGGCAATTTGTTGGGTGCTGATGCCGGTTTTTAACAACGTTAAAATTTCAAGCTCTCTTGGGGTTAAAGGGTTTTTTTGAGTAATGAATGATTGAATAACCAATTCAGGTGAAAAAATCGTATCACCCGCCATGATTGAGCGGATCGAACGAATAAGTTCTTCACTGGGACTATCTTTTAGCATATAACCGTTGACATTGTTCTGTAAAGCTTGCTGAAAATAGTGTTCTTGCGCAAAGGTAGTCAGAACCATAATTTTCACATCCTGTTTTAATAAACGAAGCTGCTTAGCAATTTCCAAGCCAGTCAACTTAGGCATTTCAATGTCTAATAAAACGATATTTGGTTTCAATTTGATGATGTCAGATAATGCCGTATCACCATCTGTTGCAGAACCAATAACTTCAAAATCTGTTTCAAGATTCAAAATCATCGTTAATGCAGTGTTCAATAATTGTTGATCCTCTGCCAAATACAATTTAATCATGCTCATTCTCCTTAGGCAACGAAATGACAATCTTTACTCCTTGTGTTCCAGTGATCGTCAACTGTCCTTTTTCAGTTTGAATCCGTTCTTTCATTCCGCTGATTCCATAGCCGGTTGATTTTAGTTGAGTGAATCCTTGTCCATTATCTTGAATGGTAATAAAATAGGTGTCTATATTCTCGGTAAAATCAATCATCGCAATACTAGCTTTGCTGTGACGAATCATATTTGTGATGGCTTCTTTAATAACTGCGGATACTGTATGTTGAATGTTCGTCGGCCATTTTTCGGCTAGTTCCTCTCCTACAGAATGAAGCTGAATATTGGTAAGAACTAAATTTTTTTCTTCTTCTAGCATCGTTTGGGCAATTGTTCGCTCTTGTAAATTTGAAACGATCCCACGAACTAATGATAAGTTTTTTCGGGAAGTCTCAGCAATATCATGTAATTCATTGGTTGCTTGGCGTGAATCAATTGCTATTAATTTCTCCGCTAATTCAGCCTTTAATGAAATGATGGAAAACGCTTGGCCTAAATGATCATGGAGATCACGAGCAATACGATCTCGTTCATTTTGGCGCACAACTGCTTCTAAACGTTTATTTTGTTGGTTGAGGCGATAGATCCGCCGATAAGATTCCCCTACCGACTTAGCTGCTAGTGGTGTAATAATAGCAGCTATGATAGTGATACCTACATTAATGTAACTGGATGAATGGGTGAAACGAGTGGTCCACAACATAGCGCCAAGACTAATCATGACGCTTACATAATAACCAGTCAAATAATGATAGAATAAACGTTTGGTTACTGGCAGGGAGCCAATCTCCCAGGCAACGAAAATAAAGAGATAGCCATTTTTTTGAAAGATACCAAATAAGCAGGCAATCAATAATTGAAGGAAAACATCCCATGTTAAAAATTTATGAACTTCATAGCCATCTCGGTAAGCTTTTAAAAAAATAACTAAAAGTAATATAAATAACCAGTCAAACCAAGAATTAAGGGGGAACAATGAATAGATCGTCGGTATTAAAAATACTAACCAGAAATAAGGTGCAATGCCGAATCGTTTTGGGAAAAATATGTGCTTTTCGAAAAAACTCATATGGTAGAAACCTCACTTTTACTTTGAAAAAAGACGACTACTTTGAACAGTACGAATAAAATAATCGTCCAAACTAAGAGTACCCCAAAACTAACAAAATTAAAACGTTGATAATTGATAAATCTTCTTAAAATTACAGCTGTTTGATAAGTTGGTAGCCAGTGTCCAACCTTTTGTACCCATGGGGGCATTATGCTAAGTGGCCACCATAGTCCGCTTAAAATTGCCATGGGAAAAACGATGAGATTACTAAGCAAATTTACTACGTTATCTGAACCTAATAGAGAGATGATCATTCCAATCAATATAAGTGGGAATGATAACAATGGAACGAGGAATAAAAGACCTATTAAATGAAACCAATTAATTGTTAGCTGATTTACTAAAAGTCCAGTCATTATTAGTGCCAAAACCGAAAGTATATTTAACGATAGAAAGACGATTAACATTGATAGATAATATTGTGATTTTGAAACTGGACGTAGTGCTACAAATAAATCGAACTTTCTAGTATGATCTTCTAACAGAGTATGTGCGACTGTCATAACAGAACTAATCAATGAGCTATACACAATCATACTAATCATATAAGCGATATTCCATGTTTTCGAAGCTGCTGGTTGTGTTATTACCTGGGTAAATATAAGGTAAAAGCCTGTTGGCATGGCGATACTGAATAAGAGGAAGCGCAAGTTACGGAATACGATGCGTTTATAGTTGATTTGAACTTGAAACAAGAATTTTTTCATTTACCGCTACCTCCAATTACTTTTTGAAATAAAGAAGCCAACGAATTTTGCTGAATGGCTAATTCGTCTAATTGATTAAGATAAGGAATTAAAGCTTCCATCACTACGTTTGGCTCATCAGTGATTAATTGAAGATGCTGATTAGTTTTTAAACATTCTTTAACAGCTGAAATGGATGTGAATGTTTCTTTTGGTAATGGAGTGGTAAATTGGATGGTTATATGACCACTTTTTTTCCGCAATGATTTCAAGGTACCATCGTATACTAACCTAGTATCTTTTAAAATAAGGATTCAATCTGCAATCTGATCTAGTTCCTCCAGATAATGGTTAGTGATAAAAAAAGTCTTTCCATTTTGCTTCAAACGGTCAATACTTTCCCAGAATGATTGTCGACTATTACTATCCATTCCAGCAGTCGGCTCATCTAAAAAAATTAGTTGAGGGTTTCCTGCCATAGTTGTTGCAAAAGTCAACCGACGTTTTTGTCCGCCAGACAATTGATCTAAGTAACACTTCTCTTTTTCTTTTAAGTTGGCTAAGCGAATCAAGGCTTCATAAGATAATGGGTTGTGATAGTAACTACGAGCAAGATTTAAACACTCTTTGACGGTGACTCGTTCGAGTGATAAGTTTTGTTGCAACATTACACCGACTTTGTCACGGACTTTCCTGATATCTTGGGTTCCCATCACATAAGTAGTTCCTGAATTTGGTTGAATCAATTGGTTAAGTAGATTGATCAGAGTGGATTTTCCTGCACCATTTTTTCCTAATAGTGCGACAGTCTCTCCGGGTGCAATCTGAAATGAGATGTTATCTAAAACGGTTGTCCTGTTATACACCTTCGATAAGTTTTGTACATCGATTATTGGATTCATATTCTTTCCTCCTGCTGATGTTATCTTAGCTATTTTTTGAGTTGTAAAACAGTCATGGATGTCATCAGTTGGACATGACAATTGTCATGTCTAAAGAACACAGAAATGTAGACTGCTGATTGAATAGTCAAAAAGTTGTTATTATTAATTAAGAAGTGGAGAAAAGCTAAAACTACCTTGTTGATTGTTCATTATGGAAACTCTTTTCACTTATATCTACTATTAAATTTCGCTAATTTTGATGTGGGGGAGGACTTTTGTTACTTGGCAACCAACTGATTTTTTTTTGGAAGTTTGTGATTCATGGGGCACGTAAATTACTTTTATCAGACGTTCTACGGTATAATAAATGACGAACATGTTTCATTCATTTTCCTCTTACAACCAATTGAAAGCGTTTGTATTTTTGATTCAAGAAAGATACTTAGATGCTTGGAGTATACTTTCGTTGATATCATTGATTGGAAAACGATACCTGATGCGCTTGTCACTAAAGTTTTTCCTGACAAGTGTGCATTTGGTGGTGTTCTAACTTCGTTTACTAAAGCAATTGAAATAAATTTGAGATGAAAAAGGAGCGGATAGGATGGCTTTTCCAGAGAATTTTTTATGGGGCGGTGCATTAGCAGCCCATCAATTTGAAGGTGGTGTAATTGGAACGTCAAAAGGGCTTTCGGTGGCTGACGTGATGACAGCTGGCTCACATGGTGTACCTCGAGTAATTACAGATGGAGTTGTGGAAGGTAATTATTATCCCAATCATGTAGGGATTGATTTTTATCATCGCTATAAAGAAGATATTGCACTGTTCGCTGATCTTGGGTTCAAATGTTTTCGTACATCGATTGCTTGGTCACGTATTTTTCCAAATGGAGATGAGCTGGAACCTAATGAAGAAGGTCTTCAATTTTATGACGATGTCTTTGACGAGCTGTTGAAATATGGGATCGAACCGGTTATTACATTGTCCCATTTTGAAATGCCCTATCATATTGCCAAAGAATATGGTGGATTTATGAATCGTCAAACGATCGATTTCTTTCTTAAGTTTGCAGAAGTGGTATTTGAGCGCTATCAAAATAAGGTGAAATACTGGATGACATTCAACGAGATCAACAACCAAATGAACTATTCAAATGATATTTTTGGTTGGACCAACTCAGGTGTTCATTTTGGCGATTATGAAAATCCAGAGGAGGCGATGTACATTTGTGGCCATCATACGTTAGTTGCTTCTGCTAAGGCGGTTAAACTAGGAAAATCAATCAATCCAGATTTCGAGATTGGGAATATGATTGCGATGGTGCCTATTTATCCATTTTCTTCTCGACCAGCGGATCAAATCTTAGCGCAACAGATGATGCATGATCGTTGGTTTTTCTGTGATGTACAAGTTCGTGGACACTATCCAAATTATGCCCTTAAAATGTTTGAGCGTAAAGGGTACCAGATCGATATAACAGAAGCAGATCGACAAGCACTCGCTGAAGGTACAGTGGATTATATCGGTTTTTCATACTACATGAGTAATACGGTCGATTCGCAAGTCCATCAAGATGTTTCAACGAATGTTAGTGGTGGAAGTACGTACTCCGTAACGAATCCATTTATTAAGGAATCTGACTGGGGGTGGGCGATCGATCCAGAAGGTCTCCGCTATTCATTGAATGCTTTTTATGAGCGTTATGAACTCCCATTATTTATTGTTGAAAATGGGTTTGGTGCCATTGATGTTCTGGAGGCGGATCACACGATTCATGATCCTTACCGTATCGAATATTTACGTAGTCATATCCAAGAGATGGAAAAGGCGATCAATGAAGATGGTGTCGTGCTTTTGGGTTACACGCCGTGGGGTTGTATTGATTGCGTGTCATTTACAACAGGGGAGATGAAAAAGCGTTACGGTTTTATCTATGTTGATCGGAACAATGATGGTTCTGGTACGCTAGAAAGGTATAAAAAAGACTCCTATGATTGGTATAAGCGGGTAACAACCTCTAATGGAACAGAGCTTTAGACGAGCAAACATGTAAATAGACCACAAAAAATCAGCTGGTTGTTTTCAAATCAGCTGATTTACTATTTATTTGTATTAAATTGAAAGAGAGTAAAAAGTTTATGAAAGTTGACCAACCTTATTTATAGAACCGTTTTTATTTTTTCCCATAAGTGATCCAGATCCATTGTTCCGTACTCTGCTTTAGAAATAGCTATCACTGGTATCTGAGGGAATTTCTTTTCAATTTCTTCTTTGGCATAGGCAAACGTTGGGGTTAGTAAAATAATATCTGCTTCCGAGGCGTGTTCGTCTATCTGACTTGCTTCATATATTTTAAGAGCCCAAGATTGATTTTTTTCTCTTAAAAACTTCGCTAATTTCATTTCTAAGAACTGGGTTTGCAAACTACCATTGGTAGAAATAAAATTAAAAGACAGATCAAAAATGACAATAGTTTTCATTTTTTGTTCCGCATATTTTTGAGAATTGTTCATCGAAGTAGTAGCCATTTGTTTTCTTCCTTTCGTTTCACCTATTCGTTATCTCTAGTATACGACAATTATTTTGTAAGCGCTATTTTAAGTTGGTGGAAATAAGTGTGCTTTTTCTTTTAATTTCATTTCATATAGCTACATAGTGAATAAATTGAATAAATATGAATAAACAGCTATTTTATGTTGAACTTTCATTATTCAGCTCATAAAAGGGGTCAAACAATGCTATACTTTATCCAATGGAAAACAGAATAGGAGAAAAATGTATGGATCAAAAAACATTTATTGTGCTATTGATTTGTGGCGTGATCGTTTTGCTCATTGCTCTAGATTTCAATGCGCGTCGAAAATTAAAAGAAAGTGTCCATCAGAAGTGGGGAAGAGTGCCTTATCAACCTCGATTTGATAAAGAAAAAAGTTTAAAGGAAGCGTGGCTCACAGAAAAAGAATTTCGTTCATGGTCAAGTGAAGTGGATGACTTGACGTGGTACGATTTGGATATGTTTGAAGTTTTTGAAGGCATCAACCTGACATACTCTAGTATTGGTTCGGAAGCTTTATATCAACGGCTGAGGAGCTTTAACTTTGGGGAAGATCAACGATTAGAAAAGTTAATTGCTTTTTACCAAGAAAACCCTCAAACAAGAGAAAAAATCCAATATCAATTTGCACGACTAGGGAAAAAAGATGGTAATTTTACGAAGCAATATTTAGCGGATGGCCAAAGTAAACAGATCGGACATGTCGGCTTTTATACTTTTTTAGGTCTCTTACCGATCATTGGTTTAATTTTATTATTATTTGGACAAGTCTTAGGTATCTATCTAGCGATTGGTAGTTTGATTTTTAACACACTTTATTATCAAGTCAAGAAACAGACATTAGAAACTGAGATTAATAGTATGGGTTACCTAGTCTCAACGATCTCAACAGCGAATCAAGTAGCAAAGATTGCTACACCGGTTCAAGATGAATTACGGCAAAATGTTAAACCGTTAAAAGATATTCCTAAATTTGGTTTTTCTTTTCGAGTTAAGAGTGGTTCGGAAGCAGAAATTTTATTTGATTATGTCAATATGATGTTCATGTTGCCGTTTATTTCTTATCACTTTGTTATTAGTAGGTTAGAGAAAAAAACGAAAGAAGCAATGAAGGTTTGGGAATTATTGGGAGAAATGGAAGTAGCGGCTGCGGTTCTCAACTACCGTACCTACATGCCTATTACCTGTCAGCCAGAATTTACGGATAATGGCGTAGAGGCAGAAGACCTCTATCATCCTCTCTTGAAAGAAGCGGTAGTGAACCCGGTAGATTGGCATCAGAACATCTTAGTGACGGGCTCGAATGCTTCAGGTAAATCTACTTATGTAAAAAGTATTGCGATCAATTGTATCTTAGCACAGACGATCCAAACAGCCCTCGCAGAAAAATTCACCTTGCAGCACGGTCACGTACTGACTTCTATGGCGATCGAAGATGACTTGTTTGCAGGAGATAGTTATTTTGTTTCAGAAATCAAATCGATTAAACGTCTACTAGATCAAGTGGAAAAAGGGGAAAGATGTTATTGTTTTGTGGATGAGATTTTAAAGGGAACTAATACGATCGAACGGATTGCTTCTTCTGCAGCAGTAGTAAGATGGTTGGCAGATTACCCTTCACTAGCTTTTGTGGCAACTCACGATATTGAATTGACTGAGATCTTGAAAAATGAATGTGAGAATGTCCATTTTGAGGAACAGGTCACAGCAGAAAAAGGAATCAGTTTTGATTTTAAATTAAAGCAAGGTCCAGCAAAAACCAGAAATGCGATTGCATTATTGAAAGTCTTAAATTATCCGGAAAAACTAGTTGCGGATGCAAAAGAAGCAGCAACATTTTTTGATCAACATCGAAAATGGGAGATTTTTGACTAAAACGTACGGACTTAATATGTCAGGCTTGAATGGTCTGTCGCAAACTCATTTTAAAGCAAAAAAGGAAGAAAGCGTACCTTTTCCTGATGGAGAAATCATGCTTTCTTCCTTTTTGGACATGGATAAAAGGATTCGATTTATTTTAGTAGAACAACTGATCGAAAGAAGATGAAATGATTGATTTTATATTGGATGCTCGAATACATAAAATTCTATTTTTATTTTGAAAACTTTATTCATTTTCTTTCAATCATTCCATGTTACAATAGAGAATCAGATGGAAAAAAGGAGATCGTTAAAAAAATGACACAGGCTCTTGAAATAAAGAATTTAAAAAAAGTATACGCAACGGGAGTTGAAGCGTTGCGAGGGATTGATTTAACGGTGGAAGAGGGCGATTTTTATGCCTTGCTTGGTCCTAATGGTGCGGGGAAATCTACGACAATTGGGATCATCACTTCACTTGTGAATAAAACTTCTGGTGAAGTAAAAGTGTTTGGTTATGACTTGGATACTGATTTGGTTCGTGCCAAACAACAAATCGGATTAGTACCGCAAGAATTCAATTTTAATCCTTTTGAAACAGTTCAACAGATCGTAGTGAATCAAGCAGGATATTATGGTGTTTCACGACAAGAAGCAATCAAGCGTAGTGAAAAATACCTTAAGCAATCCAATCTATGGGAAAAAAGAAATGTTCGTGCACGCATGCTTTCTGGTGGGATGAAACGGCGACTGATGATTGCTAGAGCATTGATGCATGAACCGAAACTATTGATTTTAGATGAACCTACTGCAGGTGTAGATATTGAACTAAGACGTGAAATGTGGGAGTTCTTGCGAGAATTAAATGAACAAGGTACCACGATTATTCTAACGACTCATTATTTGGAAGAAGCCGAAATGTTGTGTCGGAATATCGGGATTATCCAATCAGGTGAATTGATTGAAAATACAAGTATGAAATCATTACTTTCTAAATTACAATTTGAAACGTTTATTTTTGACTTAGCACCGTATGAACAAGCGCCAGTTCTACAAGGGTACACTAGTACGTTTGAAGATGATCGGACCCTTGCTGTTGAAGTAGAACGGGATCAAGGGGTCAACGGAATCTTTGATCAATTAAGTGAACAAGGGATAAAAGTGCTTTCGATGAGAAATAAATCGAATCGCTTAGAAGAATTATTCTTGAAAATCACGGAAGAAAATGGTCATGTGGAGGAAAAAAATGTTTAGTCTTTATTTTACAGCTTTAAAAAGTTTAGCCATCAAGGAAACCAATCGCTACTTGCGGATTTGGGTCCAAACACTGGTTCCACCAGTGATTACCACCTCACTTTATTTTGTGATCTTTGGGAAAATGATTGGCGGACGTATTGGTGATATGGGTGGATTTTCCTACATGGAATTTATTGTTCCAGGGTTGATCATGATGTCCGTTATCACTAGTTCTTATTCCAATGTTTCGTCCTCATTTTTTTCTCAAAAATTCCAGAAAAATATTGAAGAAATTTTAGTTGCGCCCGTTCCCACACATGTGATTATTTGGGGATTTGTGATTGGTGGACTGGGACGTAGTATCTTGGTCGGGGCGTTGGTAACGATGATTTCGCTATTCTTCGTTCCGCTAAATGTCTTCTCTTGGGGCATCGTGATTGTTACTTTGCTGATGACCTCGATTTTATTTTCACTAGCGGGTTTGATCAATGGTATTTTCGCACAGTCGTATGATGATGTGTCGATCGTGCCGACCTTTGTCCTTCAGCCATTGACATACCTCGGTGGTGTCTTTTATTCGATCTCTATGTTGCCACCAATCTGGCAGGCAATTTCTAAAGTTAATCCGATCGTTTACATGATTTCAGGATTTCGTTATGGGTTCCTTGGAACGACAGATGTACCCATCATGGTTTCGATCACGATTCTTGTGTTATTTAGTTTAGTGCTTTATTCACTATGCTGGTATTTAATCAATAAAGGTAGAGGGTTAAGAAGCTAGAGTTTGTGGAATGATCAAAAAAACTTATTCTATTTTCTACAGAAACGGATTGACTTGATCAAATTTTTGGTAATAGACAAGAAATAGTTGAGTCTAGGATAGATGCTTATCCTAGACTTTTTTTGTTCGATTAAAGGACTTCCTCATACAAATTTAGACGATCTACTCTTAAATTAACTAAATATAATATGTTAAAATGATAACTAAACTTTAGTTTTTAGTGTTTTATCTAGTATAGAAAAATAAAAAGGGGATATGGAATGACAATTGAATTTCGCGAAACGACGTTAGCTGATGTGCCAGCCGTCATGAAAATCATTAATGAAGCAAAACGGTTATTAGCTTCCGCTGATAGTCCGCAATGGCAAAATGGTTATCCAAATGAAGAAACGATCAGGCAAGATATCGAAAAAACATGGTCTTATGTTTTGGTAGTCGATGGAATCATTGCTGGAACATTAGCCTTACAAAAAACACCTGATAAAAATTATCAAGAAATCTTTGAAGGAAGTTGGGAAAAAGCTGATGCGCCCTATACAACAATCCATCGCATTGCACTAGCTGATGCATTTCGCGGACAAAAGCTGGCTTACCGACTCGTTGAGTATGCAGAAGCAGAAACAAAGGCCTTAGGAATGGCACAAGTAAGAGTTGATACGCACAAAAAGAATACTAGTATGCAACGTATCATGGCTCATTGTGGGTTTGAGTTACGTGGTATCGTCTATGTCGACGATGAAATAGACAATGAACGATTGGCGTATCAAAAATTGCTTTAGTAAAGGAAGCAGTGGTTTTGCTTCTTTTGTTGATTCCTAGTATAATGACTCTGTTTTTTAGAATAGCGAACGAAGAGTATTACATGGCGAAACTACAATGAAATGGAGAGTTATCAGTGAAAGAAAATTTTTGGGCAGAATTACCGAAGCCCTTTTTTATATTAGCACCAATGGAGGATGTCACAGATGTGGTGTTTCGACATGTTGTGCAGGCGGCAGGAGCGCCCGATGTGTTTTTTACAGAATTTACAAATTCCGATAGTTTCTGCCATCCTGATGGTAAAGAAAGTGTCAGAGGTCGCTTGACATTTACCGAAGATGAACAGCCGATGGTTGCTCATATCTGGGGTGATAAACCAGAATTTTTTAGACAAATGAGTATCGAACTAGCAGAAATGGGTTTTAAAGGGATCGATTTGAATATGGGATGTCCGGTTCCTAACGTTGCTGAACGTGGGAAAGGGAGTGGCTTGATTCTTCGTCCGGAAGTTGCAGCGGAACTAATCGAAGCAGCGAAAGCAGGAGGATTACCTGTAAGCGTCAAGACAAGAATCGGCTATACAGAACAAGAAGAGTTGGAAGGTTGGTTGAGTCATTTATTGAAACAAGATATCGCCAATCTTTCTGTTCATTTACGTACGAGAAAAGAAATGAGTAAAGTAGATGCTCATTGGGAGTTGATCCCTCAAATCGTAGCATTAAGAGATCAGCTTGCGCCACAAACGTTGCTTACGATCAATGGCGACATTCCTGATCGGCAAACGGGCTTGGAATTAGTTGAAAAATATGGTGTAGACGGGATTATGATCGGTCGTGGGATCTTTAAAAATCCTTTTGCTTTTGAAAAAGAACCAAGGGAACATTCAGCAACTGAATTGATTGATCTTTTACGTCTGCAATTAGATCTCCAAGACCAATATGCCAAAGAAATCCCCCGTTCAATGACTGGGCTACATCGTTTCTTTAAAATCTATGTCAAAGGATTTCCGGGCGCAAGTGACTTACGTGTTCAATTAATGAATACTAAATCGACCGACGAAGTCAGAGCGCTTTTAAATGCTTTTTCTAATCAAGAGTAACCGATGAAAATTTCAAGAATACTGTATTCTGTTTGTATTTTTGAATCTTATAAAAGAAATCAGAGGTAGATAAAACGCCGAATGATCCGAATGAATTTTCGTGATCATTGGGCTTTTTTTTGTAAAAGTAGTTATTTAATGAGAAAATTGAATGGCAAATGAGACAAAACTTGTCACAGTCTCTTCTAGTATCTCTAAAAACGAATAAACGGCGTTCAAGAAGCAACTCCTCAAGAATAAGCGATGATTTTCTAAAATATGAGGAGCTATTTAAAAAAATCCTCTCTTATTCGCTCGGGGCTAAACGCTTCTTTCACAGCCTCTTGCTAAACGGCGTTCAAACATCAGCTCCTTGAAATAAGCCTGAAATTTTCAAAACATGAGGAGCTGTTTCAAAAAATTCTTTCTTATTGTCATCAGAGCTACCCGATGTTTTCACGACCTCTGATTCACGGTGTTCAAAGAGCTGACCTTCGGCGATAAGTCAAAAAATCTCAAAACATGGGAAGCTGTTTCGAGATTTCCATCCTTAATGCTCCTGCGATTACTCGTCGCAGTTTTTACTTGGTGAGCGCTCAGGTCAAAACACTCTTTTCACGACCTCTTGTTCACGGTGAGACAAAAGTAGCATCTTCGGAAAATTTGCTGAAATTTACCAAAAATTTGAGAAGCACCAAGTAGGTAACAATCAACATCAAAAACTAGTTTTTGTGTTTCTTGTCAATTTTCGGAAATTCCTTCTTATTTCTTGATGCTAAACACTTTTGTCTCAACCTCTTTGAGCATATTAGTTTATCACTTGATAAATTTTGCGTTATCATTAAATTTATCAAGTGATAAAAAAGGTAAGTAGGTGATCCCATGAAAAAAATTATTGTCATTGGGGCGGGAGTAGCTGGATTAAGTGCCGCAGTTCGGTTGCAAAAGCTAGGATATGAAGTCACACTGTACGAAAAAGATCGTCAAGTTGGCGGGAAAATGAATCAAATCAAAACGGCAGGATTTACCTTTGATTTAGGACCAACGATTGTGATGATGCCAGAAATTTATCGGGAAGTATTTGAATTTTGTGGGAAAGACCCCGATGACTACATTCCAATGAAAAAAGTTGATCCAATGTTAAAACTGTATTTCAACAAAGAGGAACCAATCGAGTTTTCCAATGATTTAATTGAATTGACAAAGACGTTGGAAAACATTTCGCCAGAAGATACACAAGGTTATTTCTCATTTTTAGCAGATATCTATCAGCGATATACGATTGCAAAAGAAGCCTTTATCACGAAATCATTTCGTGGTTTTTGGGATTTTTATAATCCTAAATCATTATGGGCAGGGATCCGCTTGCGGACATTCAGCGATGCGTATACGTCTATTTCTAAATTTGTGAAGGATGACCGTTTGCGTAAATCATTGGCTTTTCAAACACTTTATATCGGGGTATCGCCTTATCAAGGACCCTCTTTATATACGATTATTCCAATGATCGAATTATTTTATGGTGTTTATTTTATTGAAGGTGGAATGTATACGTTAGCGACTTCATTGGCTCGATTGTTTGAAGAATTAGGTGGAAAGATCGTTTACGAAACATCAGTAGATGAAATCCTAATTGACAATAAGATTGCTAAAGGGATCCGAATCGGGACAGAACAAGTGATGGCTGATGCTATTGTATGTGGCGCTGATTTTCCTTATGCGATGAAGGAATTAATTCCTGATGAAAGAAAACGGGGAAAGTATACAAATAAAAAAATCGCTAAATTTGAATATTCATGTTCTTGTTTTTTGATGTATCTTGGCTTAGACAAGAAATACCCAGAGGAACACTTGCATAGTATTTATTTTGCAGAAGACTTTAAACAAAATGTTGATGATCTCTTTGAACGAGGAAAGTTACCAGATGATCCATCTTTTTATTTGTACCGACCGTCATTGATGGATGATTCGCTTGCACCTGAGGGTCAGGAAGGCTTATATGTCTTAGTACCAGTGCCAGAATTGTCAAAATATGAGAAGTGGACGGAACAAACGATGCAAGCCTATCGCCAAAAAATCATCCGATTGCTCAAAGAAAAGACGATTTTTAAGGATATCGATGAGCATATCGTATCCGAAACATTGATCACGCCCAAAGATTTTTCTGAACGTTTCAATGCTTATAATGGAGCGACTTTTGGCTTAAAACCGACATTGAAACAAAGTAATTATTACCGCCCGCATAACAAATTTTCTGCAGCAGAAAATTTATATTTTTGTGGGAGTAGTACCCATCCTGGCGCAGGGGTACCAATTGTTATGCAAAGCGCAAAATTAGCGGTAGAGGAGCTGTTGAGAGATGATAACCATTAACAATGATCCTTTTCAAGAATACCAAAAAGATTTTGCCTATTGTGAATCAATCATCAAAAAAAATTCAAAATCGTTTTACCTGGCTTTCTCACAGTTGCCTAAACGAAAAGCTCAAAGTGTATATGCCGTGTATGCGTTTTGCCGTCGTGCAGATGATTTGATTGATCGTGACAACAATCAAGCGGGATTGAGGCAGTTAGAACGGCAATTGCTAGATTTTAATGAGGGAAAGGTTCCCAACGATCCAGTCTGGCGTGCGCTATCAGTGGTCTTTGACAATTTCCCCATGGTAACCGCTCCTTTTTTTGATATGCTGACTGGTCAACGAAAAGATGCTGATTTTAAGCAACCAGAAACAAGAAAAGATCTTGAAGAATATTGTTATTACGTTGCAGGTAGTGTAGGTTTGATGTTGCTTCCGCTTTTAACTGAGCGCCCAGCTGACATCGTTGTACCAGCTAAAAAATTAGGAGAAGCGATGCAGTTAACGAATATTTTACGAGATGTTGGAGAAGATTATCAAATGGGGCGAATCTACCTGACAAAAGAAGACATGACTAGATTTGGGGTGGCAACTACCATGTTAAAAGAAAAGCAAGCCCAAACACAATTAGTCGCTTTATGGGAATCACTGGCTAAGCAGGCTGAAAACTTATATGAAGAATCATTTGAAATGTTTCCTCTTATTACAGAAGATTGTCGTCAAGCACTTGCCAGTGCTGCGTTTATTTATCGTGAGCAATTAAATATCGTGAGAAAACAGCATTATTCTTTATTTGATAATAAGAATAAAGTTAGTCATTATCGAAAAGTACAGCTTTTAAAAGAGGTCAAAAGTTATCTCAAAAGCTATTGAACCGTCTGATTATTAAAGAACCGAATATAAATTCAATATTGTTGTTTTCAAACGATCATTAGTTGAAAAAATTGAAAGCAATGAGCCCGAGACCAAAAAGGTTGTCGGGCTTTTTATCACTGTTTTGTTACATAGGTCTTTCTATGCGAGAAAAATTTTCAGATAAAAATAAAGATTTAGCGGAATATTTTAGAACTTGTCGTATATTATTCATGACCAAGGTAATAGTTTTACCAACTAAATGCTAGGAGGATGGAAGAATGGGACCAATTGCAGTTACGCCTGATCAATTAAAATCACAAGCGAAGATCTATCAGCAATCAGCGCTCCAAATACAAGAGGCTATCCGAAAAGTAAATACGATGAACCAGCAAATTGCTCATAATTGGAAAGGACAAGCTTTTCAAGCATATCTTGATCAGTATCACCAGTTAGAAGGTAGCGTTAAACAAATGACACAATTATTTGAAAGTATTTATGAGCAACTCAACAACTATGCGAATACCGTCTCAGAACGGGATCGTCAAGATGCTCGGAATTTTGGGTTGCTATAGCGTTTATCAGTAAAAACCAATCTTCGTTTGACTTGTACCCATTAAAGCAGCAAATGTCAGTTGTTTTTTAGCTATTTTCATTTGGTTTTTGTTTTGATTCCTTGACTTTGAATGTAAAAAATAAGCCATACATGAAAAAAGGGGTAACTCAATGAAACAGGGAATAGTCATTGATATTTGTTTGCAAATCGAACAGCAAACGATCGACTTGCAAATACCTAGGGAAATAACCATTAGGCGCTTAAAGGAATTATTTGTGAACGCACTTCAGGTTTCTTCGATCGTGCTACCGGCTGCGTTCGATTTAGAAGTGACAAATAAATCAATACGATTGAATGAAGAATTTCTTTTATCAGATTATCCAATTAGTCATGGTGACCAACTGTTAATCAAGCCACGTATTCTTAATGGTGGTGACAACAAGTAATTGAAGAACGAAAAGGATGTATTTGAAAAAGAAGGTATTAAAATAACCGATGAACGAGTGGAAATTCAGCTACAAGCGAATCAATATGCGCTGGATCAGATCGAACAATATACATTTTTTTTAAAACCTAAAAGAAATTTACTGGCAGGTGACGTTAGCCATTTATCTACAGAAAAATTAATTATTCAATACAAAAAAACAAGTCAAATGAAGTGTTTCTCACAGGTTTTGATTAAATTAGATTTTTACCAACGATTATTGCTTGCCCAAAAAGTCAATCAATTGTGTGATTTTATGAATGGACCGATCCAACCATTGTTTCATCCCGATAATTTGTTTCTGTTTGGAGAAGAGATTTTTCTTGCACATCGAGGGTTTATGCAAGTTATCGCTCCATATACGGTCACTGAAAATGATTTTCTGAAGCAATATCGGGCACTGGTGTTTGCTATCTTATATCCTAATTTGAGTTATGAGAGTTTAAATGGAGGAAGTGAAGGATTAACAGATGACTTGTCGAAATTGCTCCATGGAGCAAAAAATGTAACAGAAATCAATCAGATTATTAGCGACCAAATCGAAACACAAAAGGAGATTCGAGCGACAGAATTACGTGTGGTCAGTAGGAAAAATTACTTTATTTTTAAATGGGGTAGCCTTTTATTCAGCTTGTCAACCATCCTTTTTGCTTTATTAACAGGAAATTATGCGTTTTATCAATTACCACAGATAGAACGGAGCGTGGATGCACAAGCAAAATATATAGCCAAGGATTATGCAGGTGTTTTAACGGCTTTAGCAGATGTATCCCCCAGTTTGTTTTCTCAAAGTATCAAATATATAGTGGCTGTTAGTGTCATTCAATTAGATCATTTAACTTCATTAGAAAAAACAGCTATTTTAAATCAATTATCTCAAGAGTCAAGTGAGAATCGTTTGCTTTATTGGATTTACATTGACAGAAATAATCTCCAACAGGCATTGGATATCGCTCAAAACATTGGAGATGAGCAGTATCTTTTGCATGTCTATACTAAGTTATATCTGACAGTAAAAATGAACGATCAAATGAGTGGTGAAAAAAAGCAAAAATTACTAAAAAACTATCAAGAAAAAATTAGTCAATATAGCAAAAAGCCAGGAGAGAATAAATCTGAAAATCCCACAAAATAAGACACTATGCACCGAAAATCAGATGAATATCAGTCTTTCCATCCTTTTTGATCTCTTTTATTTTGGGGAGATGTTTATTCATGAAGTATTTACTCAAAATGATAAAGAGCTGGTGATCGCCGGCAAAAAAATCTGTTATATCAAACAGCATATAAATTTTTCAGACTCTTCGATCAAAGATGATCCGAGGTTTCTGATATTAAAGCATGAAACATTGCAGAGAAAGTGGATCGATCCACCGAAGCAATTGATTGATATTTCATGTGCAACAACCTCTGCCTTGATGATTGAATCAGATGCAATGATTGCGATAGATTATCAGGATAATAACTATCAATTGAGTATATATCCTAGTAAAGCACCCGTTTATTATAACCAGCTACTTGTAACAAAAGGTGTATTTACTTTCCAAGTAGGTGATCAGATCGTAGTGGATCAGTGGATTATCGAAAGGCGGGAAAAGCAGTGGCAGATCATCGGTTTAGGTCAAGCGATCCAATTAAATCCATGGGTACTTTCTGAAGTCCCTTATATACCTGAATATCCTAAGCACTTCCCCTTTTTTAGAAGAAGCCCTAGAATCTATCTGGAAGAGCCAAAAGTACAAGTGGAGGTTCGATTACCGAGACACGAAGCAGCTCAGGAGAAACAATCCTTTTTTAAATTGGTTCTCCCCTCTTTAGGCATATTTATCTTAAGCGGAATGTTTCTGTTTTTTAGCAATCGAAACCTTCTTCTGATACTAGGTATGTATGGACTTAATTTATTGACGTCCAGTATCTCTACTATCAATTATTTATTAAATAAAAAGAAAATAAAACGAAAAAAAAGTGAACAAAAAATAACTATCCAACAATATAGAATCAAAAAAGCTTTTGAATTAAACAGGTTACAGCAAAGACAAAAAGAAGTTTTACAGTACATGTATCCTTCTAATAATCAATTAGCACGAATGACAAAGGAATGTCATCCAAGAATCTATGAACGTCGACCAAAGGATAAAGATTTTTTAACCGTTCGCTTAGGAATAGGCGAACGTCCATCCAGTTTTAAAATTGTTAGTTCTCATTTGGATGAGGATCAATGGAACGATGAAGTTCTATCCGATTTTATTCGTCCTTATCAAAAATTAAAGAACGCACCTATTGCGATTTCGTTTGCAACTCAGTCAGTGGGGCTTGTCGGTCCATCGAATGTTTTGCAGGAAGCTCTTCAATCTTTACTATTTCAAATTTCTGTCTTGCACTCTTACCAAGAGGTTGAGTTTATCACTCTTCTTCAAGAAAAAGAATATGAAAAAACATGGAAAAATTGGCGTTGGTTACCACATCATACGTTGCGATCCTTTCCACTTAAACAAAGAGGGCTCCTATTCAATTTAAAAAATCGAGAGTTGGTTTTGAGTGCATTTTATAAGATCCTTTCTAAAAGGAAGCAGCAACTACAACATGCTGATTATCAGAAGATAGCTTTTAAACCAACTTATGTTTTTTCAATTATCACAGAAGAAGGCTTGTGGGAGCATGAAATCAGAGAGTTTTTAACGGAAGAATTAAATCGGTATGGTGTCGTAGTTATTTGGGCGAAGGAATCTATCGATCAGTTGCCTGAAACTGTAACGACGTTAATAGCGTATCAAAGTCAAGATATTGCTATGCTGATCAATCATAAAGAACAACACATTAATCAACCATTTACACCTAATCGTTTACCAACTAGTTATCCACTTGAACAAGCAATTTTTCGCTTAGCTAACTTATTCCATGAAGAAATTGAAAATCAAAATCTGCCAGAAAAAATCAATTTATTAGAGCAATATCAAGTTCAGACTGTTGAGGAGTTAATGATTTCTAAGCGCTGGTTGAACGCAGAGCCAAGTAAGACATTGCGTTCATTGATCGGCTGGCAGAGAAAAAATCAGGGGATCTACTGGGATCTCCATGAACAGGCACATGGACCTCATGCTTTAATTGGTGGCACGACTGGTTCAGGGAAGTCAGAATTTCTGATTACTTATTTAGTGGGATTAGCCATCAATTTTTCTCCTGAAGATGTAGGGATTCTAGTGATTGATTGGAAAGGTGGTGGCCTCGCACAAACAGTAAGTAAGTTGCCACATTTTATGGGTGCGATCACTAATTTAGACCGAGTTGGTACGTCCCGTGCATTGATCAGTATCAAAGCGGAGCTGGAAAAGCGACAAAGGTTACTTGCGACCTATGAAGTAAACAACATCAATGAGTATATGCAGTTATACAAACAACGAAAACAAAGGAACGTTTCTGCGTACCCTGATCAGCCGCTGCCTCATCTTTTTCTAGTATCCGATGAGTTTGCCGAATTAAAAGTCAATGTGCCAGAATTTTTGGAGGAGCTGACTTCAGTAGCGCGGATTGGTCGTTCACTTGGCGTCCATTTAATTTTAGCTACCCAAAAACCAGCCGGAGTAGTCAACGACCAAATCGAGGCGAATAGTAAAAGTAAAGTGGCATTGAAAATGGCAAGTGTTCAAGACTCAAAGGAACTTTTACAAACAACAGATGCAGCTTATGTGTCAAGACCAGGGAGGGGTTATCTTAAGGTAGGAGAAAATGACGTCTATGAATTGTTCCAAAGTGGTTATACAAAAGCACCCTACGCACCAAACCAATCTCTTGAAGATGAACGGATCGTTGTTGTGAATGAATTTGGTCAAAAGGAGGTCCTCTTTGCTCCTACAGAAAAAGATTCGAGGAAAGCAGCGGGCAGTATAGTTACGCAATATGAGGCAGTCAGAAGGTTGATTGTACAAACTTTTCAACAATCAACATTCAGCCAACCATCACAACCTTGGTTACCAGAATTACCAACGTGGTTAGTAATGCCTGTCTTTAAAGGAAATGAACGGAATACATTAAAGGTTCCCATAGGCTTGTTAGATGTACCTCACGAGCAAAAGCAAAGTCATTATTACTATGATTGCGAGAAAAGTAGTCATACCGTTGTATTCGCTAGTTCTGGATATGGAAAATCTACGTTACTACAAACAATTGTTTTAAGTCTTGCAAGACAAAATACTCCAAATCAAGTATGGTTTCATCTAGTTGATTTTGGTACTAATGGCCTTTTACCGTTGAAGAAGTTGCCACATGTCGTTGACATCGTCACTTTAGAAGAAGAAGAAAAAAGACAAAAAATGTTTGTGAGAATCAATCGATCATTGGCGGAGAGAAAACAACTGTTTAAAGAAAAGGGTGCCACAAATCTCTACCAATACCAAGAAAAAACGAGCATCCAATTACCGATCATTTTTATTATATTAGATAGCTACGAGAGTTTGGGGATAGAGGATAAACGAAAAGATTCCATCGATGAAACAATCGTGCATTTACTAAGAGATGGTGCAAGTTTAGGGATTTATCTTATTCTATCTGCAAATCGTGTCGGGAGTATTCGCCTAAATATGATGAGTCAATTTGCAACAAAGCTGTTTATGTATTTACATGATGAAAGTGAAATCAAACAAGTGCTGGGAAGAGAAGCGATTGTTGCGTTGCCTATTAAAGGAAGAGGGCAAGTGATGCTTGACCGACCAACGATATTACAATTTTATTTACCCACTAATGGTCAAAATGAATCAGAAATATTCGAAAAAATGGCAGAAGAAATAACAAATATAGATCAAGACTGGGTAGGAAAACGTCCTGAAAAAATCCTGATGGTGCCCGAACGGTTAACGCCAAAAATTTTCAGTCAGTTTGTGCGCAATAAAGAAAAAGACTTGGTGTATCTAGGTTTGAATAAGCAAACAGTTGAGGTGGAATCATTTGCATTTTTTCTTGGAAAGCAGCTAGGTTTATTTTTTACTTCCAATGTAAAATTGCAGAGGATGTTTTCATGGTGGCTATCACAAATGATGGATGTGGAAGAAAATGTTATTTTAATCGATGTTTCTGGAACATTGGAGCAAATAAAAAACGAAGTGACTTCGTATTTTAGCTTGCATGATGTCGCAAAACGAAGTGAGAAATTTACTCATTTCTGGGATGAACTGTGGTTCATGCCAAAAACGAGAAAAATCGTGGTTCTTAATGGACTGGCTGATTTCGTGGAAGAAATGGGGTTACTCTCGGGAGAAGTGGGCAAGTTATTAAATAGAGGAAATTCGTGTTTTCAATTCATTTTTATTGATCTGTTAGCGAAAACTGGCAACTTTTATGGTGGAATGACTCAAATAGTAAAAGAAAATGTTTCTCAGATCCTTTTTGATGGGAGTCTCCAAACTCAAGGATTTGTTGATGATTTTACATTTACAAGAGAAAATAACCCAAATAATAAAAATAGTTTTTACAGTTTAAAGGATGGAAAGTTGGAAATCATAGTAGTTCCTGTCGAAGAAGAGTGAGGGTAAAAATGATACCGCTCTAAAAATAATGTACCCGAACAAGAGGGCACGGGTGCAAGGGTTAGCTCCAACAACAGAAGGAAGAATTTTTTGTAATAGCTTCTCAAGTGTTCGAAAATTCATGCGATTTCGAGGAATTAATTCTGGAATGTCTATTTGGTAAGAAGGTATGCTCACCATTTATTCATTTTTACACCTAAAAGAGTCTGGGAAGTCCTTTTTTGTCCCAGACTCTTAACGGTAATTTTTTTGAAAACTTCTTCTTATTATTGAAGTTTAAAGCGTTTTTTTCTGTCTTTGGCAAAAAACTCAGGATCACTCGTAAATAACGTTGGCATAATAAATAGTTACATTTTTTTTTCGAGTAATTTTAATTCTTGGATCATTGCTTTTTTTCGCGGGTATTTTTCTTTTAATTCTTTGATCAACAATTGAACTGAGATCATGCTGTTTGGTAAAGTAGCCATTTCTTCAATATATCTCACCAGTTTATGATAATGATTCCGAGTAGTCATAGTGTGGGCTATTTTCCGCAATTCATATTCATATTTCTGTAATAGTGCTTCGGGAGTCTGTTTTTTTAAAATATTGAAATAACGATTAGCTTCTTTGATTCCAGAGGTCTCTAACACACGATTCAATAATAGATCATAGCATTTTTCCTGTGAATAAAGTAAGCCAATGTCTTGATGATTATGTAATTCTTGGAACAAACGGTTTCGCAACGATATCCATTCATCTTTTGAACAAGTTTTTTTCAATTGGTGAACTAGATTCATATCTAATGCATCATTCTCAATCAATAACTTAAAAACTTGATTTATGTATGCTTCTTTTTTTCCTAATTTATAATAGAGTTTTTTTAGAGAATAACGATGAAGTTGAACGAGATCAGGAGATTGACGATCCAAAAGCAGACTCTCCTGTAATACTTTTTCTGCTTCTTTGTATATTCTATTTTTAAGTAAGTAATTAACATATTGTGTCCTGATAGTAGGGGAGTGCCAGTTTTCTTGGATAGTATGTTGAATTTTTTGCTTGGAATAGTTTAAGTACTCCATTTGTTTAACAGATAAAATTTGTTTCTTTTTTTTCAATCCTCTTTTTTTGTCTGCGGGTTCTTTCTTCAACGAGGAAGCAGATTGTTTCTCATAGTATGCTTGATATTTATTAATATCAAAAGAAGCATCTGAATAAATATATTGTTGAAAACGTTTTGCTAAGTGGTCATTTTCCTTTAAAATCATCTTTAAAAAAGGACGGATTTGTGAATCTTCCGCGTAGGAAACCAAATATGCGCTGTTATTTGCATCTTTCTTTTGTAAGTATTTATTGTATTCGAATAAAACGGCTACTAAATGGGGACAATGATCGTTCGATAAGCAGGGGCAGCTACAAACCATTTTTTCTAAATAAAAGTGGTCAACGAGGTCAATGATTGCATGATAGTTTTCATTACTAGTAATGTTGGCAATAATCTGTTTTTGCTTAACCTTAAAGTTTTTTACCTGTTCCCCAATAAAATAGGAGTATCCTAAATCTATTGTAGTTTCTAAAAAATATTCTTTCCAGTTGTTCACCTAATCTCCTCCTTTATATTAATTCTTACTTAATAAGTTTAACGGATAAATGAATGAAAAACAGTATTTTTTTGTTGATACGTAAGTTATTTAATTTTAATATAAATGGCTATTTTTAGGTATATTTTTTATAGTAAAATAATTACCAATTGTTGTTTAAAGAAATTTTTTTATTCTTTCGTGATTGTGAGGGCGTTTTTCAATTTCTAATACAGCAATTTTGTGTATCAAAGAGTCTAACGTGATATGTGACATTTCTTCCTCTACTTTTGCTTGGAGTTGGGTATAGCTTGCCGTCAATGTTTCTTGAATATTCGCACCAACGATACAATTTGGGTTTGTTTTCGGATCCACTTGAATGAGATTAGTATTTCCTTCAATACTTTTATAAATATCTAAAAGTGAAATTTTTTCAGGAGAACGAGCTAAAGAAGGTGCAGCTTTTCCGACTTGCGTAATAATCAAATTCGCTTTTTTTAGTCGGCTCATGATTTTACGGACATTAGCTGCACTGGTTTCAATACTTTTCGCAATCATCTCACTAGATAACATATCGCTATCTTGAAAAATTGCTATGTAGGCTAAGATGTGGATCGCATCGCTCAATTGTAAAGAATATTTCATACTATCCCATTCCTTTCGACGTTTATTCTTGACTTATTTTAACATACTCTTTAAGATAATGTTGTAACTTAAAAATGTACAGGTTTTATTTAAAAAATTTATCAATGTGAAAAAAGGAGTGGTTAGAATGAATTATCTCATTACTGGAGCAACTGGTGGTTTTGGTAACTATGCTATGGAGTACTTAAAACAGCTCGTTCCTCAGGAAAATATCTATGTGTTGGCGCGGAATGAAGAAAAGGGGAAAACACTTGAAGAAAAGGGTTGGAATGTCCGTTTCGGAGATTATGCTGATTATTCTTCTATGAAAAATGCCTTACAGGGAATTGATCGCTTGTTGTTTGTGTCTGGTGCACCTGGTAATCGGCAAGCTGAGCATGAAAATGTTGTGAAGGCCGCAAAAGCAACTGGTGTTTCTTACATTGCTTATACTAGTTTTGCTGATGCCGATCACTCGACCAGTATTCTAGCGCCAGATCATCAGTTTACAGAGAAAGTAATTGCTGATTCTGGAATCGCACATACTTTTTTACGTAATAATTGGTACTTAGAAAATGAATGGCCACTCATTGAACTTGCCTTAAAGAATGGGCGCTTTATTTATTCAGCAGGTGAAGGTAAAACTGGCTGGGCATTAAAACGAGAATATGCCGAAGTTGCAGCAAAAGCACTAGCGAACTTGAACTTTCCAGAAGTTCTTGAATTATCGGGTCAACCGATTACGTATAAAGAACTAGCTAAAGAATTAAAAGAAGTGACAGGCAAACCTATTGATATCGTGGCTACCAATGATCATGAGTTCATCAAAAATTTAGAGGAGGCTGGTTATCCTGAATCTGCTGCACAAATGTTTGCAGCTATTCAAAAAGATATCAAGAATAATCAACTCGATGTTTCCTCAAAAGATTTTGAACAAGCTTTGGGACATCCACTTGTCTCTTTAAAAGATGGACTAGAAGAATTGTTGAATCACTAGTTGTAAAAAGCGGTTGAGACAACGTTATTAATTTTATGAAACAAGGGTAAATTCTCGCAAGTGACAAGAAGTATAAAAATAAGGTTTTTACGGTTGACACTTACCTGCTTACTGTTTCTTATTGAGTTTATTGCTGAAAATTTAGTCAGTGAAAACCGTGAACAAAAGGTCGTGAAGCATCGTTTAGCTCTGATAACCTTAAGAAAGATTTTTTGGAACCAGTTTTTTGGTTTGAAAAATTCGGACTTATTTCAAAGAGTAGCTGGTTGAACACTGTTTATTCGTTTTCACACCTATTTAAAGAGTCTGGGATCAGGCTCTTTTTTTGCATTTAAGTGATAAGTAGAAGATTGACTTTTTTGAATGTAATAAAAAAAACACTTACGAGAAAATGAGAAATATGCTACGATACTTTTCGTGACAAATTTAAAGGAGTGGTATAGTTGCCTACAAACAAAAAAGAAGGAATTATTTTTACATCACTAATGTGTTTTCTCATGGTCTTAGGAATGAGTGTGTATAATCTCTGGCTTCATGGGGATTTATATTTTTCAAATCTATTGATTGGTTTAGTTCCAGGATTCATCGTGGCTTTTATTCTAGATGTCTTTATTGTTGGTGTGATTGCGAAAAAAATAGCTTTCAAGTTGCCAGTAAATTCAGAAAGTAAATTTCAAATGATCGTAACGATTTCTTGTCTGATGGTCTTAGGAATGGTTACCTGTATGTCGTTGTTTGGTGTTGTGATTGAGCAGGGAATACCTGACCAATTACTTTCAGCGTACCTTACTGCATGGAAAATGAATGTGATTGTTGCATTGCCTTTGCAATTACTAATCGTAGGTCCCATCTCTCGATTGGTATTAAGCACGATCCAAAACTAAAAAGATCTTTTAGATTATAAAAAAAGAGGATGCGACTTGTATAGCATCAAGAGATAAAAGAACTTGCCTAAAATTGCGTATACGCTTATTAGGAAGTTTCGTTTATTTTTTGAATGAGCTACTTCAGTCACATGCTCTTTTTTTTAAGAACAATTAATCAAAAAATGTTTGCATCATTTCACGAACCTGTGTACACCATTGTAGTTCTTGCTGGCAAAGTAAAATTCTTCGTTGAATAACGACATAACGTCCAAATTCTTCTTTTTTATTTACTGAAAGATCTGCTAGTTTTGATTGGTTTTTTTGCATGATTTTGTTTAATTGTTGTTCTCTTGTAAATAAAAGACCCGTCGCTGTTGTTTTATCTAAGGTAGAAAAAGCGTACAGTTTGGCTAAAAATTCATCTTTTTGAGTAGGAGCAGGGGTCTCTTCTTTGATCCATTCTTCTACGATCGCTTTTCCTTCATTGGTAAGGGTATAAATTTTTTTCTGCGAATGTTCTTCGATTTCCATGACAGAAATATAACCTTTCTGGTCTAATTTAGCCAGTGTCGTGTAAATCTGACTGTGGTGAGCTTCCCAGAAAATGGTGATTAATTGTTTTAGTTCATAACCGGAACGAGGTTTAGACAAAAGAACGCATAATAAGATATAGGCTAAAGTATTCATACGATACCTCCTGACTGATTTTCTCTTATTATAGCATATTTTTTATTTTTGTTTTTACATGTGCATATTGACATGTAAAATAAATCATGTATGATGCTAGATAGAGAAAGGAATGGGGAATTTGGAGAATCAAATAGAAATCAAAGAAGAACTAACAGAGAAAGGACAGGAACAAAGTAAAGGAAAGAATTCAGCGTTAGTAGTCGCTGCGACTTGTATGTTTGCATTTATGGGAGTCGGCTTAGTAGATCCCATTTTAAAAACGATTGCTGCTCAATTAGATGCAACACCTGCCCAAACGACATTATTATTTACGAGCTACATGTTGGTAACGGGAGTAGTGATGTTGTTTACAGGTTTTTTATCGAGTCGAATTGGTTTGAAAAAAACATTGATGGCAGGTTTGGTTATTATTGTTGTATTTGCTGGCTTAGGTGGATTATCCAATGATATTGGTACATTGATCGGATTGCGTGCTGGTTGGGGTGTAGGGAATGCTTTATTTGTTTCAACAGCACTTGCGACTATTGTAAGTATTTTAGTGGGGAACACTGAAAAAGCTATTATGATGTATGAAGCAGCACTAGGCTGTGGGATGGCTGTTGGACCATTAGTTGGTGGTATACTAGGAAGTGGCTCGTGGCGGTATCCTTTTTATGGAGTAGCTACGTTGATGTTTATTGGCTTTTTAGCATTGGCAATCCTTCTTCCAGAGGCAGGAAAACCACAAAGGAAGGTTGGTTTTTGGGAAGGGGTCAAGGCATTAAGTAATCACAAATTGCGTTCAATTGGTTTGATTGCCTTATTATATAATTTTGGTTTCTTTACGTTACTTGCCTATGCACCATTCTTATTAGTGGGGTATAGTGAATTAGAGGTCGGTTTTGTTTTCTTTGGTTGGGGCGTTTTATTAGCAATTGCTTCGATTTTTGTCGCACCAGTACTAGAACAAAAATTCACTACTTACCGAACGATTTTAGCAGCGTTTGTTTTCTTTATTATTTGTTTGGCGTTACTAGGTGCCGGTTCAACTATCCAAATTTTAGTGCCAATCAGCATTGTACTTTCAGGTTTTTTCCAGGGGATCATCAATACATTATTGACAACGATTGCTATGGAGATACCAGGTTTACCAAGAAATGTGGCTTCTTCAAGTTATAGCTTTGTTCGTTTCTTTGGTGGGGCATTAGCGCCATTTATTGCAGGGATCATTGGCGAAAAACTAGGTGAAAGTTATGCTTTTTATTTTGCTGCGATCATTGTCGTAATTAGTGTCTTTTGTATTATTCATCATCAAAATTATTTTGTAACAGATGAAGATCAATAAAAATGAGGTTTTGAAAGAAAGAATAAAAACCGAAAAAATAGTTAATGATGAATCAATAAAACCTTGAATTTCACATACTGTGTTTCAAGGTTTTTTTTCTGTTATTTGTGACGTTCGATCTACAGTTCTGGTAACTGGTATCGTGAGAGGATTTATTTTTAACATGTGTTTCAACGAAAAAGGTCAATGAATACACTGTTTTTGTCATAAATCATGTTATGATGAGAATAAGACACAGCCAGTAAAAAGTGAGGAAAAGCGATGATTGAAGAATATTTCAAAGAAGTAGGTATCACGTTGGTTGAACTTCCCATCGAGTTGGTGGATGATCGACCCGTTTATGGTGGTTATCTAAAAGAGCTGCCTGTAATCAATGCGACAGGAGAATCTCGAAAAATCATGCACCAGAAACTAGCGAGTATGTATCAAGCCTATCGTGAACAACTACTTACAGATATGGAAATAGAAAAAGAAAAAACAATGAATCTGTCGACAGAAGAATTGTTAAGATATTATGATGGTGAGACATTCGATGGGTTTGCTATTTTTTCTAACGATAATGAAGATCATCTTGGCTAAAATAAGCTATTATCGACTTAAAGTTACGCTAAATGCGTTTCTTTTAGTCGATAATAGCTTATTTCAATCATTGTAGTTATGAGGCATTCTAGTTAAAGCGCTTGGGTAAGTTATTTTTGTTTAATTGATATTTGAAAGACAAATGGAAAATCCCGGCAATCAATAAAGTGATCGTATAAGCAATCGAATGGTGGAACGCTAGATTGTAATTGATCACAGCTAAAATGCCTAAAGCGAGCATATAACTAACATGTAGCCTTTGAACAATGCCTTTAGGACCAATTTTTTGAAGATAAACTTGCCATTTTTCCTGAGTGGGATTAAAATTTCTTTTTTTTATTTGGAAAAAAGTGGCTAAAATCATCACTCCTATAAAGGCAGCGATGTTTAAAGAAATCAAGTATACTAAAAATATCGTGAAAATTTCGAACATAAAAGTAACCTTTCTAACTAAAAAACTTTTCAAGAATCAAAAAATAAAGAAAAATTTTGTCATATTTTTATTGTGAAGACTAAAATGTTTCGTGTGAAACATTTTAGCGGATTTGACCTTCGCCGTAAATGATATATTTCGTAGAGGTCAGTTCATTCAATCCCATCGGACCTCGAGCATGTAATTTCTGAGTAGAAATACCGATTTCAGCACCAAAACCAAAAACAGCTCCGTCAGTAAAACGAGTTGAGGCATTCACATAAACCGCAGCGGCGTCCACTTCGTTCAAGAAACGTTGGCTTGCTTGGTAACTATCCGTAACGATGGCTTCAGAATGTTTTGTATTATGGCGATTGATATGGTCGATCGCTTCATCTAAAGAATCAACGACTTTCACAGCCAGAATATAGTCTAGATATTCCGTATCCCAATCAGCTTTTTCTGCAAGGGTTGCAGTTTCTAAATATTCCATGGCACGCGTATCTGCACGTAGAGAAACCCCATGTTCTACTAATGCTTTTTCAATAACAGGTAAAAAGAAAGGGGCGATCTCTGAATGGATCAACAATGTTTCTGCAGCATTACAAACAGATGGACGAGAAGCTTTTGCATTGACGATGATATTCGTTGCCATGGTCAACTGAGCATCTTTATCGATATAAATATGATTGTTACCAGTGCCAGTCTCAATGATTGGGACTGTGGCTTGTTCCTTCACTCTTCTGATCAAATTTGCGCCGCCTCGAGGAATCAACACATCTAAGTACTCTGTTAATTTCATTAATTCAGCAGCCGTTTCATGAGATGTATCGTCCACAAATTGAACAGCGTAAGGAGACAGGCCAGCATCAGTTAACGTTTGTTGCAGAAGCTTCACTAATAATTGATTGGAAAAGAAAGCTTCCTTTCCGCCTCTAAGAATAACGGCATTTCCTGATTTAAAAGCCAAGCTGGCTGCATCAGTCGTCACATTCGGTCTAGATTCATAAATGATTCCGATGACACCAAGTGGGACACGTTTTTTTCCAATCAGTAACCCATCAGCATTCTTCCACATTTGTTCTACTTTTCCAATTGGATCCTCTAATGAAGCGATTTTACTGATTTCTTCAGCCATATCATGGATACGCTCAGGCGTTAATCGTAAGCGGTCAAGCATCGTTTCGCTCATCTGATTTTCGGTTGCTTGCTCTAAATCTTTCTGATTGGCTTCAAGTATCGCTCCTTGATTTTTTTTGAGCATCAATGCCATCTGTTTGAGAAGGTCATTTTTCTGTTCTGTACTCATCAAAGCAAGAGTTTGGGCGCTTTGTTTTGCATTTTTTCCAAGTTGATTTAAATCAGTCATACGTGTTCCTCCTTAAATAAGGTTCCAAGTTCTTTACCGGCTAAAAGATCGAAGATAATGGTAGGATTTTTTCCGTTTGCCAGGATCATTGTACTGTTGGCTTCAAAAATACGTAATGCTGCTTGTAACTTACTAGACATTCCTCCTGTTCCAAAGGTGCTGCCAGCACCACCCGCTTGTGCCATTAAACACTCGTCAATGACCGAAACGGTTTGATACATCTTTGCGTCTGGATTTTTTGAAGGATCGGCGGAATAAAATCCGTCAATATCAGATAAAACAATTAATAAATCTGCTGTGATCAATTTTGTAACGATCGCAGATAGTTGATCATTATCACCAAATTTCGTTGTATGTTCAAGTTCATCGACTGCTACAGTATCATTTTCATTAACGATCGGGATGGTTCCCATTGCTAATAACTGTTCAAGTGTGTTGATCACATTGACTCGACTTTGAGGAAAATCGATCACATCCCGAGTAACGAGGATTTGAGCTGTTTGCTGATTGTAAACACTGAAACGTTGATTATAAATGTTCATCAATTCTGCCTGTCCGATCGCAGCGATTGCTTGTTGTTCCGGGATCGTTGTGGGGCGTGTAGCTTGATTCATTTTGTGCATCCCGACACCAACAGCGCCGGATGAAACTAATACGACTTCTTTCCCTTGATTCCGAAGATCAGACAAGACAAAGGCAAGCTGATCAATCGCAGCGAGGTTGATGTTTCCATTGGGATAGATTAAAGTACTCGTTCCCACTTTAATAACAATTCGTTTGGCTTTTGTAACTTCTTTTCGCATGTGACACCTCTAACTAAATACACGTTTTGATTTCGTTCTATTCTACTTGTTTTACACCATAAAGTCATGTATAAAATTTATTTTTTTATGACAGCAGTATTTTATTCATCTTAACATAAATTAATGAAGAATTTTTTAAGTCGTCCTTTTGGTATCATGAATATGGTAAAATAAATATAGTCTATTTTGGGAGGAAATTCGGTGAGAAAAAGAGGATTTGAAGTTATTTCAACATATGCACAACAAAAGATACAATTACCTCAACGAGCAACTCATCATGCTGCTGGATATGATTTTGAAGCGGCAGAAGAGATTGTTATTCCAAGTATTTGGAAAGCTGGATTAAAACAAGGGATAACAGCTCTTTCAGAGGTATTGAAAAATGAAGAAACAACAGTCGACGAGAAAAAATTAAAACCAGTTCTTGTTCCTACTGGAATCAAAGCCTATATGGGAGAAGATGAATTTTTACAGTTAGCCAATCGTTCAAGTAATCCGTTGAAGCGTTTTTTAGTTTTAAGTAATGGAGTAGGTGTCATTGATAGTGATTACTATAATAATGATGCAAATGAAGGGCATATCATGTTCCAATTTACTAATTTTGGTTTGAAGGATGTTGTCATCAAAAAAGGTGAGCGAATTGGACAAGGAATTTTCTTGCCATTCTTAAAAGCAGATCAAGACCAAACAGAACAGGCCCGTAAAGGCGGCTTTGGTTCATCAGATGTATAACCATTCAAGGTTTATTTAATTCAAAAATAATTATTTAAAGGAGGCGGGACAATGGCAAAAAAAGCGAAAGTCCAGTTTGTTTGCCAAAATTGTGGTTATGTTTCGCCTAAATTCTTAGGGCGTTGCCCAAATTGCGGGAAATGGAACACGATGGTCGAGGAAATCGAGCAAGATACGACTGACCGTAGAACACGAACAAGTTTGACTGGAGAAAAAGCCAAACCAACGAAAATTGCAGAAGTGATTCCTAAAAAGGAACCACGAGTCAAAACAAAATTAGATGAATTGAATCGAGTTTTGGGCGGGGGCGTAGTTCCGGGGTCAATGATTTTGATTGGTGGCGATCCAGGCATCGGTAAATCCACATTACTTTTACAAGTATCCCAACAATTAGCTGATATCGGCGGGAAAGTATTATATGTTTCTGGAGAAGAAAGTGCAGAACAAATTAAATTACGTGCCGAGCGTTTGGGCTCAATCAATACAGAATTTTACTTATATGCTGAAACTGATATGAATGAAATTAGCCGTGCCATCGAACAGATTTCACCAGATTATGTGATCATTGATTCGATTCAAACGATGGCACAACCTGATATTACGAGTGTAGCAGGGAGTGTCAGTCAAGTGAGAGAAACGACCGCTGAGTTGTTGAAAATAGCGAAAACAAATGGGATTGCGATTTTTATCGTAGGACATGTAACGAAAGAAGGCTCGATTGCGGGTCCACGTATGCTTGAACATATGGTTGATACTGTTTTGTATTTTGAAGGAGAACAGCATCATAGTTTTCGTATTTTGAGAGCAGTAAAGAATCGATTTGGTTCAACAAATGAAATTGGTATATTTGAAATGCATGAACATGGATTAGAAGAAGTTGCGAATCCTTCCCAAATCTTTTTGGAAGAACGATTAGAAGGAGCAACAGGCTCAGCGATTGTTGTGGCGATGGAAGGTACCCGCCCAATTTTAGTGGAAATCCAAGCACTGGTAACACCAACAATGTATGGAAATGCTAAACGAACCACTACTGGCTTAGATTTTAACCGAGTATCATTGATCATGGCAGTTCTCGAAAAACGAGCAGGCTTACTGTTGCAGAATCAAGATGCTTACTTAAAAGCAGCAGGTGGGGTAAAATTAAATGAACCAGCCATTGATTTAGCAATTGCTGTGAGTATTGCTTCCAGTTACAAAGAAAAAGGGACACAACCGACAGAATGTTTTATTGGCGAAATCGGGTTGACGGGCGAAATTCGCCGTGTCAGTCATATTGAACAGCGTGTCAAAGAAGTACAAAAGCTGGGTTTCACAAAAGTTTATTTGCCAAAGAACAATCTAGGAGGGTGGAATCCTCCGACTGGCATTGAAGTCGTAGGTGTCGCTACCTTGGCGGAAACGTTAAAACGTGTCTTTCGTTAAAAATAGTAAAATTAAAGAAATGGAGGAAAGAGTATGCAAAAACGTGTCATCACCTTGCTGATGATTATTGTCGGTGCCAGCTTAGGTATTTCTTTTTTACCAATGGCTTGGCAGACAATTGGTCAGCAAACAAATGGATGGCTGAATAATACATTTACCAATAGCCTGTTAGGTGCACTTATTTTCTTTTTATTGTCTTTGCTATTGGCAAAACATATCTCAGCGGTTATCAAGCAAATTGAGGAAAAATTAAGTGAGGTTAGTTTAACTTACCTATTGTTTGGTGCAATTGGTGGGATTATCGGGCTAACTTTAGGTGTAATTATTTCAACGCCACTATATAATTTGAAAATTCCGTTTGTAAATAGTGTTCTTCCCATCTTATTAATGGTTATTTTAGGCTATTTAGGATTCAGGATGGGAACCACTCGAATCGATGAATGGAAAAAAATCTTTGGTTCAAGAAACAAGAAAGTGGAACAAGAAACACCTAGTCAAGTGGAGAGCCAAATACTGGAACGAAAATTAGGCGAGAACTTTCATAAATACAAGATCTTAGATACTAGCGTGATTATTGATGGACGAATCTATGACATCACCAAAACTGGTTTTTTAGAAGGCACACTGATGATTCCGAATTTTGTGCTTTATGAATTACAGTATATTGCTGATTCTGGCGATAGCCTAAAACGTGTTCGCGGACGCCGCGGGCTGGATATCCTCAATGCTTTGCAAAAAGAAGAAGGAATCTCTGTTGAAATGTATGACGGTGATTTTGAAGATATCACTGAAGTGGACAGCAAATTGATCAAATTAGCGAAACTTTTAGATGGTGTCATCGTGACAAATGATTATAACTTAAATAAAGTCTCAGAGTTTCAAAATGTACCAGTGTTGAATATCAATGCTTTAGCGAATGCAGTAAAACCGGTAGTTATTCCAGGTGAAAACATGAATGTTTTAGTCGTAAAAGCAGGAACAGAACGTCAACAAGGGGTTGCTTATCTCGATGATGGCACCATGGTGGTCGTGGAAGATGGACAGCATTATATGAACGAACATATCGAAGTGGTTGTTACAAGTGCCTTACAAACAGCTGCCGGGCGGATGATTTTTGCAAAACCAGCCCATGCAGGTCGTGGGATCGATAATAAAGACAATAAAAAAGAAACTGAAAAAAGTAAACATGCTTAACGAAAGAAAAATCGGAATATGAGTATAAAAAGTAGCCAACTGGTAAGGAAATTCAACCAGTTGGCTTTACTATTTCCCATATTAAAGGTAAAATTTGTGCTGAGTGGCTTTCATTTTAATGAAAAAGCCTTTAAGAAATATGAGGATGTAAAACAGAACATGTTTTTCGTGTTTTGTCTCATATTTTAAAGTCTAGTTTGAAAGAAGAGGAAGAAAATGACGAAAGTACGCGTACGCTATGCACCAAGTCCAACTGGGCACTTACATATTGGGAATGCTCGAACAGCATTGTTCAATTATCTATTTGCTCGCCACAACGATGGAGACTTTATTATTCGTATTGAGGACACAGACCAAAAACGAAACATTGAAGATGGTGAAAAGAGCCAATTGGAAAATTTGGCTTGGTTAGGTATCGATTGGGATGAATCTCCTGAAAATCCTGGAGAATATGGTCCTTATCGTCAATCTGAAAGAAAAGAAATTTATCAGCCTTTGATTGATCAACTTCTTGCAAGTAATCGGGCATACAAATGTTACTGTACAGAAGAAGAGTTAGAAGCAACTCGTGAAGAACAACGTGCACGTGGAGAAATGCCTCATTACGCGGGTACTTGTGCAAATCTAACACCAGAAGAACAAGCAGAAAAAGAAGCGCAAGGGATTGAACCAGTGATCCGATTCCGTGTACCACGTAATACGGAATATGCGTTCAAAGATATGGTCAAAGGGGATATCACCTTTGAATCAGATAATATCGGTGGCGACTATGTCATTCAAAAACGTGATGGTATGCCAACATATAACTTTGCTGTAGCTGTAGATGATCATATGATGAAGATTACTCATGTCTTACGTGGGGATGACCATATTGCAAATACACCTAAACAATTGATGATCTATGAAGCTTTTGGTTGGACACCACCAACATTCGGTCACATGACATTGATCATCAATACAGAAACTGGGAAAAAACTAAGTAAACGTGATGAATCGATTTTACAATTTATCGAACAGTATCGTGAATTAGGTTACTTACCAGAAGCAATGTTCAACTTTATTGCATTATTAGGTTGGTCACCAGTAGGCGAAGACGAGATTTTCAACCAAGAAGAATTGATCAACATGTTTGATCCAAATCGTTTGAGTAAATCACCTGCAGCCTTCGATGCGAAGAAATTACAATGGGTGAATAACCATTACATGAAAGAAATGGATTTAGATAAGTTAACAGACATGTGCTTGCCTTACTTGATCGCTGACGGTCGAGTACAAGAAAATCCTGATGAAAAAACGATCGAATGGGTCAAAAGAATCGTTAGTCTGTATCAACCACAAATGAGTTACGCAGCTGAAATCGTAGAAGCTTCTTCCTT
Organism: Enterococcus sp. DIV1726a; assembly: GCF_051710985.1. Classification (NCBI taxonomy): domain Bacteria; kingdom Bacillati; phylum Bacillota; class Bacilli; order Lactobacillales; family Enterococcaceae; genus Enterococcus; species Enterococcus sp. DIV1726a. The sequence continues at coordinate 2,695,922 of NZ_JBIOLS010000001.1, read as the reverse complement.
ATTCTTCAATGAACATCCTGTATTGAACGATGCGGCTAAAGAAGTATTAGCAGGCGAAACTGTTCCACTTGTTCTTAATGCGTTTAAAGCACAACTAGAACAAATGGAAGTCGTGGATGCCCCAACCGTAAAAGCAGCGATCAAAGCTGTCCAAAAAGAAACTGGCGTTAAAGGTAAAAATCTTTTCATGCCGATCCGAGTAGCTGTTTCAGGACAAATGCACGGACCAGAATTACCAGATACGATCGAATTGCTTGGTCGTGAAAAATCATTAGCACATTTAAATCAAGTCATCAACTAAACACGATGAACAGAAAGAAGTAAGTAATCATTGATCTCAAGAGAGGTGACGGGCGGTGGAAGTCACTGATCGATGTTTACTGAAATGCCTCTGGGAGTGGTTTCGGCGAGTGAAATAGACACATCTCTTTGTGACGAATTTCAGGTAGTCGAGAACGTATAAGCTTACGTTAACAGCTAGAGGTAATCATATCTGATTATAAATAAAAGTGGAACCACGCCAATTAGCGTCTTTTAATAAGGAAACTTGTTAAAGGCGCTTCTTTATTTGTCAGAGAACTACATAAATTATTGAGAGGAAGGAGCGATGACGATGGGGTGGTTTGCCCGAGCGGTAGAGGCAGCTAAAAAAAATGACCCAGCTGCTCGTTCAACATTAGAAATCGTTTTGACATATCCAGGGTTTCATGCCTTATTTTGGCATCGGGTGTCACATTACTTATATCAGCATAAACTTTACTTGCTGGCAAAAATCAATGCACAATTTTGGCGATTTATAACAGGAATCGAGATACATCCTGGAGCCCAGATCGGACAAGGTGTTTTTATCGATCATGGGATGGGGATCGTGATTGGAGAAACCGCAGAGGTCGCTGATGATGTAGTTCTTTTTCATGGAGTTACGTTAGGTGGTACAGGTAAAGAAACGGGCAAAAGGCATCCCACAGTGAAACAAGGGGCAATGCTTTCTGCCAATGCTCAAATATTAGGACCGGTCACGATTGGGAAACATACGAAGATTGGTGCCGGTGCAGTCGTTTTAAAAGACATTCCAGATTATGCTACAGCCGTGGGGGTTCCTGCAAAAGTAGTACGGATTAATGGAGAAAAAGTGAGGAGATCAGAATGATAAAAATTTACAATACATTGACTAGACAAAAAGAGGAATTTGTACCGATTCAAGCAGGAAAAGTCGGTATGTACGTGTGTGGTCCGACTGTTTATAACTATATTCATATTGGAAATGCCCGCAGCACGATTGCTTTTGACACGATTCGACGCTACTTTGAATATCGGGGATATCAAGTCGATTATGTTTCCAATTTCACTGATGTAGATGATAAAATCATTCGTGCTGCTAATGAATTAGGGATCACGGCGCCAGAAGTAGCCAACCGTTTTATCCAAGCATTTGAAGAAGATACCAAGGCGTTGAATGTGGAGCCAGCTACTGCGCATCCTCGTGTGATGGAACATATGTCAGATATTATTTCTTTCATCCAAGTATTGATCGAAAAAGGTTATGGATATGAATCAAATGGCGATGTCTACTACCGTACAAGAAAATTTCCAACCTATGGACAACTTAGTGATCAATCGATTGATGAGTTAGAAGTGGGCGCGAGTCAACGGACGGGAGCAGAACAAAGTCAGAAAGAAGATCCGCTTGATTTTGCACTATGGAAAAAAGCAAAACCTAATGAGATCTCTTGGGATTCTCCATGGGGACCCGGACGTCCAGGATGGCACATCGAATGTTCCGTTATGGCAACGAAACATTTAGGGGAAACAATTGATATCCATGGTGGTGGGCAAGATTTAGAATTTCCACATCATGAAAATGAGATTGCCCAAAGCGAAGCAAAAACGGGAAAGAAATTTGCCAATTATTGGATGCACAATGGTTACGTCACGATTGGCGATGATGATCAGAAAATGAGTAAATCATTAGGTAACTTTATTACTGTCCATGAAATGATCCAAACGGTAGATCCACAAGTGTTACGCTTCTTCATGGCAACAACTCAATATCGCCGACCGATTCGTTATAGTGAGGCAACGATGAAGGAAGCAGCGACAAACTTGCAACGCTTAAGAAATACATTTGATAATCTTAAATTCCGCCTAGCAACAGCAGAAAAATCTCTGGCGGATGACACAAAGTATTTAGCTGAGCTTGAACAAATCGAACAACGCTTTATTGAAGAAATGGACGACGATTTTAATGCTGCGAATGGAATTACCGTCGTTTATGAATTGGCAAAATGGTTAAACACGTATTTGGAGAAAACAACTGTTTCAGCGGATGTTCTAGCAAAAGGGGAAGCATTATTTACCCAATGGTTGGCTATTTTTGGTATTTTATTTACATCTGAGGAATTACTTGATGAAGAGATCGAGCAGTTGATCGAAGAACGTACGCAAGCAAGAAAAAATCGTGATTTTGCCCGTAGTGACGAAATCCGTGACCAATTAAAAGAAAAAGGGATCTTGCTTGATGACACACCGCAAGGAACTCGTTGGAGAAGAGAAGCATGAAAGACTATACACAATTAAACGGACTAGCTTTAGCTTATGTAGGAGATGCCATCTATGAGATCTATATTCGTGACTATTTGATCGAACAAGGGGCGACTAAACCGAATAAACTTCATAAAGCAGCCACGAATTATGTTTCAGCAAAAGCACAAGCTTATCTGATTAAAGAGATGCTAGAAGAAAAATTGATGACACCAGAAGAAGAAACTTTTTATCGTCGTGGTAGAAATGCCAAAAGTCATACAAGTGCAAAAAATGCAGATGTCACAACTTATCGAATTGCCACAGGTTTTGAAGCTTTGATGGGGTATCTGCATTTGACGAAACAAACAGAACGTTTAGAAGAATTAATTGAATGGTGTATCCAGAAAGTCGGTGAAAAAAATGGGTAGAGAACAAAAAGAACGTCATTATAACAAACGTAAAAAAGCAACGAAACAGCCAATGAACGCTTCATCACAGAAAAAATCGCAAAAAAAGCGAAACCATTATGACACTTCCTATGAACCTGTAGTTGGGGAGAAAAAAGAGGAAGCAATCGAAGATAATTTTGTCTTTGGTCATCATGCAACAGTAGAAGCCTTACAACAAGGTAGAGGGAATAAATTATTTTTACAAGAGGACTCACGGGGAGAAAAAACCGAAGAGTTAAAGAACATTGCTAGAGATCAAGCTGTACCAGTTAAATGGGTACCAAAACAAAAATTAGATACATTAAGTGATCATGGTGTACACCAAGGAGTAGTCTTAGCGATTACCCCGTATGAATATTTATCCTTAGACCAGCTTCTTCAGCAAACCAAAGAAAAAACAGAAACACCTTTCTTTGTCATTTTAGATAGTATTGAAGATCCTCACAATTTTGGTTCGATCCTACGAACAGCGGATGCAAGTGGGGTAGACGGCGTAATCATTCCTAAGCATCGGGCGGTAGGCATTACGCCAATCGTCACAAAAACCTCTACTGGAGCAGTCGAACATGTACCTGTAGCACGAGTGACCAATCTTGTTCAAGCAGTCCAACAACTAAAAGAGGCCGGTTTTTGGGTTTTTGGGACAGATATGGATGGTACAAATTTCCAAAAATGGAATGCAAAAGGCGCTATTGCTTTAGTGATTGGTAATGAAGGACGAGGAATGAGTCCTGGATTGAAAAAAGAAATGGACGAACTTTTGACCATTCCAATGGTCGGTCACGTTCAAAGTTTGAATGCGAGTGTTGCTGCTGGATTGTTGATGTATCAAGCTTTTTCTCAACGTCAAGGAGAGTGATCAGATGAAAAAGCAGCTCCTAATTGTTGATGGTTATAACATGATCGGTTCTTGGCCAGAACTCGTTTTGTTGAAAAAACAAGAAAAGATGGCGGATGCTAGAGAAGCTTTGTTGCATCGTTTGTCAAATTATGCCAAATACGAAGGAATTGAAGTGATAGTTGTTTTTGATGCACAATTGGTTCCAGGCATTCAGCAAAACTACAAGAAATACCAATTAGAAGTCGTCTTTACAAAAGAAGATGAAACGGCAGATAGTTATATTGAACGTATTGCTGGCCAATTGAATGATCGTTTAACGCAAGTAACTGTTGCCACGAGTGACTTAGCCGAGCAATGGATGATCTTTTCACAAGGGGCTTTGCGGACTTCTGCCTATGAATTATATAAAACGATCCAGAAAACAGAGAAAAACATTGCACAAGATAATATAAATATGCAATTTGATAATTTTCGTCGTAATTCGCCTTGGAGTAAAGAACAATTAGAAAAATTGTCCCAAAAGTTAGACGATTTAATGCGAAAAGATAGATAACACAGTTATATGATTAGTCAATCGGATGATTGATGGTAAGATTCCTCCATAATCGAAAGAGATGGAGGAATTATTTTATGTCTGAGGAGTTATTGCGCGCCGCACGTGACGGTGATGAAGAAGCATTCGCTATCCTATATCAAAAATATTTTCCACTTTTATTACGTTTAAAAAATATGTACTACCTAAGAAATTATGTGTATGAAGATTGGGAACAAGAAGCAAGGATCGCCTTATACCAGGCTTTAAAGACTTATGAAAATAACAAAGGCGTTAGCTTTGGCAGCTATTATAAAAGCATTATCAGTAATCAAATTTATTCATTATTAAGAAAACAAAATGCCTTGAAACGCAGAGACCAAAAAGATGAATTATCGATTGATCAGAAGGTTGAAACAGAAGGTCCGGACTTTTTAGCAGAAATCACTACTCAAGAACCACTTGCGATGCAACGATTACTGTTAAATGAAGCCATTGAAGATTGTGAAATCAAATTTTCAAAAAAGGAAGCAAAAATATTTTATTATTATATGCAAGGAACCGATTTCAAGAGGATGGCAGAGGAACTTTCAATGGATGTCAAACAAGTCAAGAGTGCGTATAGCCGTGTGAAATTTAAAATAAAACAACATCTCAAAAATTATCATGAGGAATAATTTATAAAATTATTAATGTTTTTCTTATTTGTTTTTATTGCATTTCTTTTTTTTATATGGTAAACTTGAAAATTTTTAGAAAGTGTGGTATATTGGGTAATGAGGTGAACTGTATGCCAACAACTTTAGCTACAATCAAAAAAGATTTAGAAGGTCGTATCGGCAGCCCAATCATGCTGGTTGCTCAGACAGGAAGAAAGCGTCAAACAGAACGCCGAGGCGTTTTAACAGAAACCTATCCTTCAGTATTCGTTGTTGATTTGGATCCTGAAGAAAATTCTTTTGAACGAGTATCGTATAGCTATTCAGATGTACTTACTCGAACAGTCGAGATTGAATTTTTAACTGAAGCAGTTTAAAAAGCAAGCGAGCCTAGTTTTTTATAAGGTTCGTTTGCTTTTTTGTTTGGAAATAGGTATGCTGAAAAAAAGAGAATTGGAGGCACTTTCAAATGGAACATTATGTAAAAAAATTTGCAGATTTGACCACTCAAGAATTTTATGAGATTGTCAAAGAACGCATTGCTGTTTTTGTCGTAGAACAAAATTGTCCCTACCAAGAAGTGGATGAAATTGATAGCCAAGCTTGGCATACGTATTTCAAAGATGAAGCAGGGAAAATTTCTGCTTATACACGTATTTTTGAAGAAGATGGAACCATTCATTTTGGACGAGTGTTGGTCAATAGTGAGCATCGTAAAGAAGGGCTGGGACGTAAGATCGTGCAACGTACGATTGAAATGATTGAAGCGAATTACCCTCAAAGACCGATCGTTATTGGGGCACAAGTTTATCTTCAATCTTTTTATGAGTCATTTGGATTCGAAGCCATTTCAGATGTTTATTTAGAAGATGATATTCCCCATATCGATATGAAAAAATTGAGCTAAAGTGATCATGAAGATTAAGTAGCGCAATACAAAAAAGAACAGTTACAGTGAAAACTGATAGCTGTTCTTTTTTGTGTTATTTAGTTGTCTTTATTTTTCAGTTGTCTGATCAACTGTAGCTTGTGTAGTTGGTCGTCCGTTGTTTTCTGCTGTTTGTTGTGCAAGTAGATCACGAATGTCGCTCAAATAATCTTCAGCAGTTGGTTTGGCAGGTGCTTCTTCTGTTTCTTTTTCAGGACGTAATCTTTTAGCGTGGTTGGCTGCTTTCACCACTAAGAATAAGACAAACCCTGTAATAATAAATGTTATGATTGCACTAATAACATTGCCGAAAGCAAACGTAACTCCTTTAGTAGGTGACCAGTCCAAGATAGAAAGGGCGCCTTCCAAATCAGACGTGCCAGTAATCATCGCTACAACCCAGCCTACAAGAGGTGTGATCAAACCTTGAACGATCTGATTGACAATGCTAGTAAATGCACTCCCGATAACAACCCCAACGGCTAAATCTAATACGTCGCCACGCATAATAAACTCTTTAAATTCTTTAATCATTTTTCTCCTCCTCTCACTTATCCTTAGTATAACGAAGAATAAAAAAATATAAAAACGACATGCATTTATGGCTAAGGTCTGTCGTTCAAGTACTTATATGCTATACTAGAAGGTGACTCTTAAGTGATGCAAGAGAGAATTAAAGCAGTAAAAAATAGTAGCCACATATTCTTTTATCCTCCAAGATAAAATCAACCATGTCGGAGAACGAACTGCTAATAAAGGAGCATGTACTATGACATATCAACTGGCAGAAGGTGTAAACCTCCACGTCTTGCAAACAAAACAATATAAAACGGTTCGTATCTTTGTTCGCTTTACTACGCGTTTAAAAAAAGAAGTCATTACGAAACGTTCCCTTTTAAGTAGCTTGTTAGAAACGAACAGTTTAAATTATCCTGACCAGACTCAGTTAAGTGCAAAATTGGCGGATCTTTATGGTGCTAGTTTTGGAACGTCCGTGAGAAAAAAAGGCAATCTTCACTGGTTGGATGCTAGCATCAACTTTGTCAATGGCAAGTATATCAACGATACCAGCATTTTAAACCAAGCTGTAGCTTTTTTGAAAGAAGTTCTCTTTTATCCAAACATTACGGGGAAAAAATTTGATCCAGCCACTTTTGCTTTAGAAAAAAACAATTTGAAACTTTATTTAGAGAGCTTAAATGAAGACAAGCAAACGATGGCTTCACTGGCGCTTCAAGAGTTGTATTTTGATCAGTCGGAGGCGCAGAAAATACCAAGTTTTGGAACAATCGAAGATCTAGATGAACTCACAGCTGAAGTGTTAGCTGACTATTATCATCAGATGATCACAGAAGATCAGATCGATATCTTCGTAGTGGGAGATGTCTCTCCTGCAGAAGTCCAAGCAGCTTTTAGTGAATGGGCATTTCCAGAGCGAGAAAGATTACACCCGGAAATTTTTTATAGCCAACCGCAAGAAAATATCATCAAAGAACGACAGATCGAAGAACCAGTGACTCAGGCGAAATTAAATTTGGCTTATCAAACCAATGTCTATTATGACCAACCGGATCGTTTTTCATTGATGGTCTTCAATGGATTATTTGGCGGTTTCCCACACTCTAAATTATTTATGAATGTTCGTGAAAAAGAGAGCCTAGCTTACTATGCTTCCAGTAGCATTGATACTTTTCGTGGATTCCTAAGTGTACAAACAGGAATTGATGGACGTAAACGTAACCAAGTATTGCATCTGATCCATGAACAATTAGAAAGTCTACGAAATGGGGAAGTCACAGAACTTGAATTGACACAAACTAAGGCCATGTTACGAAACCAATATCTATTATCATTAGATGCCCCGCAAGTAGCTGTCGAGACTGCCTATTTAGAGAATTGGTTGCCAGAAACGAAATTAACAGCTGACGAATGGTTAAAACGGATGGAAAAAGTAACGGTCGAAGACATCCAAAAAATAGCTCGACAAATCGAGTTGCAGGCAATTTTCTTTTTAGACGGAGGTACAACAAATGAATAAAACAGAATATGATCAAATCAACGAAACACTGTACCATGAAGTATTACCAAATGGTTTGACTGTTTATTTATTACCTAAAAATGATTACCATAAGACATATGGTTTATTTAGTACAAATTACGGTTCGATCGATAATGAATTTATTCCATTTGGTTCAGATAAAAAGATAAAAGTTCCAGATGGTATTGCCCATTTCTTGGAACATAAATTGTTTGAAAAAGAGGATGGCGATGTCTTTCAATTATTTGGACAACAAGGGGCCTCAGCTAACGCGTTTACCAGTTTTACCAAAACAAGTTATTTATTTTCAACGACAGATCAAGTTGAAAAAAATTTGACGACTTTACTTGATTTTGTCCAAGCACCTTATTTTACGGAAGAAACTGTTAATAAAGAAAAAGGGATCATTGGACAAGAAATACAAATGTATGAAGATGATCCAAATTGGCGGATGTTTTTTGGCATTTTGAATAATTTATACCCTGAACATCCTTTGCATATCGATATAGCTGGCACAGTTGAAAGTATTGAAGCAATCACTGCTGATGATTTATACACCTGCTATCGGACATTTTATCAGCCAAGTAATATGGTCTTGTTCGTAGTAGGAAAATTAGAGCCGGAAAAGTTGATGGAATTGATTCGAACCAATCAAAATGCTAAGGATTTTCCACCAGCTCAAAAAATCAAACGTTATTTCCCTGACAATAATGGTGATATTATTGCGAAAAGCTCAATGCGCTCAGCAATCACTAGAGATAAGTTTGTCTTGGGAATCAAAGGGCTAGATGTTTTACCAGCAGAAGGGAAGGAATTATTGAGATACAAGACCGCTCTCAATCTTTTATTCCAATTGTTATTAGGGAATACTTCTCAAAATTATTTGAAAATGTACAATGATGGTTTAATTGATGACAGCTTCGGTTTTGAATTTAGTTTAGATCGAGAATTTCATTTTGCTGACTTTAGCGGAGACACGGATCAGCCAGAAAAAGCAGCTGAAAAAGTGAAAGAAATTCTTCTGCATTTTGAAGAGGATCAAGAACTGTCTGAAGAAAATCTAACATTGTTGAAGAAAAAGATGTTAGGACAATATTTCCAAACATTAAATTCACTGGAATACATTGCAAACCAATTCACGCAAAGCCTATTTGGGGATCAAACATTATTTGATTTACCAGAAATTATTGAATCCATTCAATTAGCAGATGTATTAAAAGTAGGTCGTTCTTTTATCAAAGAAGAAGCGTTCAGTGAGTTTTATATGCAGCCAAATGTCTGATATAGAAGTAGAGACGACGAATGGGAAAGTAGTTAAACTCTTAAATTTCGTTATAGAGTGCATTCAATGTTACCCTAGGATAACTTCGTTTATGGTATTCTTAAGAAGATAAAGAATAAAAATGGGCGTTGGTGTATGGCGTGTTACATTCTTAACGAAAAGGAACAATTAGACGACTAGCGTTTATACAATTGCTGGTTAGAATAAAAAGACTGGAGAAGATGAACGAGTGGCTTTTGAAACCATCGGAGAAACATTAAGGCAAGCTCGCCTAAATAAGAAAATATCTTTAGATGAATTACAGCAGATTACGAAAATTCAAAAACGTTATCTAGAAGCAATCGATAATGATGATTTTGATCAACTACCTGGAAAATTTTATGTTCGGGCATTTATTCGTCAATATGCAGAAGCTGTCGGTGAAGATGGCGATCATTTAGTTGATGTATTTGATGGGAAAAGCAAATTATCAGCTGGAGAAGTTGTCGCACGTCCTGAACCAGAAACAGTGAGTGGTTCGAGAAAAGCGATGCATCAGGAAGAAGCCAATCCAAGTAAGTTTTGGACAAGTCTACCGGTTATTTTACTTGGTTTAGTCGCTTTAGCAATTATTACTGTTGTGGGTTATATGACTTGGCAGGATCGAAAATCTGACCCGATTATTGATACAACGGCAACTTCAGTTTCGGTTGACGGTGCAATTACACAAACGACATCTAGCACTAAGAAAGAGCGTGAATCCTCTTCTTCAACAAGTACGACAACCACTTCAACAACACAAGAAGAGAAAAAGATGGCGATTACGGCTGGTGAAGACACAGGTAGTACGATCGCAGTGAATGTTACGGATGCGAAAAAACCTGTTACACTTGAATTTGCAGCGACTAACCGAATTTGGATCGGTGTATTAGTGGATAATGCCTATGTTTATCAAGGGACATTAGCAGCAAATGAAACACAAAGCACGCAATTACCGGAAACGGCAACCAATGCAACGATTCGATTAGGAGCTGCAAGTAATGCAACGGTTAAGATAAACGGGGAAGAAATCCCTGTTAATCCAGGAGCGAATAATCAAAATCCTAAAAATGTCACATTGACACTACAGTATGCAGAGTAAATCGCTTATAAGTAGAATGATGTGAAAAAAGAAAACAAGATAAGTACCTGGGAAGGCAGATTCATCTTAGGTGCTTATCTTTTTTCACGACTGCTGATAAAAACTGATCATTATCGGTGGAAAGTTTAGAACGAGTCACGTAGAATAGGGAAGAAAGGAGTCGATAGTGTGAATTTACCAAATAAATTAACTGTACTTAGAATTTGTATGATCCCGATTTTTATTTTAGTTGTCGGATTACCCTTAGATTGGGGACAAGTAACCGTAGGAACAACATCACTTGCTGTGACGCAATTAGTAGGAGCGATTATTTTTGCTTTAGCAAGTATTACCGATTGGCTCGATGGAAAAATTGCTCGTGCCAGAGGATTAGTCACCAATTTTGGAAAGTTTGCTGATCCATTAGCAGATAAAATGTTAGTGATGACCGCTTTTATCATGTTGGTGGGGCAAGGTAAGGCACCAGGATGGGTAGTTGCGATTATCGTTTGTCGAGAACTAGCTGTTACCGGTCTGCGACTATTGTTAGTCGAAGATGGGGAAGTCATGGCAGCAGCGTGGCCAGGAAAAGTAAAAACGGCTACGCAAATGGTGGCTATTATTTTGTTATTCATCAATAATATTCCATTTAATCTGATCAATTTACCGATGGATCAAATCATGCTGTATGCTTGTTTGATCTTCACGATTTATTCAGGTGTTGATTATTTTATGAAAAATAGTGGTGTGTTCAAAGGTTCGATGTAAGATTCCTTACAAAGATGTACCATTTCGATAATTCGTCTTACCCCAAAATAACATTTTATATTTTGGGGTAAGACGAATTTATTTATGCTGATTCACGTTTCAATCATTTATTTGATCGCCATTTTTCTAAACTAGCTAGATGCATAGCTATCTTATGATGAAGATGAAAATGATGAAACTCTTTATCAGAAAATGAGCAAATGATAAATGAAACGTTTAGCAAATGGCGTATACTATTAGTAGATAAAAAGAGATTGAGAAGAGACCAAAACAGGCCAACGAGAATTCGTCTGTTGTAATGAAGGAAGCGAAAAAATGAAATCAGAAATCATAGCAGTAGGGACAGAACTTTTACTAGGACAAGTAGTCAACACGAATGCCACGTTTTTATCCGAACAGTTAGCAGACCTCGGGATTGATGTGTATTATCAAACGGTGGTTGGTGATAATCCCGACCGCTTAGAATCATTACTCCAATTAGCAGAAACCAGAAGTGACTTGATCATTTTATGTGGAGGGTTGGGACCGACAGAAGACGACCTGACGAAAGAAGTTACTGCGAAACATCTAGGGGAAGAATTGATCCAAAACACCGAAGGCTATAAAAAATTGTTAGCATTTTTTGAAACGACCAAGCGTAAAATGACTGAAAACAATTTACAACAATCACAAATCATCGATGGGGGGATTGCTTTACCTAATCGCACAGGCTTAGCATTAGGTACGTTCTATCAAACAGCAGACCATGTCTATCTCTTGTTACCTGGACCACCGAGTGAATTAAAGCCAATGTTCATTGAACAAGCTCGCCCATTATTGGAGCAAAACTTTCCATCTGAAGAAATGCTGATCTCAAAAGTTTTACGTTTTTACGGTATCGGGGAATCCCAACTAGTCACAGAATTAAAAGACTTGATTGAAACACAGATCAACCCAACGATTGCCCCTTACGCAAAACCTAACGAAGTCACTTTACGATTAACTGTGAAGACCAAAGACAAACATGCAGGAAACCAAGCCTTACTTGCTTTGGAAGAAAAAGTATTGGCGAGAGTAGGTGAGTACTTCTATGGATATGGTGATGATAATTCATTGCCTAAAGTGGTCGTAGAATTATTAAAGGAAAGAAACCAAACAATAACTGCAGCAGAAAGTTTGACTGCTGGAGCCTTTCAATCAGCTTTGGGAGAGATCTCTGGTGTTTCTCAAGTCTTCCCAGGAGGCTTCATTACCTATTCTTTAGAAACTAAAGCAGAATTTTTACACATCGATGATGCACTATTGAAGCAGCATGGAACCGTCAGCCAAGAATGTGCAGAACAAATGGCTATCCAAGCACGTAATTTAGCAAAAACAGATTATGCGATTTCGTTTACTGGAGTGGCTGGACCAGATACCTTAGAAGGACAGCCAGCTGGAACAGTTTGGATCGCGGTTGCAACAAGTGAAGGGGAGGTCATTTCGCAGAAATACCAATTTACCAGAGACCGTTCTCATATAAGGAATAGCGCAGTAATGCAAGGATTTGATCTCATTAGAAGACAACTATTAAGAAAAAAATAAATGCGAATATTTGTTCGGTTTTTTCTTGCTTTTTGTCATTAAAAACGATATGATTAGTACAATGAAATGTCGCACTGATTTGTGAATATAAGGAGGATTATCGTATTGGCAGATGATCGTAAAGCAGCCTTAGATGCTGCGTTGAAAAAAATTGAAAAGAACTATGGGAAAGGCTCGATCATGAAACTTGGCGAAAAAATCGACCAACAAGTTTCGACTATCCCAAGTGGTTCTCTTGCATTAGATGTTGCTTTAGGTGTTGGTGGTTACCCACGAGGACGTATTATTGAAGTATATGGTCCTGAAAGTTCAGGTAAGACAACCGTTGCCTTACATGCAATCGCTGAAGTACAAAAAAATGGCGGGACAGCCGCTTTTATCGATGCTGAGCATGCCTTAGACCCACAATATGCTCAAAAATTAGGGGTAAACATTGACGAATTACTTCTTTCACAACCAGATACTGGGGAACAAGGACTAGAAATCGCTGATGCGCTTGTATCAAGTGGTGCAGTAGATATCGTAGTAGTCGATTCGGTTGCCGCTTTAGTTCCGCGTGCTGAAATCGATGGAGAAATGGGTGACTCTCACGTAGGGTTACAAGCTCGATTAATGTCACAAGCATTGCGTAAACTATCTGGGTCGATCAATAAAACAAAAACGATCGCTATTTTCATTAACCAAATTCGTGAAAAAGTTGGAGTGATGTTCGGTAATCCTGAAATCACACCTGGTGGACGTGCATTAAAATTCTATGCAACGATTCGTTTAGAAGTGCGCCGTGCGGAACAATTGAAACAAGGAACAGACATTGTTGGTAACCGTACGAAGATCAAAGTAGTTAAAAATAAAGTAGCGCCACCATTCAAAATTGCTGAAGTCGATGTGATGTATGGGCAAGGAATTTCTCAAGAAGGAGAATTGCTTGATATGGCGGTTGAAAAAGATATCGTTGATAAAAGTGGTGCTTGGTATTCTTACAAAGAAGATCGTATTGGACAAGGTCGTGAGAATGCAAAAAATTACATGTCCACTCATCCCGAAATGATGGCAGAAGTTTCTGCTTTAGTCCGAGCGGCTTATGGGATCGGTGAAGATGTAGAAATACCCGAAGAAACGCAAGCAGAACTTCCTTTAGAGGAATAAGACGAAGTAAGAATAGACATAATCGAATAACTATTCAAAGGATGTTTGAGCATCGAGAGAACTCGCGTCGTTCAGAGAAAGTGTTTTCCTTTGATATGTTGTCGATTGAATCTAATAAGCCGAAATTTTTTAAAATTTCGGCTTATTTTTTGTCTTTTAAGTAGTCATTTGACTATACTTTCTCCTAAAACATAATGGAAAATGGGGATGTTTAAGCAGTGATTGACTACATCGACAGAAAGGGACTATTCTACTTAAATGAAGGGATAACATGTTACTTAAAAGTCATTTTTTGTTCTTAATTTTCATTAATGCAAAATTATTTGTTCTTAATATGTTTTGGTTATTATTTAATATTATCTTTTATTCATAAAATGACCTTTAAATGAAAATCGAGAAAGCCGTTTCTTATGTATTTAAAGTTGACACTACGGGGTACAAACATTAGAATAAACTTGTGCATGTTTTTGTACACCTATGCATAAAGCATATTAACAAGTTTAGAGTACTTTATCATAAAAGTTATATAGATGATAAAAATGAAAAAGATAGTATGGAGGTGGATTTTATGGTATTCAATATTCTCCTCGCTATCATCGGTTTAATTGTCGGTCTTGGTTTAGGGTTTATGGTTGCAAAGTCACGTCATGAAAAAGAAATTGCAGGTGCTCAATCATCAGCAGCTGGAATTATTGATAGTGCAAAGAAAGAAGCAGAAACTCTAAAAAAAGAAGCATTGTTAGAAGCTAAGGAGGAAAACCAGAAATATCGTTCTGAAGTGGAGAGTGAGTTGAGAGAAAGCAAGTTAGAATTAAAATCTCAAGAAAATCGTTTAATTCAGCGTGAACAAACGTTGAATCGTAAGGATGACTCATTGGAAAAACGTGAGACCTCACTTGAAAGCAAAGAAGAAGCACTTAGTTCAAAACAGCAATTGATTGAAGAGCGAGAAAAAGACGTTGAAAAGTTGATTGAAGAACAACAAAGAGAATTAGAAAAAATTGCTGGTTTATCTAAAGAAGATGCAAAAGATGTCATCATGAAATCAACTGAAGAAGAATTGAATCATGAATTGACGTTAATGGTCAAAGAATCGGAACAACGTGCAAAAGAAGAAGCAGATCGTAAAGCCAAAAATCTTTTATCGTTAGCGATTCAGCGCTGTGCGGCAGACCAAGTATCTGAAACAACTGTATCCGTAGTAACTTTACCAAATGATGAAATGAAAGGACGCATCATTGGTCGAGAAGGACGAAATATCCGTACACTAGAAACATTGACTGGAATTGACTTGATCATTGATGATACACCAGAAGCAGTGGTCCTTTCAGGTTTTGATCCAATTCGTAGAGAAATCGCTCGGATGACTTTAGAAAAACTGATCCAAGATGGACGGATCCATCCTGCACGAATCGAAGAAATGGTCGAAAAATCGCGTAAAGAAATGGATGAACGAATCCGTGAGTACGGGGAAGAAGCGGCGTTTGAAGTTGGTGCGCATACCCTTCATCCAGATTTGATCAAAATCATGGGTCGTCTTCATTTTAGAACTAGCTATGGACAAAATGTTTTGAAACATTCAGTAGAGGTTGCTAAATTGTCAGGTATACTAGCCGCTGAGTTAGGCGAAGATATCCAATTAGCTAAACGAGCTGGTTTGCTTCATGATATCGGGAAAGCATTAGATCATGAAATCGAAGGTTCTCACGTAGAGATCGGCGCAGAGTTAGCTGCTAAATACAAAGAAAATCCTGTAGTGATCAATGCGATTGCATCTCATCATGGAGATGTTGAAGCAACGTCAGTTATTTCTGTCTTGGTAGCTGCTGCAGATGCCTTATCCGCTGCACGACCAGGAGCTAGAAGTGAATCCTTGGAAAATTATATCCGTCGCTTAAGAAGCTTAGAAAACATTTCAAATAGCTTTGCCGGAGTAGAATCTAGTTTTGCTGTTCAAGCTGGACGAGAAGTTCGGGTTATGGTAAAACCAGAAGAGATCTCTGATTTAGATGCAGTTCGTTTAGTACGAGATATTCGTAAACGAATTGAAGAAGAATTAGATTATCCAGGGCATATCAAAGTCATCGTTATTCGTGAAACGCGTGCGACAGACTACGCTAAGTAAAAAATAAAAGAACGTTACGATTAGTTAGGATAATCGTAGCGTCTTTTTTGTTTTAAACCACTATTTAATCAAGCTTGATCGTTTTAACATTATTTTGATAAGAGGTTGAGCAGCTATAAACATGGTGTGTTAACTTTGAGTTCTAAATTAGCTTCTTAATAAGAAGTAGGCATAATCTAACTAGAGACGATTATTCTATCATTAAAGTAGATCAAAATTATTCTTAATGACTACTAGAAAATCAAACTAGGATGAAGAATAGTTAGGAAATAAAATTTGTTGCATTAGTGTACATTTTGTTAACGAGAAATAAAAGTTGTATAAACTAGTAATATATTGATCTATGAGTTTGAAATCAATTTTATGTACAATTTTTTACTAGGATTTATTGGGTAGAAAGATATAGTTTTTGTTCTTGAAAACACAAGTAATTGATTCTATATGATCTAAATATAGATGAGGTGGGGTAAGCAGATGGATAATTATGAGTTGTTGGAATACAATTTAGCAGAATTTATGACTTCAGATATGCAAGAGGAATTTTTACAATTTTTTCATTTTCAGAATATTAATGAATTTAAGGAACAGTATGTTCATTCAAAAAAACTGCTAAAAGATCAGAACGAAGAGATGTTGAATGAACTAAAAGAATGGAGACAAGTTGATTCAATTGAAAAATTCTCGCAACAAGTAACAATAAAGCTAACTGAGCAATATTTTATGAAGTACCCAAATCTAATAAAATACAAAAATGTTAGCAATAACATTAATGAAAACCTTTGCAAAGATATTCATGAGATTCTTTTGCGAACGATTGTTTATGACTTTAATCTATTAAAGTCACAGTTACAAAAACTCTCTGTGAAAAGTTATATTAGAAATTATTTATCTAATGAGAAATACGTCACAGGTTTGTTTCAAAGATTTCCTGTTTTATTCAATTTAATAGATAAAAAAATCAAAGAAACAATCTGTTACATTTCTGAAGTTATCCAACATGTAGAGTATGATTCAAAGGAAATTAACGAATTGTTTAGTATTCAACTTGATCAAGAAATAGGAGTTGAATTTTCTTTGGGTGATCCGCATCTGTCAGGAAAATTTCCACTCGTGATAACAGGTAAAAAGAATAAAATTATTTATAAACCACGAAGTAATTACAATGATTTATTATTTGGAGAATGCGTTGCTTTATTTAATAAAAATAATTTTAACAAACAACTAGCACAAATAAAATTATTGAATCGTAAAACGTATTCTTGGTCAGAATTTATTGTAAGTGATCCTTGTCAATCAGAAGAAGAAGTTCAAGATTTCTATTATAAAATGGGGGCAATTATTGCAATTCTTTTCTATTTAAATGCTTCGGATATTCATCTTGAAAATCTAATTGCAAGTGGTGGTTCACCCATGCTCATTGATTTAGAATGCTTGTTTAACAATTTAGATCGTATGGAAGCATTATCTGTAAATGATAAGATACATGAAATTTTGACTAATTCTGTTCTTAATTCTGGAATTGTACCTATGTACAACGAATTTTTTAAAGATGATATTTCGGCTTTAGGAAGCCATGAAAACTTATTCCAACGTTTTTCAGTACCACAATTGATTGTTTCAGAAGATGATTTAGAAATTAAATTCACTGAAAATTCTGATGAATTTAAATATTCATATTCTAATGTTCCGATGTATCATGGACAAAATTATCGTTTTTTAGACTATAAGCAACAGATCTATCAAGGATTTACAGAAACATTTCATCTATTTTTGGATAAAAAATCAGAGCTGATTGATATTGTTGAGCGCTATAAAAATGATATTACTATCCGACATTTAATAAAACCAACAGCAACTTACAGTAAAATAGCGACTTTAAGTTATCATCCTAGGTTCTTGACAGCACCGTTTGATCGCTTGTTATTTGTCTATTCTCAAATGGCAAGATTTGGTTCTACACCATTTCTTACCTATGAAATTGAGGACATACTAGAGGGGGATATCCCTTATGTTTTTTCAAAACTTAACTCAAATACACTTAACATTTCAAAAAAAATGACATTTACGAATAACAGTCGTATAGATTTCTTAACACTATGGAAAAAAAAGATCCATTCTCTTAGTGAGAAAGATTTAAACTACCAATTAAATATTTTGCAAAAAAGCTTTGGAGATAAAAATATTACGTTAGAAGATCTTTTTATAATTGGAGAAAAAAATGATGAGATCAAGACTTTAGAATCTTACATCCATAGTAAAAGGATAGTACACAATAAGCAGGTGACGTGGCTTCATACCGGTTATGAAGATTTAACAAAAGACAAAGATTTTAAAATTCGTTTAAAACTGCAGCCAATGAATAACAGTTTGTATAATGGGAAAATTGGTGTAGCAATCACTTACTATTATTTATGGAAAACAAAAAATGATTTTGATTACAAAAACAGATTTCTATTAATATTGAATGATTTACTTGATCATTTTGATTTATCTAATCAAAAAAATTATGATATAGGGGTTTTTTCTGGATTAGGTGGTTATATCTATTTATTTAATTTGATTGCTCCATCCTTGCGAACATCAAAACTGATCGCAATTGAGCAAGATATCCTTCAATATCTGGGACAAAAAATAAAAAAAGACAAAATTCTGGATATTATGAGTGGTACGGCGGGGTTATTACTACTTTTTTGTAATATTTATAAAAAGAGCCCTAATAAAGAATTAAAAAAATTAATTGGACTTTGTGTGGAGAATTTATTAAATAATTTAATAGAATCAGAGGGAAAAGGAAGTTATTGGGAATCCTCTGTAGAAAAGAAACTTATTTTAGGTTTTTCTCACGGAACATCAGGTATTCTTTATGCTTTAGCGATTTATGAAGAGTTATTTTCGGTAACCAAAATAAAAGAAACGATTGGCGCAGTTACCTTATTTGAAAACCAACATCGTAAAAACGGTGTGTGGTTTGATACAAGAGGAGAAAAATGGATTGAGCAAAATACTTTTTATTGTAATGGTCTTGTAGGAATGCTTACTCATCGATATCTTATGGAAGGAGAAAGCCCAGAGGAGCTATTATATTTTGCTCGATTAAAAGAAGAATTAAACAAAGAACGTGTAGATAGTTGCTTATGTCATGGCTTTTTAGGAAATATGTGGCTTTACCGTCATTTCTTCATTCATCATAATATAAAGTCATATGCGTTCTTACTCGATGATTGGAATGCATACTTAGACAAACGAACTATTAATGAAAGTTGTTTAGAAGACGAGTTTCTAGATGTTGGTTTGATGACCGGTCTTTCCGGGGTGATTTTGGGATTGTTAGCGTTGGAGAACCCTAACATACCAAACATACTTTTATTCGATTTATAGATAAATCCTTCCATCGAAAATACGAATGAAGAGATAGGATCTGATTGAATAATAGATTGATAAGTGTAACAAACAGTTGATGACAATAAAAAATGATTGATCAACTTGAAAGGAGGTGAAGAAAATGGCAGTAGGACTATTAATGAAAGCAGGCAATGTTTCTGAAGAATTAGCAGTATTAAACAACGAACATAGTTTGAATGCTTCGCTAGATACCATCTGCGGAACAATGGGTAGCCTTGGTTGTGGTAGTTTTGGTTGTGGCTCTTTATCTAGCTGTTGCTAAAATATATACGGATGAAAGGTTTCAGAGGTTTTATTGTGAATATTGAAAAATAATAATTCAGAATGAAGAGTCTGAATCTGGGACATTAATCAGAAAAAATCTGATTAATGTCCTACTTTTTTTAGTAAAAAGATTCCTTCAGACTCATTCGTTTTATTTCTTATCCAGCATTTCTCGATCTTTTTCGATCGTTGTATTGATCCCTTTGATAATAGCAGGAATGAAGCCAGCTTCTTCTAAAGCCACAACACCTGCAACGGTTGTTCCGCCAGGGGAAGAAACCTGGTCAACCAGCTCCCAAGGGTTTTCATCACTTGCTAGGAATTTTTGACAAGATCCCATAATAGCTTTGGCAGCGATCTCGGTTGCCATTTTTTTAGGTAAGCCATTAAAGACACCCGCACGACCCATGGCATCGATCAACATATAAATAAATGCTGGTGAACTACCGGCTAACCCAATAAACGTACTGAAATCACCTTCTGCCAGTGGATAGACACTGCCGATCGCTTCAAAGATTTGCGTTGCTTCTTTGAATTCCTCATATGTGACATGATGATTTTTACAGATAGCAGAGACACCTGCACCCACACTAACGTTTACGTTTGGCATGACACGAATGATTTTCGCTTCGGGGTCATTTAGGGCTTTTTCCAGATCATGTAATGATTTTCCTGAAGCAATTGAAATAAAGAGACATTTCTGACTATATTTTCTTAAATCCTTCAGTACTTGGTCAATGATTTTAGGTTTGACTGCCAGTAAAATGACATCTACTTGTTTTGCGACTTCTTGATTTGTTTGACAGGCGGTTACACCAGTTGCTTCTGCAAAACGTTGTGCATTTTCGAAATGACCACTTGAGACAAAAATATCTTCTTTAGCCACTGTTTCGTGTTCAATCAAGCCGTTAATGATTGCTTGCGCCATATTACCTGTTCCAATGAATCCAATTTTCATGTTATCCTCTCCTTTTGTTTTAGCATAGCTTTCTTTTCAATGAAGGGCAAGCAAAGAATAAAGCGTGTGGATAGATACATAAACAGGTGAAACTAGTGCATAAGTGGTAAAAATAAGGTAAATAAGCTAACATTGATTTATAAATTGAAAGTTTTCAAGTAAGGATGGTAAAGTGTGAAAAATAAAAGTCATACGGCATTTCAGTGGTTGAAAAATCATAGCTTGATTTTAAAAATGATTTTTTTTGGATCTATTATAGTTTTCGTTGTCAATCAAGTCGTAAATATTGCAAATGGAATGAGTTGGCAAGATATTTGGCAAACTATGCGACAACAAAGTTATGTTACGCTGTGTTTAATGGTTTTAGTGGGGTTGATCGGTGTTTTGCCAATGTTGTTGTATGACTGGGTGACGATTCGCGTGTTGGAAAAACAAGGGAAACCTAAAATGAAGCGTCACGATTTTTTCTTAGCTGCTTTTATTACGAATACAATTAATAACTTAGCGGGCTTTGGAGGAATTGTTGGAGCTAGTCTTAGAGCAAATTTTTATGGAAAAGAAACAAATCGGAAAATGGTACTTGCTACCGTTTCTAAAGTTGCATTATTTATGTTGACTGGTTTATCATTATGGTCATTTCTAACGTTCATTGATGTTTTTTTTCTACAAACTACTAGTATTTTTAGAAGTTATTGGATTTGGTTACTTGGCGGTAGTGTGATAGCACCAGCTATTTTTTTCTTTGCTTATTTAAAAAGAAGAACATTATTTGCGGAATTCTATCCTAAGGGTCTAGTCGGGTTACTGTTAGCTTCTGTGGGGCAATGGACTGGAGCATTGGTCGTTTTTTTAGCGATTGGTTATTTGATGGATGTAGATATTTCCTTATTTTCGATTTATCCAATGTTTATTATCGCTACGTTAATCGGTATGTTGACAATGGTTCCTGGGGGTGTCGGGACATTTGATGTGTTGATGATCTTAGGTATGAGTCAGTTAGCTGTTCGACAAGATATTGCAGTGGTTTGGTTACTTTATTACCGTTTGTTTTATTATGTGGTTCCTTTTGCGGTTGGCTTATTTTTATTTCTGTCACATACTGGAGTAAAAGTGAATCGTTTTTTAGACAATATACCACGACTGCTCTTTCAAAAAATCGCGCATTTTATTTTGGTCACAGCCGTTTATTTTGCAGGGATCATGATGGTGTTACTATCTACGATTACGAATCTTTCTGCGATCAGTCGATTGTTTCAGATTTTATTACCTTTCTCGTTTAATTTTTTAGACCAAACGTTGAATCTATTGATTGGATTCTTATTGCTTGGGTTGGGAAGAGCGTTAGCAATGAAAGTGAAGAAGGCTTTTTTACCAACTATTGCTTTATTAGCTTTTGGAATCATTAACACAGTTACTCGAACATTATCTTGGCAATTGATTTTAGTGTATATCTTGATTCTTCTGGCTGTCTGGCTAGCTCGGAAAGAATTTTACCGTAAGAAATTTGTTTATTCATGGGGTGCCATTCTTTTTGATCTATGTTTGTTTGGGTTTCTATTTATCGTCTATGCAATTGCAGGGTATCATAGTGGACGTTTTTGGGTAAATCGATTGACAGCTGATCGCTTTCTCCTGTTCCCATCCGATGAAGTTTGGTTTTCAGGCTTGATTGGTCTAGGGATCTCGCTGTTGGCATTAGTAGCATTGTATCAGTACCTTGCTTCTGAAACGAATGAGTTAGGGTCAGATTTACAAATCGAAAGATTCAAACAGATGTTATCCGTCTATCAGGGGACATCTGCTAGTCATTATCTTCGTTTACCAGGATATAAATATTATTACTATCAACAAAATGGAGAGGATCAAGTCGTCTTTGGTTACCAGATCAAAGGAAATAAATGCTTTGTTTTGGGAGACCCGATTGGCAATCCTAAAATGATTCGTCCTGCTATTACAGAATTTATGCAAAAAGCTGATTGCTTAGGGTATCAAATTGCTTTTTACAAGATCTCAGAAAAATATGTGGTAATGTTGCATGAATTAGGTTTTCATTTTACAAAAGTCGGCGAGGTAGGAATGGCAGATTTGACTACAGAAGAAATGCCTTGGGTCAATCAACAGCTAGAGTACCAGCGTCTAACTAATGAAGGCTATCATTTCACTTGGTACGAACAATTACCTGAGGAATTATTAGCTGCGGTGAGTGAGGTTTCGGATCAGTGGTTACATGGTGCGAGAGAAAAGCATTTTTCTGTTGGGCGTTTTGACGAATCTTATCTGTTAGCCAGCGGTGTTGGAGTGGTACGCAAAGAACAAAAAGTGGTCGGATTTATTACAGAGCAACCAATATCTGAAAGTCAAGCAGGCTATGATCTATTACGTGTATTGCCAGATGAACCTGCTGAACTATCCGATTATTTATTAGTCAATCTATTTGTTGTCTACCAAGAAAAGGGCTATCTTGAGACGAATCTTGGTTTAGCTCCGTTAGCAAATGTAGGGGAAACAGACTTTGCATTCTTTCAAGAGCGCATCATGCATATTGTTTATAATTATGGTAGTTTCTTTTACTCATTTCAATCGACCTATGAAGAAAAACTGCGCTATGTCACTCGCTGGGAAGGTCGCTATTTTGCTTACATGAAGGGAAGCAGTTTTACATTTGCCACATTACAGTTGTTTATACTAATTGGGAAGGGAAAAGAAAAAAGTATCAGTTTTGCAGAAGAAGTATTAACGGAATTGTAAATTGCGTAAATAGAGGAATAACTGGTGACGTGTTTTAGCTACCCATAGTTTAAAACGTGAAAAAGCGATTGACGGTAGCTAGAGAAAATGAATGTGGTCGAAGGATGGTTTGTTTTATCTGTAGACAGAAAAGGTCTGAGAAAACCGCTAAGATCGTAAACACGTCACTCGTATGAGCTATACTTTTATTTTTCTCTGTGATAGAATACTTGCGACTTAGACTTTTTGAATGGGTGAGAGGATGGAACTGATAGAAAAAGCACCAGCTAAGATCAATTTGGGATTAGATGTCTTGTACAAGCGTCCCGATGAGTATCACGAGCTGGAAATGGTAATGTCGAGTGTAGATTTAGCAGATCACTTATTCTTTGAAGAGATACCTGAGGATCGAATCATCGTAGAAACGAATAAGGCATTTTTGCCAGTAGATCAACGAAATAACGTTTATCAAGCAGCAACATTGCTTAAGAATAAGTATCATATCAAAAAAGGCGTAAAAATATTTGTGAAAAAAAATATTCCAGTTGCAGCTGGACTGGGTGGGGGCAGCACAGATTGTGCAGCTGCACTGAGAGGGATCAATCAACTATGGAATCTCGGTTGTTCTCTGGAAGAATTAGCTGAGATTGGTTTGGAAGTTGGTACGGATGTGCCTTATTGTGTTTATGGTAATACTGCGTTTGTTGGCGGCAAAGGAGAAGTGGTCCAAGTTCTCCCTTCAATGCCTCAGTGTTGGGTAATCTTGGTTAAACCTAAAATGAGTGTTTCGACTAGGACCGTCTTCAAAGAAGTAGATGCGCAAAAAATCCAGCATCAGAACATTCCTAGACTAGTGGAGGCAATCCAGCAACAAGATTACCATACGATGATTCAATACATGGGAAATAGTTTAGAAGATGTTACCGGCAAACGTCATCCAATTATCCATCAAATCAAAGAACGCATGTTAAAGTATGGGGCAGATGCCGCTTTGATGAGCGGAAGCGGACCGACAGTCTTTGCCTTATGTCAACATTATTCAAGAGCACAAAGAGTCTATAACGGGCTGAAAGGTTTCTGTGATGAAGTATATTTAGTACGCACGTTGTAAAATAGGCCAGAACTAGATGTTGCTAAGAGATGAAGAATAAAAAATCTCAAAACAGAAGAAGCTGTTTTGAGATTTTTTTGAGTTGGTTGCAGCTTAGCTGCTCTAAACGTTATTTATTCTATTTAGAAATTGGAAAAAATGGACTAGATAGCTTGTTGGGCTCTCAGTAACATGAACAAACTATCATTCATTTTACGGTTTACATTGAATTTGTTCGTATAAATCAGAAATTGAAGGATTTCTATTGACTCTATTTTTTTATTCTGATACATTAAGTTCCGTTGATAAATCGTAATTTTACGATTTGTTCGAAAGGAGAGTCTTATGAAAAAATATATGATTGGTTTAACACTAGCTGTAGGGATATTTTTATTAGCGGCTTGTGGTGGTACGAACCAAAAGGATTCAAAGAAAAATGAGTTAACGATTGTTACGACCTTTTATCCGATGTATGAATTTACGAAAGAAGTAGTTGGAAATGAAGGAAACGTCAAGTTGTTGATCCCGTCTGGGACTGAACCACATGATTTTGAACCTAGTGCAAAACAACAAGCAGAAATCGCTGATGCGGATGTGTTTGTTTATAATAGTCCAGATATGGAATTTTTTGTTGACTCATTGAAAGATTCTGTCGATACGAATAAAACATTGATGATTGAAGCAGCTAAAGGAATTGATCGTCTGAAATCAGCAGAAGAAGACCATGACCATGATCATGAACATGAAGAAGCTTCTTCTGAAAGTCATTCGCATGAGTATGATCCACATATTTGGTTAGATCCTGTGTTAGCAATCAAAGAGGTCAAAACAATTGCTTCAGAGCTTGGGAAAAAGTATCCTGATAAAAAGGCAACTTTTGATAAAAATGCGGATGCTTATATCAAAAAATTAGAAAACCTGAACCAAAAATATACGGATGCACTCAAAGATGCCAAAAACCGCACGTTTGTGACGCAACATGCCGCATTTGCGTATTTAGCGAATCAGTATGATTTACACCAACAAGCGATTGCAGGGGTAACGCCTGATCAAGAACCCACACCAAGCCGCTTAGCTGAACTAAAAGATTTTGTGAACAAAAATAAGATCAAAGTGATTTACTTTGAAGAAAATGCATCATCCAAAGTGGCGGAAACATTGTCGAAAGAAACGGGTGTTAAATTAGAAGTATTGAATCCATTAGAGAGTTTGACAAGTGAACAAATCAAAGCCGGCGAAAATTATATTTCGGTAATGGAAGAGAACTTAAAAGCGTTAAAAGAAAGTATTAATTAAGAACGGAGGCATTTCGCGTGCATTATATCGAAATATCCGATTTGACTTTTTATTATGATGAAGAACCTGTATTAGAAGATGTGTCTTATCACGTTGATGCAGGAGAGTTCGTTATTCTAACAGGAGAAAACGGTGCAGCAAAATCAACATTGATCAAAGCTTCCTTAGGCTTGTTAAAACCTTCTAAGGGAACAGTGAAAATCGCCCCAAAAAATCAAGAAGGACAAAAATTAAGTATTGGTTACATTCCCCAACAAGTGGCATCTTTTAATGCTGGCTTTCCAAGTACAGTCTTAGAATTGGTTCGTTCCGGTCGCTATCCGAGAGGACGTTGGTTCAAACGGCTTTCTGAAAAAGATCATCAGCATGTTAAACGAGCTTTAGAATCTGTTGGAATGTGGGAGATGCGTCATCGACGGATCGGAGAATTATCCGGTGGACAGAAACAACGGATTAGCTTAGCCCGTATTTTTGCGACTGACCCAGATTTATTTATATTGGATGAACCGACAACGGGAATGGATGAAGAATCTCGTAATGAATTTTATCGACTATTGCGTCATAGTGCCCATGAACATGGCAAGGCAATTTTGATGATTACTCATGATCATGAGGATATCAAGCAATATGCAGATCGACAAATTCGTTTGGTAAGAAAGGAGGATTCTCCATGGCGTTGCTTTCATATGAATTCATGAGACGAGCTTTTTTAGCAGCCATTTTTATTGCGGGGATTGCTCCAATGTTAGGTGTCTTTTTAGTGATCCGAAGACAATCATTGATGGCAGATACACTGTCACACGTTTCACTGGCAGGGGTGGCATTGGGTTTCTTTTTGAATATCAATCCAACGTTGACTACGATGTTCGTAGTAATATTAGCTGCGGTGATTTTAGAATATTTACGTACGATTTATCGTACTTACTCAGAAATTTCAATTGCGATCTTAATGGCTGGCGGACTGGCGCTGGCATTAGTTTTGATGAATCTTAGTGGTGGAAACTCAGCCACAAGTATCCAATCGTACCTCTTTGGCTCGATTGTGACGATTACTTGGGATCAAGTTATCTTTTTGGGTGTATTATTTGTTATTATTGGTTTCTTATTCTTTTTGTTCAAGCGACCAATGTACGTGCTGACTTTTGATGAAGATACCGCCCATGTTGATGGTCTGCCTGTTCACCGTATGTCAATGCTGTTCAACGTGATCACGGGTGTTGCGATTGCTGTCATGATCCCAATTGCCGGGGCATTATTGATTTCAGCAATTATGGTCCTGCCTGCAGCGATCGGTATGCGCTTAGGCAAAAGTTTCAATGTGGTGATTGCCATTAGTATCGGTGTTGGCTTTATCGGCATGTTATCGGGACTAACAAGTTCCTTTTATCTAGATACGCCACCGGGTGCGACGATCACACTAGTCTTTATCGTGTTGTTTCTTGTGGTCAATTTGTTCAAGCGGGTGCTTGTTTCCATTAAGCGAAAAAATAAATAAAAAATCAAAAAGAAAAGCGATGAAAACGAAAAATTTTCATTGCTTTTTCTTATATTTAGATAAATACCGAACTATTTAACTTATTTTCTTACAAAATGCTCGAATTTTTAAATGAAAACTTATATAATGTAAAACGATATAATTTCTTAAAAGGAGCTGAAATATGTGAAAGTACGTCGCAGTGAACGTCTTGTTGATATGACTCAGTATTTATTAGATCATCCTCACGAATTAATTTCATTGACAAGTTTTGCCGAACGTTATGAATCTGCTAAATCTTCGATCAGTGAAGACTTGGCAATTATCAAAAAAACATTTAAGGAACGAGGGTATGGTACCCTAGAAACAATTCCAGGTGCCGCTGGTGGGGTTTTATTTATACCAGAGATTTCTTACGAAGAAGCCAAAAAATACATTGAGTCGTTAGCTGAACGATTGTCTGAACAAGATCGTTTGTTGCCTGGAGGTTATGTTTATCTATCCGATTTACTAGGTGAGCCCGAATTATTGCGCCAAGTTGGAAAAATCATTGCTTCTAAGTATTTAGGTGAAAAAATCGATGCAGTGATGACAGTTGCTACGAAAGGCGTACCGATCGCGCAAGCTGTGTCCTATTATTTAAATGCACCGTTTGTTATCGTACGCCGTGATTCAAAGATCACAGAAGGATCGACAGTTAGTGTGAATTATGTTTCTGGTTCTTCTGAACGAATCGAAAAGATGGAATTGTCAAAAAGAAGTCTTAAACGGGGTTCTCGTGTCCTAGTCGTTGATGATTTTATGAAAGGCGGCGGCACAGTCAATGGAATGAAGAGCTTGATCGAAGAGTTTGAATCTGAACTTGTAGGAATCACCGTTTTTGCAGAATCCAAATTTAATGGTCATCGTGCAATTGACGATTATACTTCATTACTATACGTGAAAGATGTCGACACGAAGACCAAAAACATTACAGTTGTACCAGGAAATTATTTCAAAGATTAGAGATTGAAAATTTATTTGTTTGTCGATCAATAATAGCTGGAAGAGATTGTGTCAGAAGTGTCCAGCTCTGAGAAATAAGCCGGAGAATCCGAAAATAGTTTCACCTATTTTGGGAATTCTTTGGCTTATTTTCGATAGAAACACTACAGCAATCAGCAACAACAAATCAGATATCCAGCTGTTATCTGTCAGATGAGAGAAATTCGTTCTCCTTTTTCATATAACCCTATTTTTCTCTCACTATTGTTGATTGACTAATTGATTTTTTAACCCCCAAGATAAAAATGGTCTAGTTACAAATATAGTCTGCTTGGTTGAAAAATTGAGTAGAGTGGGCTAAACTTAAAACCATCAAATACAATTAGGAGTGACGCAGTTGGACGCACGTTATGCAATCATTTTGGCAGCGGGAAAAGGAACTCGCATGAAGTCAAAATTATATAAAGTTTTACATCCAGTTTCAGGACAACCGATGGTGGAGCATATTATCAATCGAGTAAGTGAAACCAACCCAGATCAAATCATCACGATCGTCGGGCATGGCGCTGAGCAAGTAAAGGCACAGTTGGGTGAACGTAGTGAATATGCTCTGCAAGCAGAACAACTTGGTACAGGTCATGCAGTATTACAAGCCGCATCTTTTTTACAAGGGAAAGAAGGCACGACACTGGTGATCAGTGGTGACACACCGCTTTTAACCACTGAAACATTGAATAATTTATTTGAGTATCACCAAGGAAAAAATGCGAGTGCCACGATTCTAACCGCACAAGCCGAAGATCCAACTGGATATGGCCGTATCATTCGTGACCATATTGGGATCGTTGAAAAAATCGTTGAGCAAAAAGATACTACACCAGAAGAAGCATTGGTCCAAGAAATCAATACAGGAACTTATTGTTTTGACAATCAAGCTCTGTTTGAAGCATTGAACAAAGTAGGAACAGACAATGCACAAGGGGAGTACTACTTAACCGATATCATTGAAATCCTCAAAGATGCTGGAAAAACAGTAGCAGCTTATCAGACAGAAGACTTTGATGAATCAATGGGAGTCAATGATCGTATTGCATTAGCTAAAGCTAATGAATTGATGCGCCAAAGAATCAACAAAATGCATATGGTCAATGGTGTAAGTTTTGTTGATCCAGCAACGACTTATATTGATGCCGGGGTAGAGATTGGTTCTGATACAGTGATCGAAGCAGGCGTCCAACTTCAAGGTAAAACCGTCATTGGATCAGATTGCGTGATCGGTGCCCATTCTCGAATCGTAGATAGTGTGATTGAAGATCATGTGGTAGTTGAACATTCTGTGATCGAAAAAAGTCTTGTGAAAAGTCATGCGGACGTGGGACCATTTGCTCATTTACGACCAAAAGCAGAAATTGGTGAAGGTGTCCATATTGGTAATTTTGTGGAAGTCAAAAATGCTGAAATTGGTAAAAATACCAAAGTTGGTCATTTGACTTATGTCGGTGATGCCACATTAGGTGAAGAAATCAATGTTGGTTGTGGCGTGGTCTTTGTGAATTACGATGGGAAAAACAAGCACCACACAACAATTGGGGATCATAGTTTTATCGGTTCTAATGCAAATATCATTGCCCCAGTGGAAATTGCTAAAAATACATCAGTAGCTGCAGGGTCAACAATCACAGAGGATATCCCTGAATATGCTATGGCAATTGCCCGTGCAAGACAGGTCAATAAAGAAGATTATGCTAAAAAACTCCCTTATTTAAACTAAGACTTTTGTAAAACCCCTTGATTTATTCAGAAAATATGACTAGTATTTAATAGGTAGAATTCTAGAGTTGTGAAAAAGAAAGTGGAGGTCCCCATGTCAAAACATTACTTTGACCCAAGATTAAAAATTTTTGCGTTAAATTCAAATCGTCCGTTAGCAGAAAAAATTGCTGCAGCTGTCGGTGTCGAATTGGGTAAATCATCGGTTACTCAATTTAGTGATGGAGAAATCCAAGTGAATATTGAAGAAAGTATTCGCGGATCACATGTTTATGTTATTCAGTCAACGAGTAGTCCTGTAAATGATAATTTAATGGAATTGCTGATCATGATTGATGCCTTGAAACGTGCCAGTGCAAAAACGATTAACGTAGTAATGCCTTACTATGGATATGCACGTCAAGATCGTAAAGCTCGTGCCAGAGAACCCATCACTGCAAAACTTGTGGCGAACATGATTCAAAAAGCTGGAGCAACTAGAATGTTGACGCTTGATTTGCATGCTGTCCAAATCCAAGGATTCTTTGATATTCCTGTTGATCACTTGATGGGTGCACCATTGATTGCAAATTATTTCTTAGAAAAAGGGATTAAAGGGGACGATGTAGTAGTTGTATCACCTGACCATGGTGGTGTAACTCGTGCGCGTAAATTGGCTGAATTTTTAAAAGCACCAATTGCGATTATTGATAAACGCCGTCCAAAAGCAAACGTAGCAGAAGTAATGAATATTATTGGGCAAGTAGAAGGAAAAACTTGTGTATTGATTGATGATATGATCGATACAGCAGGGACGATTACCTTAGCGGCTAATGCACTAAAAGAAGCAGGCGCAGTAAGTGTCTACGCATCATGTACACATCCAGTATTATCTGGACCAGCTTTACAGCGTATTGAAGATTCTGCGATTGAACGCTTAGTTGTAACAGATTCGATCTATCTGCCAGATGACCGTAAGATCGAAAAAATCGATGAAGTAAGTGTCGGTGGTTTGATGGGTGATGCAATTAAACGTATCCACGAAAACAAACCTGTTAGTCCATTGTTTGAAACAAAAAAATAAGAATTAAAAAATTGAATAGTATCACAAAGGGGAGCCTTGTGAGGCTGAGATTGAAGTTTTTCTAAACCCTTCGTACCTGTATCGGTTATGCGAGCGTAGGAATTGTGACGATCAATTGACGTTAGTCATGTAACGTTAGTTGTAGAAGTATGTTGTATTTACTTCCTCCTTTGTGATTTCAAATGAACGGAGGAAGTTTTTTTATGGAGAAAAAATATAAAGTATGGATTGAGGGGACACTTGTAGCTGCACTAGCGATGGTGTTATCCTTTATTCCTCTTCAAATAGGTAGTAGCTTTGAGATTTCATTAGGACAGATTCCACTGACATTGTTTGCGTTAAGAAGAGGTTGGAAGGCAGGGATTTTATCAGGATTTATTTGGGGGATTTTACATTTTCCAACAGGACAAGTGTATTATCTCAGTGTCATTCAAGTATTGATCGAGTATCCGATTGCTTTTACCTTTGCAGGATTTGCAGGAGTGTTCGCTAAAAGGCTGCAAAACAGTCTAACGATGGGCAATAAAAAAGGGATGACAACCACTATTATATTAGGAACTTTAGTTGGTGTTGGTGCTAGATATTTCTGGCATTTTGTCGCAGGCGTCGTTTTTTGGGGAAGTTATGCTTTGTGGGGAATGAATCCATGGCTCTTTTCTTTAGTCATGAATGGTGCAAGTGCCTTGGCTACAGGAATTGTTACAATGGTTGTTTTGCTTGGGATCGGTCGGACAGTTCCAGCTTTGTTCATCGGGAAAAAATAAACGAAAAGAGCCTCAGTCACTATAAAAGTGTCTAGGCTCTTTTTTTATAAGTATAAAATGATGGAACATCCAAGCATCAGCTTAAAGGGGTATAGTTGAGTTCCGCAGCTTCTCCTACAAGCTCCCAGCGTTTTTCTTCTGCATGATAAACTAAGGTGCCAATTGCTTCTTCATCAAGGTATCTTGTTCCTTTTAGCTTCCAAATATAATCTTCAATGACATAGATCGGGATATGATAATCGTTATCGATCAATCCACCTTGTTCAAAAGAAAAAATGATTCCTTCTTGCATCAAATTACGCATATTCTTCAGTAATTCCACACTAATTTTTTCGACAGGAATATCTCGTTTGAAAAACGATTTTTTCTCATTGATTTTTTTTGACAAGATGATACTTAGTTTATTGGCAAAAATCCGATAAAATTCATCTAAATAGCGGTAATAGATTCGTTCTAATTGATCGTTAAGATCGAAGTAGACGAAATTATTTTGTAATTTATAAAAAAATGGTGAGTGAAGATGGGTCTTCATGTGTCCAAAATATAACAATTCTGAAATTTCTAATGGCGTTAATTCTTTCAGCATCGTTAAGTCGTTAAAATCGATCCATTTTAAATCACTCGAATGATTACGATTACGTGCAGAAGAGAAAAAGCGTTGGATATTTTCTGTTCCACGAATCACTTTCAACCCAGTATGGGATTCGTATTCACCAGCATTTTCTGAAGGATCTAATAACAATAAATTTTGTGGGAAATGCACGATGTTGTTTGAAAAATCACTAATAGTCAGCCCCTTAGTCACAACCGCATTGCTAGTAGTATCAATATGTACATAAACTGACTCAGACATCATGCTCCTCCTCTCACTCATTATCACTTTCATTTTACAACATTTATTAAAAAAAAGCTTGTTTCTTTTATTTTAAAATTCCATTACAAAATCACTTTTTTTGTGATAAACATGGACATTTTCATTGTTTTTGTATAAATGGATGGAATGGATTTTGTTATAGCTTTTACAAGAACAATGTATTCATTTTAGTATTTCTCAAAAAAATAGTATACTTTAAAAGAATATATTTGTCTTGTTATAATAAAAAAGGAGAAGATTATGCTGATTCAACAAGTGTACGGTTCAGAAAAAACAGTCCTCTACTCTACACTTCAACGAGCCAAACAATTGCTACCCTTTTATGCTACCCATCAGGAAAGCCGTGATGCCTTTTGGTTGGCAACAAAGAAAAGGCAAGCTTGGCGGATGATCGGTAACAAACATACCCTTTATTTTATTGCCGAACGAACCAGTGAACAATGGCTGATTAAAAATGTGCTAGTGGTGGGTGACATGCCTGGTTGGACGCTTTTTTTTAAAGAGATAGAGTGGTGTTCCCGTTTTTATTTCAAAAAATATTGTTCTTTTCAATGGATTGAACCACTGTCGACATATTGGCAGACACTCCTATCTCATCATGGTTATACGCAAGACAATCAGTTAGCTCAGACAATTTGGCAAAAAAAACTGACCTATCATATTGGTTTAGTATTAGGTGGCGGTGGCGCTCATGGTGCCTATCAAATCGGTGTTTGGCAAACGTTAAAAGAACATCAGATTCATTTTGAAGTAATTACGGGAACTTCAGTTGGTGCGTTAAACGGTGTATTGATCTTGCAAGATGATTTATCGCAAGCTCTTTCTTTATGGCAATCCCTCGCAACGAATCAAGTATTACAGCTACCAGAAACTGCATTATCAGAAGATCTACGGAAAAGGTTTATCCAAGAAACACGGCAAATGACGAGAGCAGCAATTATCAAGGGGGGAGCCTCAATCACCCCTTTAGAAAAGTTACTCAAAAGTAAATTAGATGCTGAGAAGATTTTAAAAATGAAAAGTCCTCGTTTATTTACCGTTTCGACTCGACTTCCTGATTTTAAAGAAGTGGTGACACCGATCCAGCAATTGGCAACCAATGAAATTGCTGATTGGATCCTAGCTTCGGCTTCGTTTTATCCCGCTATGAGTTATCGAAACATTGCTGGACAAAAATATATTGATGGTGGTTATCGAAATAATTTGCCTGTGGATGTAGCAATTAAAGAAGGGGCAACGGAGTGCTTAATAGTAGATGTGGACGGTCCCGGAGTGACTAAGAAGATTACGATACCAGAAGAGACTGTTCCATGGCTCTGCCGCTCTAATTGGTCATTGGGAACCTTCTTGATTTTTGATCGGCAGAGAAACCAATTCAATCTCCAATTAGGCTATCTGGAAATGAAAAAAAAGTTAGGTGATTTTGAGGGGAATTGGTATACGTTCTATTCAACGAAACTTGCAGAACAATATTGGCGTAAATTTTTAAGCTATCTAGTGAATGATCTTCAGCTAGAAACAACTTTTGTTCAACAACCAAAATTTTGGCAAACTCTGCGTAATATATATAAAGACAGGGTAGTAATTGAAACATGCGGGGTGGCGATGCTTGAACTATTAGCCAAAAAAAAGCTCGTTTTACCGAATAAAGTTTATGATGTAGATGAATTGATCGAACAGATCATTCAAAAAGAATCAAGTTCATTTTTCGATCAAATGATTCGAGAGGTCGGACAATTAAATAGTAATGAGTGGCGCAGAGTCCAAAAATACCAAAAAAAGCAAAAGAGTGAACAGGAACAAATCAATGAAATTGCTCATTTAGTTAAACAAAAAAAGAACGAGCAACTTCAATCTAAGCTTCATACGCAGTTATTTGACACCCTATTGAATTTATATTTACTTTATCTAAAGGAGGAACAACCATGGCACAAGAATTTTCCTACGAAATCATAGAAGAGATCGCTGTTTTATCCGAAAATAATAAAGGATGGCGAAAAGAGCTGAACCTAGTCAGCTGGAATGGCCGCCCACCTAAATTCGATCTTCGTGACTGGGCGCCCGAACATGAGAAAATGGGTAAAGGGCTTACTCTAACCAATGAAGAATTTGAGGCATTACAAAAAGCTATCGAAAATATGTAACAGAAAGGACCCTGTTGAATGAAAAGTATGACTGGTTTTGGTAAAGCCACCCGTGAAACCGCAGAGTATCAAATAGAAGTTGAGATCAAAAGTGTCAATCAACGCTTTTTAGATATGCAAATACGTAGTCCTAAATTGTTAAATTATCTCGAAAATGATATTCGCCAATTGATGAAACAACATTTAAGTCGAGGTCGAGTCGAAGTTTTTATCAATCTGACGTATTTGGGACAAAATCAAAAACAAGTTTTTGTTGATTGGAATTTGATTGACGAGCTGATGACGAACTTAACTGAAGGAATAACCCAACGTTATGGAGAGAAACAGCAATTACAGATTGGACGTCTATTAGAAACTTTGACAACGAATGAATCTTTTGTCGTGATTGAAGAAAAAAATGAAAACAATATGGATGAACTGACAGCCTTGGTTTTAGAAACGGTCCATGAAGCACTAGCTGAAATTGAAAAAAGTCGCCAAAAAGAAGGGACAGCCTTAGAGGCGATCATTCAGAAAAACAGTGATGAACTGAAACAAGTATTAAATGACTTACAACAGTTTGTTGAGTTATACGAACAAGAGTATCAGGAAAAATATCAAAAGAAACTAGAAGATTACTTGGGAGCAACGGTCGATCAACAAAGATTGCTGACTGAACTCGCTATTTTATTAGAGCGAGGAGATATTCATGAAGAATTGGATCGCTTAGTGATCCATATCGGCAAATTGGATGAATTACTTCAAGTAAAACAGCCAGTTGGCAGAGAACTTGACTTTTTGATCCAAGAAATGAATCGAGAAATCAATACGATTGGTTCAAAATCAAGTGCGATTGAAATCAAAAACCAAGTGATCCAGTTAAAAACGATTTTAGAAAAAATCCGAGAACAGATCCAAAATATTGAATAGCAAGGAGACGAAAAAAATGAACTATTATGATATCACGTTTCATGAATTAAGTGGGAAAACGGTCATCAAAAGAAATGTTCCTTCTGAAAAAGCAGGATTTGAAGCTTGGCAAGATGCCTGTGCGCAAGTGACGGAGAAAGAAATCCAATTGTTAGTTAACGATGGGACTTATGTGACGATGAATCGTCAATTTATTGTGAGAATCGATGCAGAAGAAGTGAAAGACCCAACTGAAAAAGCACTCTCTCGAAAAGATGAGATCATGGGTGTTGTCAATACCTTGTCAAACATGGGTTTTTAAAAACGACGGTAATCGGCATGTTAGTGAGAAGAGCTGCAACCATATGTTGCGCTTCTCACTATTTTTTTGAAAAAGAATGCTGCTCAGTTAGAATCTGTAAGGTGAGAGGGACCTTTTTTGAACTTTTGAATGAAGGATGAACTTGATAGTTAATCACTATCATCGAAAGCCCGAGTGAAAAGCAAAGGTTTTGCCAGTCAAAGGCGCTTTTTTTTGCTATAATCAAAGATGCCCTTGAAAGTTGTCGAAAAAAAGTGCAAAATAAACGTTAGTATAAAAAGACTAGTTGAAAGGACGTCGTCATGTCAGAGCGTGGATTATTAATCGTGTTGTCTGGACCATCAGGTGTAGGAAAAGGCACAGTGCGAAAAGCAATTTTTGAGAGTGAGGATAATGATTTCCAATATTCGATTTCAATGACTACTCGTAAGATGCGTGAAGGAGAAGTCGAAGGAGTCGATTACTACTTTAGAAGCAAAGAAGAATTCGAAGCAATGATCGAAGCCGGAGAAATGCTGGAATATGCTGAATATGTAGGGAATTATTATGGAACACCTTTGTCTTATGTCAATAAAACATTGGACGAAGGAAAAGATGTATTTTTAGAAATCGAAGTCCAAGGTGCTCAACAAGTCAAAGAAAAAGTACCAGATGGCGTATTTATCTTCCTAACTCCTCCCGATTTAGCCGAATTAAAATCAAGAATCGTTGGCCGTGGGACAGATGCAGATGAAGTAATCGAAGAACGAATGAAAGTTGCCAAAGAAGAAATTGAAATGATGGCACTATATGATTATGCCGTAGTCAATGACCAGGTACCCCTGGCGGTAGAACGAATCAAAAATATCATTGCCAGTGAACACTTTCGTGTCGACCGTGTGATCGGCAAATATATCAAAATGTTAAAGGAGATGTAGTCTTATGATGTTAAAACCTTCAATCGACTCATTGTTAGATCGCGTAAATTCAAAATATTCTCTAGTTATCTTAGCAAGCAAACGTGCACACGAGCTAGATGCAAAAGCACAACCTACGATGGATTCATTTGAATCAGTAAAAAGTGTTGGACAGGCATTAGAAGAAATCGAAGCAGGAAATGTGATCAATGATCCTCATCCTGAATTAAAACGGGAACGCTTGAGAATGGAAGATGAAGAGCGTAAAGCCAAAAAAGATCGTGAACAACAAGAGTTAGAGTCACGTATCCGTGAAGAGCAAAACCAATAAAAAGTGCTAGATTCTTTGGATAAGCCGAAATTTCCGAAATTTGTATTCTCAAATTTTTGTGGAATTTCGGCTTCTTTTTAGGATCACGTTTTAGCATATAAGAATGACTTTTCTGCGGAATGCTGCTGCGCCGTTAATTTTTTGTAAGGATTCATCAGAAAATAAGACAAACCAAGCAATCTCTAGTAAAATAGGCAAGAACGATTTTGTCTATTTGATAGAGTAACTAAAGGAGGAAGGAAACCATGCCAATCACAGCTGATGTTATCGTCGATGTACCCACTATGCAAACCGATCAGCCTTTCACCTATCTGGTTCCTTCTGAAGTAGAAACGGCGATTCAAGTCGGGATGCGAGTAGAAGTTCCTTTTGGTAACGGCAACCGTCATGTTCAAGGGTTCGTTGTAGGTTTGCGAGTACAAGATAGCATCGAACAAAAAAATTTAAAAGCGATTGTCCAAGTATTAGATTTAGCACCTGTGGTTAATCAAGAACTACTTCAATTGGCTGATTATATGAAGACGATCACTTATGCGTTTAAGATCACTTGCTTACAAACGATGCTTCCTGCTGTCATGAAAGCATCCTATGACAAACAAATCTATCCTGTAAGTGAAGCGGCGGACGTCCAGGCATTCTTTAAAGGACGAACAGAAATCTCCTGGAAAGAAGCGCAAGAAGAGGGCATTTTATCCCAATTGATCCGTTGGCGTCAGGACAAGTTAGTAGATATCAGATATGAAGTACACACGAAGAACAAAGTCAAAACGATTCGTTTGATCCGCTCAAATTTGAATAGTGTCCAGCTTGAGGAAGAGTGGGGAAAGTTAAGAGCGAATGCGAAGAAACAAAAAGAACTTCTGCTTTGCTTATCTGAGCAAAAAAAGGCTGAACCAATTAGCTATTACAAAGAAAAAGGTATCAGCACGGCAACTTTGAATCAAGGAAAAGACAAAGGCTGGTTAACTTTTGAAGAAGTAGAAAGTTATCGTGATCCTTATAAAAATCGCACGTTTGAACAAACACAAGCATTCCAGCTAAATAAAGAACAACAACATGCAGTAGAACGTATCGTTGAAGCAGGGCAACAAGAGAAGAGTCACACTTTTTTATTAGAAGGAATTACTGGAAGTGGAAAAACAGAAGTTTATCTACAGGCCATTGCTGAGGTATTAGCTCAAAATAAAACAGCGATTATGCTTGTTCCTGAAATTGCTTTGACACCACAAATGGTAGAGCGTTTTAAAGGGCGTTTTGGAGAGGCGGTAGCTGTCTTACATAGCGGGCTATCTCAGGGAGAAAAATACGATGAGTGGCGTAAAATCGAAAGAAATGAAGCCCAGGTTGTTGTTGGCGCCCGCTCGGCAATTTTTGCCCCTTTAGAAAATATCGGATTGATCATCATTGATGAAGAACATGAATCAAGCTATAAACAAGATGAAACGCCACGTTATCATGCCAGAGATCTAGCGATTTGGCGTGGAAATTATCATCATTGTCCAGTAGTACTAGGAAGTGCGACACCATCTCTTGAATCACGTGCTCGAGCACAAAAAGGGCTGTATGAATTACTCCATTTGAGTCAAAGAGCCAACTTGTCTGCTCAACTTCCAACAATTGAAGTTGTTGACATGCGACAAGAATTGCAACAACATAATACGTCCACATTTTCCAAACAGTTACAAGCAAAAATCCAAGACCGTTTGGCGAAAAAAGAACAGATTGTGCTGTTACTAAATCGGCGAGGATATTCTTCCTTTGTGATGTGTCGGGATTGTGGTTTTGTTTTACCTTGTCCCAACTGTGATATTTCTCTGACCCTTCATATGGACACCCACTCCATGCGTTGTCATTACTGTGGACATGAAGAACCAATCCCACACCGTTGTCCTAACTGTGGAGGGAATAAAATTCGTTACTATGGAACAGGGACCCAAAAAGTCGAAGAAGAATTAAAGACCCTTTTCCCAGAAGCTGGTGTTTTACGTATGGATGTTGATACGACCAGAAAGAAAGGTGCGCATGAACGCATCTTGCAACAATTCGGTCAAAAAAAGGCGAATATCTTACTGGGGACGCAAATGATTGCCAAAGGGTTGGATTTTCCTGATGTGACGTTGGTCGGCGTTTTGAATGCTGATACTTCTCTTAACTTGCCTGATTTTCGTTCAAGCGAGCATACGTTCCAATTGCTTACGCAAGTTTCGGGAAGGGCAGGCCGAGCCGAAAAAGCAGGCGAAGTGATTATCCAAACCTTTAATCCGCAACATTATGCAATTGAATTAGCAAAAGAACAAAATTATGAGCGATTCTATCAACAAGAAATGGCCGTCCGACATCGTAGTGGATACCCACCTTATTATTTTACTGTCAAAATCACGACCAGCCATGAGAAAGAACAGGTTGCTGCTAAGAAGATTTTTGAGGTTGCGAATCAGTTACGTCAAGTGTTAGGAAATCAAAGCTTGTTATTAGGACCGACCCCTAGTACAGTGAATCGGGTAAAAAATCGGTACTATTACCAGTTGATCATTAAATATAAACATGAGCCTAATTTAGCGAATATCTTAAAAAATATTTTAGACCAGAGCCAAAAAGAACAACGACAAGGATTATTTGTCGCGATTGATAATGAACCATTACACTTTATTTAAGAAGGGAATTTACATGCGCTATCCTATATTGATCCACCCCAATGATAAATTGAAACGTGTCGCACAACCAATCGATGTGATCACAGATGAAACAATTACTTTACTAGATAACCTATATGAAACGATGGTTGCTAACGACGGTATTGGCATTGCCGCTCCACAAGTTGGTCAAAACAAGCGAGTTGCAATCGTAGAAGTAGATGAAGGTGAAAAGTTTGAATTAATCAATCCAGAAATTATTGATGCAAAGGGAGAAAGCATTGATGTAGAAGGTTGCTTAAGCATCCCTCATGTTTATGGGACCGTCAAACGGTTTGACGAAGTAACGGTTCGCTATTATGATCGTGAAGGCGAAGAAATCGAAGTAGTAGCCTTTGGTTACTTAGCTCGTGCCTTTCAGCATGAGATCGACCATTTAGACGGTATATTATTCGTTGAAAAAATGATTGAGCAAATTCCAGAAGCCGAATTAGAAGAGTATATGGAGGAACATCTTGATGACTAAATTAGTATTTATGGGAACGCCAGCTTTTTCAGTACCGATCCTTGAAGGCTTATTAGAAGAAGGGTATGAAGTAGTCGCAGTCGTGACACAACCTGATCGCCCTGTGGGACGTAAAAAAATCATCACCCCTACCCCAGTAAAAGAAGCAGCCGTGAAACACGGTTTATTGGTTTTACAACCTGAAAAAATCTCTGGTTCAGAAGAAATGGAAAAAATCATTGCCCTACAACCAGATGTGATTATCACAGCTGCATTTGGTCAATTTTTACCAGAAAAATTATTACAGGCACCTGTTCACGGAGCTATAAATGTACATGCATCTTTATTGCCAAAATATCGAGGAGGAGCGCCAGTTCATTACTCGATTATCAACGGGGAAAAAGAAACCGGTGTAACGATCATGGAAATGATCAAAAAGATGGATGCAGGGGGCATTTATGCTCAAGAAAGTTTACCAATCACTAAACAAGACGATGTGGGAACCATGTTTGAAAAGTTAAGTGCATTAGGGAAACAACTATTACTTAAAACATTACCTGATATTTTGAATGGAAATTTGAGTCCACGTCCACAAGATGAATCAAAGGTAACTTTTTCGCCAAATATCACACGGGAGCAAGAAGCAATTGATTGGAACAAGACAGCAGAAGAGATCGACAACCAAGTCCGTGGGATGCGACCATGGCCGATTGCATTTACGACATACGAACAAACCCGTTGGAAACTTTTAAATGTAGAAGCGTTAGCTGAGAAAACTACGGCGGAGCCAGGGACCATCATCAAAAAAGATAAGAAAAATCTGTGGATTGCTTGTGGTAAACAAACGGTGTTGGCAATCAAAGAATTACAGCCAGCAGGTAAAGGAAAACAAGCGATCAATGAGTTTTTGAATGGTAGTGGACAACAGGTAATGATTGGGCAGCAGGTGAAATAATGGCAAAAATACCAAAAAAAATGAAAAAATCTGTTCGTTATATGGCACTGATCACCCTTGAAAGAGTAAACAAGGGCGGTGCTTATTCTAATTTATTATTGAACGAAATGATCAATCAAGGGGATTTAAATCAAAAAGATGTTGGCTTGTTTACTGAATTGGTCTATGGAACGATCAGTCGTCAACTTTTACTGGAATTTTATGTCGCTCCATTGATAGCAAAAGCAAAAAAAGTGGATGATTGGGTTAAAACATTACTTTATTTGTCAGTTTATCAGTTGGAATTTCTAGATAAAGTTCCAGCTCATGCGATTTTAAATGAAGCGGTCGAAATTGCTAAGATCAAGGGAAATCCTGGTACTGGGAAATTTGTAAATGGTGTTTTAAGAAATTATCAACGACAAGGTAAACCAGATGTTGAACAAATCGGTGATCCGATTGAACGCTTATCCGTAAAAATCAGTTTACCGATTTGGTTAACCAAGCGATTGACTGATCAAATCGGTTATGAAGAAACGGAAAAATTAGGACTTTCCCTCTACCAGCCAAGTCACGTCAGTGGTCGAGTAGATATCAGACAATACCCTAGAGAACAAGCAATCGAGACACTCCAAGCAGAAGAAATTTCAGCGACAGCAAGTAAGCTTAGTCCTTATGGGGTAATTGCTGAAAAAG
Source organism: Enterococcus sp. DIV1726a (assembly GCF_051710985.1). NCBI lineage: Bacteria > Bacillati > Bacillota > Bacilli > Lactobacillales > Enterococcaceae > Enterococcus > Enterococcus sp. DIV1726a. The sequence continues at coordinate 2,653,954 of NZ_JBIOLS010000001.1, read as the reverse complement.
GACATTTAGCATCTAGTTCCTTATTCCATGACGGGGTCATGACGATCCAAGATGAAAGTTCGATGCTGGTCGCACCCGCTATGCAAATCGAGCCAGAACATCATGTTTTAGATGCTTGTGCGGCACCAGGAGGAAAAACAACGCATATTGCCACGTTTTTAGATCCAACATGTGGTGGCGAAGTTACAGCACTGGATGTTCATGAACATAAAGTAAAACTCATCGAAGAAAATGCGGAACGCTTAGGTGTTTTTACAACTGTTTATGCACAAAAAATGGATGCACGTGAAGTGAAAGAGGAATTTTCAGCTGAAACATTTGATCGTATCTTAGTTGATGCCCCTTGCTCAGGATTAGGACTATTGAGAAGAAAACCGGATATTCGTTATAAAAAAAATGCCAGCGAGTTAGCTAATTTACCAGCGATCCAATTGGCGATTTTGGAAAGTTGTGCATCTGTGTTAAAATCTTCTGGAATATTAACTTATAGTACTTGTACGATTCTTAAAGAGGAAAACCAAGAAGTCATTGAAACATTTTTACAGCGACATACTGATTTTGAAAGGATTGATGTTTTAGTTGATCCTGTGCTACAATCATCAATCGAAGATAAAATGTTGACTTTATACCCACATCAGTTCTATACAGATGGGTTTTTCATTTGTTGTTTGCGTAAAAAGTAATGAGGTGAAAGAATGCAGATTGAATATCAATCAGATGTAGGAAGACGACGTAATACAAATCAAGACTATGCGAGTGTTTTTACGAATCAAGCTGGAATTAAACTAGCAGTATTGGCAGATGGAATGGGCGGTCATCGTGCAGGTGATATCGCGAGCCAGATGGCAGTGACAAACTTAGGAACTGCTTGGGAAAATCTAAGTTTAAGTGATGACGAAAAAGTAGCGCAATGGTTCATCCAAACGATCCAAGAAGAAAATACTCGTATTTATCAACGTGGCCAAGAGCAACCAGAATACAATGGGATGGGAACGACGATCGTAGCAGCAGCTTTATCAGAAGATCAGTTTACTATTGCTCATGTGGGGGATAGCCGTGCCTACTTGATCCGTGAAGATAAAATCATTCAACTGACAGAAGATCATTCTTTAGTGAATGAACTAGTAAAATCTGGAGAAATCAGTGAAGAAATGGCAGCGAACCACCCACGAAAAAATATTTTAACTCGTTCTGTAGGAATGCCAGGATCTGTAGAAGTCGATGTATCGACTTATATTTGGCAATTAAAAGATCGTTTGTTGTTGTGTTCGGATGGGTTAACGAACATGTTATCTGAAGAAACGATTGGAACGATTATCAATCAAGAAGGGGCTTTGTTCGACAAGGTAACAGAATTAATCGAACGTGCAAATGAAGCAGGCGGAGCAGATAATATTACCGTTCTTCTGATCGAATACAAGGAGGACGTAGCATGATTGAGTTAGGCAAAAAGTTGAATGGTCGTTATCAAATCACTGGAAATATTGGTAGTGGGGGCATGGCAAATGTTTTTCTAGCCCATGACCTTATTTTAGATCGTGATGTCGCAGTCAAAGTGTTACGATTCGATTTCCAAAATGATCAAACGGCAATTAGACGATTCCAACGAGAAGCACTAGCTGCGACTGAACTAGTTCATCCTAATATTGTTAGTGTGTATGATGTTGGAGAAGAAGACAACATGCAGTATCTCGTGATGGAATATGTAAAAGGAATGGACCTGAAACGCTATATTCAAACCCATTATCCTGTTCCTTATGATACAGCAGTCAATATTATGCAACAAATTTTATCAGCTATTTCTTTAGCACATACGCACCAAATCATTCATCGTGATTTGAAACCACAAAATGTCTTGATCGATAATGAGGGCGTGGTCAAAATCACTGATTTTGGTATAGCAATCGCATTATCTGAAACATCGATCACACAAACGAATACGATGTTAGGCTCTGTCCATTACTTATCTCCTGAACAAGCTAGAGGAAGTATGGCTACGAAACAATCAGATATCTATGCCTTAGGGATCATTCTTTACGAATTATTAACTGGCAGTGTTCCTTTTGATGGTGAGTCTGCAGTAACGATTGCCTTGAAGCATTTCCAAGATGAGTTACCTTCAATCAAGGATCTAGACCCAACAACGCCGCAAGCTTTAGAAAATGTGGTATTGAAAGCTACTGCAAAAGAACCGGCAGATCGATATAAAACAGCAGAAGAAATGTCAGAAGACTTAGCAACAGCGCTGTCTCCTGCTCGGGCAAATGAAGCCAAATGGGTGCCACAAGCAATGACCAAAGAAACTCAAGTGATCACACCATTAGAAGAAGATACACCAATGCCAGAGTCATTTAAATCCATGCCATTACCTAAAGAAAAATCAGAAGAAACTCCTGTGATGGCAGAAGAGACACTTCCTGATCCAAAGAGTAAAAAGCATAAAAAGTGGTGGATTATTTTATTGGTGATCTTAGCCTTATTAGGAATCGGAACAGCCGTCTTTTTTGCTTCTGGAGGTCGTGGAGAAGTCGAAATTCCTGACGTTTCGGGATTATCAGAAGCGTCTGCCAGAGATACTTTAGCAAAAGCTAAATTAGAAGTAGCAACAAAAACCGAAGAGATCCCTGATGAACAAATCGAAGAAGGAGACGTTGTCAAAACGGACCCAGCAGCGGGAACTACAGTGAAACAAAACCGTGAAGTTACCCTTTACGTCAGCACAGGTAAGAAAAAAGTCAAGTTAGATGATTATACTGGGATGAATTTTGACGAAGTAAGTAGCCGATTGAAGAAGCTTGGTTTTCCAGCTGATAGTATCGAGAAAAAAGACGAGTTCAGTGATGAAGTAGAAAATGGACGAATCATTTCCCAGTCGGATGAAGAAGGAACGGAAGTCGATCCAACGACAGATAAGATCACATTTGTTGTGAGCCAAGGTGCGCAACCAACGATGGGGGATTATACTGGTCAAAATTATGACACCGTTCGTGGGATATTGAGCTCAAATGGTTATAAAAGGATCAGTGAGACGTATGATTACAGCGATACGGTTCCAGCTGGTTCAATCATTAGCCAATTACCTAGTTACGGTGAACCATTGACTGAAAATAGCTATATCAGTTTTGTCGTTAGTCAAGGACCAAATGCGAAAACATTAAATGATATTTCAGGCTATACGAAAAGTGATGCACAAAGTTATTTATCAAGTATTGGCGCAGAATACATCGGACATGAGTCTTATGAATATTCTGATACCGTAGAAAAAGATAAAGTGATCCGAACAGCTCCTGGCGTGGGGGCATCGATTACTCCAGGAACGATCGTCAATGTCATTTATTCAAAAGGACCAGAACCAACCAAAGAATCAAAAGAATCATCAAGTTCAACCAAAGAATCGTCAAGCAGCAAAGAAAGTTCAAGTACTACTACGTCTAAAGAAGAAAGCACGTCGTCTTCATCCAAATAGTAATAACAATAAAAAATAGCAGAGCGTTTCTAAACGTGCTCTGCTATTTTTTATTGAGTTTCGCTAAGTTTCTTGTCAGGAACGCCACATGATTTTTCTTTCCTGTGGTAAAATAAGGAAAACTGGAGGTGGCATACATCAAAGGACAAATCAGAAAAGCAATTAGTGGGTTTTATTATGTACACTCAGACGGTGAGACCTATCAAACGAGAGGACGAGGAAACTTTCGTAATCGAAAAATCACTCCGTTAGTGGGTGACCAAGTACTATTTGAAAGCGAAAACAAGACGGATGGTTATTTGTTAGAAGTGATGCCTCGTAAAAATCAACTGGTGCGTCCACCGGTAGCAAATGTCGATTTAGGTGTCGTAGTTACAAGCTTGGTAGAACCAAATTTTTCTTATAATTTATTGGATCGCTTTCTAGTGACTTTAGAATATGAATCCATTGAACCTGTCATATTTTTGACAAAAACAGATCTCGCTTCAAACGAACAGCAAATCGATGAGATCAAGCAAACGTATGAAACGATCGGTTATCCAGTGATTGTTCCGAAATATCCTGGAGATACTGCAGAATTAATTCGTTACTTCCCAGAACGATTGACCGTTTTTATGGGCCAATCTGGTGCTGGAAAATCTACACTCTTAAACCAAATTTCGCCAGATCTAAACTTAGAAACGGGGGAAATCTCTGATTCTTTAGGACGTGGGAGACATACAACGAGACATGTGGAATTACTCCCATTGTATGATGGTTTAGTAGCAGATACACCAGGATTCAGCTCGATCGATTTTTTGACGATCGAAACGACTGAATTACCAAAACAATTTCCTGAATTTGTCAGTGCATCGAACCATTGCCGTTTTAGAGAATGCATGCATGCTAAAGAGCCTGGGTGCGAGGTGAAACGCCAGGTCGAAACAGGTGAGATTGCCCAAACACGTTATGAGAACTATTTGCAATTTTTACAGGAAGTCGAAAATCGAAAACCAATCTATTCTAAAAAAGAAGGTAAACGAAAATAGGAGGAAGCATTAATGAAAATAGCACCATCTATCTTAAGCGCAGATTTTTCTAATTTACAAAGAGACATCGAACTAGTAGAAAAAGGAGGGGCAGATTACATCCATGTAGATGTAATGGATGGACAATTTGTTCCAAATATTACATTTGGCCCCAATATCGTACAAGCTATTCGACCAATTACTAAGTTACCACTAGACGTGCATTTGATGATTGTTGACCCGGAAAAATATATTCCGGCGTTTGCGAAGGCTGGAGCAGATATCATCACGGTGCATGTGGAAGCCACTCCACACATTCATCGAGCATTGCAAATGATGAAAGATCTAGGCGTGAAATCAGGAGTCGTGATTAATCCAGGCACACCTATAACGATGATCAAACATGTTTTACCGATAGCAGATCAGGTCTTAGTGATGACTGTTAACCCAGGATTTGGTGGACAAAGTTTCATTGAAGAAACGGTAGAGAAAATTGCTGAATTATCAGAATTACGCGAGCAAAATAATTGGCATTATTCCATTGAAGTAGATGGCGGTATCGTTCCTGAAACCGCACAAATTTGTCAAAAAGCTGGAGCAGATGTTTTCGTTGCCGGTTCTTATATCTATAACTCAGAAGATCCAGTGGGACAAATCAACCAGTTAAAAGAGGCATTGAAATAAATGCAGGTTTTATTAGTGGCAGGTGGTTCTCCTGAAAATTGGCCAGAACTACAAAACAGTTATGACTGTTATGTAGGCATTGATCGTGGTGCATGGTATCTTCTTCAAAACAATTTCCCCTTAGATTTAGCAATCGGTGACTTTGATTCGTTATCGGTAGATGAAAAAAAACAAGTTGAACAAGCAACGAATGAACTGATCCAAGCACCAGCAGAAAAAGATGATACAGATACGCAGTTGGGGTTGTGTCAAGCCATTGAACGATATCCAGAAGCAACAATCACGATCATTGGCGCAACTGGTGGTCGATTGGATCACCTGCTTGCTAACCTTTGGCTACCGTTAGAACCAAGATTTAAACCACATGCTCAAAAGATCATTATTTGGGATCGTCAAAATCATGTCACCTACTATTTACCTGGCAAACATGTGATTACCAAAATGGATAAAATGCGTTATTTGGCCTATTGTTGTTTGACGCCTGTAACAGAGCTGTCCATCCAAAAGAGCAAGTATGAACTGGAAACAACTAATGTGAGCCAAGCAACTTCTTATGCAAGCAATGAATTTGTTTCAGATACGGCTGATTTTTCCTTTTCAACTGGGATGGTCGCAGTGATTCAAAGTAAAGATTAAGTTTGCTCTAACCGAGTAAATACAACAGAAATAGTTAAAAATGACAAGTCAAATTATTTACTAAAAAAAAGCTTAAGAGAGGTGTCATACCTTTTGTTTCGCCTCAATTAGTGATAAAATTGACCATAAGAGTCTAATTAATTCGAGGTGTCTTTGTGAAGAAGTTCAATCCTAATAAAAATATTATTATTACCTTAATCATTGTTATCATTGTGGTGACAATCTTAAGTGTGACTGCCGCGCAACGAGCGAATGAAGGAAAACCTAATTTCTTCCAGTCTTTTGTCAATGACAGTGTTTCATTTGTTGACCGTGCAATCTCTGCGCCCGTAAGATGGGTCGAAAATGGAGTGGATTCAGTCCATAATCTTTTCACGACTTATTCTGAAAATGAGCGATTAAAAGAGAAAATCGATAGTTATGATGAGTTAGCATTAAAAAATAAAAATGACCAAAAAGAAATCGAAGCATTAAAGAAAGAACTTAACTTAAATCAAACATTGACTAACTATGAAAAAGTAACGGCGAATGTGATTACACGCTCACCAGATACTTGGCAAGATATGTTGATCGTTGATAAAGGATCAAAAGATGGCATTGAAGTGAACATGGCGGTAATGGCACAAAAAGGATTAATTGGTCGAGTAGTTGAAGTCAATCGTACTTCTTCTAAGATCGAGCTGCTGACTTCGTCAAATGAAAGTTCGAATCATTTCCCAGTTCGGGTATCTTCTTCTAGTGGAGAAGCGTTTGGATTATTGAAAAACTATGACGAAAAACTGCAAGCGTTAGTCGTGACACAATTAACTGGAGATACGAATATCAAAGAAGGCGACGTCGTTCAAACTTCTGGCTTAGGTGGGAACTCACCAGCAGATCTGCCGATCGGAACAGTCATCAAGACCAAACCAGATAGTTATGGCTTGGATCGTGAAGTATATGTTAAGCCTTACGCTGGAATGTATGATCTGCCAGTTGTGACGATCGTGCAACGACTGGTGGAGGATTAACCTATGCTGAAAAAAGATACAATGAAATATTACTTGCCAGTTGTATTGTTCTTATTGATGTTGATCGATGGGCATTTGACTAGAATGTTTGTCGAGTGGTCAAATGGGCAATACATGGCTAGTGCCCATTTTCTCATTTTGGCTTTGCTGTTTTGCAGTATGAAATTTCCTAAAAGGTATTTATTGATTACAACGGTCGTCCTTGGAGCAATCTTTGATACCTACTATATCGGTGTAATCGGGATCTATGTGGTGGCATTACCACTGATGGTCTTTATTATGTATTCGATGAGTTCTTATATCCACTTTAATATCTTTACAGAATTTTTTAGTATGATTATTTTTGTTACGGGGTATGAGTTGTTCACTTTAGCTGTACAATTGATTTTCAAATTAGTATCTGTAAATAACACTTACTTTATTACTAGATATCTTGGGCCAACTTTATTATTAACGATGATTCTATTCGCAGTTTTTGTTTTTCCATTCAAGAAATTATTCAGTGATGAATAATTTCTTTTTTTTGTACTGATTTCTGAAATAAATGTCATATTTTGTGAATAATCATTGAAACTTACATGTTTGTCATTTTAAGATTTTATTTTGAAATGTTTTTGTAACATAACTATTATATCGTTGACATACTGCTATGGTACAATTTTTATATCGTTAAGAAAGACTTAAATATATTTAGATATTTATTAAATTAAGCCAGTCGGAGGAATGAAGAGTGAAAAAGAGTTTATTATCAGCGGTAATGCTAAGTTCAATCGCTTTAACTGCCGTAGGATCACCGATCGCTGCCGCGGCGGACGATTTTGATTCTCAGATACAACAACAAGACAAAAAAATTGCAGACTTACAAAACCAACAAGCAAGTGCACAATCACAAATTGAAGCATTAGAAGGTCAAGTTTCTGCTATTAACACAAAAGCGCAAGATTTATTAACTAAACAAGATACATTGCGTAAAGAATCTGCTCAATTAAAACAAGAAATCAAAGATTTACAAGAACGTATTGAAAAACGTGAAGCAACAATCCAAAAACAAGCACGTGAAACACAAGTAAAAAATACTAGTTCAAACTATATTGACGCTGTGTTAAATGCAGATTCATTAGCAGATGCTGTTGGTCGTATCCAAGCAATGTCTACAATCGTTAAAGCAAACCAAGACTTAGTACAACAACAAAAAGAAGACAAACAAGCAGTAGAAGCGAAAAAAGCTGAAAATGAAGCAAAACAAAAAGAACTTGCTGACAACCAAGCTGCTTTAGAGTCACAAAAAGGCGACTTATTAGCAAAACAAGCTGACTTAAATGTCTTGAAAACTTCATTGGCTGCTGAACAAGCAACAGCAGAAGATAAGAAAGCTGACTTGAACCGTAAGAAAGCTGAAGCTGAAGCAGAGCAAGCACGTATCCGTGAACAAGCTCGCTTAGCAGAACAAGCTCGTCAACAAGCAGCTCAAGAAAAAGCTGAAAAAGAAGCACGTGAACAAGCTGCTGCACAAGCTGCACAAACACAAGCTTCATCATCAGCATCAACTACAACAGAAAGCTCATCAGCTGCACAATCTTCAAGTGAAGAATCAAAAGCTCCTGAGTCTTCAACAACAGAAGAATCAACATCTACTGAATCTTCTACAACAACAGAAAATTCATCAACTGGCTCTTCTTCTACTGAATCATCTTCAACAGAAGAATCAACAGTTCCTGAATCTTCTACACAAGAGTCAACACCTGCGAATACAGAAAGCAGTTCAAGCAGCTCTAATACAAATGTAAATAATAATACAAACAATAGTACTAATAACAGCACTAATAATAGCACTAATAACAGTACAACAAATAACAACAATAACAATAATACTGTAACACCAGCTCCAACACCTACACCAACGCCTGCTCCAACACCAGCACCAAATCCTTCTGGTAGTGTGAACGGCGCTGCGATTGTAGCAGAAGCTTACAAATATATTGGTACTCCATATGTATGGGGTGGTAAAGATCCAAGTGGCTTTGACTGTTCTGGATTTACACGCTATGTATATTTACAAGTAACTGGCCGTGACATCGGTGGTTGGACAGTACCTCAAGAATCAGCTGGAACAAAAATTTCAGTTTCTCAAGCAAAAGCTGGAGACTTGTTATTCTGGGGTTCTGCTGGCGGAACTTATCACGTAGCTATTTCATTAGGTGGCGGACAATATATCCATGCACCTCAACCAGGTGAAAATGTTAAAGTTGGTTCAGTTCAATGGTACACACCTGATTTTGCAGTAAGTATGTAATAATAAATAGAATGAACAGGAGGAGAAATCTTCCTGTTCATTTTTTTGTGGCTTTATTCTTTTTGATGTTGGTGAAATTCACCAACATCTTTTTTATGGTTTAAAAAGTATAAAAATGACATCCTATGATTCTAAGATTTCTTTTTACCAATATCCTTTGACAACGTGTCTTTTTTTAGTCTGTAATGCAATCAGTGAGTAAAGAATGAAGTTTATATGTAGCTATAAAATAATAGAAGACGTTGGTGATTTTCACAAAAAATGATCATGGATGTTTGGAATGAGAGACGAAGCGACCAAAATAAATGAGCTAGAGTGAAGAAGGTTGGTATAAACCAATCACTATTCTCTCTAGCTCATTTGGACTTATTAGTCAAAATAGGATTTCCAATGAATGAAAAAACTGCTATTTTTACTGTTTATGAATCGATCATTTTATCTAGTAATGATTTAGCTTGATCAATTAATGTACATATTCTTCAGAAAGTGTCATGAAACTATTGATATCCTCTAAAACCATATCGATGCCAGCTTGCCAGAAATCTGGTTTCGTTAAGTCAACACCTAAATGTTTTTGAGCAAGTTCTTCGGTTGTCATTGAAGCTGTATCTCTTAATAACTCAATGTATTCTTGCTCAAAACTTGTCCCTTTTTTGTTTGCATAAGCATAAATACCTAAACTAAACAAATAGCCAAACGTGTAAGGGAAGTTATAAAAAGGAACATCATCAATAAAGAAATGCAATTTAGCTGCCCAGAAGTGTGGGTGGTAAGTAGCTAAGGCATCATGATAACCTTCTTTTTGAGCTTCAACCATCATTTGAGTGATTTCTTCTTCTGAAACAAGTCCTTCTTGTCGCGCAGAATAGAAACGATTTTCGAAAATGAAACGAGAATGGATATTCATAAACATGGCCAAAGCATTTTGTAATTTAGTATCTAATAAATTGATTTTTTCTTCTTTCGTTTTGGCTGCTTTTAAGGTAGCATCAGCGACAATCAATTCAGCAAACGTGCTAGCAGTTTCTGCAACATTCATTGCGTAATCACGGTTCAATGCTGGCAGATCCCACATGACACTACTATGAAAGGCATGACCTAATTCGTGGGCTAGCGTAGCTACTTCATTGACTGAGTTACTATAGGTCATAAAAATTCTGGATTCTTGGGTTTCTGGCAGCTCAGTACAATACCCGCCAGGTCGTTTTCCCGGACGATCCTCTGCTTCAATCCAACTTTTTTCAAATGCAGATTGTGCAAAGGTTGCCATTTTGGGACTGAATTTTTGGAAATTCTCAATGATAAAAGAGGCAGCTTCGTCAAAGGTAAACGTCTTTTCCTTTAGATCTCCTAAAATAATTGGTGCATCTTGATCTTGCCACTCCATTTTTTCTTTACCGAAAAGATTGGCTTTTCTTGTTAAGTAATCAATTAACGGTTGTTTATTTTTTTGGATAGTTGCCCACATCACATCAAGTGTTTCTTTTTTCAAACGATTGTATTCTAATGGTTTTTGTAAATAGTCGTTCATACCATGTAGTTTATAGGTTGATAAACGGAAACCATCTAAGTGATTTAATGTGTCCGATAGTAAAGACGTTTTTTCTTGCCAAGCTTTTTCCCAGGCAATAAATAACTTTTCACGTACGAGTGGATCTGGATCACCCATCATTTTATTGAAGGCTTGACCTGCTGACAAGTCAGTTACCTTGCCATTTTCTTCAAATGGAATCACGATTGTTCCCACAATTGTGTCGTAATGACTGCTCCACGCATTCAGCCCGTCTAATGAGAGTGTATTGATGATGTTTTCTTCTGCTTCGGACAATAAACGATGACCGTCTCTGCGAATCTCATTCATACGAAAAGCAATCAAAGAAAATTCATCTGTTTGGAGCAATGTTTGCCAATTATTGTCAGATATTTCTGCAAATTTTTTCGATAAAATCGTATCGGCTGATTGCCAACGTGGTAATAGTGCATATAATTTTCCTGATAAAAGCTTTGCTTGGGTATCTTTGACATTCGCAGATAACAAAGCCGTAATATAACTATTACATTGAGAAAAACCTTCTGTAATTGTTTCTTGTTGTTTGATCAGTGTCGTAAGTTCGTCATTTGTACTGACTGAATGATCCCATTGATTAACGGATTGATAATAGGTAGTGATTTGTTTTTCTAATTGTTCTAAGCGTTCATTTAAGGCTGGGGAATCACTTCCACCTGAAAAAATTGAATCAAGATCCCAATTTAGTGAATATGTCATGAAAAAGCTCCCTTCAATTTATAATACAATTAGTATAGCATTATTTTCTTATTTAAGTCTCTAAGAAAAGTTTGTTGTTTCGCAAAAAAAGAGCTATTATAAATGGCAGAGGTGACTTATGAATTCAATAAAAAAACAAATGAAAAATGGCAACTTTTATTTAGTTATTGCAGTACTTATCATGGCTCTCTTATTTTACAGTTCATCGCAAACTTACGGACAACAATCCCAAGTCTCCAGGATCGAAGAGTGGTTTCCCAATCATCCGTTTAAACAAGTATTTGATAATATTCGTTTTACTTATGGCGATGGTGTAGTGAGTGTAGATCATTTAGGTTATGGTAAATTCGTTGAATTTTTCTTACGAAAAGGTGCTCATTTTGGGTCTTATTTTATTTTAGGTGGTAGTTTGTTTTTAGGGGTCTTTCCTAAAATGAAAATCTGGTGGTTAACAAGTGTCTTAGCTTGGTTATCGGCGACCGGTTATGCTGGGTTAGATGAATTTCATCAGATGCTTACAGGGGATCGAACACCGTCTTTCCAAGATGTCATGCTCGATTCAATGGGGGCATTGACAGCGATTGTCTTATGCTTGATCGTTGGTTTTGTGAGAAAAAAATTTTAGGTAGAAGGATCAATTAGTGTACATGAAAAAATGAGTTATAGAAGTAATTAAAATTGAGTATGAAGCCGAAAAATCCTAAAATAGTTTTCTATTTTAGGATTTTTCGGCTTCATTTCGTAGTATACTTGTGATTCTTTTCTATAAAATAGAACTTGTGGATCAAAGCCAGCTGTTGTTTATTTATGGATAGATTGGATTGGAATTTATTTTAGGAGTGGTTGATTTTATCCTTGAATCATTATCTGTACCTCTCTTTGGGCACTAGTTTTTTATACGGTGACGCCTTTTGTGTATCGCTGTATAATCCTTTCATTATTTCTTCAAACAGAAGTTCATATGTATGTAATAATTTCTGGTGATTAGCCAACTCATTGGATGATGAGCGAAAAAACCTATTCCATAGCGAATTATTTTGATCTTGATTCGCGATCGTAGTATGAATATTATCCAGTTGCTGAAGGATTGAACGGAGGAGGCCCTCACCATTTAAAAATGATTGCATTTTTCTCTTGTCACTAGCTAGTTTTTTGACTAAAATCTTTTGTTCAAATTCATTATTCTCTGGTTTGACGAGTAGTTTTTGCTGGTCTGCGATACTGGCGGATAATTCTAAGATCTGTTGCTCAGTGTAATCAAGAAACTGTTGATAATAAGTTTTTTTAGCTTGTAACTTATCGTCCATTTTATTCCCCCTTTGATAGTGATAGACGTAAAAAAACTGGTCTCTCTAAAGTTTAAGATAAACTTTGTTGAGAAACCAGTTTTTTTACGAATTCATTTTTTATTGAAGCTATCAGAAAATGATTACTGGTGTACCTTTTTCTACCATGCCAAACAATTCTTTCATGACACTTGGCGGCGTATTGACACATCCATGAGATCCACGAGTTTTCCAAAGATCGCCACCATATTCAGGTTGCCAGTCGGAATCATGGATACCAACACCGGTCCAGTCAACTGGCATCCAGTAGTTTACAGGACTTGCATAAGGGGTTCCATCATCATTCGTTCCTTTTAATGTAGCATTTTCCTCTTTGTTCCAAACATAGAAAACACCAGCTGGAGTAGGGGTCTTAGGTTTTCCAGACACGATGTCAGTTTCTAGCGCAACTTTACCATCTTTGTAATACCACATATGCTGGTTTTTTAAATCAACTTCGATATAGGTATCTTCTATTAAAGGATGATCAGCTGTTGTGGCACCTTGAACAATTGGTGATCGGGTAAAGTCTTTACCTGCTAAAATGGCTGACTTCAAAGCTTCTGTTTCTGCATCAGTTTTGATTGACCAACTATAGGTACCCACAGGAACCGTTACTTCACCACGTTTTGTACTTTTAAATTTTGTGTCATTCGTACTTGTGTTATATTTTTCTCCTAAACCTGTTACATAGTTTTTAACTTGTGTTGTATCTAAATCAACTTTACCATCTGTGTAAGTTAGCCAGTTAGCAATTTCAGAACGAGGTATCTGGAAAGTATTGCCGTTGATACTATAGGTTCCTTTGATATTAGCAATGGCATTCATTTCATCGACTTGTTTTGTTAAATTTTTATCGGTCGCTGTCACTTTTGGTTTTGTTTGAAATTTAGTTAAATCAATTTTGTTTTTGCCATCCTTCACACTGGTTTTCAGCGCGTTGATAGCTGCTGTCACATCAATCGTATCGCCAGTTACTTCTGGTTTTATTTTGAAAGAGTCACCAGATTTTTCAATCGTCGCATCTTGTGTCTGTGTCCGATCTTTATTTAATTCGGTTAGCTTATTCGTCGTGGCAGCCAGCGTTTCATCTAGTTTTTGATGATCAGTATCTTGTGGATCAATTTCTTGTTTTTCACTAGCGGAAACATAGTTCATGCCCCATGACCAAGCATTTTGTTGGTTTAACAATCGAGATAAATCTGCTGAAAAGTCATCTTTATAACCAAGCTCAGATTTTGCGATCTCTTCCCAAACTTTCCCATTTTCTTCAATCGTCAGCTTTTTATTGGAAAAGGTGTCTTTTAATTTGTCATTTGCCTGTTGCACGGTCAGGTTACTTACATTGATGGAATTAATTTCCGTGTTAGGTAAAAAATGATTGGTGTAATATGTACTGCGGTAAGCGTAAAAGCCGATTAATGCGAGAAATACGCCTAGCGTAGTTAATAGACCAATGTGTAGCGATTTCGATTTTTTATGATGAGAAGATCTTGTCATGCGGGCAGCTCCTTATTTGATAGTTTAGCGTATAACGAACTAATCATAGCATATTTTGAGAAAAAAGACGAAGGGGACAAATGATTTAGCAAAAATTTAACGATCGTTAAGTAAAAAAATCAAGCAGAATGCTGACATTCTGCTTGATTAAGTGGTTAAATTTATTCTAATTATTCAGCGTCTAATTTAGAAAAAGCTTCATCTAAGATTTCTTTTAATTGTTTAGCTGAAGCAGCCATACGATCTTGTTCGCTGTCACTTAGAGGGATTTCGATAACTTTTTGGATACCTTGACGGTTGATTACTGCAGGGGCACCAATGTAGATATCGTTCAAGCCGTATTCACCATTCATAAATACAGATAGTGGAAGTACAGCATTTTCATCATCTAAGATGGCACGAGTGATACGTGCTAAGGCTACAGCGATACCATAGAAAGTAGCGCCTTTCTTTTCAATGATTGTGTAAGCAGCATCACGTACACCAAAGAATAAGTTAACCATTGCTTCTTCATCAACGTCTGGATTGTTTTTAACCCATTCATAAATTTGTAAACCAGCAACGTTAGCATGTGACCAAACAGGAAATTCTGAGTCACCGTGTTCACCTAAGATATAAGCATGGACGTTACGTGCATCAACATCAACTAATTCTGCAAGTGCTTGACGGAAGCGAGCTGAGTCAAGTGAAGTACCTGAACCGATTACGCGTTCTTTAGGGAAGCCTGAGAATTTCCAAGTTGAGTAAGTTAAAATATCTACTGGGTTAGCAGCAACTAAGAAAATACCATTGAATCCTGATTCAACAATTTGTGTTACTACATCGCGGTTGATTTTTAAGTTTTTATTTACTAAGTCTAAACGAGTTTCACCTGGTTTTTGTGGTGCACCAGCAGTGATAACTACTAAGTCAGCATCATGTGCATCTGCATAAGTAGCAGAGTAGATTTTTTTAGGTGAAGTAAATGCTAGAGCATGTGATAAATCAATAGCATCTCCTTCAGTTTTTGCTGTGTTGATATCTACGATACCTACTTCTTGTGCAATGTTTTGAGTAACTAGAGCAAAGGCATAGCTAGAACCTACGGCGCCATCTCCAACAAGAATTACTTTTTGATGATCTTTTTTTTCTGCAGCTGCAGTCATTATATATCAATCCTTCCATTGATTTTGTTTTTTCCCATGCCTATGCTAACATTTATCAAGCCCGCTGTCACGCTATTTGGCTATAAAATATAACAGATAACAAGGTTGTATTATATGTAAAAGCTTACATGTGCGTGATTTCACTATTTTTAAAAGGTTATTAATTTATTAGACTTTGAAGAAAATTTTAATTTCTTTATCATTTGTTAAACATTCTCTTTTTGTTGAAACAGGTACTTGTGTGTTATACTTATATAGTAGAAAGTAAAAAAATGAAAAAATGAGTCAAAGACTGGATTGCTTTAGGGCGCTCCAGCCTTTTGTGCTGCTTTTTTCAATTAGGTGGTAGAACAAATGAAAATGATCGTAGGGCTTGGAAACCCAGGAACCAAATATGCACAAACCAAACATAATATCGGCTTTATGGTCGTTGATCGCATGGCTGAAAAGCAACAAGCTGTGTTTAAAAAAAATACATTTGAAGCGGAAGTTGCAGAGTTTTTCTATCAAGGAGAAAAAATCTTATTAGTGAAGCCGCAAACTTTTATGAACGAATCTGGTCGTGCTGTAGGACCATTAATGACTTATTTCGGTATTTATCCGGAAGAATTAGTTGTTGTTTATGATGATTTAGATCTTGTAACTGGCAAGATCCGCTTGCGCCAAAAAGGGAGTGCTGGAGGGCATAATGGAATAAAAAGTATCATTTCTCACTTGAATACAAATGTATTTGACCGTATCAAAGTAGGCATTGGTCGACCAGAAGGAAACAAAACTGTTGTTCAACACGTGCTAAGCCCATTTAGTAAAGAAGATCAACCATTGATTGAAGCAAGTATCGATCAGTCAGTGGCAGTACTCGAGTTTATGCTGGATGGTCATTCGTTTATCGATACGATGAACAAATTCAATTAGCGAAGGAGGAAAAAAATGGATATCGTTCAATTAATTGGTAAAGATCCACAGGTAAAGGAATGGCTCAACCAGATAGAAGAAAAATCACCAAGACAATTGATCACTGGTTTAGCTGGTTCAGCCAAAACTCTTCTCTTTGCTCGAGCGTTCAAAAAAACAAAGAAAAACTTAGTCGTATTAATGCCTAATCTGTATTATGCGAATCAACTAGCAGAAGATTTGCAACATGTTTTGCCAGCAGAACAAATACATTCTTTTCCAGTAGATGAAGTTCTTTCTGCGGAAATGGCTTTTTCTTCCCCAGAAGCAAGAAGAGAACGAGTTGCTACACTAAATGCCCTGCAACAAAAACAACCAGGGGTCTATTTATTACCAGTAGCAGCATTGCATAAACGATTACCCAGTCCAAAAGTTTGGAAACAAGCCCAATTGACTTGGCGAACGGGAGAGGAAATAGCCGTTGACGATCTGCCTCGTCTATTGACTTTATTAGGCTACGAACGAGTTGAGATGGTGGCAAAAACAGGAGAGTATAGTATTCGTGGCAGCATCATTGATATCTATCCGATCAATCTCGAACATCCCGTACGTATCGAATTATTTGATGTAGAGATTGACTCCATGCGATATTTTGAAGTAGAAACTCAACGCTCGATCGAAAAAGTAACAGAAATTTGGATCGCACCGACAAGTGAACAGGTCTACGACCAAGCTGATTTACTTCATGGGATCGACCGACTGGAAAAGTTGTTAGAAAAGAAACTAGCGACGATTTCAGAAGAAACAGACCGCCAATTCGTGCAGGATTATTTTGGACAAGTGATCGCGCAATGGCAAGCAGGAAATCCGACAGAAGACGCGAAACTTTATGCTGATCTTCTTTATCAAGAAGAAACGACGATCCTTGATTATTTTCCAACAAGTAGTTTATTCATTGTGGATGATTATCAACGAATCATGGAAACAAATCGGGAGATCGAAAGAGAAGCAGCTGAATGGCAAACACAAAAAATTAGTGAATTACGTGTCTTCTCAGAGCAAGTCTTTGTCAATGATGTGCATAAATTAGTTCAAAAAGAAAAATTTGTGACGACTTTTTTTGCGCTTTTTCAAAAGGGTATGGGGAATTTACGTTTTCAAGCGATTCACAATTTTCAATATCGTACGATGCAACAATTTTTCGGTCAAATGCCATTATTGAAAACAGAAATGGACCGATGGCGTAAGCAAGAACAAACAGTAGTCATCTTTATTCCTACGAAAGAACGGATTAGAAAAGCAGAGCAGATGTTACGTGATGAAGAGATCCTAGTCGTGGAAACCGAAAAAGAAAAACTGATCAGAGGACAAGTGCAACTAGTGGAAGGGGCGCTGCAAACAGGGTTCGAACTTCCTCAAGAGAAAATAGTCGCAATTACGGAAAAAGAAATTTTCCAAAAAACGACGAAGAAACAAACACGGCGACAAACCGTAACTAATGCGGAACGTTTAAAAAGCTATAATGAACTAAAAGCAGGCGACTATGTCGTTCACGCAAATCACGGGATCGGTAAATATGTTGGGATGGAAACGTTAGAAGTGGATGGTGTCCATCAAGACTACATGACGATCCTTTATCAAAATGACGATAAATTATTTATTCCGGTTACCCAGCTGAATTTGATCCAAAAATATGTTGCTTCTGAATCAAAAGCACCTCGTATCAATAAATTAGGCAGTAGTGAATGGACGAAAACCAAAAGAAAGGTTTCGTCTAAAATTGAAGATATCGCAGATGATCTGATCAAACTATATGCTGCCAGAGAATCAGAAAAAGGGTATGCGTTTGGACCGGATGATGGGTATCAAAAAGAATTTGAAAATGCCTTCCCATACTCTGAAACGGATGACCAATTACGGAGTGCCGCAGAGATCAAACGAGATATGGAAAAAGAAAAACCGATGGATCGTTTGCTCGTTGGTGATGTTGGCTACGGTAAAACGGAAGTGGCTTTACGAGCTGCTTTTAAAGCCGTCAAGGAAAGTAAACAAGTTGCCTTTTTAGTTCCTACGACCATTCTCGCCCAACAACATTATGAAACGATGTTGGAACGTTTTGAAGGATTTCCAGTAAATGTAGGTCTATTGAGTCGTTTCCGAACGAAAAAACAACAAAAAGAAACGATTGAACAATTACGTACTGGACAAATCGATATCGTAGTCGGAACGCATCGTATCTTATCTAAAGACATTGAATTTAGTGACTTAGGGTTATTGATCGTTGACGAAGAACAGCGTTTTGGTGTAAAACATAAAGAACGTTTGAAACAACTACGTGCCCAAGTGGATGTCTTGACGTTGACAGCGACACCAATCCCACGGACACTCCACATGTCAATGCTCGGGGTTCGTGATTTATCAGTGATCGAAACACCGCCTGCCAATCGTTATCCGATTCAAACTTACGTGATGGAAAAAAATCCTGGAGCGATTCGTGAAGCTATCCATCGAGAAATGGGGCGTGGCGGTCAAGTGTTCTATCTCTATAATCGAGTAGAGACGATCGAACAAAAAGTGGAAGAAATCCAAGAACTTGTACCAGAAGCACGAATCGGTTATGCGCATGGTCAAATGACTGAAGCACAATTAGAAAATACATTGTTTGATTTTATTGAAGGACAATATGATGTGTTAGTCACAACGACGATCATTGAAACGGGTGTCGATATTCCAAATGCGAATACGCTCTTTGTTGAAAATGCTGATTACATGGGGCTATCGACTCTTTATCAATTACGAGGTCGTGTGGGACGAAGCAACCGAGTGGCGTACGCCTACTTCATGTATGAACAACAAAAAATCTTGAATGAAGTCAGCGAAAAACGTCTTCAAGCCATTAAAGATTTCACCGAACTAGGCTCTGGTTTTAAAATCGCTATGCGGGATTTATCGATCCGAGGAGCAGGAAATCTGCTAGGTGCGCAGCAGCACGGCTTTATTGATGCTGTCGGATTCGACATGTATTCGCAAATGTTAAGTGATGCTGTTTTACGTAAACAAGGAAAGAACAACCAAGTGGAAAAAACAGCAGTTGAAATCGATCTTGGGGTCGATGCTTACTTGCCAGAAGAATATGTTTCGGACCAAAGACAGAAAATTGAAATTTATAAACGGATCAGGGAACTTGATTCACAAGAAATGCTTGATGAATTAGAAGATGATCTTTTAGACCGTTTTGGGGAATACCCTGAAGAGGTGGCACATCTCTTAACGATTGGCCAAATCAAAATGGATGGCGATCGCGCCTTGATTGAAACAATTCGCAAGCAACAGCAGACTATCGTCTTTAATCTAAGTAAAGCAGGAACAAAACGCTATACTGTAGAACAGTTATTTGAAGCTTTGACTGCAACAAAACTAAAAGCAAGTTTAGGTGTAGAAAAAGAAAAAATGGTGATTCGACTAACGGTTCCTAACAAGACCGATGAAGCAGTTTGGTTGCAAGAAATCCAACGTTTTGTCAAAGCTTTACGTGAACAAAAATATCTGTCTGCTTAGGAAGGAGCGAATACTTTGGACCATAAAGAGATGCGTCGCGTGATGCATGGCGCATTTATATTGACGATTGCTTCTTTCATAGCAAAAGTCCTAAGTGCGCTGTACCGCATTCCGCTCCAAAACTTAGTTGGTGATGAAGGATTTTATGTATACCAACAAGTATACCCAATCTATGGGATTGCCATGACTTTAGCGTTGTCTGGTTTACCGCAATTCATTTCAAAATATGTCGCTGAACGAAAAGATCCAATTCAGCGAAAAGAAGCACTGCAACGGCTTTATCCATTAGTTTTTTGGACAGGGATTGTTCTGTGGCTGTTTACTTTTCTCTTTAGCCGTTGGATTGCTTGGATGATGGGAGATCAGCAATTACGACCGCTGATCCAAATCGTTTCATTTACTTTCTTACTGATGCCAGGACTATCTTTTTATCGAGGAAATTTCCAAGGCAGATTTTTGATGGAACCGACAGCTGTTTCACAAGTCGTTGAACAATTTGTGAGAGTGGCGATCATCGTTTTCAGTGCCTTTGCTTTTCGACTATTTGGCTGGTCAGTTTACCAAACAGGAACTGCTGCTATGAGTGGTGCAGTCATCGGGGGACTTTGTGCCTATGGTGTGTTGCGCTATTATGAACAAAAAATCCATGGTGGAGCGTTAAGTTTTCGACATTTTTCGGTCACGAAACGACCTGACAAACGATTGATCCGGCGTTTTTTAGTTGAAGGAGGCTTAGTGTCAATCTATAGTGGTCTGCTGATTTTCTTTCAGCTGATCGACTCATTTTTTGTAAAAAATGCGCTTCAAGTTTATGGACTATCTGAACAAAGTGCAAAAATTGCAAAAGGGGTCTATGATCGTGGGCAACCGTTAGTTCAATTAGGACTAGTGATTGCAACTGCATTAAGTGCGACTTTCTTACCTGCATTGACGAAATACTTGATAACGGCTGTGCATAGTCAATTTCTAAAGACTGCCAAAATCTATTTACGGTTAACAACGACTTTAGCATTAGCTGCTTCTGTAGGACTAGCTATGCTTTTACCGTATATCAACTATGCGCTATTTAAAGATTACGCTGGGAATGCAGCGTTGGTGCTATTCGTCTTTGCAATTGCTTTAACAGCAATCATCCAAACCTATCAAAGTATTGCCCAAAGTAAAAATTCTTTTCGTCCCTCTTTGAAAGGTGCAGGCTGGGGGCTGTTAGCCAAAGCTTTGGCAACCCCGTTTCTAACTGGTTATCTAGGGACAGTAGGTGCTAGTTTGTCGACCTTGCTAGGATTGGCTGTCACTCTATGGTATTTTGTCCACACGGAGACTAGTGAAATCAATCAGTTCTGGAAAGAACGTCGCTTTGGAAGTAAATTGCTTCAATGTTTGGGATGGATGATCTTAGCCT
This sequence comes from Enterococcus sp. DIV1726a, assembly GCF_051710985.1. NCBI lineage: Bacteria > Bacillati > Bacillota > Bacilli > Lactobacillales > Enterococcaceae > Enterococcus > Enterococcus sp. DIV1726a. The sequence continues at coordinate 2,632,768 of NZ_JBIOLS010000001.1, read as the reverse complement.
TACTGATTTATTATGGCGGACTGACGATGATTTTTGGCCCGGTTGCTCATCGGTCTTCTGCATTCTTTGCCAGTTTAGCAGGTGTAGGAATCGGAGCGTTCGTCTTTGTGAATGCTGTGATCTGGACAAAATTATTTACGGTTAGAGAATGGTTGATGTTACCGTTTGGAAAAAAGATTTTACGATTTAATAAACTTATAAAAAATAAAAGTGAGGAATCCTAATGCGATTAGATAAATTTCTTAAAATTTCCCGAATTATCAAACGCCGCTCTGTAGCAAAAGAAGTGGCAGATAAAGGAAGAATTCAAATCAACGGAAAATTGGCTAAATCTTCTAGTGATGTCAAGGTAGGCGATCAATTGAAGATCCAATTTGGAAACAAAACAATGGAAGTAAAAGTCAATGAATTACATGAGTCAACGAAAAAAGAAGATGCTCAAAAAATGTATGAGATCATTTCGGAGATTCGCAAGCAAAACACTGACGAAATAGATTAGACAACCCTCAATGATATTGGTATAATGAAAACGACAATCAAAAAAGATTGGAGCGAAGAGAAGTGACAAAAAAAAGCAACAAAATTGCTGCTTTAGATACAGAGTATGCAAAGAAAAAATATGTCGAATTTCAAGAACAACAACGCCAGTTGATTTTTCGTAGACGTCGATTAGCAGTTATTTTTATAGGTGCTTTGGTCATTTTCGCAATTTTAGGTTTTCAAATTTTTCGTGATATGCAAAGAATGAATCAATTAAACGAATTGAAAGTTGAAGCAAATACGGAATTAAGCCAAGTCAATGCTGATGTGGATCAGCTAACACAGGATGTCTCATTATTGAAAGATGATGACTATGTGGCGAAACTTGCGAGAAGCAAATACTTTTATTCAAAAGAAGGCGAGCAGGTTTATCCAGTATTAGAATCAAATACGGATGACACAGACCAAACAACTAGTTCAACAACTGCAAAATAAGCAGTATTATAAATAGGTTAATAATTAGGAGGAACATTTTTTTTATGTCAATCGAGGTAGGAGCAAAACTGCAAGGGAAAGTATCAGGAATTACAAATTTTGGCGCGTTTATTGATTTAGGAGCTGGAAAAACTGGTCTAGTTCATATCAGTGAAGTCTCAAATGGCTATATCAAAGATATTCATGATGTTTTAAGTGTCAGTGATGAAGTAACTGTTAAAGTTATCTCAGTTAATGATGATGGTAAAATTGGATTATCAATCCGTCAAACACAACCAAAACCAGCGGAATCAACAGAATCAGATGATGATAAGCGTCCAAAAAAATACCAACAAAGAGATCCTCGCGATAATCGAGGTCGTTCAACACAGAAAAAACCTTTTTCTCGCAGTCAATCTTCTAATAACCATAAAGAAGACTTCGATTCATTAATGAGTTCATTTTTAAAGGATAGTGATGATCGATTGACTTCCTTGAAGCGCAATACAGAAGGTAAACGTGGCGGACGCGGCGGACGTCGCAGCTAACCAAAAACTTAAGAGCAGGCAATTGTCGCAGACTTTTGTCCGCTCTTTTTTTCATTGGAATCTTTGATGGTAGGTTGATCGAAGCCGAGAAGGAACAAGGAAGTGATTCGATGGAAGAAGTACAAGACGCAAGGAAGATTAGACAACGTTTTTTGACAAATTGTGAAATCAATGGTTATTTGAATGAAAAAACAAGAGCGCTACTGACGGTTTCTGGGGGAGTAGATTCTATGGTTCTTCTGGATTTAATGATGGAAGCGCGAAAAAAATGGGGTTTCTTTTTGGCAGTGACCCATATCAATCATCAATTAAGAGAAGAATCTGTTCATGAAGTTGCGTATTTAAAGAAGTATTGTCAACAACATCAACTCCCGTTACAAGTGGAAGTTTGGGAAAAGCCAACAAAAAAGGGCATTGAAACAGCGGCTCGAGAGTTTCGTTATCAAGTGTTTGCGAAGCAGATGCAAAGCGGCAGCTATGACTGCCTAATGACGGCACATCATGGGGATGACCAAATGGAAACGGTTTTAATGAAGTTGTTGCGTGGGGGGCAACTTAGTACCTATGCTGGAATCAAAGAAGCCCAACCCTTCTCCAATGGTCGATTGATTCGTCCGTTACTAGGATTTAGTAAGGCGCAATTATATCAATATGCTTCAGAGCGAGAGCTGGTTTATTTTGAAGACCATACGAATCAAGAGTTGGATGTTCAACGTAATCGCCTTCGTCATTTGGTTCTGCCTCAACTAAAACAAGAAAATCCACAAGCAATGGTTCATTTTCAACGTTTTTCGCAGCAGATCCAATGGGCAGATCGATTGATTCAAACACACATGAAGAAAGTCTTGATGGAAAATGTCGTAGAAGAAAATGAACGGGTGCATTTTCCTTGGAAACTATTAGCGGAGATGCCAGAAGAAGAAAGCTATTATTTCTTATACGCATTCTTTGATCATTTTTTTGAAAAAACAGCGATCGTGATCAAAGAAAAACAAATCCAACTGATTTTACAACAGTGTCAACAGAAAAAAGGCCAATGGAAAATTACTCTTGAACGAGGGTGGGTTCTGCAACGTAGCTATGAAAAAATCTATCTTATCCAAGAGAAAGCTGATCCCTCAAAAACAATACAAGAACGAACAGAGGCGCATAAGTTGGAGTTGAATCAACGCATCAGGTTAGATGAAAGCTGCTGGATCGGCTTGTTTACACCTGAAGCAGCCGAAGAAGCTAGAAAAGCAGATGATTGGGACGAGTTTTCTCATGATCTTTGGCTATCTTCACATCAAGAACTGTTTGTAGGAAAGAGACAAGCAGGAGAGCGTATCCAGCTAAATAGCAAACTAAAAAAGAAAATATCCAGATATTTGATTGATAACAAAGTACCTGATTCACAAAGAAAAGAGGCATGGGTCGTGAGGGATCAAAATGAAAATATTTATAGTTTGGTCCCATTTACCTATTCCTATTTGAGTATTGGTGTAGAAACTGATAAAATACACTACATACTTCTTTACAAATATCACAAAGAAGCAATTGGAAGGAGAACCTGATGTTAGAAAAGGATATTGAAAAAGTTTTGATTACAAGAGAAGAAATACAAGTTCGTTGTGAAGAACTAGGCAAAGAATTGGCAGAAACTTATAAGCATAATAATCCACTCGTTGTTGGTGTTCTAAAAGGCGCTGTTCCATTCATGGCAGATATCATACGTTCGATTGATGCTCACTTGGAAATAGACTTTATGGATGTTTCAAGTTATGGAAATGCAACGGTTTCATCAGGAGAAGTCAAAATCGTCAAAGATTTAGATACCAATGTTGAAGGCCGTGACTTACTGATCGTTGAAGATATCATCGATAGTGGAAGAACACTCGCTTATTTGGTTGATCTATTTAAATACCGTAAAGCAAAATCAGTGAAAATTGTCACATTGCTTGATAAACCAGAAGGTAGAGTAGTTGATATTGAAGCAGACTATGTTGGATTCAATGTTCCTAATGAATTTGTAGTGGGTTACGGATTAGATTATGCAGAAGCTTACCGTAATTTACCATACATCGGTGTATTGAAGCCTAGCGTTTATCAATCAAATTAGTGCTGTATCTACTATAAATTGTGTTACAATAGAATGGTCAGGATTGATAAAAAAAATGCTAAATTAAAATAACGCATAGGGAGGGCAACTATGAACAAAAAAAACAATGGCATGATGAAAAATGCCTTGTATTATGTCCTCGTAATCTTAGCGATGGTTATGGTCGTATATTTTATCTTTGGTAATAACGGCCAACGATCGTCAGATATCGAGTACACAAAATTTACAGAACAATTACAAGCAGGTAAAATCAAAGAATTTGAAGTGCAACCTGCAAATGGTGTATATAAAATTTCTGGAGAGTATAAAGAACAGCAAACCGTCTCTAACAGTGGTGGACTTGCTATCTTAGGATCGACAGATACAAAAACGACACACTTTACAACGATTATCTTGCCAAACGATACCACACTTAGCCAAGTGACTGATTTAGCGAAAGAACATAACGTAGCTACAACAGTCAAAGAAGAATCAAGCAGTGGCGTGTGGGTATCCTTATTGCTAAGCTTCTTACCAATTATCATCCTTGTGTTCTTCTTCTATATGATGATGGGGCAACAAGGTGGTGGCGGAGGCGGCGGTGGCCGTGTCATGAACTTTGGTAAATCAAAAGCCAAAGAAGCCGACAAAAAAGCGAACCGTGTACGCTTCTCAGATGTCGCTGGTGCAGAAGAAGAGAAACAAGAGTTGGTTGAAGTTGTTGAATTCTTAAGAGATCCGCGACGTTTTGTTGAGTTAGGCGCACGTATCCCAGCTGGTGTTCTTTTAGAAGGACCTCCAGGAACTGGTAAAACATTGTTAGCAAAAGCTGTAGCTGGAGAAGCGGGTGTACCGTTTTACTCTATTTCAGGTTCTGACTTTGTAGAAATGTTTGTGGGTGTTGGGGCAAGTCGTGTTCGTGACTTATTTGAAACAGCGAAGAAAAATGCTCCAGCAATCATCTTCATCGATGAAATTGATGCTGTTGGTCGTCAACGTGGCGCAGGCATGGGCGGTGGACATGATGAACGTGAACAAACACTGAACCAATTGCTAGTTGAAATGGACGGATTTGATGGGAATGAAGGTGTTATCGTCATTGCTGCAACAAACCGTTCAGATGTACTTGACCCTGCACTTTTACGTCCAGGACGTTTTGACCGTCAAATTTTAGTTGGTCGTCCAGATGTGAAAGGCCGTGAAGCAATCTTACGTGTTCACGCACGAAACAAACCGATGGCAGATGACGTTGATTTGAAAGTCGTGGCACAACAAACACCAGGTTTTGCTGGGGCAGATTTAGAAAATGTCTTAAACGAAGCAGCTTTAGTTGCGGCTCGTCGTAACAAGAAGAAAATCGATGCTTCAGATATTGATGAAGCAGAAGATCGCGTGATTGCAGGTCCAGCTAAGAAAGATCGCGTAATCAGCAAAAAAGAACGAGAAATGGTGGCTTATCACGAAGCAGGTCATACGATCGTTGGTTTAGTCTTGAGTCGGGCACGTGTGGTTCATAAAGTAACCATTATTCCACGTGGACGTGCAGGTGGTTATATGATCGCCTTACCAAAAGAAGATCAATTCTTGATGACAAAAGAAGATATGTTTGAACAAATCGTTGGTTTACTTGGTGGTCGAACAGCAGAAGAAATCATCTTCAACGTTCAATCAACTGGGGCTTCTAATGACTTTGAACAAGCAACAGCTTTAGCACGAAGCATGGTAACTGAATATGGAATGAGTGATCGTTTAGGTCCAGTTCAATATGAAGGAAATCATCAAGTATTCGTTGGTCGTGACTATGGTCAAACGAAAGCTTACTCTGAACAAGTGGCTTTTGAAATTGACCAAGAAGTGCGTAAGATTTTGATGGAAGCTCATCAAAAAGCGCATGAGATCATCGAAGCACATCGAGCACAACATAAATTGATCGCTGAAAAACTGTTAGAATTTGAAACGCTCGATGCGAAAGCAATCAAATCTTTATTTGAAAAAGGTGTTATGCCTGAAGGTTCAGAATCTGCTAACTATCCTAGTGAAAAAGAAGCGCAAACTTTTGAAGAAGCAAAACGTGCTTTGGAAGAAAAAGACGCAGAAAAACAAGCGGAAGAAAAGCAAGATTTTGAGCACGATAAGAAAGAATTTGAAGAAGAGAAAAAAGAATTAAATGAAGAAGAACATCAAACTTCTTCAACAGATGATTCGGATGATCAACCGAAATAATCGCTAAAAAATGAGAGCTACGACAAAAGTCGTGGCTCTTTTTTAGTAGTTGTTTTATTTTTTATTATAGAATAGGCAAATAAAAGAAAAGATAACATTCATAAGTTGAAAATTATCAGCGTAACTAGTATGATTCACTATGAATTTAAAAATCGGAAAAGAGGTACATAAATAAATGGAAGATTATTTGATCAAGGCACTGGCCTATGATGGCTATGTACGTGCTTATGCAGTTCAAGCAACAAACACTGTTGCAGAAGCCCAAAAACGACACGACACTTGGCATACATCATCGGCTGCATTAGGTCGTACGCTTGTTGGCGGACTTTTACTAGGTTCGACGCTAAAAGGCGAAGACAAGTTAACTGTGCGGATTCAAGGGAATGGTCCGGCTAATGGGATTGTGGTAGATGCGAATGGCAAAGGAGAAGTCAAAGGCTATATCCAAAACCCTCATTTGAGCCTACCTTTGAATGAAGCAGGAAAAATTGATGTGCGTGGTGCTGTGGGAACGCAAGGGATGTTCAGTGTTACTAAAGACCTCGGTTTGAAAGAACCATTTTCGGGACAAACACCTATTGTTTCTGGAGAAATTGCGGAAGACTTTACCTATTATCTTGCAATCTCAGAACAGATTCCTTCAGCAGTTGGATTGAGCGTTTTAGTTAACACGGATGACAGTATCAAAACAGCTGGTGGATTTATGATCCAAATCATGCCTGGTGCAGATGAAGAAACTATCAGTAAAATCGAAGAACAATTAAAAACGACACCACGTATTTCTACTTTATTAGACGAAGGATTAACACCTGAAAAAATTCTTGAAGGTTTACTAGGAACTAGTGAGTTGAATATTTTAGAGAAAATGCCGGTACAATTCAAATGTGATTGCTCAAAAGAAAAATTTGGGGAAGCAATTATTGCTTTAGGGGCAGAAGAAATCCAAGCGATGATTGATGAAGATCACGGAGCAGAAGCCGTTTGTTCATTCTGCAACAACAAGTATGAATACAGTGAAGCAGAATTATCCGAGCTAAAAGCAGAAGCGCTGGGAGGAAAATAAGTGGAACATACATGGAAAATCGGACATGTTGAAATTCCCAATCGAGTAGTTGTCGCACCGATGGCTGGAATCACTAATTCAGCGTTTCGTGTGACCGTCAAAGAGTTCGGTGCTGGATTAGTCGTCTGTGAGATGATCAGTGACCAAGGAATCCATTTTAGAAACAAGAAAACATTAGAGATGCTGCATATCGAAGAAACAGAACATCCACTAAGCTTGCAAATTTTTGGTGGAAACAAAGATACTTTGGTCGAGGCTGCCCAATTCGTTCAAGAAAATACAGCGGCTGACATCATTGATATCAATATGGGTTGCCCAGTGAACAAAATCATCAAAGCAGAAGCAGGCGCTAAATGGTTATTGGATCCAGATAAAGTTTATGAGATGGTGCAAGCTGTCTCTTCTGCCGTTGATGTACCAGTTACTGTGAAAATGAGAATCGGTTGGGATGAACAACATGTCTTTGCTGTGCAAAATGCTTTAGCGGCTGAAGCAGCTGGCGCCAGTGCAATCGCCATGCACGGACGTACGAGAGTACAAATGTATGAAGGTAAAGCAAACTGGGAAGTATTGAAAGAAGTTAAAAGTCAGCTCAAGATCCCATTTATGGGCAATGGAGATGTCAAAACTCCGGAAGATGCTAAAAGAATGTTAGAATACGTAGGAGCGGATGGTGTAATGATCGGGCGTGCAGCGTTAGGCAATCCTTGGATGATCCATCGCACCCAGCATTACTTAGAAACCGGGGAGTTAATCCCTGAACCAACACCAAGAGAAAAAATCGAGACCGCTAAATTACATTTGAAACGTTTAGTCGATTTAAAAGGAGAGGTTGTTGCGTGCCGAGAATTTCGGACACATGCTTCCTATTATTTAAAAGGAATCTCTCGAGCAGCAAAAGTAAAAGTTGCAATCAATCAAGCAGAAAAACAAGTAGAAATCAATGAACTGCTTGACCGCTTTTTAGAGAAAACAGAAAAAGTATCTGTGAAATAATCCAGTGATTTTCTAAGTTTTTCGTGAATTTTCAAGTCGAACTTTAAGTTCGGCTTGCTTTTTTTGTGTTTCATTGGCATTATAGGAAAGAGAATAACATGAGAATGGAGGAACTTTTGTGACACAGGAACAACAACATCAAGTAGAAGATTTAAACGATCAAATGCTTGTTCGCCGTCAAAAAATGGAGCAATTAAGAGAAAATGGGATTGATCCTTTTGGTAAACGATTTGAACGTACGCACAATTCAGAAGAATTACATGAATTGTTTGATCCAAGAACAAAAGAAGAATTAGCAGAGATGGGGCTAACTGCAAGTGTAGCCGGTCGAATGATCACTCGTCGTGGTAAAGGAAAAGCTGGATTTGCTCACTTACAAGATCGTGAAGGCCAAATCCAAATTTATGTACGTAAAGATCAAGTAGGTGATGAAGCCTATGATGTATTCAAACATGCTGATTTAGGCGACTTCTTTGGCGTAACAGGTGAAATCATGAAGACTGATACTGGCGAAGTTTCAATCAAGGCATCAGAAATCACTATTTTATCAAAAGCTTTACGTCCGCTACCAGATAAATACCATGGATTGACTAATATCGAACAACGTTATCGTCAACGTTATCTTGATTTGATCAGTAACCGTGAAAGTTTTGATCGCTTCATGAAACGTAGCCAAATTATTAGCGAAATCCGTCGTTACTTAGATGGTAATGGCTATATTGAAGTAGAAACACCAGTCTTACACAATGAAGCCGGTGGTGCTGCAGCTCGTCCATTTATTACACACCATAACGCACTAGATATTGATTTATACTTACGTATTGCGTTAGAACTTCATTTAAAACGCCTAATTGTGGGTGGAATGGAAAAAGTTTACGAAATCGGTCGCGTTTTCCGTAATGAAGGAATCGATACAACTCATAATCCAGAATTTACGATGTTAGAAGCTTACACCGCTTATACAGATTTCCAGGATGTCATGAACTTGACTGAAGGAATCATTCGTAATGCAGCCCAAAAAGTTCTTGGTACAGCAGAAATCACTTATGATGGCCAAGCAGTTGATTTGGAAAGTGACTTTAAACGTATCCATATGGTAGATGCGATCAAAGAGCAAACAGGTGTCGATTTCTGGAAAGAAATGACATTAGAAGAAGCATTAGCACTTGCTGAAGAGCATCACGTAGAAGTGACCGAAGCAATGGGCGTAGGACATGTCATCAATGAGTTCTTTGAAACTTTTGTGGAAGAAACATTGACACAACCAACTTTTGTTTACGGACATCCAGTAGAAGTATCTCCATTGGCGAAAAAGAATCCAGAAGATCCACGCTTTACCGATCGTTTTGAATTGTTTATCGTTGGTCGGGAATTTGCGAATGCCTTTACCGAATTAAATGATCCAATTGATCAAAGAGAACGTTTTGAAGCCCAAGAAAAAGAACGTGAGCTAGGAAACGATGAAGCACACGGTGTCGATGAAGACTTCTTGGAAGCTTTAGAATATGGTATGCCACCAACTGGCGGTCTAGGTATCGGAATTGACCGTTTAGTTATGTTATTGACGGATGCACAGTCGATCCGTGATGTTTTACTATTCCCAACGATGCGTTAGATATGGTGAATATGAATAAAAAAGAAGCCAAGAACTGTTGGCTTCTTTTTTTATAATCTAGTAAAAGAGAGAAGTCAAAGGATCACTCTATTTCTAGTAGATAGCGTAAAACTTACACCACTTTTTGTCAGTTTCTTTTTTGAAATAATGAGGTACGGTAAAAAAATGCAAGGCGAGGATAATCGAGAAATTTATTATGTGGAGGCATAGATAAAGGAATTGCTTGCTTGTATTTGAGTGGATTGATTAAACTATCTTCTTATTTATAACGAATATTAAAGAATAAGAGATGAGTAATATCGCAGGAAAACTATTAAAATACGAATGATTATTTTTAAAATTACAGAAATGATCGTCCAATGAAAAAAACTTGAAAAAATACAAAAAATTCGTTGACCGTTAAAGGTTTAGTTGGTATATTATTATTTGTTCAAAAGTTATCACTAAATAACTTCTGACAAAAATAAAAAATAACTTCAAAAAGTTCTTGACGTGTGAGAGATTACATGATAAGATAACTGAGTCGTTAAAAAACAATAGCTTACGAAGCTTGATTCTATCGAAAATAACTTCAAAAAAGTTGTTGACAAATAACAAACGATGAGTTATGATAAATGAGTTGCTGAAACACTTCTGAAAAATGAAGTTAAAAAAACTTTTAAAAAAGAGTTGACAAATAAACGTCGCTCTGATATGATATAAAAGTTGCTACGGCAATCTCAACTGATTAGCTTTTAATCAAGTAGACCTTTGAAAACTGAACAAAGCAAAGACAAACCAAATGTGTAGGGCGTCTTGATTGATTCAAGACAACAAACATTTTTAACAAGCAAGCAATATGCTAGCAAACAATTGAGCTTAACAATCGTAAGATTGTTCGAACTTTTTATGAGAGTTTGATCCTGGCTCAGGACGAACGCTGGCGGCGTGCCTAATACATGCAAGTCGAACGCTTCTTTTTCCACCGGAGCTTGCTCCACCGGAAAAAGAGGAGTGGCGAACGGGTGAGTAACACGTGGGTAACCTGCCCATCAGAAGGGGATAACACTTGGAAACAGGTGCTAATACCGTATAACAATCGAAACCGCATGGTTTTGATTTGAAAGGCGCTTTCGGGTGTCGCTGATGGATGGACCCGCGGTGCATTAGCTAGTTGGTGAGGTAACGGCTCACCAAGGCGACGATGCATAGCCGACCTGAGAGGGTGATCGGCCACATTGGGACTGAGACACGGCCCAAACTCCTACGGGAGGCAGCAGTAGGGAATCTTCGGCAATGGACGAAAGTCTGACCGAGCAACGCCGCGTGAGTGAAGAAGGTTTTCGGATCGTAAAACTCTGTTGTTAGAGAAGAACAAGGATGAGAGTAACTGTTCATCCCTTGACGGTATCTAACCAGAAAGCCACGGCTAACTACGTGCCAGCAGCCGCGGTAATACGTAGGTGGCAAGCGTTGTCCGGATTTATTGGGCGTAAAGCGAGCGCAGGCGGTTTCTTAAGTCTGATGTGAAAGCCCCCGGCTCAACCGGGGAGGGTCATTGGAAACTGGGAGACTTGAGTGCAGAAGAGGAGAGTGGAATTCCATGTGTAGCGGTGAAATGCGTAGATATATGGAGGAACACCAGTGGCGAAGGCGGCTCTCTGGTCTGTAACTGACGCTGAGGCTCGAAAGCGTGGGGAGCAAACAGGATTAGATACCCTGGTAGTCCACGCCGTAAACGATGAGTGCTAAGTGTTGGAGGGTTTCCGCCCTTCAGTGCTGCAGCTAACGCATTAAGCACTCCGCCTGGGGAGTACGACCGCAAGGTTGAAACTCAAAGGAATTGACGGGGGCCCGCACAAGCGGTGGAGCATGTGGTTTAATTCGAAGCAACGCGAAGAACCTTACCAGGTCTTGACATCCTTTGACCACTCTAGAGATAGAGCTTCCCCTTCGGGGGCAAAGTGACAGGTGGTGCATGGTTGTCGTCAGCTCGTGTCGTGAGATGTTGGGTTAAGTCCCGCAACGAGCGCAACCCTTATTGTTAGTTGCCATCATTTAGTTGGGCACTCTAGCAAGACTGCCGGTGACAAACCGGAGGAAGGTGGGGATGACGTCAAATCATCATGCCCCTTATGACCTGGGCTACACACGTGCTACAATGGGAAGTACAACGAGTCGCAAAGTCGCGAGGCTAAGCTAATCTCTTAAAGCTTCTCTCAGTTCGGATTGTAGGCTGCAACTCGCCTACATGAAGCCGGAATCGCTAGTAATCGCGGATCAGCACGCCGCGGTGAATACGTTCCCGGGCCTTGTACACACCGCCCGTCACACCACGAGAGTTTGTAACACCCGAAGTCGGTGAGGTAACCTTTTGGAGCCAGCCGCCTAAGGTGGGATAGATGATTGGGGTGAAGTCGTAACAAGGTAGCCGTATCGGAAGGTGCGGCTGGATCACCTCCTTTCTAAGGAATATTACGGAGACTACACTGTTTGTTTTTTACTTTGTTCAGTTTTGAGAGGTCTACTCTCAAAAATAAATCGGGGCCTTAGCTCAGCTGGGAGAGCGCCTGCTTTGCACGCAGGAGGTCAGCGGTTCGATCCCGCTAGGCTCCATTAACAACATTAGTTGTTAAAACATTTTGTTCATTGAAAACTGGATATTTGAAGTAAATTAGTAATACAAACCGAGAACACCGCGTTGAATGAGTTTTTTAATAAGTTCAATTGCTTATTTTCTTGATCGGACTTCTATCGCTAGAAGAAAGATCAAAACCCAACCGCAAGGTTGATAAGGTTAAGTGAATAAGGGCGCACGGTGGATGCCTTGGCACTAGGAGCCGATGAAGGACGGGACTAACACCGATATGCTTTGGGGAGCTGTACGTAAGCTATGATCCAGAGATTTCCGAATGGGGGAACCCAGCATCTTTTATAGGATGTTACGTTTGCGTGAATACATAGCGCATTCGAGGTAGACGCAGAGAACTGAAACATCTAAGTACCTGCAGGAAGAGAAAGAAAATTCGATTCCCTGAGTAGCGGCGAGCGAAACGGGAAAAGCCCAAACCAATGAGCTTGCTCATTGGGGTTGTAGGACTCCGATATGGTAGTTCTTTCAGATAGTCGAATGACTTGGAAAAGTCAGTCAAAGAGGGTAAAAACCCCGTAGATGAAATTTGGAAGGCACCTAGGAGGATCCTGAGTACGGCGGAACACGAGGAATTCCGTCGGAATCCGGGAGGACCATCTCCCAAGGCTAAATACTCCCTAGTGACCGATAGTGAACCAGTACCGTGAGGGAAAGGTGAAA
>NZ_JBIOLS010000001.1:2457500-2617500 GCF_051710985.1 Enterococcus sp. DIV1726a | reverse complement strand
ATAGCGAGAAGGATACACCTGTAACCATGCCGAACACAGAAGTTAAGCTTCTTAGCGCCGATTGTAGTGAGGGGTTGCCCCTTGTGAGAGTAGGACGTCGCCACGCTTAAGTTATCCATGGAGGTTTAGCTCAGCTGGGAGAGCATCTGCCTTACAAGCAGAGGGTCAGCGGTTCGATCCCGTTAACCTCCATATGAGCCGTTAGCTCAGTTGGTAGAGCATCTGACTTTTAATCAGAGGGTCACAGGTTCGAGCCCTGTACGGCTCATATTTTTTGCGGGTGTGGCGGAATTGGCAGACGCACTAGATTTAGGATCTAGCGCCTTACGGCGTGGGGGTTCAAGTCCCTTCACCCGCATAATATGATTTTTTTAATGACATGCCGGCTTAGCTCAGTTGGTAGAGCATCTGATTTGTAATCAGAGGGTCGAGGGTTCAAGTCCTTTAGCCGGCATCATAAACACGCGGAAATAGCTCAGTGGTAGAGCACCACCTTGCCAAGGTGGGGGTCGCGGGTTCGAACCCCGTTTTCCGCTTTGCCAAAGTAACAACGCCGGGGTGGCGGAACTGGCAGACGCACAGGACTTAAAATCCTGCGGTGAGTGATCACCGTACCGGTTCGATTCCGGTCCTCGGCATTACAAATATGCGCCCATAGCTCAACTGGATAGAGTGTTTGACTACGGATCAAAAGGTTAGGGGTTCGACTCCTCTTGGGCGCGTTTATATCAACGGGAAGTAGCTCAGCTTGGTAGAGCACTTGGTTTGGGACCAAGGGGTCGCAGGTTCGAATCCTGTCTTCCCGATAGATAATAATTTTCACACGGGGCCTTAGCTCAGCTGGGAGAGCGCCTGCTTTGCACGCAGGAGGTCAGCGGTTCGATCCCGCTAGGCTCCATTTCATTTGAATAATGAATATCTTTTTTCGCGGTGTAGCTCAGCTGGCTAGAGCGTCCGGTTCATACCCGGGAGGTCGGGGGTTCGATCCCCTCCGCCGCGATTTTTAAAGAGCCTGGACCTTTAGCTCAGTTGGTTAGAGCAGACGGCTCATAACCGTCCGGTCGTAGGTTCGAGTCCTACAAGGTCCATAGTGACGTTGTAAGTTCCATATTGGAGGATTACCCAAGTCCGGCTGAAGGGAACGGTCTTGAAAACCGTCAGGCGGGTAAAACCGTGCAAGGGTTCGAATCCCTTATCCTCCTTACTTTGTGAGTTACTATAAAGTAGTTGATTCGCAATTATATTATCGCGGGATGGAGCAGTCTGGTAGCTCGTCGGGCTCATAACCCGAAGGTCGTAGGTTCAAATCCTGCTCCCGCAATTGACTTTGAATTTTCAAAGTCGACAATTAAAAAAACTAAAATCATGGTTTGGTAGTTCAGTTGGTTAGAATGCCTGCCTGTCACGCAGGAGGTCGCGGGTTCGAGTCCCGTCCAGACCGCCATGCGGGTGTAGTTTAGTGGTAAAACCACAGCCTTCCAAGCTGTTGTCGCGAGTTCGATTCTCGTCACCCGCTTTTAGTTTTTTTATGGGCCTATAGCTCAGCTGGTTAGAGCGCACGCCTGATAAGCGTGAGGTCGATGGTTCGAGTCCATTTAGGCCCATTAGTACAAAATCTTATTGGTTTTGGGGAAGTACTCAAGTGGCTGAAGAGGCGCCCCTGCTAAGGGTGTAGGTCGGGAAACCGGCGCGAGGGTTCAAATCCCTCCTTCTCCGTTTCAATATTTTACCTGGCCCGTTGGTCAAGCGGTTAAGACACCGCCCTTTCACGGCGGTAACACGGGTTCGAATCCCGTACGGGTCATGATTATAGTTTTATATTGGAGGATTACCCAAGTCCGGCTGAAGGGAACGGTCTTGAAAACCGTCAGGCGGGTAAAACCGTGCAAGGGTTCGAATCCCTTATCCTCCTTTCTTTGAGAGTTACTACAAAGTAGTTGATTCGCAAATTATATTATCGCGGGATGGAGCAGTCTGGTAGCTCGTCGGGCTCATAACCCGAAGGTCGTAGGTTCAAATCCTGCTCCCGCAATTGACTTTGATTTTTCAAAGTCACCAAATAAGAAACTAAATATGGTCTGGTAGTTCAGCTGGTTAGAATGCCTGCCTGTCACGCAGGAGGTCGCGGGTTCGAGTCCCGTCCAGACCGTTTGGCTCGGTAGCTCAGTTGGTAGAGCAATGGATTGAAGCTCCATGTGTCGGCAGTTCGATTCTGTCCCGCGCCATAATGCGGGTGTAGTTTAGTGGTAAAACCACAGCCTTCCAAGCTGTTGTCGCGAGTTCGATTCTCGTCACCCGCTTTTAGTTTTTTTTATGGGCCTATAGCTCAGCTGGTTAGAGCGCACGCCTGATAAGCGTGAGGTCGATGGTTCGAGTCCATTTAGGCCCATTAGTTTCACCTGGCCCGTTGGTCAAGCGGTTAAGACACCGCCCTTTCACGGCGGTAACACGGGTTCGAATCCCGTACGGGTCATTAAAGATACTTTCTAAAGTATCTTTTTTTATTTGTAAGAATGATTTCAAAAGACTTAAGATAGTTATCGTAGGCGATGATTGTTTTAGGTCTTTTTATTTGATTCTATAGGTGATCAGAAATAGAATGAAAAAAATTTGATTCTGCTGCAAAGGATTTGTTGTATACTTATGCTCCTAAACTTTGAACCTTTTTTATTTGCTATTCTTTAAACATGTAGCATAGTGAAGCGAAATGATTACCTGGGATAAAGGAAATAAACAGCATAATCAGTGAACTATTCAAATTTTTAAGTAATTACGTTAAAAAAACAAGCGTAAATTTCAAATATCTGCTATACTTGGTTCGTTGCAAGTTCCCGAGAGGATCCGTCATCGGCGGAGATGCCTTGTAACCGAATTTAACTAGGGGGAATCACTATGGGAGAAAGACATTTATTTACCTCAGAATCTGTTTCTGAAGGACATCCAGATAAAGTTGCTGATCAAATCAGTGATGCGATCTTGGATGCAATTTTAGCAAAGGATCCAAATGCACGTGTGGCTTGTGAAACATCTGTTACCACTGGTCTTGTATTGGTATTTGGAGAAATCTCAACCACTGCCTATGTGGATATTCAAAAAGTGGTACGTCAAACGATCAAAGAGATTGGCTACACACGAGCAAAATTTGGCTTTGATGGAGATACAGTAGCTGTATTAGCTGCAATTGATGAACAATCACCAGATATCGCTCAAGGTGTTGATGAAGCACTTGAGATTCGTGACGAAGCGAAGAGAGATGTATTGGATGAGATCGGTGCTGGAGACCAAGGATTGATGTTTGGTTTTGCAGTCGATGAAACACCTGAATTAATGCCTTTACCAATTGCATTAAGCCATCGTCTAGTTCGTCGTTTAGCTGATTTACGTAAATCCAATGAATTAACTTATCTACGTCCAGATGCAAAATCACAAGTAACAGTTGAATATGATGACAATGGTCAGCCAGAACGAGTGGATACCATCGTTATTTCAACACAACATGATGATGCAGTGGACAATGAAACAATTCGTCATGACGTCATTGAAAAAGTAATAAAAGAAGTTATTCCAGCTGAATTACTTGATGACAACACAAAATACTACATCAATCCTACTGGTCGCTTTGTTATTGGGGGACCTCAAGGAGATGCTGGGTTGACGGGAAGAAAAATCATCGTTGACACATATGGCGGCTATGCTCGTCATGGTGGTGGAGCATTTTCTGGGAAAGATGCTACTAAGGTTGACCGTTCAGCAAGTTATGCCGCTCGTTACATTGCGAAAAACATTGTAGCAGCTGGTTTGGCAAGAAAAGCTGAAGTTCAGTTAGCCTATGCGATCGGTGTTGCACAACCTGTATCTATTTCAATCAATACTTTTGGTACGTCAACTGTTCCAGAAGAAGACTTGATTGCCGCTGTGAGAGAAAACTTTGATCTACGACCTGCAGGTATTATTGAAATGCTTGATTTACGTCGTCCAATTTATCGTCAAACAGCAGCTTATGGTCATTTCGGTCGTACGGATATCGAATTGCCATGGGAAAAAACAGATAAAGTTGATGCAATTAAAGCAAGCTTAGCAAAATAGCTTTTTGATGGCTGGAATGGTTCTCTTTATGGGATCATTCCAGTTTTTTTTATCCAAACGACTGAAGAGAAATCCATGGTCGTTTTTGATTCGTGTTTTTGATAAATGATAAAGCCTATTTTTTTTGGCTAAAATTTATTTGGCAACAATAAAAAAAGGAGGAATAAGATGAAAAGAGAAACAAACGTCAAATTAGTAACGATCAGTGTGTTTATTGCAACTTTCATGACAGCAATTGAAGGAACGATCGTGACCACTGCGATGCCTACGATCGTCGGCTCTCTTCACGGTATGGAGATCATGAATTGGGTATTTTCGATTTATTTACTAACGAATGCGATGCTGACACCGATCTATGGCAAACTTGCAGATAAAGTGGGGAGAAAACCTATTTTTATCTTTGGAACGCTATTATTTATTATTGGTTCTTTATTTTGTGGACTTTCTCAAACCATGATGGGGTTGATTGCTGCTCGTGCTGTTCAAGGAATGGGCGCTGGAGCAATGATGCCAGTGGCGTTAACGATCATTGGCGATTTATATACGATTGAAAAAAGAGCAAAAGTTTTAGGTTTGAACAGTTCGGCTTGGGGAATTGCTAGTGTTTTTGGACCATTAGCTGGAGGTTTTATTGTAGAAACGATCAGTTGGCATTGGATCTTTTTTATTAATGTACCGATCGGGCTTTTATTGATGGTTTTGATCTGGCTTTATTTGAACGAACCACAGAGAGAACATGAGTCGAAACCGATGGATCTATTCGGTAGTTTTAGTTTGATGGCGATGTTGGTTGCTTTACTTCTTGGGTTTCAATTGTTAGGGGATCAAGGATTTACTCCAGTAGTAATCGGGCTTTTGATCGGAAGTCTTCTTCTATTATTTTTATTTATTGCAGCCGAAAAAAGAGCCAAAGACCCTGTGATCATGTTGCATCTTTTTGCTAATCCACTATTTGTGGTCGTGAATCTAGCAGCTGCTTTAGCTAGTGGGTTCTTAATGGGCATCGATGTGTATATCCCGATGTGGATGCAAGGGGTATTGGGGCTAAATGCTGCAGTAGGGGGATTGGTCTTAGCACCGCTTTCACTTGTTTGGATGGTCGGTTCTTTCTTAGCAAGTAAATGGATGACTCAAATGGCGACGAATTGGGTATTGCGAATTGGTCTATTGATTGCCTCTCTAGGAGGTGCCTGGCTCTGGTTAATGCCATTTGAAAGTAATTTTTTATGGTTCTTTGCTATTTCAACGGTCATTGGTGTAGGACTAGGAATCACCATGACTACCTCAACTGTTAGTGCCCAAAATAGTGTGTCTCGAGATCAACTAGGGGTAGCTACCTCGTTCAATACATTGGTGCGGACGATTGGACAAACTGTGATGGTGGCAGTCTTTGGCTTATTGATCAATGGAGTAACACAACGGGAGCTGAATGCGACTAATTTGACGAATGATGCAGATATCATGAATAAGCTAGTCAACCCACAAACAGCTAAAAACATTGCGTCAGAGTTGATCACGCCTTTACGGAAGATTTTATATGAAGGATTGCACCAAGTCTATTTTGTGGGGCTATTACTAGTAGTGATTGCTTTTGCATTGACATTTGTCGTTCGTGAAAAAAGTGATAGAATAAGAGAGTATTAGTACAAGAAAGTAGTACTAAATGTTACTTTGTGAGGTCGTTTGACCAATTATTTCACAACGATAACCGGTGTTAGAATAGTTGTTTTATCAAAATTTGTCATTATTGGTCAGGTCAAAAACACTATTTTTCACACCTTAGAGAGGATGTTTCAACGTGGCATTTATTCAAGCAAATATTTATTCGAATGTTTTAGAGATGGAAGTAAACCTGAATGTAATCCTTCCACAAACAACAAATAAAGTGATCGGTACGAGTTCACAACAAGCGACAACAGATGTTCCTGTGTTATACCTTCTGCACGGAATGGGAGGAAATCATAGTGTCTGGGAGCGTCGGACGTCGATTGAAAGATATGTCGCAGACCATGGATTAGCGGTCATTATGCCTTCTACTGATCTAGGTTGGTATACCGACACGGCCTATGATATGAAATACTGGACGTTTATTTCAGAAGAGCTTCCCGAAATCTGTCATGAACTGTTTCCACAATTAACGACAAAAAGAGAAAAGACTTATGCTGCTGGATTATCAATGGGTGGCTATGGTGCTTTGAAACTTGGGCTGGCAAAACCAGAAAATTTTGCTGCAATCATTTCTTTATCAGGAGCCATTTCAGTAGGCAATCGGATGGATGATTTATTGATGATTCGAAAGGCAAAATTCTGGGAGGGCGTATTTGGACCGTTAGATCAGATCAAAGGTTCAGTTAATGATCCTCAGTATTTATTAGAAGAATTAGTAAAGAGTGACAAAACAGCACCTCGTATCTACTTGGCATGTGGGGAATCAGATTTTCTTTATCAAGCAAATCAAGAAATGACTGATTCATTGAAAGCAAATGGGATTGGCGTAACCTTCGAACATGGTCCTGGCGAACATAACTGGGTATTTTGGGATCAGTGGATTCAACGTGCTTTGGAATGGTTATTTGAAGAAAAATAGGTGAAGAACCCTTGATCTTTCTTAGCTTTTGAGACTATTTTCCAGGACGATCGCTAAGGCTCGGACATTGTCTTGGCCTTAGCTTTTTTATAGGACGAATCATCAGGTAATAATTTGAAAGAGGTGTTTTTTTGGAAGAGATAAAGCATTGTAAAGAATCGATAGTCATTCAAACACATCGGATTTTTCCATTCGATCTTAATCCTTTTGGGTTTTTATTTGGTGGAAAATTGATGACGATGATCGATGATGCTGCGTCGATCTCTGTGACAAGACATTGTCGCAGAGGTGCAGTTACCGCTTCTTTAGACAGCTTGAATTTTTTGAAGCCATTGCATGAAAACCATTCTGTGTGTGTAGAATCTTATGTAAGTGGTACTCATCATAAATCGATGGAAGTATTCGTTAAAATTATTGGAGAAAATCTGACAACTGGGGAGCGTTACTTAGCCGCAACTTGTTTTACAACATTTGTCGCTGTTCCGTCTCATATGAATGAAGAAACGGAATTTACAGTACCTAAAGTCATACCTGACACGGCAGAAGAAAAACTAGTGTGCGCAGGATACGAAAAACGGCGCAAACAGCGCTTACAAGAACGAGAAGACTACCGAGCTTTTGCTGCTCAATTATCAACAGACCTTCCTTGGTTAAAAAATGAAGGAATAGATGATTAGAATGCTTCATCTAGGATAAGTGAGATGGCTAAACTAGTAGCTAAACTGACTATTACTTGTGGAATAGGAAGTTTTATTCACGTAGTCAACTCAAACAGTAAACAAAAAATCATGAAGGCAAGTTCGCGAACTTGCCTTCATGTCTTTTTTTGTTTACGATTCTTTTTGTACAGCCAACCCTTGAAGATAGATCGTCACGCTATCAAGAAAGAGTTGTTTTTCATTTTCTTGGTTCTGGTGAGCGGTGATACTAGCCTTTAGTCCAACTAGTGCATTTTCTTCGACATAACTTCTCATAGAAAGAATAGCATCTTTGAGTAAGTGATTACCGGTCATGATTTTGTGCCGAAGATTCTGTTCATGCTGTTGATCCATCAGTTGACCAATCAACAAGTTATGAAGAGCAAACACTGCTTGACGACTACGGTCAATCGAAAAGCCCGCTTGGATAAGAATCTGGATCATCATTTCTAAGTGTTCCAAACGACTCGCATAAGAAGGAACGGTATTGATTTCTAGCTCTGCACCACAAGGAAAGCGGGTGTAAAGGTCGTAGTAGTTTTCCATGAATTGAACAAGACGTTCTTGCCAAGGTAAACGAGGCTCGGGAATGATTAGTTCATTTTCCATGAATTCAGCCATTTTTTGGAGCAAGTCTTGCTTATTTTTGAAATACCAGTAAAGCGCAGGGGCTTTTACTTGAACTTTTTGAGCAAGGTTTCGCATAGATAGTTTTGATAGTTCTTGCGTTTCTGCCAGAATCGCAAAAGCAGATTTGATAATCATTTCTTGGGAAAGCTTTGGTTCCAAATTTAATCAACCTCTTGTATTGCAATATTTTTTTAAACATGGTAAATTGTTAGTCGGCCTTATTTTACAGTGTTAAATAAGACCTGTCAATTTTAATAAAAAGGGGTGTAACAACCAATGGGCTTAATTTTAAGACATGCAAAAAAATACAAAGTTGCTGTATTTATTTCATTGTTTTCTGTAGCGATTATGGTAAGTGCCGCATTATGGCAGCCGAAGCTTTTACAACAAGTATTAGAAGCTATTATTACAGAAGATAACGACAAGATGAAAACGATCGGTGTATACTTGATCAGTTTAGCTTTATTAGGACTGGCAGCTGGAGTTTCAAATACGATTTTTTCAGCGAAAGTGGCACAAGGGATTAGTGCTGATATTCGGGAAGAAGCATTTCGTAAAATCCAGACTTTTTCATTTGGAAATATCGAAAAATTCTCTGCTGGAAATCTGGTAGTTCGACTAACAAATGATATTACACAAATTCAAAACCTAGTCATGATTTCTTTACAATCGCTCTTTAGAATTCCATTTCTGTTTATCGGGGCTTTTGTTTTGGCAATGATGACGATGCCGCAATTATGGTGGATCATTGTCGCATTGATCGTAGCAGTTTTCTTGATTACAGCTTTATCATTTACCAGAATGGGTAAACATTTTATGATCATCCAAAAACTGATTGATAAAGTCAATAGTATTGCCAAAGAAAATCTTATGGGGATCCGTGTAGTCAAATCTTTTGTCCAAGAAGACAATCAATTGAAAGAGTTTAGTAAAGTCAGCGAAGATCTAACGAAACACAACATCATTGTGGGAACCTTGTTTTCTGTGATGATTCCATCCTTTATGTTGGCTGCTAATTTAGCAGTAGTTGGCGCAATCTTTTTTGTTAGTGATCTAGCAAAAGATGATCCAACCTTAATCGGTGGTTTGGCTTCTTTCATGAACTATTTGATGCAGATCATGATGGCAATCATTATTGGTGGAATGATGATGATGATGACATCAAGAGCTGCAGTTTCATTGAAACGGATCAAAGAGATTTTAGACACAGAACCAGATTTAACATACCAAGATGTGCCAGAACAGGATTTAACTGGATCAGTCACTTTTGATCATGTTTCTTTCCGTTATCCTGGCGATGATGCAGACACATTGAAAGACATCAGTTTTTCGATCCAACCAGGGGAAATGGTGGGGATTGTTGGTGCAACAGGAGCTGGTAAATCGACACTCGCTCAGTTGATTCCACGATTGTTTGACCCAACAGAAGGAAAAGTGGAAGTAGGCGGTGTAGATTTAAGACAAGTCAATGAAAAAAGCTTACGTCACACTGTATCCTTTGTTTTACAAAAAGCGATCCTTTTCTCTGGAACGATTGCGCAAAACTTGCGTCAAGGGAAAAAAGATGCTTCTGAAAAAGATATGGAACATGCTTCTGCGATTGCTCAAGCACAAGAATTTATCGAAAAATTAGCAGATCGCTATGAGGCTCCTGTGGAAGAACGTAGTAGTAACTTTTCAGGTGGACAGAAACAGCGGTTATCTATTACCCGAGGTGTCATTGGTGATCCTAAGATTTTGATCTTAGATGATAGTACCAGTGCATTAGATGCACGTTCTGAAAAGTTGGTTCGTGAAGCATTAGCAAAAGAATTAAAAGGCACTACTACGATTGTGATCGCTCAAAAAATCGCTTCTGTTGTCAAAGCAGACCGGATTCTTGTATTAGATGAAGGCAGATTAGTGGGTGAAGGAACACACGAAGAACTAGTAGCAACCAATCGGGTGTACCAAGAAATTTTCGAAACACAAAAAGGAACGGAGGAGTAGCCATGACTGATTTAATAAAAGCCAGTAAGTTTTTCTATCACTATTTAAAACGGTATAAGGTCTCCTTTTTCTTTATTTTTGTTACAGTTATCATTGCCACTTATCTTCAAGTGAAGGCACCACAATATATCGGAGAAGCCTTTCAAGAACTAGCCAACTATGTTGGGGCTTTGATGCAAGGAGTCGATGATAAGAGTCGCTTCGTTTCCATTATTTGGAAACTATTAATGTTTTATGTTTTAGCGAGTGCCGCAAACTTCATTTACAGTATTTTATTTACGCAAGTGGTGGGTAAATCGACGAATCGGATGCGTATTGGTTTATTCAATAAACTAGAAAAATTGACGATCCGCTTCTTTGATTCTCATCAAGATGGGGAAATCCTTAGTCGATTTACGAGTGATTTAGATAATATCCAAAATAGTTTGAACCAAGCTTTGCTCCAAGTAATCACCAATATCGTTTTACTTTTTGGGATATTGATTATGATGTTCCGCCAAAATGTTGAGTTAGCTTGGGCAACAATTGCTTCTACACCAGTGGCAGTTTTGATTGCTGTTTTGATTATCCAAAAGGCAAGAAAATACGTTGATTTACAACAAGACGAAGTTGGGAAATTGAACGGCTATATGGATGAAAAAATCAGTGGTCAACGTGTCATCATCACCAATGGATTACAGGAAGAGACAATTGATGGTTTCTTAGAACACAATGAGACTGTTCGTAAAGCAACGTTTAAAGGACAAGCTTATTCAGGATTGCTTTTCCCAATGATGCAAGGGATGTCTTTAGTGAATACCGCAATCGTCATTTTCTTTGGTGGATGGTTAGCACTGAATGGGGATCTGGAACGCTCGGTTGCTTTAGGATTGGTAGTTACGTTCGTTCAGTATTCCCAACAATATTATCAACCATTGATGCAAATTTCATCTGGTTATAGCATGATCCAATTAGCAATCACAGGAGCACGTAGACTGAATGAGATGTTTGCTGAAAAAGATGAAGTAAAACCAGCGAATGGTCAATCCTTTGATGGGATCGATAAAGGCTTATCTTTGGAACACGTTGATTTTGGTTATAACCCTGATAAATTAGTGTTAAATGATGTATCTATTGATGTAAATAAAGGCGAAATGGTCGCGTTAGTTGGACCGACTGGCTCAGGTAAAACAACGATCATGAATCTATTGAATCGTTTTTATGATGTGAATAGTGGTGCAGTAACGATTGATGGGACAGACATCCGTGAGTATGATTTAGATGCTTTACGAAAACATGTAGGAATCGTTTTACAAGAATCCGTCCTATTCTCGGGTACTATTCGCGACAATATTGTCTTTGGGAAACCTGATGCGACAGATGAAGAAGTGATCAATGCCGCTAAGCAGGCGAATATTCATGACTTTATCATGAATCTAGAAAAAGGGTATGAAACAGAAGTATCTGAAGAAAACAACTTGTTCAGTACCGGTCAGAAACAATTGATCAGTATTGCCAGAACGATCATTACGAATCCTTCATTGTTGATTTTAGATGAAGCAACAAGTAACGTGGACACAGTAACAGAAGCTAAAATCCAAAAAGCCATGGACGAAGCAATCAAAGGACGTACTAGCTTTGTGATTGCCCACCGGTTAAAAACGATTTTAAATGCGGATCGTATTGTTGTTTTACGTGATGGAAAAGTAATCGAAGAAGGAAATCATCATCAGTTGTTGGCAGAAGATGGCTTCTATGCTGAACTTTATCATAATCAGTTTGTCTTTGAATAATCTGTTTTTGATGAACAAATAAGCTAACTAATAGACTACTTAGAAGAGGGAATGGCTCTTTTCTAAGTAGTCTTTTTTGCATATAGAGATCTCTTTGACTTTGGCTATTGTGTGATAAGAATCGTTATTTTTCAGACTTGTCTGAAAAAGTTGAAGTAAGCTGTTTCAAGAAACCTGTTATATTTCATGTTAAATAAGGCGCTCCTTAAAAACTATAAAAAGGCAGGTAATGGGTATGAAGGTAAAAATAAGGCAAGTGTGCTTACAATTGATGATGCTCTTGACGATTTTGGTTCCTTTGTCCAACCCGCTCTTTTTGATGGGGCCGCTAGTCCATGCTTCCTCAAATGGTCATTTCCAGGCAACTGGACAACCAACAGGTTTTCAGTTAGGTGAGGCTTACGGGAACAATGATAACGGCGTCCAATTGATGATCGATCCTGAAAAAGACGGCACGTATACGAGTGATTTGCCCGAAACAGGCGTTCCAAGCGATACGAATGTCCGCCTTCAAATCAATTGGTGGTTGGTCGATGACGATATTTATCCTAGTGGCGATCTAATGGCTAATGAACGCTATACGATCATTGAAAATATTCCTGACACATTATTGATTCCAGCAGGTGGTCTATCGGGCGAATTGATGGATGAAACTGGACGATTTTCTTTTGGCACGTTTTATGTAAATGAGGATCGTAGTATAGCGATCCAATTTAATACCCGTATTTATAATTTTAGTGAGATTCAGGGTTCGTTTTCTATTGATACGAGTTTTGATAATATTACCGAAGAATTGATCGTAGATTTGGGAGAATATGGTGTAGTTGAAGTGCCAATCATTGTTAAAGGAGAAGAGATCGTTGAAAAACAGGGAATTAGTTTTAATCGGGACACTGGAATTGTTGAATGGGAAGCGTTGATCAACGAAGAACATCGGGCGTTGACAAATGTGAAAATCACAGATTTCTTTGGTGATAACCAGGAATTTGTGTCAGTTAGTATCCAAAAGAAAGAAGTGGAGGATGAACAGTTCCATCCTTTATTAGCAAGTGATTATAGTCAAGCGCAACAAGACAACCAAATAACTTGGACGATCAGAAATAATGAAACACCTAAACGAACGGCTTATCGATTAATCATCCGTACCAGAGTCAAAGATCTGAGCCAACCAACTGTTCATAATCAACTCATTGTCGAAAGTGATGAATTAGGTCGGACAGAAACGAATGATGTCGAATTTGATATCGTAAAACAAGACTTTTCAAAACGAATAGCTAAAAATCCAAATGGATCAGACAAAATTGATTTTTATCGGGCGACAGATGAGCCTGGTCAACCAACAGGGAATCGCGAAGCGTATGACTATGTACTCGTGACTTGGCAAATCGACACGTATTATTACGTCGATGGTGAAAAAGACCCTATCGTCGATCGATTATCCGTCATTCCAGCAAATGCTGCGAGCCATACCTTTGAACAAAATTCACTGCAGATCACTGGAACGAATGCGGAAGGCTTTACAGTCGGTTTCAATGCAGAAAACACAGAGATGACGCTCACACCACCAGGGGATGCGAATGGCACCTACCGAATCACCTACCAAACGAGGATACAAACGACGGATGGACAGGTTTCAGCGGATACGATCCAGTTTTCCAACCATGCGATCCAAGGAAGTTTTGGTGAAGGTAGCGCTGGCGGAATCATTCCTAACCCAAGCATGCCAGGGATCGTAAAACGTGGAGTTGGGGGTGACCAGACTCAGCAGATCCAACATTGGGAGATTTTGTTCAATCAGGAAAATAAATTAGTTGAACAAGTAGAAATCCGTGATTCTTCCATCATCTTTGAAGAGGATCTCGTGCGATTGTTCGATCCTAATAACTATCACGGCTACTATGAGAACAATGTTCGTCCTTTTAAATGGATCTATTATGCTCGCTCATTACTAGAATCGACATTAGTCATCACAGATGACGTAGGCAACACATTAGAAAAGGATGTTGATTTTGAGTTGGTTTTGCATAATCTTTCTGAACCAGGCGAACGATTGATGTTGCCGGATGGGAGTTATTTACATCAAGCGAATAGTGCTTATCAAACAGGGTTTACGATCCGCTTGATTGGAGATTACGAAACAACGGATCGAACCATTAAGATTCATTTTTCAACGAAAGAGCATCAGTTATCTAGTAGAGGTTATTTAAAAATCTGGGATGAAGACCCTTCTCAGTTCAATAGAAGTAATTACTATTCCAGCGATCCAGTAGTCCAAGGGATCTATCCTTGGTTAGGTGGAACGTATATCCATCCAGATATTACGTTCTTCAACTACGCCAAAGCAACTTGGCGGCAAGGAGACGTTCAGTATTCTCAAGATTCAGTTGGTTATGGAACATTTGGCAATTGGCACTATAGCCTCATAAACGATGGACATAAAAAAGGGTTATTCCTACAGCCAGGGCAAAAGTATGAAGAAGCAATCGCTGAAGATGCAGAACAAGCTGATGCTGGAAATATCGGAACGTTTGAATATTGGACAGATGAAAGTTTTTCAAATGAGAGCCGACAACCGGTCTACACTGGAATCGTTGATCGATACCAAACACTGTTTCGTCTAGAATTCAATCCTTCCAGTGGTCCATTACCAGCAGGAACCGTCATTGAAGATGATTTTTCGACCCTTGCTGGTTGGGAGTTTAAGCCAGACTCTGTTCACGTCTTTCAGGGGACCGCCAACCTAGCTGGTCCGATTGATCCTGATACGAATCAACACCGCTGGAAAATAGCGGCAGGAGATTATGCAGGGAGTGAACGACTAGTGGAAGGTACGGATTATCGCCTAGAATATGATCCGCAAACACAATTGATGCGGATCGTTCTCTTAAAAGAGAGTCATCGACCAATCGTTATCTTCTTCATTGCCGATTATGTTGCCACTCAAGAACTAGCTGATAATCCATTACTAGCAGGTTCTTATAAAAATATAGCGACACTGACAAGTCCTGGTGGGCGCAAGACAGAAGTAGAAACGCAAGTCACGATACCGACAGAAAGTTTAGTGATCAAGACGGGTGAAGTAGCAGACGACGGCGAACATATCACCTACCGCGTGATCGTGAATCCAGGTGGCGCCAAATACCAGAATTTGTATCTCTTTGATCTCATGGATCATGAAGAAGAAACGACGCTTCTGCTAGATCCCGATACTGGAAAATATCGAATCAACGTTTTTGAAGGAAAATACAATCCCCAGACTCAGCAATTTGAAAAAATACGCCGTTTAATCGATGAACAAGATTTTCTACTGTTGGCACCACAACAACTCTTAGTCCCATATTTGCCAGAGTACATTGGCGTAGATGGGCGAGGTGCTTATCAAATCTTTGAATGGCAAGCAAATCCAGAAAATGATACAAGTGAAGCTCATTGGATCAGTCAGCAAACAGGAAGAGCTTTAAGTGAGCCAGGTGTGAAGGCAGAAACCGCCTTTGATCAGTTAAATGCGGACGGGTTGATCAACTTATCGCAAAAAACCGCTCATTTCCAATTAGTTGTAGGTGATAATACCGGTCAGTCAGAAGTGACAGATAAAACATTGATCGTAGAATATACTGCCCAAACAACCGCTGATTCTGTCAATAATCGTGCAGGTGTTTTCTTGAATGGAAAACAAAAAGTGACGGAAGAATCCATTACGGACATCACGACGGGCGAAGGTTATGCTTCAGGAATCCACCGAATCGTGGAATTCTATAAAGCCGATCACGAAGGAAATGACCTTACAGGTTCAGAATTCCGTTTAGAGAAAAAATCTAAAGATTTTTTCCAAGAACAATTTCCTGAAAGAGTATTAGGGACATTTACGGTAGATAATCCTACTCAGATCGGTGGTGTTCATGAAGAAGAGGCTTATGGATTGACGAACGGAATCTATCGTCTGACAGAGATTACTCCACCAGCAGGTCCGTTTGCTGTACTACCAGAGCCCATTTATTTCAAGGTACAGGCATCAGGAACGACTAGTAGAGAAGAGGAAATTTTTTTCACCGATGAACAAGGGATTCCAGTGACACAAGAACGAGCAACGATCCAATTAGACAATGGACAGTTCAAGTTGACTGTTGAAAACCGACCAAAGCCTTTCATGATCGAAAAAAATTGGGATTTTACCACGCCTAATGCGGCAGTACCAGAGGAAATCAAAGAAGATTATGAAATTACGGTCAATTTATTAAGGGAACAACGGCATGAACAAAGCGATGAGTGGCGCTTGGATGCTTCATTCACACCCATGACTTTTACTTTAAATCAGGAGAATGAGTTTAAAGTGCTAGTCGAAGAGTTAGCCGATCTAGGTGAGGATTATCGTTATATCGTAAAAGAAACTAGCATCATCAATACCAAAACAGGAAAAAACCTGCAACCATATTTTGATTTAAGTAGTGGGGAAGAGGGCGATCAAGTTGATAATCTCAATAAGATCGTGAAAGATGCTAATCAGAATTGGCAAATCATCCTGAAAAATAGCACGACACCTGAAAGTACCCCTGAACGTGTCTATGTGGGATTTGAGAAACAATTTGAATTCAGCGATTTAGATTACTCGAGCATTAACTACATTACCTTTGAGTTATTTAGAAGTGTCGAAGAAGGGGAAAAGCAGAAAATCCAAACGATTCTCTTAACGCCAGGAGATACAGGTGAAGGGTTGAAATGGATCAGTAACCGCTTGGAGAAATTTACTCCAGATGGTCAAGCTTATCATTATTACATTAGAGAAATAAGTATCACGGATCACGAAGGTAGTGACCTTTCTGAACGATTTAGGCTAGCTGATACAGATTACATTTTGTTACAACCACATGAAGCTGTCCAAAACTTGGACGAAATGGAAGTCGTACCAATCATGAATACGGAAACGTCTGGCTTATTGCCAATGACAGGTGGACCTGGACTTCGCTTCTTTCTAATTGCAGCCCTCACTACCATTGTTTTATTACTAGGTTGGTTGTTCTATCGCTTGAGAAGTAAGTGAAATAGCAAATAGTAATCAGGACGGTCTGATGGCATTTCAGCAAATGAGAAAGGAGTAGAGGATATGCAGAAAAAAAGAATGTTTCAATGGCTGCTGCTAGGTCTGCTGTTAGTAACCGGATTCTTCCCATATAGAGGCTATGCTACTGATCCTGAGACTGTGACGTTCATCTTACACAAGAGAGTCCTTGTAGATGAGTCGATCACAGATCCACAGACCTCTCCATCAAATGGCAGACAATTGACAGAAAATGAATTGGCTAACTTAAATGGCCTTGGTCTGAGTGTTCCTTATAATGGCGCCACGTTTCATGTCTATCATTTGACGGATTATTATCTTCAATCACAAGAAGATGCGCAAGCTTTAGCTAAACGCTTGGGACAAATGAACCCGATCCAGATCGAACAATTTATTGCAGAGCAGCAATTAGAAGAAGTGACAGGTAGTCCTGTCCTAACACAGACTCATGCTGAATTTGGCGAAGGAGTGGGTGTGGTCGATGTTCCCAGAAAGCACAACGGTCACTATGGAATTTATCTGATCGTTGAGGATCATTCCCAGCAAACTAGTTATTTCAATGTGACAAATGCTGCACCGATAATGATTGGCTTGCCTCTAATGGACCCATTAAATGAAGTAGAGCTGACTCAGATCCATCTTTATCCTAAAAATGCTGGGTATTTTCGACAACCGTATTTTTACAAATATGGCAAAGAAGAAGACACTGAGCAGACCGAACCTCTCGAAGGTGTGATTTTTTCCCTGTTTCGTTATAACGAAGCTGGGGAAAAAATCTATTTAGCACAAAATCAGGAGGCGTTAGGGGATGTGTGGAAACAAAGTGATGATCCCTTAAATGATGAAGCAATCGCAACCTTCATCTCTGATGCTACAGGGCGTGTCAAGATAGCAGACCATTTTTTGATCGGTGGTGAATACTATTTTGAAGAATTGCAAACTCTTCCGGGGTATGAGATCAGTGAAGAAAATCGGCAGATTCCATTATTTATCCCAAATACTTGGAAAAATGAATCAGGTGAGTTTTTATTCATGACACTTAATGAACAAAAAATGTCGGAACCTTTTTCTGATGAACAGGACGAATCGGTAGAGAAAGGACCTAGAATCTATAACATTTCACGAGCAGGAGAGTCTCAAAAGGACGATGATCTGCCAACGGATGCTGGGGGAGGACAAGGAGGAACAGCGACAGGGACGGAACAGTTATTCAATCGTCTGTTACCACGTACTGCAGAAATGAGACAAGCGCTAGCTATTTTAGGCATTGCGTTGTTATTACTGGCTTACTTGTTAAGGAAGTACATGAACAAAACTAGGAGGGAAGAAGATGACTGAAAGTAAAAAGAATAAATTCAGGATATTCGTGATGCTTGCTACGTTGTTGTTTTCGGCATTCAGTATTTTAGGAATGAGTCTTCCAGTAGCAGCAGCCCCAGAGCATGTGAATGTCACGCTTCATAAACGTGTTTGGCAGGATGAGATCCCGAAAGAAGCGTATCAACAAAATACTGGTGAACTAATGGAAAACTTTGGCGGCGATCCGTTAGACGGCGTGACATTTTCTGTCTATGATGTCACAGAACAATATTTTCGTTCTATCAGAGAGGATGGGAAAACAGCACGAGAAGCCTTGGAAAGAATCCAGTCTGATGCGGCTTTATATAAAAGAGCCCCTGATTATGCCAGTGGCCCTTTGCAGACTCAAGTGACAGCAACAGCAAGTGGCGAGACCGATCCAAACAGACAGGGGATTGCGGTCTTTGACCAATTACCTCGAAAAGATGCCCAAGGTAGAGATGCTGTTTATCTCTTTGTCGAAGAAGAATCACCAGCGAATATATATGAAATGGCATACCCACTACTTTTGGCTTTGCCAGTCTATGCTGGTGATGGAGAACTAACAGAGATCCACCTCTATCCTAAAAATATTTTGAAAGAACATTCGAAAACTTTAGTAGATAGCGGTCGGTTTAATGAAGTAACAATCACTCAAGATGGGAATCAAGTAACCTACTATGATGTTGGAACAGATGACATCTTAAATTATCTGTTGACGGTTGCTGTTCCCCGTGACTTAGGTAACAAAGCATTTTTCGAAATCACAGATACACCAACTAATGGGTTGCGACTAACGACCCCTGATTCAATCGAAGTATTGATTGATGGTGTAGCGGTACCTAGTAGTTATTTTACGATTGATACAGCTACTCCGAATGGTGGGTTTACGATTACTTTCCACATTGACAATGAGGAAGTGGTTGAATTATTACAAGGAAAAACGCTCACGATTTCTTATGACATGTCGCTCACGGGTGAAGCAATCACTCAACTATCTGATAATACTGCCACAATCGATTTTGGCTCGGATCCTACGATCTTAGATGGACCAAAAGTCAAGACGAATGAGCATCAATTTAGAAAAATCAATAGTCATGATGGCAATCCATTAAGTGGGGCGGTCTTTCGGATTTTTAAAGATTCTGATGGTCAAGTATTGTACGCACGTCTGAATGAAGAGAATGTCTTGATTGGTTGGGATGATGTCGGGACAGAAATAACCTCAGGACCAGATGGCTATTTTGATATTCGGGGCTTTAAAGCGGGAACCTACACGTTGGAAGAGGTGACGGCTCCAAGTGGTTACGTCATTTTAGATCCTTATACCACTTTTGAAATTGATTCAACTGCTTCAGAGACACCTTTAGTTACGATCGAAAACCAACCTCAAGGGCTTTTACCGGAAACCGGTGGTATGGGCATCTATATTTTCCTGCTGATCGGGGGACTGATTCTCTTAGCAGCCTACGTCGTTTATCGACAAACGAAAAAAAAGCCAATGTAAACAGGTTTTGAAGGAGGGAATATCCAATGTCCCAAAAACAGCGACCAAAAAAGTGGCTTCGGATCGTGATGTATCTCCTTTTTTTAACAGGTGGATTAATTGCGAGTTATCCTTTTTATGTCAATGCCTTCAACCAACTCGTTGATCATTATCGTATCAATGAGTCTCAAAAAACGAAAGCAGAACAGCAACAGGCACGAGAAAGAGCCAAAAAGTATAATCAAGAACTAGCAGAAAGAGGCATGGGAGCAATCACGCTCCCAACCTATACTGGTCGGAAAGAAGCGGATCTCGCTAATTATTTAGCGAATCACTTGATTGGTTCGATCCAAATCCCTAAGATTAGGGTCAGTGTTCCGTTGTTTGACCATGCAAGCCCAACGATCCTCCAATATGGTGCTGGTGTTTTGGAAGGGACGTCCTACCCTACTGGTGGTAAAAATAACCATAGTGTGATCTCAGCCCATAGTGGGATTCCTGAAAGAAAACTTTTTACGGATTTTGATCAACTTGAGTTGGAAGATATTTTCATTATCACCTATGCAGAAGAAAAGTTGGCCTATGAAGTGAATGACATCACTATTGTGACACCTGATGATGTTAGCTCTCTAAAAATTTATCCAGAGGAAGATCTCGTGACTTTAGTCACCTGTACACCATATATGATCAATTCCCATCGATTATTAGTCAGAGGACATCGAGTGCCTTATACAGAAGAACTAGCCCAAAAAGAAGCGAATGCAGAACAAAGACAATGGTGGCTCAATCTCATGATCTTACTCATTTTATTGCTCTTTGTAGGAAGTCTATCCCTGTTCATTCTGCGAGTCATACGTGAAAAGCCAATAGAATAGAAAAAGACATGTTGGATTACTTGAGAGAACCAACAATGAGAAAAAGCCCATAACCATAGAAAGCTTAGTGAAAACTTTCTAGTTATGGGCTTTTTTATATTCGTCAATTAACAAAACTGTCCAAAAAACATTGATAAGCCATAAAGAAGCGAACGGAGTAATTGAACAAAGCCAATTATTTCAACATTTTTTCTTCTCCACACAATACAAAATCGGTGGATTGTTTTTTTGATTAATAAATTGATAGTTTAAAACATTATACTGATCTTGAGGGAGCATTTGACAAAACTGTTGTACCATATCCAGTTCTGATTTTCCACCTTCATGACCATAGTAGACGACGATAATCATGCGTCCTCGAGGGGCTAAACGTTTCAGTATCTCTTCCATTGCGATTTTCGTTGTTTCAGGTAAAGTAATGATTGCTTTGTCACTCTTAGGAAGATAACCTAGATTGAAAATCCCTGCTTTGATTGGTTGCTCTGGAGCCACGACATTCCCCAGTGTCTCATGACCTTGTAAATAAAGAGAGACTCGATCGGTCAATGCTTGTTCAGCGAGTTTTTCTTTCGTGGATTGCAAGGCAGCAGGTTGGATATCAAAACTGTAAACATGTCCGGTCTTCCCGACCAATTCAGCCATAAAAAGCGTATCGTAGCCATTACCCATGGTGGCATCAATAGCATGGTCACCTGGTTGCAGGATTTCTGTTAATAACGTATGGCTAAAGTGTAAAGCAGTTTGTAGCATTAGCAACGCACTCCTTTACGAACATCAAATTTCCCTTGATAACTATTGCGACGAACCAATTCTTCATCTATCGCATTCAAGACTTCCCACTTTTTCAAACTCCACATTGGTCCGATCAACGAATCCCAAGGCGCATCACCGGTAAGCCGATGGATAATGATTTCTTGAGGGATCATTTCCAATTGATCACAAATCACATTGACATAATCAGGACGGGTCATCAGTTGTAAACGACCTTCATGATAATCACGAAGCATCCTTGTTTTGCGCATCAAGTGCATTAAGTGAAGCTTGATTCCTTGGATATCTGAATCAAGGATCGTACGTCGGACATTTTCACGCATCATTTCTAATGTTTCACCAGGTAAACCGTTGATTAAGTGAGTGCAGACACGAATGCCATGTTTTCGTAATTTATTCACACCATCAAGGTAAGTTTGGTAGTCATGTGCGCGATTGATCAGTGTAGAGGTTTCTTCAAAAGTCGTTTGTAATCCTAATTCGACCCACAGATAAAGCCGTTCATTTAGTTCTGCGAGATAATCCACGACCGCATCTGGTAAGCAGTCTGGGCGAGTACCAATCGACAACCCGACAACACCAGGAAGGTTGATCACTTGTTCAAAACGCTCGCGAATGATTTCTACAGGTGCATGAGTATTCGTGAAATTTTGGAAATAAACGATATATTGGGTTACCCCTGGCCATTTTTGATGCATCATATCGATTTCTTTATGGAACTGAATAGGTAATGGGTCTTCGGGAGCGACGATCATATCACCTGATCCAGAAACACTACAAAAAGTACAGCCCCCGTGAGCCACTGTACCATCACGATTGGGGCAGTCAAATCCTCCATCGATTGGCACTTTGAAAATTTTCCCGCCAAATTCATTTCTTAACGCATAATTCCATGAGTGGTAGCGTTTATTTCCATCTGAATATGTAAATTCCATTGTTATCCTTCTTTCTTAATGGTGCTAAATTCATCACTTTCTTCTACTCGTATTGAACGATTCAGATCATTATACCTGATGAATGACGTAAAATCTAAGCACTTTATAACGAGAATCGTTCTTAGGATCAAGTAAAGAGACAGATTAACTAATCATCAAAGAAAAAAGTTAACTGTCTCTCCACAATTTTTTATTGATTTGGATGATTTGTAACAAAAGTTCTCACTAAAAAATACTTGTGTGAGATCAAGACGTTTTCTGCGTGTTTAGCCATTTTTCTTTTTGGGTTCGATAAATTGGATACGTGAAGCATAACCACGAGAGGCTAAGTAAAAAGCCACCTAGAATATCACTTGGAAAATGAACGCCTAAATAAATACGGCTAATCCCAACACTTACTATAATAAACGCTAGAAGTATTTGAATCAATGGACGAAAGACCTTTTTTTGAATAATGACAGGAATTAGAAAAATCAGTGTACCATATAAAATCATACTACCAGCTGCATGACCACTAGGAAAACTGTAACTGTGCTCTACCACAAGGTGTTCAAGGGTTGGGCGAACGCGCATCACGAATAGTTTGATCACAGGATTGATGATCCCAGCAATGGCAATAAAATTAACCGCTAACCAAATCATTTCAGGTCTTTTTTTCTTCCACCATAACAAAAATGAAACCAGCAAGAAGACTAAGATGACCGTGAGTGGATTGCCAAATTTTGTCATAAACAGCTGATAAGCATTCCAATGGGGGTAGGGAGCGCGGATCATTTCTGTTATTGATTGATCAAATCCCGCCAGTAAAGAAATACGGTATTTGACAATGTAGCCTAAGACTAAAAAGAGCAGTAAAAAACAAGCTCCAGCTACATGAAAAGTTGTACGTTGCTTCATAAATATCCTCCTTTTCAACAATGACTCATTATAGCATTATTCGCTCTATAAATAATATCCATAATTATTTATAGAAACGAGCACTTAATCAAAAAATAAAAAAGGTATTTTATTTGTAAATCACTTTGTAATCTCCTAGACATTTTCAAGTAATATAACTGACATACTTTGACTGGGAAAGTTTAAATCGATTATTTGTTAAAAGTCGTTAAAATCAAGCGGGGAAAGGTGCTATTTTTTTCTCAGTGTTGAACATTACGAAAGGTTACAGTCTGATTACAATAAGCAGTCACACACTTAAATAACTTTTAATAAAGATTAAGAGAAGTTATAATTATTATAATAGTATAGAAATTGTAGATAGAAGTTGGAGGATAGAAGATGGAAAACATTGCAAGAAAAGAACGTAGACGTTTAAATGAAACCAAACGTTTTCGTAAAGTAAAACGTAGTGCTGCACTTGTCGGTACGGCGATGGTCGGCTGTTCTGTGGCAGCGCCATTGATTCAGCCTGTACAAGTAGATGCTGATCAAACCCCCACACAATTCGGTGCCAGAATCAATACAGCAGCGTTTATTGCTGAGATTGCTACGTATGCACAACCAATTGCTCAAGCCAACGATTTATATGCCTCAGTCATGATTGCTCAAGCAGTCGTCGAAAGTGGTTGGGGAAGTAGTGCCTTGTCACAAGCACCTTACTATAATCTATTTGGGATTAAAGGAAGTTATCAAGGTCAAACTGTTTATATGGATACACTCGAATATCTTAACAATAAATGGGTATCTAAAAAAGAACCTTTCCGTCAGTACCCTTCTTTTGCAGAGTCATTTAATGACAATGCCTATGTTTTAAGAAATACCTCTTTTGGTAATGGCTATTATTATGCAGGTACTTGGAAAAGCAACACTAAATCTTATACTGATGCTACTGCTTGTTTGACAGGTCGTTATGCAACTGATCCAGGGTATGCTGGAAAACTAAACAATATTATTACAACCTATGGATTGACCAAATACGATACACCAGCTAGCGGCAACGCTGGAGGCGGTGCAACGATTGGAAATGGCGGGAATACGGGAAATACATCCAATTCTGGAAGTACTAGTGGGAACTCAGGCGGTTCTGCAACTACGACTGGTACGACTTATACCGTCAAATCAGGAGACTCCGTTTGGGGAATCTCTCATTCATTTGGAATCACGATGGCGCAGTTAATCGAATGGAATAATATCAAAAATAATTTTATCTATCCAGGACAAAAATTAACGATCAAAGGTGGCCAATCTGCAGGTTCTTCAACCACTAACACTGGTAATAATGCTTCTTCTGGAAATACTTCTGGCAACACGAATACGTCTGGCAGTACGGGACAAGCAACTGGTGCAAAATATACGGTTAAATCAGGCGATTCTGTTTGGAAAATTGCGAATGATCATGGGATTTCGATGAATCAACTGATCGAATGGAATAACATCAAGAATAACTTTGTTTATCCAGGTCAACAGTTGGTTGTTTCAAAAGGTAGTTCTTCAGCAAGCGGTTCTACTTCTAATACATCGACAGGTAATACATCTAGTAATACGGCAAATACAGGAAGTACTACTTCTGGAAGTACTTATACTGTCAAAGCAGGCGAATCGGTTTGGAGTGTTTCGAATAAATTTGGAATTTCCATGAACCAACTGATTCAATGGAACAATATTAAAAATAATTTTATTTACCCAGGGCAAAAATTGATTGTCAAAGGTGGCTCATCTTCAAGTAATGCGTCCGCTTCGACAGCTAATAACAAGAACACCGCATCAAGCAATACCAGCTCAACTGCGATAGGGCAAGCGACTTATACTGTCAAGGCAGGCGAATCAGTATGGGGTGTTGCAAATAAAAATGGGATTTCCATGAACCAGTTGATTGAATGGAACAATATTAAGAATAACTTCATTTATCCAGGACAGAAATTGATCGTCAAAGGTGGAAGCAGTAAAGCAAGCGCAACAGCAACAACCAAACCAACAGCTTCAACGCCAGCTTCTACAACTCCAACGGCTTCTGCAACGGGTGATACGAAGTATACTGTCAAAGCAGGCGAATCGGTGTGGGGCGTTGCCAATAAACACCATATTACGATGGATCAGTTGATTGAATGGAACAACATCAAAAATAATTTTATTTATCCAGGACAAGAAGTCATCGTTAAAAAAGGCACTGCACAATCAACACCAGCGAAATCAGATGAAAAAA
Source organism: Enterococcus sp. DIV1726a (assembly GCF_051710985.1). Taxonomy (NCBI): domain Bacteria; kingdom Bacillati; phylum Bacillota; class Bacilli; order Lactobacillales; family Enterococcaceae; genus Enterococcus; species Enterococcus sp. DIV1726a. The sequence continues at coordinate 2,592,135 of NZ_JBIOLS010000001.1, read as the reverse complement.
CCTATACCGTCAAAGCAGGCGAATCAGTGTGGGGCGTTGCCGATAGTCATGGAATCACCATGAATCAATTGATCGAATGGAATAATATCAAGAATAACTTTATTTATCCGGGACAACAGTTGATCGTCAAAAAATAAGCAATGACACATGGCAGGAAATCAGTAAATGTGTGAAATAATATTTGAACTTGTAGCATTTATTTGTTACTATGAATCTACACTTTTGAGTAAATAAAAATCAACGCCTGAAAAGGAAGTAGTAAAAAGTCGAAAGTTTTAGAGAGCACATGGTTGGTGGAAATGTGTACGGACGCTTTTGAACTCGCCTTTGAGTTGCGCCTACTGAAATCACAAACAGAGTAAGTAGGAGCGGTGACGACCGTTACAACGTTTGAGGCCTTTGTGAAAAGGCAAAATTAGGTGGTACCACGTAGATTACGTCCTATAAAAAGAGCAATCTTTTTATAGGACTTTTTTGTTTTCTTCAGATGAAGAAGCAAAAAAGTGAGGGAGACCTCACTACACTTCGACAGATTGATGTGGAAGTACAAATAGATCAGGGGGATAGAAAATGAGTTATAACCATAAAGAAATCGAAAAGAAATGGCAAAAATACTGGGCAAAAAACAATACCTTCAATACCCATGATGATTCTGAAAAACCAAAGTTCTATGCGTTGGATATGTTTCCATACCCATCAGGTCAAGGATTGCATGTTGGACATCCGGAAGGCTATACAGCAACAGATATCTTATCTCGTTTTAAACGAAGTCAAGGATTCAATGTCTTGCATCCGATGGGATGGGATGCGTTCGGACTACCAGCCGAACAGTACGCATTAGATACAGGAAATGATCCAGCTGAATTTACACAAAAAAACATTGAAACATTTCGTCGCCAAATCAATTCTTTAGGGTTTAGTTATGACTGGAATCGTGAAGTCAACACAACTGATCCAGAATATTACAAATGGACACAATGGATCTTTACAAAATTGTACGAAAAAGGCTTGGCATATGAAGCAGAAGTAGCAGTTAACTGGGTACCTGAGCTTGGTACGGTGATCTCTAATGAAGAAGTGATCGATGGAAAAAGTGAACGTGGCGGCTATGATGTCGTCCGCAAACCAATGCGTCAGTGGATGCTAAAGATCACTGCATACGCAGATCGTTTACTTGATGATCTTGATTTAGTAGATTGGCCAGATAGCATCAAAGAAATGCAACGCAACTGGATCGGTCGTTCAGTAGGAGCAAATGTTGAATTTAAAGTTGCTGGAACAGACAAAACGTACACGATTTTTACCACACGACCAGATACATTATTTGGCGCAACGTACTCTGTTTTAGCTCCTGAATTAGACTTGGTGCAAGAAATCACGACGCCAGAACAAAAAGCAGCAGTTGAAGCATACATCGAAGAGACAGCTAAAAAATCAGATTTGAAACGTACAGATCTAGCGAAAGAAAAAACGGGTGTCTTTACTGGAGCTTATGCAATCAATCCAGTTAATGGAAAAGAGATCCCGATCTGGATCGCTGACTATGTGTTAGCTTCTTATGGTACTGGAGCAATCATGGCTGTGCCTGCTCACGATGAACGTGATTATGAATTTGCAAAAACCTTTGATTTAGAAATTCTTCCCGTGATCGAAGGAGGAAATATTGAAGAGGCTGCTTATACAGAAGATGGTCCTCATATCAATTCTGAATTTTTGAATGGCATGAATAAAGCAGAAGCCATTGCTAAAATGAATGAATGGTTAGAAGAAAATAGTTGTGGGAAAAAAGAAGTCAGCTATCGTTTACGTGACTGGTTATTCTCACGTCAACGTTACTGGGGGGAACCAATTCCGATCATTCATTGGGAAGATGGTACAGTCACAGCTTTACCAGAAGAAGAGCTGCCATTACGTTTGCCTAAAACGACTAATATCAAACCAAGTGGAACAGGAGAATCGCCACTTGCCAACATCGAAGAATGGGTGAATGTTGTCGATCCTGTGACTGGCAAAAAAGGTCGCCGTGAAACCAATACAATGCCACAATGGGCAGGAAGTTCTTGGTATTATTTACGTTATATCGATCCACATAATAAAACAGAATTAGCGAACTATGAGAAATTAGAACGCTGGTTGCCAGTAGATATCTACATTGGGGGAGCAGAACATGCCGTTCTTCACTTGCTGTACGCTCGTTTCTGGCACAAATTCTTATATGATATCGGTGTTGTACCTACAAAGGAACCATTCCAAAAATTATACAACCAAGGAATGATCTTGGGAGAAAACAACGAAAAAATGTCTAAATCACGTGGCAATGTCGTTAATCCAGATGATGTCGTGGCCAAATATGGCGCAGATACATTACGATTATATGAAATGTTTATGGGCCCATTAGACGCATCGATTGCTTGGAGTGAAAATGGACTAGAAGGAAGCCGCAAATTCTTAGATCGTGTTTGGCGTTTGATCGTGGATGAAAACAATAAGATGCGTGATCGAATCACCACTTTAAATGATGGAAAATTAGATAAAGTGTATCATCAAACCGTCAAAAAAGTTACGGAAGATTACGAAAATCTTCACTTCAATACAGCCATCTCTCAATTAATGGTGTTTGTCAATGAAGCGTATAAAGTGGATGCACTACCTTATGAATATATCGAAGGATTTGTTCAATTGTTGGCACCGATCGCACCACACATGGGTGAAGAACTATGGGCAATCTTAGGAAATGAGGAAGGTATTTCTTACGCAGCTTGGCCAACTTATGATGAGTCAGCTTTAGTCGAAGATGAAATCGAAGTTGTCTTCCAAATCAATGGTAAGGTCCGAGGAAAAGCTAATGTTTCACGTGACTTACCAAAAGATGAACTTGAAAAAATAGCGATGAACAATGAAACGATCAAAGAAAACATTGCTGGCAAAACTGTTCGTAAAGTGATCGTTGTACCAAATAAATTAGTAAATATCGTAGCTAATTAAAAAGCAGGAACAAGTGAATTATAAGAGATTGTTGAAGGAGCTTTCGATGAAACCCAGAGCCACTTTCAGAATGAAGAACAGATCATTAAAAACAATTTTGGCTGTTTCAGTATTTTAAGATGTTTTATAAGTCGCAATCAGTTCAGCAAGTTTATAACTGACTAAACGTAGGAAAAGAGATTATGACAAAAGTGTCTAGCTCCGAGAAATAAGCCGGAGAAGAGGTTGAGCCAAGTGTTGGCTCAACCTCTTTCTTCGGCTTATTTTCCGTTAGAGCTTGAAACACCGTGGATAAGATCGTGAAAGAGGCGGATAGCTCCGAGCAGATGCTTAAATACTATTTATTTGTCTTGGGTCGCTTCCTCTCAAACTCTTTTATAGAAAAATAAAGTGAAGAGAAACTAAAACAAAGAAAATTTCAATTGAAGAGTTAGAACCATTCACCGAGTGGAAGTTTGCTGACGTTTTTTTTTGTGAATGATTATCCAAGATGAACAGTTATTTTTTGTTAGTTACAAAAGTGAAAAAAACAAAAAGTGTTTTATTAAAATTGCTTATGTCTCATAATATTTGCATCGTGATACCTTTTGAACGTAAACAAATGACACATTTTTTTAAAACATTGTTATTTTTATTTAGTTAGCATGTTTTCTTTTTTTTTTAATACCAAGCTATAGTATTACGCTATTTTGTTTTTTTTATTTTAGAAAAATGACAGGCCGATGAAACAACCGCAAATCTGTTAAAAATTACCATTCTATCGGTAAAAAAAGGTTTTGTTCTAAGCGGATAATCGTAGATAATTTTAGTGTAGGTGTTTCATATGTTTTTGGAGGTGAGTATACGTAAGATTAAAATGAAAAATTTTTCTTTACATAGTGATTTTTGTTATGTTAATAGTCAAATAAACTATCATCTCATGAGCAAAAAAGTAACCTTTTACAAATATTAGGAACGTTCACACTAGGAATGTTCATAAGAAATAATAAAAATTTTGTTTATTTAATCTTTCCTTTTAGAGAATTTGAGCAAGGAAAAAGAGTGAGTGTATTAGTAAGAGAGGAGGACAGAAAATTTGAAAAGCAAGCATTTGCGAACGATAACAACCTCTTTGTTGTTGTTCCAAAATTGTCTTTATCCATTAACCGTTTTTGCTGAGGAAGCACCACCAGAACTAGATACGGAGTTTGTACAGGATTTACAAAATCAAGGGGAACAACCAGTGATGCAAGAACCTGTTTCACCTGAAACAGCTGCAAACGACTCAACAGAAGAGTCAATCGAGGTAGAGGAGCCAGTAGAAGAAAATACAGAGGAAATCGTAGAAGAAGCACCTGTAGTTGAGGAAGTACCGATTGTTGAAGAACAAGAAGCGGAAGAAGTACCAACTGAAATACCAACTGAACAGCCAACTGAAGTAACGGAACCTGTGACTCCATGGGAAGATCCTGTACCACCAGTCCTTCGACAAAGTGCTGAGTTAAGGAAGAATAATTTACCAAACCTAGATAAATATCGACCTGATCTGATAGCAAATGGGAAAAAAAGTTATATTGAGAAAACGTTAGCGACACAGATTAATCGCACTATTATGTTGGGAGCTGCCGTTGGTTCGAAGACTTCCTTTACTGTGAATGTGCCTACCTATGAGAAGGTCACTCAAGATAAAGATCATGGTTGGATTTCTTGGATAGCAAGTAATCTAACCACAACGGATGATTATCCATACGATACGATGTATTATGGGAATCATTCATCTTACCGCGGAACGTATACGTTAACGATTCCATCTGATCAAAGTGTCAATGGGTACCAAGTGACGGTTACGAAGCCTAGTATTTCTTCTTATGCCGCATCTTTTACCGTCACGATCACTAGGCTGGCATCGACCAGTGCAAAAGAAGATCGATTAGTACTTAACGGAGACGTGAAACTAGGGACGACGGCTGTAGCCTCCCAATACTCTGTTTTAGACTCGATCCCGATCGAAGATGTTTCGTATGTCAATGCTTTGCTGGGAACGATTACAGTGAAGAAAGAGCAACCTGAATTTGAGATCAAAAATGAAGTGACCGTTGAAGCACAAAGAGGAAAAGAACTGTCTACGAGCATCCTAAAATCGTGGTTTTCTACGATATCGGAGAATTCAGGGAATTATGACTATAGTCTGTCTTCCGGACCGGCAGAATGGGCACCTGGAGCAACTGGAAAAGCTACAGTTATTGTCAAAAATAAAACAACGAATAACACGCAAGAATTTACGACTAACTATACTGTTGTAGATACTACTGCACCAAAATACACAGTAATCAGGGATGCACCATTGGAGGCTAGACGAAAAGGGAGTCTCACTGATGAAGAACTAAGGAGTATATTTGAAAAACTAGAAGATAACTGGAGTAAACCGGAGGATCTCCAGATTGAGTTATTTGATTATAACGGTTCCAACGTTCCTTGGGAGATTGCTGGGATTCAACCAGGTGTTGAAATTGTCAAGGTACGTGTGACCGACCAAGCAGGGAATGCTGCTACGGGAAGTGGTTATCGTATCCAAGTGGTTGATACTACGCCTCCTGATGGGAAACTAAAAGACAAAATCGTGATTGAACAAGGAATGGAACTGAAAGATTTAAGAGATTTACTAGAGGGTGATCCAACCGACAATTGGTCCTTGCCAGAAAAAATCAGTCTTTCGTTGGCTGTTGATGGTGGAAAGCAAGTCTCGGAATTACCTAGGGGAGAGCATAAATTTACGCTAACCTTGACGGATGAGGCTGGAAATCCTAAAGAGCTCAAAGGTACGTTACACGTCGGTGATGCGTTTAAAATCAAATCGGAAGTGGTTGTCCAAGCACAAAGAGCCAAAGAGCTATCAACTGAAATTCTCAAAAGCTGGTTTGAACAATTACCAAACAATCCTGACAGTTATGACTATCGTCTGTCTTCCGGACCGGCAGAATGGGCACCAGAGACTAACGGACAAGCAACAGTCGCTGTCACAAATAAAGCAACAAATGAAACAAAAAAATATGAAACGAAATACTCCGTCGTAGACACTAAAGCACCCACCGCAACACTTAAAAAAGAGATCGTGTTTGAAGCAAGGCGTACAGGTGCGCTCACGCAAGCAGAACTACGAGAACTGTTGATTGAGAGTGATCTGCAAGATAATTGGAGTTTACCAGAAAAGATTACGATCGGATTGACTAACATCGGATCCGCAAATGAACCGTTTGAACTTGTTGGAAAGGCACCAAGTATGTACAGTAATATTTTTATTACCTTAACAGATGAAGCAGGAAATACGAGTCGATATCTGAAAAATATTTCAGTCGTTGACACGCAAGCACCAGAGGGCAAGCTTAAGGAGTCACTGTTTTTTGAAAAAGGCAGTAAAGAGCCAGATTTACGAGAGTTATTAGATGGCGAACCCACCGACAACTGGTCGCTACCAGAAAATATCAAACTTGCGTTAAGCTTCAAGGACGGCAAGCAGTTTTCAGAATTACCTGAAGGGGCGCACGAGTTTACGTTAACCTTGACGGATGAAAGAGGAAATGCTAGAGAACTTAAGGGTAAGTTGTACATCGGTGAACGGTTTGAAATAAAGTCTGAAGTGGTTGTTGAAGCACAACGAAGCCAAGAATTATCTCGGGCAATTCTAGAATCATGGTTTGATAAACGACCAAAAGATACCGATGATTATGAGTATCGTCTGACTAATGGACCGAAAGAATGGGCACCTGGAGCAACTGGAGAAGTAACAGTTGCTGTGAAAAACAAAACAACGAATCACACGCAAGAACTTACTACTAAATATACAGTAGTAGATACGAAGGCACCGACAGCAGAGTTTGAACGGAGTGTTTCATTTGAAGCAAGACGTACAGGCAGTCTTAGCCGAGAAGAGTTAATGAGTGTGATTAAAGAAGGGACTTTACAAGATAATTGGAGTTTACCAGAAAAGATTACGATTGGGCTGGAGGATCTTCAAGGAGGAAAGTTTGAAATTGCTGGGAAAGTGCCTTCATCTACTGCGTATGTTGTAGCCTCTGTTCTAACAGACGAAGCAGGAAACCAACAACACTTTTCACCTATAAATCTATTGATCGAGGATACAACACCTCCAGAAGGAAAGCTAAGAGATTCACTTGTCTATGAGCAAGGAAGTGAAATGCCGGATTTACGAGAGTTGTTAGATGGCGATCCAACTGACAATTGGTCCTTACCAGAAAATATCCGACTTGAGTTAACTTTCGAGAATGGCTTAGAATTTTCTGAGTTGCCTGCAGACGATCATCGATTTACGCTGAAATTGATTGATGAATTTGGCAATAAAACAGAACTAGACGGAATATTGACGATTACATCTAACGCACAATACATCGATGTCACCATTCCTGCACGTATGAGTTTTGTACAGGAGGATATTCTAGCTGGTATCGCTTCACCAAATTATGAGATCAAAAATAATTCCAACCGTCCGGTATCCGTTTATGTGGATGCCATGACTAGTCTTGAAGAAACCGAACGATTAACTGAACTGACATTAGGTTTGCAAAATACGGATCATGAACAAGAGGTAGTTTTAGTATCAAATGGTCAAAATCTATCAGAAACCGTTGAACTTGTCACTTTAACAAGTGAACAGAATGCTTATGAGTTCTCTTTCTTTGGAACAGCAGGTGACAACATCTTGTCGGAAACCTTAGATGCGCCAATCAGACCTAGTTACTTGATGCAGTTGCATTTTAAAACACCATGAGATATAGACCTATTCAAAAGAGATCGTGAAAGCATCGGATAGTCCCGAAAACAAACAGAAAGAATTTTTTAACCAACTAAAAAAGAAACTGAGGCAAGTTTTAGCTCAGTTTCTTTTTTTGTATGTTTTTTTCTTCCTAATCGATACGGAAGTATTTCTTTTGTAAAGAAAACGTTTACAATCTATACTTTAAATAGAACGAAAAGGAAGGAGCAAATAAAATGAAAAAAGCATTGATTATTTGTGCAGCAGGGATGTCATCTTCTATGATGGCTTCTAAGACCACGGATCTATTCAAACAAAAGGGGGAAGAAATCGAAGTCGATGCGGTATCTGCGACAGAAGGCGATAAAATGATCAAGTCAAGCGACTTTGATTTATTTCTCATTAGTCCTCAAACCACGATGTTTTTAGATAAGTTTGTTAAACTAGGAAAAACGGTTGATAAACCTGTGGTTAGTATTCCCTTTCAAGCGTATGTTCCGATTCCCACAGGTATTCAGAAATTAGCGGATTTGATTGAAGAAAATATCTAACTAGGAGTGGATAAAGATGAAACAGATCGAAAAAGCATTGTTAGGGCTATTGATCAACTATCAAAAAAAATATATCACTAGTCATGAGCTTGCTTCTGAATTGTCTTTATCTGATCGAACAATCCGTAAATACATGGTTGATGTCAAAGAGAAAATTGAAAAAAATGGGGCAAAAATCATTGCCAAACAAGGACAAGGATATCAGTTGGCGATCTTAAAGCCTTTGGCATTTGCATTTTTTTTAAAACATCAAAATATCGCAGCTGATCAAGGCATGTCTGAAATGGAATTTTTTGAAACTGAAGATCGTCAAAAATATCTGTTAAATAAGTTATTGCTAGAAGATGAAGCCATTTTTATGGATGAATTAGAGTCGGAACTCTTTATCAGCCGTTCTAGTTTATCCAATGATCTAAATGAGATAAAGGCAAAAATTGAGCCCTATGCGTTAAAAATTTGTTCTAAATCGCGACAAGGAATGTGGATCGAAGGATCAGAGCAAAACAAGCGCCATTTTATTATGGACACATTTTTTGGTGATCAAGCAGCGAACTCTTTAAAAGATTATTTAGTGAACAGTCACTTTTTCAATGAATTCAATTTTGAAGAGGTTTTAATCATTATTTTAGATGAAATCCGAGAAGCAAATTTAAAAGTTTCTGATTTTATCATGCAAAATCTAGCATTACACCTAGCCTTAACGATCAAGCGAATCAACGAAGGATTCCCCATTGAAGCTTTAGATTTTAGTGAAGAGTTAGTGGATCGCCGTGAATATCAGGTAGCAAAAAAGATCGTTCAACGAATGAATCGTGTGACAAAAGTACCTTTTCCAGAAGCGGAAATTCATTATCTGACGTTGCATTTGATTGCTAAGTCTAATCCCATCGAAAAAATAAATGATGAGATGCTTTACGAGGAATTAGCAAGAGTGATTGAGCAGCTTGCCGACTTTTTTGGCGATTCACTGATTGAGGATCAACAATTAAAAAATGGTCTGCTTAATCATTTGACGCCAATGGTGGTTCGTCTACGGCAAGGGATTACTTTAGAGAATCCGTTGACTGAGGATATAAAAAAAGAAAATATGGTCGCCTTTGAACAGACGAAAAGAATATTTAGTCAAATGCCTATGTTACGACAATTCACGATCAATGAAGATGAATGGGCGTATCTTACCTTACACATCATGGCAGCTTTAGAAAAAGTCAGAACAGCGAAAAAAATACGGGTATTGATCATTTGTGCAACTGGTTATGGAAGTGCGCAATTGTTGAAGAATCGTGTGCTTGCTGAGTTTGGCGAAATGCTCTTAGTGACCAATGTCAAAGGTTATTACGAGATCAATGAAATGACTTTGATGGGCGTAGATATGATTATTTCATCAATCGATTTATCAACGATGATTTTTAAGATCCCCGTATTACATGTGAGTGTCTTTTTGAATCCACTAGATAGCCAAAAAATTCGACAGACGATTGCGGACTTACAACCTTGTCCGTCAAAAAGAATAAAAACTATTTGCACAGATTCTCCGAAAAAAAGACAGGATTATCATGGCCAGCTTTCTGAAAGATGGTACAAAGTCTATTCTGAAAGACCAACTAAAGAGACGGTGATTTTAGACCTACTCTCGCTTTTAGAAAAAGACGAAGTAAAAGATTATACCCTTGAAATGATGGCACAAATCAGCAAGCGAGAGAAAATGGGACAGATTGTCTTCAGTGAAACCGTTGCAGTCCCACATCCAGCTATTCCAGTAGGGGTCACGACAAAAATTGCAGTCGCAGTGATTCCTGAGGGGATGTTTTGGGATGATTACCAACAGATCAAATTTGTTTTTCTCGTGTCACCATCTTTTATTGAAAACGAAGAAATTACTATAGTGACAAAAGCAATTGTGCAATTAATTGATCGCACAGATTTGCAACAACAAATTTTAATTGAACCAACGTTTGAAAATTTTAGCAATCATTTTGACGAGGTGATTGAATAAGGAGGAATACGTGTGACTGGAAATATGACGAGTGAAGAATTACAAGTCATCGCTTTTGATATTATTTTGCATAGTGGAAATGCCCGAACATTGATTCATGAAGCCTTCAAACTTCTACGGCAAGGAGAAAAAGCGGAAGCGAGTCAACAATTAGATAAAGCAAATGAAGCTATTTTAGAAGCGCATAAAGCCCAGACAAACTTGCTAAAAGAATATGCAAGTGGGCAAAAAATCGAGATGGAGATCATTATGGTCCATGCCCAAGATCATTTAATGACAACAATGACCCTTTTAGAAGTTGCAAATGAAATGAGTTATTTGTATCAACAAAAAGCTTGAAAGAGGAGATTAAGGTGGATGAAACTAAGAAGCAACAATTAGCTTTAGAAAAGAAACAATTTAGTTTGAAAATCATGTACTTCAATCGTTATCTTGTGATTCGTTATTTGACAGCCTTTTTCTTTTTCATCAATCTTAATTGGCTAGTACTACTATTAATCGCAAGAAGCAGTGCCTGGCTGCTGCCGCTTAGCTTGCTGGGTTTGATCGTTCCTGCTATCGGTGAACAAGTCATACTTTATCGTACGCACACGAACCGAGCACCTTGGACGAGCAATTATTTTAAGATTCAAGGAATGATGAACGTAGGAATCAGTGGCTTACTACTTACCCCATGGTATCGCTCATTTTTTCCATTTATGGCTAATGATCATAGCACCAAGCTATTTTTACTCGCATTATTTGTAAGCGGTATCTTAATTTGTGGCTTTTGCTGGTTCCGCTTAGAAAAAATTGAACGTAATCAAGACCGTCAATATCAACGTGTTAAACAATATGAAAAGATTTCACAATTAGGGAAGGGGAGTAACTAATGTTTAAATTTTTGGAAAAGTATTTGATGGGACCGATGGGAAAAATTGCACAAATGAAAATCGTTCGGGCGGTAATGGCAGCAGGGATGGCTTCGATTCCATTTACGATTGTCGGGTCGATGTTTTTAGTTTTGAATATCTTACCTTTACCATTTCCATTTCTTGAAGGGTTTTTCAACGCTACATTTTTTAAAGTCAGTGATTTGTACATGATCATCAACACGATGACCATGGGGATTTTATCCATTTATTTTGCTATTGTTTTTGCTTATGAACTGACTTCAATCGAACGAGATGAACAAGGGTTGAATGTCAATCCTTTAACTGGTTCGCTGCTTGCGGTATTTGCTTTCTTCATGTGTATTCCGGAATTAGTGTTATCCGATGGGAAAGTAAGCTTGATCGCTAGTATCTCAGATACGGAAACTGTCGTGAACGGGATTCGGATGGGCTCATTTGTCGAGCGGCTAGGCACTTCCGGTATCTTTACAGCAATCATCATGTCATATATAGCTGTTGAATTATATTGCATCTGTGTCAAACGGAATTGGGTCATCAAGATGCCTGATGTAGTACCTCCAGGTGTTTCTCGTTCCTTTACAGCTTTGATCCCTACATTTGTGATTGGCTTCGTCGTGATGCTTGTTAATGGTCTGTTGGTTGTATTAGGAACAGATATCTTCAAAATGATTGCGATCCCATTCGGGTTTGTTACTCAATTAACGAACACATGGTTAGGGATCATGGTGATCTATTTCTTGATCCATGCACTATGGATCGTGGGTATCCACGGCGCCAATATCATTACTTCTTTCTTGACACCAATCGTATTAGCGAACATGGCAGCAAATGCACAGGGAGCGAATTTCCCGCTTGCTGGCGAATTTAATAATTCCTATGTAACAGTAGGAGGATCAGGGGCCACATTAGGATTGATCTTCTTCATTGCCTTTTTGGCTAAATCCGATCAATTAAAAGTACTAGGGAAAGCTTCACTAGTTCCAGGTATCTTTAATATCAATGAGCCAATTATTTTTGGGATGCCAATTGTTTATAATCCATATCTGGCTGTTCCATTTTTCCTAGCACCGATGGCATCGGCTTCACTAGCTTATTTTGCCATTCGCTTCGAGATCGTTAAGCCAATGCTGGCGCAAATGCCTTGGCCTTCGCCAGTTGGTGTGGGCGCATTTGTCGGTAGTGGGGGAGACTGGAAGGCGGCTGTTTTAGCAGTATTATGTGCAATTTTAGCGTTCTTCATTTGGTTACCATTCATCAAATACTATGACAATAAACTGTTGACTGAAGAAAGAGAAAAAGCAGCCGAATTAGCTGCGGAATAAAGCCATGTGATTTGCTTCAATTAACTCAATAAAAACAAAGATAGAAAACTACGATAAATATGAAGCGGGACTGAGACAAAAGTTGTCTCAGTCTCTTCTAGTATCTCTAAAAACGAATAAACGGTGATACAAAAGTAGCATCTTCGGAAATAAGCCGAAATTTACCGAAAATTTGAGAAGCAATTTTCGGAAATTCCTTCTTATTTCTTGATGCTGAACACTTTTGTCTCAACCTCGCTTCAATACGTTTCGCATCTCGTATTTTTTATTGTAAACAAGTGGTATTCATTGAAATACTCAGTCTTCAATCAATTCTTTGACGACTTCATAATCGCCTTTATAAGGAACATCTATCCCATTGATTTTTTGATAAGGATCGACTCCTTTTCCAGCGACTACAACGGAATCTTCGGGATTGCTGATCGCTAATGCTTGTCTGATCGCTTCTGGACGATCCATTTCATAATGAACCTCAAGCTCAGCATTAGTGATAGCTGCATTGATTTCTTCAGCGATTTTTTGCGGATCTTCAAACGCTGGATCATCCGCTGTTAAAAAGACGACGTCAGCCGTTTCTGATAATACTTTACCGAAATCCTGACGGCGAGAAACTGCTTTGTTTCCGGGGCTACCTAGAACAACGATGACCCGACCCTTCGGATGTTCTTTTTTGGCAAATTCTAATAATGTTTTTAAACTGAGATAATTATGGGCATAATCGACATAAACATGACTACCATTTTTTTGGATCAACTGATCCATCCGTCCAGGCACACGTGCTGCTTTGAGTCCTTTTTGGGCATCCTCGATGGAGGCGCCAGTCAACGCAGCCGCAATGATAGCACTTGCTGCATTTTCTTGGTTGAAATCACCGGCTAATTGGATCTCATAGTCTGCTTCGATATCAAGTTTTCCGTTGTGTTTGATCAAGTGAAAGGCATGGTTCCCTGAAGTTAAACTTTTTACTTCATAATCAGATTCGGCAGAACGTCCATAAGTGATGTAAGGGACGTTTGCTAACTCAGCCGTTTCCTGTAAAAGATCGAAATGATCACTTTCATGATCTAAAATCACAGTTTTAGAATTTAAAATCAATTGACGTTTGCAATAGAAATAATCATCAAAAGTTGGATGTTCAATGGGGCTGATATGATCAGGAGAGATGTTTAGGAAGATTCCTACATCTAGCGTTAAACCATATACCCGTTGCGTTTTGTAAGCTTGTGAGGATACTTCCATCACTAAATGTGTCATGCCATTTTTTACCGCTTCCGCCATCATGCGATACAAGTCTAATGATTCAGGCGTTGTTAAATGGGATTTAAAAAAAGTTTGTCCATCTAAAGTCGTGTTCATTGTTGAAAGCAACGCTGTTTTATTGTTTGTCGCATGATCTAAAATGGCTTTGGTAAAATAAGCTGCCGTTGTTTTTCCCTTAGTTCCAGTGTAGCCGATCACTTGCAATTGTTTTTGGGGATACTGATAAAAAGCCATGGAAAGGATCGCCATCGCTTTGCGAATATCAGTCACGATGATACCAGTTGCTGTATTTTCGTAAGGCTGTTCAGCGACGTAGTAGCTCAAACCATTCGAGATCGCACTTGTTAAATACTCTTCTTTGAAATTCAGACCTTTACAAAAAAACAACGTCTCATGATCTACTTGGCGTGAGTCATAACTTAACTTTTTGAATACAAATTGCTCAGGAGCATCTAAATGCCAACCTTGAACAGAAACAAATTCTTTTAATAAATTTTCTTTGATCAATAATTTACGGATATCTTCTAAAGAGAAGCTCATTGAATCATCCCTCACTTTATTATTCATTGGGTTCTGATCCATTATAGCATATTTCAAAAGGCTTACGGGAAGGGAAGAAAGAGAATAAAGTTGATTGCAAAAAGGAAAAAGCTAGCGTAAGACGATGACCTCACTGATTACAGGGCTAGTTTTTTGTAAAAAGATGAGAGGAAGAAAAGATTTACTCAATTTTTTTGATATTAGTATAGAAATGTTTTAACCTTTAAGTACAAGGATATTCTGTTTTCAAGATGTCTTTGATTACTATAGAGAGGAGAATAAGGAAATTCCTGATTCCAATAAGAAATGATAGATTGATTAAGAAAAATATGAAAATGAAAGGGAAATAGAATGGTTGAAATAGAAGAGAAGCAAATTCTAGTTTTGGGGTTGAAATCAGAAAGAGATAAGTTTATTCTCTCGTATTCAGATGAAAAGTTAACCCGAGAAAACTACATTGATACTTATAACAATAAAATAAAAGAAGCTATTTTACAGGAAGCTGAAAAATTGACCACTAAAGAGAGGTGGCAGAATTTTACCAAGAATTTATATTCCTATATTCCCATAAATATTAAAATGGATCCTATAGGGAAACATTATCTTCAATCTTTGCAAGAAAAAGAGAAAAATAAATTAGAAAATATTTATAAAGATGTACATATATTGAAGTTAAAAGAAAAATGTTTGTTCGAAAAAGATGGAGAAGTTATTTCCCCTATTTTACATGCCAAAAGAGGATGTAAAATAGGGATCGATGCTGCTATAAAAAATGCCAATACTCAATTATTTTTTGTTATAGACGGAATAAATATGCGGAATGTTGTTCATAAAAAAGATTTGTATAACCGAAGTATTACAAATAGAGAACTGAGATATATTTATCGTCATCGCTACGCTTTAGAGGGGAAAATCACATTTTTTTCTAATGGAAAACAATGTGAAGCACCTTGGGAAAAAGATCCGCAACTATGGAGTGAATACAAGCATTCCTCACAAAGCTTTATTTATAAATATAGAGATATAATTAGTAAAAAACAAGGCATGTTGAAGTCTGGAGAACATTCGAGTATAAAACAACCACTCAATCACTTAACGGAAAAGGCTATCAATGAACAGAAACACAGGAACAGTTTGTTATCTAATTCTAATGAAAATATAAAAATAAAACAAAACAAAGAGTTATCTAAAGAATAGTGAATTTACAGAAAAATCACACAAAAAAGATTGCCAGTTTCCCATTTTGCTATTAAACTGTTAGTAATGTTTTGAAGAAAGTTGGAATCTGATCGATGACTAATCAACGAAAACCAGCAATGGAAAATTTAACACCTCAAGAAAAAATGGCTCGTGGCTCTGCTTGGATGACAGCTAGTAATATCATTTCCCGGTTACTCGGTGCGATCTACATTATCCCATGGTACGCATGGATGGGAGAGAATGCGAAAGCTGCCAATGGATTATTCAATATGGGCTACAATATTTATGCTTTATTCCTACTGATTTCAACAGCTGGGATTCCGGCGGCGATCGCAAAGCAAACCGCTCGCTACAATTCATTAAATGAATATGGGACCTCTCGGCGTTTATTTATTCGAGCATTACAGATGATGGGTGTACTAGGACTCTTATTTTCATTATTTATGTATGTGGCTTCGCCTTGGCTCGCACATGCTTCTGGTGGCGGAGCAGAATTGATTCCAACGATGCGATCACTCAGTATCGCGGTACTTGTTTTTCCTTGTATGAGTGTCATACGTGGGTATTTCCAAGGAAATCAAGAAATGATGCCGTATGCACTTTCCCAAATCGTGGAACAAGTCGCACGGATCTTTTACATGTTGCTTGCGACCTTTATTATTATGAAAGTCATGAAAGGCGATTATGTCACAGCAGTTACTCAGTCGACTTTTGCTGCATTTATCGGAATGTTAGCAAGTATTTTGGTTTTGTTGTATTTTTTGAAAAAACAACAGGCGTATTCAGCGGCACGTGTCCAGTATAGCCATAACCAAGTCAATGTAGCGACAAAAGAATTGTTACTAGATACGATCAAAGAAGCGATTCCGTTTATTATTGTTGGGTCAGGAGTGACGATCTTTAAATTAGTAGATCAGTTTACCTTTATTAAAATCATGTCAGCAACGACGGAATATTCCAAAGATCAGTTATTGGATCTCTTTTCAATTTTTAGTGCAAACCCAGATAAATTGACGATGGTCGTGATTGCACTTGCTACTTCCATCGCTTCTACTGGGTTGCCGTTGATCACCGAAGCGGTGACGATCAAAGATCATCGTGGTTTAGCGAAACTGACAAGTGGCAATTTACAATTGTTTTCGTTCTTTATGTTTCCTGCTACCTTTGGCGTGATCCTGCTAGCCTATCCTTTGAATACGTTGTTTTATGCACCTGATAAACTAGGAAGTCACGTGTTGATCCAAGCCAGTTTTGTGGGGCTGTTCCTTGGTCTATATATGTTAGTTTCCAATATGCTTCAAGGGATGTTTGAAAATGCCGCAGCGATCCGTTATCTTGCAATCGGTTTTGTCGTGAAGGTGATCTTGCAATATCCAGCAATCCGTCTGTTTGAAGTCTATGGTCCACTATTTGCGACGATGATCGGTTTTGCTGTTTCTTGCACGCTGATTTTAAAAAAGATGCGTCAAGTGGCACGTTTCAAACCAAGTTTTGTTTGGCGTAGAACGTTATTAATTTTTATTTTGACACTGATCATGCTGGTAGCAGCTGGGGTCACGAAATCTGTTTTCGGTTTATTCCTCAATCAAGATAGTAAGATTCAGTCATTGTTCTTGATTTTATTTGTAGCTGGTGTTGGCGGTACGGTGTACGCATACTTAGCGTTAAAAATTCGATTAGCTGAACGTCTTTTAGGACCAAGTATGGTTCGATTACGTCATCGATTAAGGATCAAGTAGTAAATAAAATTTGAAAAAAGAAGTTAGGAATAATGTCCCCCATTATCCCTTAACTTCTTTTTTCAATCAAAAGGAGAAGAAACATGCGATTAGACAAATTTTTAGCGGATGTCGGATTAGGCAGTCGCAAAGAAGTCAAGGCACTGATCAAAAAAGGGCACATCAAAGTGAACGATCAAACCATTAAAAGTGACAAATTCCAAGTAGATGAATGGAAGGATCAAGTGACTTATGAAGGCGAACAGTTCATTTACCAAAAAGATTTTTATTATATCCTCAATAAACCAGCTGGAGTAATTTCAGCCACTCAAGACAACTACGATCAAACAGTACTTGATCTATTCGATGATACTTCTTATCGGGAAGATCTTTTTCCTGTCGGGCGTTTAGATAAAGATACAGAAGGGTTATTGGTTGTGACAAATGATGGCGGTTTGGCGCACCGTTTACTTTCCCCAAAAAAACACGTCGAAAAAGAGTACTTCGCTGAAGTTAACGGTATCATGACCGAAGCCGATGTACAGGCATTTAGTCAAGGATTGACGATTGATGGTGGCGAAGAAACCAGACCTGCTCAGTTATCCATTGTTTCAGTCAATTCGGAAGATGAAACATCGGTGATTCGCTTGATCCTGCATGAAGGAAAATTCCATCAAGTCAAACGGATGGTCAAAGCCGTAGGAAAAGAAGTCACTTATCTTAAAAGAATCCGAATGGGGAATTTCCTGCTCCCAGAAGACTTGGCACTCGGCGAGTATCGGCAAATGACAGCTGAAGAAGTCAAGCAGTTAGAGGGAAAGGAATTGTAATCAAACGAAATACGATGAAGAAACAAAAGCCAGCTAGCCTGTTTTTAGGCTCATTGTCAAATGATAAAATGATAGTTAGGGTATCTTTGATAAGCTAAGTAAAAGACATCTTGAATCCTTCGATGAATTGGTTTGCCCAATTCATTCTAAAGGAGTTCAGGGTGTCTTTTCTTATTACAGCCACATCACTTTAGTTTATATAAAGCAATATAGTTGCTGTTAACAAAAGAGTGAATAGAAGCAGTATAGGATTGATCGTCTGTTCAAAACTCCTGTTCAACTAATCGTGAGTATTGTCTATCTCAAAACGAATATATCTTGTACAGTAGCAACTTAAATACCTACTAGAATATCAGTGATTTTCATTCTAATGAGCGGCTGATTTTTCTGCATGTTCGACTTATTTATCGGTTTATCTATACCTAACACCCTTTTTTTATGCTCATTTCATTCGTGTTTATTTAGAAATTACTGCCATTAGCCAACGGTTTTTTGAAAAAATTGATCGCTAAAATTGAACCTCTGCCTAATTTTGTTATCTATATTTTGTATCATTTTATCTATAATTTGTTTATTTATTCCTTTTGTTGTAAGCGCTATAATTGGCTTGTGAATGACACGAAAGGAGTTTTACGATGAAAAAAAGAAAGGGGTTAAATCATTTTTTTGCTAATCTATGGCGCTACAAAGCTTTAGTACTGATGGCTGTGCCGGGGATGCTATGGATGATTTTTTTCTTTTATATCCCAGTATTAGCAAACGTAGTAGCATTTAAAAACTTCCATATTTCTGCTGACGGGTTTTTAGCTAGTTTAAGAGAAAGCCCTTGGGTTGGTTGGGAAAATTTCCGCTTCTTATTTACTTCTGATCAAGCTTTCTTGATCACTAAAAACACCATTTTATATAATGTTACTTTTATTCTTTTGAATTTATTGATTTCCGTTGTTTTTGCCATCATTATGAGTGAATTACGGAATAAACGACTGGTAAAAGTTTACCAAACAATGTCGTTACTTCCTTACTTTCTATCATGGGTCATCATTGGGTATTTTGTTTATGCCTTCTTGAGTCCTGACAAAGGAATCTTTAATCAGTGGATCACTGGGCATGGTGGAGAAGCGATCAACTGGTATAACGAACCGAAGTATTGGCCGTTTATTCTTGTCTTTATCGGTACGTGGAAAGGGATTGGCTATAACAGTATCATTTATTTTGCTTCTGTTATGGGGATCGATCCTACTTATTATGAAGCAGCGATGGTGGATGGTGCCAGCAAATGGCAACAAATCAAACATGTGACGATTCCACAGTTGATTCCGTTGATGACGATCTTAACGATTCTAGCTGTCGGGAATATTTTCCGAGCAGACTTTGGTTTATTCTACAATATCCCGAGAAATTCCGGGGCACTTTATGATGTCACACAAGTATTGGATACTTACATTTATAATGGCTTGACCTCTACTGGTGACTTTGGAATGACAGCTGCAGCGGGATTGTATCAATCCGTTGTCGGGTTTGTTCTATTGATGATCACAAATACGATTGCTCGTCGTTTCGACAGCGAATCAGCATTGTTCTAGGGAGGAGAAAGAAATGAAAAAAAAGAAAGTCGAACGAGTACAGATTCGTTCATTTAACAAAACAACCAATTTTTTCTCTAACTTGTTGATCGCATTGTTTGCTCTTTCTTGCATCTTACCGTTTCTATTCGTGATTGCGATTTCTTTTACGAAAGAATCCGCTTTGACACAATATGGCTACAGTTTTTGGCCAAAAGAATTTAGTACATTTGGGTATACTTACTTATTCGGTCAAATGCAAGACAAGATTTTCCAAGCTTTATTTGTGACGATCCTTGTCACTGTTCTAGGGACTTCGATCAATAGTACAGCGACTTCTTTATACGCTTATGCGATTTCACGATCAAACTTCCCATTTCGGCGCTTCTTTACCGTATTTTGTTTGATCACGATGTTGTTCTCACCAGGGATGGTTGCGAACTATTTAGTAATGACGAATCTCTTGCAGTTAAAAGATACGATCTGGGCATTGATTTTGCCAATGGCAGTCAGTCCGTTCAATATCATCGTGATGCGAACGTTCTTCAAACGCTCGGTTTCAGATTCGATTATTGAATCTGCAAGAATTGATGGAGCTAGTGAGCTGCGAATCTTTGTGCAAATTGTTTTACCACTAGCAATTCCAGGGATTGCAACGATCAGTTTGTTTGCTGCCTTAGGGTATTGGAATGATTGGTTTAATGCGTTGCTTTATATTCAAGATGATAAACTGGTTCCTTTGCAATATTTATTGATGAAGATCCAAAGCAATATTCAATATTTGACACAAAATTCAGGAGCGGGCAGTCAATTGACAGGCGGACTTGCTTCTGTTCCGGGAGAATCAGCTCGAATGGCGATCGTCGTGATTTCTACTTTACCGATTGCGATCAGCTATCCATTCTTCCAGAAACATTTTGTTAAAGGATTAACGATTGGTGGAGTAAAAGAGTAATGCAATAAAAATATAAAACAATTTAGGAGGAAGAAAAATGAAGTTATGGAAGAAATTAGCCTTTACTGGCGTTTCTGCAATGATGGTTGGAACATTGGCAGCCTGCGGATCGGGGACAAAAGAAAAAGCTGAAGCAAGTGATTCAACAACCCTTCAAATGTATCAAATCGGTGATAAACCAGAGAATTTCGATCAGTTGATGGACATTGCAAATAAACGGATCGAAGATAAAATCGGAGTCAAAGTCAATATCAACTACATCGGTTGGGGCGATTACGAGAAGAAAATGAATGTCATTATCTCTTCTGGTGAAAACTACGATATTGCCTTTGCCAACAACTATGTATCAAATGCGCAAAAGGGTGCATTTACTGATTTGACAGAATTAGCACCAAAATATGCGAAAGAAGCGTATGATTCTTTAGATGAAGCGTATATCAAAGGAAATTTAGTTAACGGAAAATTGTATGCCTTTCCAGTAAATGGCAATGTGTTTGCCCAACAAGTGTTGACTTTCAACAAGCCGTTATTAGACAAATACAATTTATCGATTGATGGGATCGAAACTTATCAAGATGCGGAAAAAGTGTTACAAGAATTCCATAAAAAAGACCCAAATACAGCTGCTTTTGCGATTGGACAAGGATTTAAGGTCCAAGGAGATTTCGATTATCCATTAGGGAATACATTACCATTTGCGGTTGATTTGAATGGCGATGACACTAAGATCATCAATCAATACGACAACAAAACGTTTATCGAATTATTACGTACGATGCACAGCTGGTATAAACAAGGATTGATTCCTAGCGATGCTGCTACTAGTAATAAAGATTACCCACTTGAAGGGAATACTTGGTTAATGCGTGGCGAAACGCAAGGACCATACGATTATGGCGATACGATCTTGACTAATGCAGCGAAACAAGAATTGGTTTCAAAAGCAATTACTGTTCCATTGAAGTCAACTGGACAAGCACAAATGGCCAATTTTGTCGTATCAAATACCTCTAAAAACAAAGAAAAATCAGTTGAATTTTTAGGTTTATTAAATAGCGATCCAGAATTATTGAATGGTTTAGTTTGGGGTATCGAAGGCGAAGCATGGAAAAAAGATGGTGATGACAAGATCAAATTATTAGATGGGTACCAACCAAACATGCACATGTCTGCTTGGAATACCGGTAACAATGAAATCTTATACACACAAGATACGATCACAGATGAAATGATCGCTGAAAGAGATAAATCAATCGAAGAAGCAAAAACTTCTCCAATCTTAGGCTTTAGTTTCAATACAGATAGCGTAAAAACAGAACTAAGTAATATCTCAAATGTCATGAATCAATACCTAGATGGATTAAATACTGGGACAGTTGATCCTGATGAAACATTACCAAAACTAAAAGATGCTTTGAACAGAGCAGGTTATGACAAAGTATTAACAGAAATGCAAAAACAATATGATGCATTTCGTAAGGAAAGTAAATAATTCAAGAAACTGAATCAGTTTCTAGAAAGAAGCAGAACTTTTTCCGAAATTTGCATGTCGAATTTTTGGAGAGTTCTGCTTTTTGATTAGTGTCCGAAGAAATGAAAGAAAAGCAACCAAGTAGCTAAAAGTTCATTAGGCTTTTTATCAAACTGGTTCTTTTACTTTTTTACTACTCTTGTATAATGAAAGGGAATACAATGTTTTTTATGGAGGGAATCGCATGTTAGGTAAAGCACTAGAAACATTATTTATCAGAGTGTGGGTGGTCATGAAATTAACTTTTTATTTTTGGATCTATACACTGATGGGAGCCATCGTATTAGGGATTGGACCTGCTTATAAAACAGTCAACGAATTGTTTTATCTTTATGGTTTTGAATATAAAGAGATTACGTTTAAGCGAGGGTGGGAAACATTTAAACAAACATTTGCCCGTGGGAATGTGTTGTTTGGTTTATTTTTAGCGGGGACATTTTTGCTTGGCTATAATTTATACTTATCTGTTCAAATTCAAGGAATCCTTTTTTTGATTACTGATTTTATCCTGATTTTTAGTTTACTTTATATTTACTCCACTTATCAGTATAGCTTGATTTTAGATAGTGAATACGAAATTTCGATTCCTAACCTACTTAAGTTAAGTTTTGTTTCAGGCTTTTCCAGTTTTTCGACCTTTTTGAAATTGTTGATTGGCGGAGGCATTATTTTTTGGCTAACTTGGAATTATAAAGGACTGATTCTCTTTGGTGTGATTGGCTTATTGACTGTTTGGAATGGGCTGGTAACCAAACAATGGCGGGAAAAACTGGATATGCAGTTAGAAAGCTATGAATAAATGGCGTATTTTATTTTCACAAGGAACACTTCTGAATCGTCTTTTCCGAAAATATGCGCTCGTCCTGATTTTATTAACAACGGTGGCGACTGCTATCATTAGTGTTCATACGTGGGTACAAACGCAAGAGCAAGCCAAGCGAACGACAAGTGAGGCGTTACAAAGTACCAGTCGTACACTGAACGATAAAACGACACTAAGTAAAATCATTAAAGACCAATTGTTGGGGAACTCTGATAAAATCGAGAATGCGACTACTTATCTGACAAAACCAATCAATGAATATTTGATGTACGCTTATGATCAACAACAAAAAACGACCGATTTTGTCTCTTTTCCTTATCTAATGAGAGATATTTATGTCAGCTATGAGGAAGTCAGCTCCGTCTATGTTGTTTTCAGTCAATTGCCTGAGTATCTGGAATCTTCTAGAGCAAATAAAGGTGGGGTGATTAAAAGTGGTACGCCTAAATTGACAGATGCGTTTTATATCAAAATGTCGATCACGCAAGGTGGAAGCGAAGTCGGGAGCATGTTCGTCGGTTTTGAAAAAGCGGAATTGGATGCGGCATTAAAGAGTTTGAATACCTTTAGCGGCTTATCATTGTATATGATCTCTGGTACCACCAACCGTTTATACACATTCCATGATCAAGGAATGACAAAGGATAAACTAGCAACCCAAGAACAATTGATTACAACCAGCCTTCAAGAAAATTCCACTTTGCCACTGATAAACCTTGAAAAAAATAATTTCATCCAGTACCAACAGTTACCCGATGATTACCGGATATTGGCTACTTTAGATCGTTCGATGGTTAGACGAGCGGTTATCCAAGATTTAGCACCATTGATTTTCGGTGTATTTCTATTAGATGTCAGTCTGCTATTCTTTTTATACCAAACCTTCAAGCGCTATTCGCAACAAGTAGATCTCGTGATGGATGCAATGAATGAAACGGCCAAAGGGAATTTGGAGACGCGGATCGATACCACCCAAACGGAATATGAATTAAAAGACCTTTCTATAGGGATCAATGAGATGTTGGATAGCATCAACCAATATGTTGAAGATATCTATAAATTGGAAATCAAACAGCAAGATGCCCACATGCGTGCATTACAAGCACAAATCAATCCTCATTTTCTCTATAACACGTTAGAGTATATTCGGATGTATGCGTTAAGTGAAGGCAGCGAAGAATTGGCAGATGTGGTGTATGCTTTTTCGGCCTTGTTGCGAAACAATACTAATCAAGAAAAGACGATCAGTTTAAAGGAAGAACTGGACTTTTGCGAAAAATATGTCTATTTATATCAGATGCGTTACCCCAACCGGATCGCCTATCATTTTTCCATTGATCCATCATTAGCAAGTATCGAAGTACCGAAGTTTGTGATTCAACCATTGATCGAAAATTATTTTAAACATGGGGTCGATTTTACACGTTTTGATAATGCCTTAAGTGTGAAAGTGTTTCGTGAAGGGCAACGAGTCCAGATTATTGTGAAGGATAACGGCAAAGGGATCACACCGGAACGCTTGGCAGAGATCGAATCAAGATTGGCGCATCCTAAAGTCGAATTGTACCAATCGATTGGATTGCAAAATGTGAATGAACGTTTGCGTGCTAGTTTTGGACATAGTTATCAGATGAAGCTAAGTACCAATCAAGAAGGAGGATTGTCTGTCACTATTACATTTAAAGAAAAGGGGTAGGAACATGTATCGAGTGTTATTAGTCGACGATGAATATATGATCTTGGCAGGGTTGCAAAAAATTGTTGATTGGGCAAGTTTGGGATTTCAGGTAGTCGCAACGGCAGAAAACGCGATGCAAGGATTGTCTGTTTTAGAAAATCAATCCATTGATTTAGTTATAACAGATGTCACGATGCCCGAAATGAATGGTTTAGAATTTATCGAGGCGGCTCAAAAGGAACATCATGCGTTTGAATTTATGATTCTTTCTGGTTATCAGGAATTTGATTATTTAAAAAGTGGGATGCAATTAGGGGCCATCAATTACTTGATGAAGCCAGTTAATAAAACCGAACTGATTGCTAGTTTAACCAAAGTGAAGCAGCAATTAGATCATCAAATTGAACAGAAAAACCAGCAAGAAATCTATCAAGAAGTCCTTTTTAGTCAGTGGCTCAATGAAGAATTAGATGAAGTGAGTGAAGAAGAGATTTTAGAAAAAGTCGGAGGGAAACAACGAAGAGTTTTACTCGCTCAAGTGTCTAGATCCGTCGGGAAATCAGTGAATCAGTGGCTGAAAAACCACCAAGAACTTTTTTATTATCAACGAAACTTTGGAGACATGGAACGCTTTACTTTGTTGCTGGAAGAAGCGTCAGTTTCTGCATTTTGCCGCTTCATTCAAGAGAAGAGTATGGAAGAAAACTGGTTGATCAGTATTGGAGATGAAACAGCAGATCCTGATAAAATCCCTGAGAGTTATCAACATGCCAAAGATAATTTACAACTGCATCAATTTTACGGCGAAAAAGACCAACATATCTTTTTTGCCGAACAAGAAGCAGCGAAAGAACAGGCAATTGATTTTTCTTCGTTTAATCGTGTGTTGAAAAGCGGGCAATTGGCTAGTGCCCAACAAATGATTACTCAATTTTTTGACCAATTCCAAACTGCTGTGATGACACCGGATGATATCCGTCATTTTAGTTTTTTGTTGTTTATGGATATCCACCGGGAATTGATTCGGCTAGAAGACGATGAATATTTAAAAGGGATTCAACAGATCAATCAAGCAAAAACAGTCCAAGAACTGCATCAACTCTTACTATCTTTGATCAAGGAGCAGCAAAAACAAGTCCGATATAGCGAGAATGTCGAACGAGTGATGACGATCTTACACGAACACTACCGAGAACCTTTAACCTTGAAAGAAGTTTCAGAAAGCCTACATTTGAATGTGATGTATTTGGGGCAATTATTCAAAAAAGAAACGAAAAAAAGTTTTTCAACTTATTTAAATCATCTCAGAATGGAACAAGCGAAATGGTTGCTGCTGCATAGCAATCAAAATATCAATGAAATTTCTAGTGAGATCGGCTACAACAACACAACCTATTTTTCAAAGTTGTTCAAAAAAATCGTCGGCAAGTCACCAAAAGAATATCGTGAAAAAAATGGAATGATTGTATAAAATCAGCTACTGTGGTTCAGGGGGAAGTGCTCATCACCCTCATCAAGTAAATCCAAGGTGCCGCATGTCTTGAAGCTTGTTTAAATTAGTATAATTCGGTACAATTTTTCTAGAT
Organism: Enterococcus sp. DIV1726a; assembly: GCF_051710985.1. Taxonomy (NCBI): domain Bacteria; kingdom Bacillati; phylum Bacillota; class Bacilli; order Lactobacillales; family Enterococcaceae; genus Enterococcus; species Enterococcus sp. DIV1726a. The sequence goes on along the minus strand of NZ_JBIOLS010000001.1, from coordinate 2,565,955 downwards.
GATGTTTAGAATTTTGAAAGAAAGCGAGCATGAAACTTTCTTTTTTCTGGTTGGTGAAAAGAGGATGCAGGATGGATTTTTTACGTAAATATGGATTTTATTTTTTATTGTCAGGAGTAGTAAGTGATTTTCTGACGCCGTATGTTTTAGGGATTTTTTATCCCAAACTTAATCAAATGACTGCTGTGATCAGTCTTTTTGGGGATGTTGGTAGTCCCGTACGAAAAGCATTTTTGATTTGGTCGGTCATATCTGGCTGCTTGTATGTTTTGGCAATGCCAGCGTTATATCAAGCTTTTGTTACTACTTCAAAACCACTTGCTTTATTAGTGACAGCTGCCATCGGTCTATATGGTGTTACAGATTGTATTTTTACCGGGTTATTTAGTGTGGACACGAACGAAACTTCTTGGAATTTTTCGACTTGGATCCACAATCTTGGTTCAGGGATTGGGTATGGTGGATTTATTTTGTTCCCTTTATTTGTTTTCTTATTGTATCGCAAAATGGGCGATGCGCAATTAACTCAATCGTTTTTTATTTTACTAGTTGCCAGCTTGGTTTTTGCAGGAATTTATGGCGCAGCACGTATTCCCGGATTAAATCAATTGCCGGTTTTGAATCAGTTAGGTTTTTGTCAACGGATCAGTTTCTTCTTTAATTATTTACCAATTGTGTGGTTAAGTATCTTACACATTAGGGCATAGCGGACTGTAGCCCTAACTAAATGCTGGAAATTAGTAAAACTGATTGAAACCACAGGACAAATGTGTCAGACTAAACCTTGACCGCACATCGTGATGTGCAAATGTATATCGTAGGGGAGTCTAATGAAAGACATGAGAAATATCAAATTAACGATCGAATATGATGGGAAACGTTACTCAGGCTGGCAACGTCTGGGAGATGACGATAAAACGATCCAAGGCAAAATCGAAGCAATCATCTCACAGATGACTGGAGAAAAAATTGAGATCATTGGATCGGGGCGCACGGATTCTGGGACACATGCCAGAGGACAAGTGGCAAACTTTAAAACGACTTCTCAAATGAGTCGCAATGAAATGCTAACTTTTCTCAACCGCTATTTACCAAGAGATATCGTGATCAAGAAAGTGGAAGAAATGCCTGAACGCTTTCATGCTCGATACAATGCGACAGGGAAAAAATATAGCTATTATGTGTGGAATAATCCCATTCCAACTGTTTTTGAACGAAATCATAGTTTCTATTTTCCGCAAGAACTAGACCTGGAAAAAATGAATGAAGCTTGTCAAAAACTAATGGGAAGTCATGATTTTATCGGGTTTTCTGCCTTGAAAAAATCAAAAAAATCAACAGTTCGTACGATCCATGAACTCTCAATCGAACAAGAAGGCGGCATGTTGCACTTTACCTTTGTGGGCAATGGCTTTTTGTATAAGATGGTTCGGATCTTGATGGGTACACTCTTGGAGATCGGTACAGGAAAGTTACCTGTTTCGGCGATTGATGATATTTTTGAGAATAAAGTAAGACAACAGGCAGGAGAAACCGTGCCGGCACATGGTTTATTTTTAGACGAAGTGTATTACCAATAAACATTCATATCAAATAGAACAAACTGAGAGAGTCGTTTGATTGCCTATAGCAGGCAAAAGAATGGCTGTCTCAGTTTTTTTGAGTAGCCTACTCTCTCCCACGACTCCTCTAAGCGGTCTATTCGCAATTTCGCTAGTTTCGTGATACATTCAGGACGAATTTACATATTTGACCAAGAAGTGAGGGGAAAAGTGATGGAGCAAGAGCTAGCAGAATTATACAATCTCATTTTAAACCCTAATACCCGTGAATGGGAGCGGACATTGTTGATCCAAGCGAAAAACCAAGTAGGGGAAAGAAAACAAAGAAAAGAAATCCTTGAAATGATTGAAGTCTCTTTACGACCGCTAGCACTTCGGGGGAATTTGACGCCTGACGTCATGGACTTTTATTTGAAGATCACCCATGATCCGATGGGACAAGTGTCTTACGACTTTGCGAAACACCAGATCACCGATGAACGATATCAAGAAAAAGCCGTCTTTGCCGGGGGCTGTTTCTGGTGCTTAGTCGAACCGTTTGAAACACGGCAAGGGATTATTTCCGTGTTGTCCGGATATACTGGCGGGGAGGTCGAACATCCTAACTATGACCAAGTTAGCAGTGGCACGACTGGGCATGTGGAAGCAGTGGAGATTATTTTTGATCGGCGAATGATAAACTATGAAGAACTATTAGCGATTTTTTGGCAAGTCACCGATCCAACAGATGCCTTTGGACAGTTTCAGGATCGTGGGAATCAATACCGCTCTATCATTTTTGTAGAAAATGAAGAACAAAAAATACTAGCAGAAAAATCCAAGCAACAAGTGATTGCTTCGCATCAGTTTGCGGAACCAATCGTCACACAGATCAAGCCAGCAACAACTTTTTGGCCTGCTGAAAATTATCATCAACAATTTTACAAAAAACAACAAAAACGTTATAAGAAGATCAAGAAGTCTCATCAACAATTTTTATTTTTTAAGCGGGCAAAGAAAAAATGGTCTGGGGAAGACGAATAAGTAATCGTGTAAGTAGAAGATGTTCTGTAAAAACCAGTCATTCCCTTAAAATTGCTAGAAGATTTAATAACGATTAAAATCTAATAATACTTTTAAGTAAGCGCTGTTGATTAAGTGGTACACTTATTTGAGAAACCTCTCTCAAATAAAAGAAAGAAGGTACCTATGATGAAGAAAAGGCGTTTATTGGTTTTTAGTGTTCTTTTTGTATTTTCAGTATTTTCAATATTTTCAACATTTTTTGTGGTCCATACTTATGAAAAATCAGAAAGCACCCAAACAATTATCACTGAAAGCAAACAGCATTTACTAGACAATGTGGTGGCAAAACAACGTAATAATCGAGTAAATTTGTTGGATTCGGGGTCAGGCATTTCTGCTTCTGAAAATAGTAGACCGCCAAAAGATTTTATTGATGTTTCCTCACATAATGGTTATTTATCTGTCGAAGCATATGAAACAATGAAAAACTATGGGATCACAGGTGTAGTAGTTAAGTTAACAGAAGGGGATTCTTATAGGAACCCACTGGCCCCTGAACAAGTTGCGAATGCTATCCAGGCGGGGTTGAAAGTGAGTGTCTATCATTATGCTTGGTTTAATTATGCAGAAGACACCGAAAAAGAAGCCTACTATTTATTAGCCTATCTAAAAGAATTAAATTTACCTTATTCTACTGTAGTTGTGAACGATAGTGAAAATCCTCAAATGAATCTAGCAAGAGTGACTGAAAATGCGCAAGTGTTTAGTCAGGCCATTCAAGCAGCTGGTTTTTCCCAGGTGGTTCATTATTCCAATCTTTCATGGTTTACGAATGGAACTTTAGACTTGGATGTCTTAGGAAAAGAGAATTGCTGGGTAGCACAATGGCCTCAGAATCCTTCAGAAAACGAACTTTTACATATAGAAAAAGCTGCTTGGCAATGGGCAAGTGATTTATACTTTCCAGAATTTACCGAAAAACAATTCGATATCAACACCGATTACCTAGGGATATTTACCAAATGATCCATGGTGATGATTGAGGCTAAAGAGGATTTTTGTTAGTAATTCGCAAACGATAAGCGTATAATGCACATAGAACGATAGTTATCAAAAACGAAATACACGTACGCATACTAGGAAAAAGAAGTGACGAGTCACATTTTTGAAAGCGTATACTTGGTTAAGAGGAGGATAAAAAATGTATGTAGCAAATCAGCAGCGATATGAAAAAATGACGTATCGAAAAACTGGAAAATCTGGGTTGAGATTGCCTTTGCTGTCTTTAGGATTATGGCAAAACTTTGGTGATTATGATCCTATAAGTAATCAACGGGAAATTTTACGTGGCGCCTTTGATATGGGGATCACACATTTTGATTTAGCCAATAACTATGGTGGTCCAGCAGGAGCAGCAGAGAAAAACTTTGGTCGGATCTTTAAAGAAGATTTTCAAACGTATCGTGATGAAATGATTATTTCAACCAAAGCAGGTTATCACATGTGGGAAGGGCCTTATGGAGAATGGGGTTCCCGTAAATCGATCATTGCTAGTTGTGATCAAAGCCTCAAACGGATGGGGTTAGATTACGTAGATATCTTTTATCATCATCGTCCTGATCCAGATACACCTTTGGAAGAAACGGCAGAAGCGCTTATGCAATTAGTTCGTCAAGGGAAAACACTGTATATTGGGATCTCCAACTACAACGGGGAAGACACGAAGAAAATGTCTGCTATCTTACGTGAAATGAACGCTCCATTTATTATCCACCAAATGCGTTACAATATGTTTTCAAGAGAGTTATTAGAAGAAGATTTAGCACCTGTTTTAGAAGAGGCCGGTCTGGGAGCTATTACTTTTAGTCCTTTAGCGCAAGGGTTATTAACTAAACGCTATTTACATGGGATTCCAGAAGATTCTCGAGCCCATCGTAAAGAAATTCCTTTTCTATCAGAAGATCAAGTGACACCTACATTGGGTAAGATCAAGCAATTACAGGATTTAGCTGATTTGCGTGGACAGACGTTAGCACAAATGGCTTTAGCATGGAATCTACGACAAGAGTCAGTGACCAGTGTGCTTGTAGGCGCTAGTCGACTTAGTCAATTAGAAGAAAGTGTTCGGATGATGGATAATCTTTCCTTCTCACCTGAAGAAGAACAGAAAATTGAACAAATCTTAGGACACTAACGAAAGCTGTTTTTTCCTTTTTCTCAGAAAAATAACGTAAAGGAGGAGTTGCCATGGCTCATCAAGATTACGTTCATCTGAAAACAATTGATACAGATATTCGTTCATTTATTTTACAAAAAAATAAGAAACTGACCATAGAGTCCCAAATCCCTTTTATTACCTTTATGAATTATCATTTTGAGTATATAAAAGAAAAAATCATTCAAGACCAGAATGAAACAAAAAAAATTAATCAAGAAATGCTAGAGCAGTTGAAAAATAAGCAAATCATTAGTCAAAATTTAAATACAACGATCAATCAAAAAGCGACTTTTGGTCAAAAATCAGCAGATGCAATTGCCAAGTTTGGTGGTAGTTGGCCGTTTATCTTTCTCTTTGTAGTGATTTTAGGTAGTTGGATCTTGTTGAATACGTTACATTTTTTTGGTCTATCATTTGATCGATATCCGTTCATTCTTTTGAACTTAGTGCTTTCTTGTTTAGCTGCTATCCAAGCACCGATCATTATGATGAGTCAAAACCGACAAGCAACTAGAGATCGGATAGCAGCCGACCATGATTATCAAACAAACCTAAAAGCTGAGTTAGAAATTAGTTTGTTGCATGAAAAAATCGATTATTTGATGTCACAGCAATGGCAACAAATGCTGGAATTACAACAATTACAAATTGAGTTATTAACCCAATTAAATGAAAAATTCCAAGAAACGACAAAAAGTGAATAGTAGGACAAGCAGATGAAAATAAGCTGGGATTCGCTCAAAGGAGTCATTTTTGCGAAACTACGGCTTATTTTTTTTGATACCATGAATTAGCTACATAAAGTTATCAGAGAAATGATCAACGTTTGCACACTAATTTTAGTGTGCAAAGAAAAAAGAAGTGTGCATCTATACAGTGTCCTCTTGAAAGCGTTAGCACGACAAGGGATTAAAGCGCTTTAAAAGTTGGCACGGTAATTGCTTTATATAAAAGTGTAAGATACAAGAAAGGGAAGTGTAGAAAATGGAAAAGAAAACAATCATGCTTGTATGCTCAGCTGGAATGAGTACTAGTTTATTAGTAACAAAAATGCAAAAAGCGGCAGAAGAAAAAGGAATCGAGGCTGATATCTTTGCAGTATCTGCTTCAGATGCAGACAATCAATTAGAATCAAAAAATGTAGACGTTTTACTTTTAGGTCCACAAGTACGTTTTATGCAAAATCAATTTGCTGAAAAATTAGCACCAAAAGGAATTCCTTTAGATGTAATCAATATGCAAGATTACGGTATGATGAACGGTGCCAAAGTATTAGAACAAGCAGAATCATTAATCAATAAATAATGGAGGAAACCAACAATGCAAGAGCAAAAAAATCTTGAAGCAATCATGGGTTTGATCATGTTTGGCGGAAATGCAAAAAGCGATGCAATGGAAGCGATTGCTGCAGCGAAAAAAGGAGATTTTGAGTTAGCTGATGCAAAAATCAAAGATGCAGAAGAATCTTTAGTGCAAGCTCATCACTCTCAAACAGAAATGTTAACACAAGAAGCACAAGGTAATCATATGGAAGTGACTTTATTAACGGTTCACAGCCAAGACCATCTGATGACTTCGATTGCATTTACAGATCTAGCAAAAGAAATCATTGATTTATATCGACGTTTAGATGCTTAAAGTAAACTGGTGAAATAGAAAAGAGGAAAGAAACATGGATAAATTTGTTACATTTATGGAGAAACATTTTATACCTGTGGCATCAAAAATTGGTGCTCAACGTCATTTAGTAGCGATTCGTGATTCATTTATGGTCAGTATGCCTTTGATGATTTTAGGTGCGTTAGCAGTAATGATCAATAACTTGCCTATTCCTGGTTTCCAAGAATTAATGAATAAAATTTTTGGTGGCGAAGCTTGGAAAGGATTTGGCGCAGCTGCTTGGAATGGTACATTTGCGATTCTTTCAGTTTTGATCGCCTTTCTACTTGCTTATCATTTGGCAAATGGTTATCGTAAAGACGGCGTTTCTGCTGGAGTAATTTCTTTAGGTTCATTCTTCGCATTAGGCGGAGCGTTGGGCATGAGCTCAAACGGTTTATTTATTGCAATTATTGTTGGGATTATTTCAACAGAAATCTTTGTTCGTTTAAGTGGAAATGAAAAATTAATCATCAAAATGCCTGATGGCGTGCCACCAGCTGTAGCTAAAGCCTTTGCTTCATTATTACCTGCAATGATCACGATCTCATTCTTTGCTTTGATTGCTGCGATCTTTGCTGCATTTGGTGTAGATGATATCGTAGGCGCGTTTTATACAATTGTCCAAGAACCATTCATGGGACTAGCCAATTCTTATCCTTCAGCTTTGTTGTTAGCATTCATTACACCATTCTTATGGTTCTTTGGATTACACGGAGCAAATATGGTAGACCCTTTGATGCAAACAATCAATGCACCAGCAATCGAAGCGAATGTTAATGCGATCGCTGCTGGTCATAGCGCACCATACATTGTAAACAAACCTTTCTTTGATAGCTTTGTCAACTTAGGTGGTACAGGGGCAACATTAGGTCTGTTACTAGCGATTTATTTAGTGGGACGTAGAAATAAACCTTATATGGTTGTTACGAACTTGTCGATCGCACCAGGTGTTTTCAATATCAATGAACCAACAATGTTTGGTTTACCAATCGTATTGAACCCAATTATGTTTATTCCGTTTATTTTAACCCCAATGGTTTTAGTATCTGTTGCTTATTTTGCTACTGCTACCGGACTAGTTCCAGCTGCAACGGTGATGCCACCATGGGTAACACCACCAGTAATCGGTGGGGTATTAGCAACAAAAAGTATCGCTGGCGGTGTCTTAGCTGCTATCAACTTAATCTTATCTGTCTTGATTTACCTACCATTTGTGAAAGTAGCGACAGTTCAAGAAAAAAGAAAAGAAGCATTAAACGGCTAAAAGCACATAAAAGAAAGAAACAGCACATACAATCAAAAGTAGCTATTCTTTAGTGAAAAGATCTTGTTTCGTTTAATGAGCGATCAAAAAAACCAGTTGTCTGACAGAGGTCATGACAACTGGTTTTTTTTTTTATAAATGGCTCAAGGATAGCTTTCTTTTTTCTTAGTGAAAAGGATGCATAAAAAGCGGTTTTTTTGGAGTTTTAAAAAAACCATTTCGATAACAAGCGTGCTATAATAGTGCAAATGTATAGGGGAGTGAAAGGACGAAATGAAAGGTTATGAGTTGGTTAAGATCAGAGAAAGACCTGAATGGTTGGAACAGGCAGCGCAATGGTTTACGTCAAAATGGCATCTTCCGCTTTCCTTTTACCAAGAGAGCATGGAAGATTCTCTTCAATCATCTAACGCTGTTCCTCAATGGTATATAGTCGTGACGTCAGAACAAAAAATTATCGCTGGAGCAGGGGTCATCGCAAATGATTTTCATGATCGCCCAGATTTGACTCCGAATGTTTGTGCGTTGTTTGTTGAAAAAGAGTATCGTAATCAAGGAATTGCCAAAGAGATTTTATCATTTATTCGAGAGGATATGGGAGCGCTTGGGATTTCTCAGCTCTATGTAGCGACTGACCATACAGGTTTTTATGAAAGATATGAGTGGGAATATCTGACGACGGTACAAGATAATGAAGGGATCCCGGTTTATTTATATCAACTAGCGATTTTTACAACGTGATCGGAGTTGATTACTCAAAAGGGTTCTTTATCTGATCAGTAATCTTTTGTTTCTGGTGAGCAATGCCAAGAAAAATCGGAAATTGTTTCTTGATGCTATTTTTGTTGGTATATTGGTTATTCGAGTATTATTTAGTGGACGGTACCATTTTTTAGCTTCAAAAAAATTCCAGGAGCAATAGAAAGTTCTATCAGTCCTGGAATTTAGAATGGTTGATTTGTTGGAAAAGCATGAATGAGCTCGCTGTCCTAAATAGGCGTTCCGTCTTTTTACCGAAAAATTAGGAAGCTTTCTTATTCATTCTTTTTTTCACTCTTTTTTTGTTTTTTTTTCTCGTCATAGATGAAGACATTACGTACTATTTTCAAAATAGGTCGTGCAGTCAAAAAGATCGCTCCTACTAGATAACAATAGGTACTATAACGGTCTGGAATATCTGTTAACAACGCTACGCTTCCAAAAATATAAAAAATCCCTGTTAATAAATCAACTGCAAGAGACAATAATGTATAGCGGTTCTGGAAATAAAGACGAAAACGTTGTCCAGCAATTTCGATATCTTCTTCTTTCCCAATATCTATTTCATGGCTTTTTCGTTTTATTTCTGGCATCTCTCACTCACCTATCTGTGAACAAAGCTAAGGTTTCAAAACAACTTTGATATTTTTATCTTCTTTTTTGTCAAAAATCTCGTATGCTCGGGCAGCATCAGCTAAAGGCATCGCATGTGTGATGATTTGGGTTGGATCGAACAGACCCGCAGCAATCATCTCGTAAATTTTAGGCATCAAATGAACGATCGGTGCCTGACCATGCTTCACTGTGATATCTCTCATGAAAAATTCTTGTAGTGGGTAGGAAGAAGCCGGGGTCATATAAACACCAGTGATTTGTACGGTTCCAAATTTTTTGACAGCTTGCGCAGCCATTTGGATCGGTGAAATCGTCCCGCTTTGCAAACTAACGAGATTCTTAGCTTTTTCTTTCACTGGTTCCAAGCCATCCATCCCTACACAATCAATGATGACATCAGCGCCACCTTTTGCTAATTCGTAAAGTTCTTTCCCAGCAGACTGAGTATCTTCTAACAAATAAGTTTCTACATGATTGTAACGAGCGGCTTTATCAATACGATGTTGGACCGGATCGACAGCAATCACTCGCTCTGCTCCTGCCATAGAGGCAAATTTTTGTGCAAACAACCCAACTGGTCCTGAACCTAAGACCACTACAGTGTCGCCTTTTTTTACGTTAGCATTTTGAACGCTCCAATAAGCAGTTGGAAGGATATCAGATAAGAAAAGGACTTTTTCGTCTGCAAGATCATTGTCAGGTACGATAAACGAAGTGCTATCAGCAAACGGTACCCGAAGATACTCAGCTTGACCACCCCAATGATTCCCATTTAAACGGCCAAAGCCAAATAAACCACCATAAAGTTGATCTGGATTTGAGCGATCACATTGACTTTCCATCTCATGGGTACAGAAATGACAATGCCCACAACTAATATTAAAAGGAATAACGACCCGCTGTCCCTTTTTTAGTTTTTTTACTGCAGGACCTACTTCTTCAACAATCCCCATTGGTTCATGACCAACGACATATCCTTTTTCTAAAACAGCCTCCCCATGATGATAGAGGTGAAGATCCGAGCCGCAAATCGCAGTAGCGGTAATTCGAATAATAGCATCTGTCGGTTCCACGATTTTTGGATCATCTACGTTTCTGATTTCCATTTTTTGGTTTCCTTGCCAGGTAACAGCTTTCATGAAATAAAACTCCTTTCTTCAAACCCTATAACATGTCATTTTTTGAACGAACAGCTAATTTCATTCTAAAGGAGGAGCTGGCTTTTGAGTAGTGAAACGCTTTTAGTAAAGGGAAAATCACTTTAAAATAACTGGTGTATTATTTGGTTTACATTGAGAAGCTTTATAGTTAGAAGTATAATTAAATTATGTTGATTTCTTAGGTTAAGTAAATAACAGATTAAAAAATAGATCAAAAGGGAGGTTATTTGTGATAAAAGAAAAAAAGGGAGAACAAATCAGAAAACTGATGGTCACATTTGCTTGTTCAGTGACTTTGTTTGTGATTATTTCCGTAGGAATCATTCAAGTGACGTTTTTTGATCAGGCGTATTTACTCGGTCAAATCGAAAAAACAAAGTATAGCGAATTGATCCTCGCAGAAGCTGCTCAGAATTTTCGGAAAGAAAACACAGAAGAAAGTGAATTTTCAGAGGTCGTTGCAACGGCACTTTCACCAAGTTTTGTCGAAGAAGCCCTTCGACCATTTATCCAACATACATATGAAGAAACAAATTATGAGCTAAGAGACAGCAATGAGGTGAGTGAGAAAATTGCTCAAGCTGTGGCTACAATTGCAACAAAAAAACAACTGACTATCGATAAAGAGGAGAAAAATAAAATCGAGACAATGATCTTTATTTACATGTATCACTTCCAAAGTGCATTAGGTGATCGATACTTGACTATTTTTATCGAAAACATCGTGTCTGCTCGAAAAATAGTGGTACCTCTTTTTTACATCTGTCTGGGTCTATTGGCGTTTTGGCTAGTCTATTTATATCGGTTAATTAACAAAACACCCTTTTCATTCCTGCGTTACGGTATGTTTATTTTGGGAACGACTGGAAGTATGTTTTTTGTTTTAGCAGGATTGCTTTATATACAAGACGTTTTACATAATATAGCTTTTCATTCACAAGCGATTTTGCAATTAATGACACATTACGTGCAAGATCTACTGATGTATCCAGCGATTATTGGGGGCATTCTTTTGTTTTGTGCTGTATTATTCGGTGGGGGAAGTAAGCTTCTGCAGAAACGGCAAAGTAAAAAGTGGCTGAAAACTGGAAGTAGTACCTTAAAAAAAGCCTAAGATAATAGCTAAATAAAAATCATTCGTTGAATGATGAAATACTAAAAAACGACTGTCACTCCCGTTACTAGGAAGTGACAGTCATTTTTTGTTGCGGTTGTTCCTTGTTGATACCTTATTGCATCGATCATTCAAACATTTTCTTAGCAGCACGCATCAATGTAGGAATATCTTTGTCATATCTTGGTGTTTTAACAAGACGTGACATTGGAATACCAGCAAAATGGAAAGCAGCGATCTCGCCAGAGCGTACGGCACTTTGTTCCGTAAAGATCATTTGATAAGGTTGTTCGACAAATTCTCCAGTAAATGCCAAGTTCGTTGAGTGTTGAGGAATCACTTTTGGTCGGTCGCTTTTTGCTCGATTATTAAATAATGCAGAAGCATAAGGCATATACACAGGAATATTATTCACAACGCTATCAAAAATCTCGGTTTCCTTCGTTCGAATATTTTCAGGACCAGGATCGACTTTAGAAAGTTGTCCGATCAATTCTTCTAACATTTCTTTACCAGTCATCTTGATATATTGCTTATCCACAAATTCTCCACGACGTCGAGGGTATAAGAAATATCCCCAAATGACGGTTTCGTTTGGTTTTTGTGAAGTAAAATGTGGTTGGTGATGAACGACGATCGACATATTGACATCTTTTTGTCCGAGTGGCGTGATTGGTGTAGTGGAGATAAATGAATTCAATGCATTACCAGGGACTTGTGTCGTGATCCGAGTAATTTCATTTAAAAGCAAATGATCCTTAGTTGTTAAAGTGAAACTAACCCATTCGCTGGCATCACGATCGGCAAAAAATTTGTCAGGGTTACCTAAATTATAGAAACGTTCACTGGCTTTCTTCCACAAACTAGAAGCAGCACCATAATCCATATTTTCAACAGCTGGTGTATCGTAGTCACCTAGTGTAGCCGAATCAGTAATTGATCCGTTAGTGAAAAGCACACCCGTATCACCATCAACCACGACGTGTTCTTCCTCATTGGTTAACGTGTTGATCATTTTTAAGCCAGTCACTGTAATTTCATCTTGCATCGGAGTTTCTTTGAATTCCCAATCGACTACGCGGCGGTTCAAAATGATTTGACATCCTTGGTCTTTTAAATAATTGATCAATGGCAACATGATACTTTCATACTGATTGTAGCGAGTTCGGTTTACTCCTACCAAATGTTCGATTTGTGTAAATTCATAAATCATTTGATGCATATAGCGACGAAGTTCTTGAGCAGAACTACGAGTACGAAAAGCAAAAGTTGTTTCCCACATAAACCAAAAGTTTGTCTCAAAGAAGTGAGGATCATCTTTGAAGTATTCTTCAATTGTGACATTATCTAATTTTTCTTCTTCTGAATCAGGCATGGCGATCAGCTTAGTCAATAACAAACGATCTTTATTGTTAAATCCTAGTTTGCCTCCGTCAATAATCCCTTTGCCGCCTTCCATCAAACGTGCTTTATCAAATGTTCGGTGTTTTGCATCAAAATCTCTAGTATCTTCAGCCGCAGTCATTCCTGGTTCGGTGACAGAGGGGATTCGGCTTAAGAGATCCATCAAATCCACGTATGTTCGATAATTGAGCATACGTCCACCACGGGCGATATAGCCCTTTTTGTTTTCTAAGGGATGATTTTTATTCCAATATTCATCGACAACGGTATCCGTTGGGGCACCATCATTGGAGCCATGGTCATCTAAAGAATAAAACGTAATCTGATCACCACGCCAGTTTCCTTCTTGAATCAAATAAACAGCAGCTGCCATATTGGCGATTCCAGCGCCAATCATTATTGCTTTACTTTTTCTCATTGTGATTCCTCCAGTATTTTACAAGTGAACAGTCTGACGATTCGTTTCTTTGACTAGATCGATTCAAATTCATCATACAAATGACGATCATCTTCTAACAAGCCTGTCTTTTTACCAAGATAAACAGCACCCAATGTTAATATGCCTAGTCCAATACCTAGTTTGATCCATTTTTTACTCATAAGATGTTCCTCCTTTGTTTTTTCTCTCGTCCTTCTATGTAAAAGGATAGAACCTTTCATTCTAATTGCCAAATGATAGGGTAACCAAATATCCAAACTTTGGACAGATTGAACAGAGTGTCTAATTTTGAGCAAAAGTAAGTCAATGGAATCGAAAAGTTGGTCAGCTGAAAAAATGGAAAGCTTGGGAAGGAAATCAAGATTGGCAGAAAATCTGGAAAGAATGGTTTGCCAGATAGCAATGAAAGGATATGTAAGAGGTTTGTGTTATTTTATATCTGATGAATCATTAGATAATTAGAATTATTTTTTTAAAAAAGTTTTATTAAATTTGATTTTAAAATCAAAATTCTAAATAAAATGCTTTCAAAAATAAAAATCGCATAAATTTTTTGTGTTATAGTAAAACTGTTAAAAATTCTATATATAACAAAAAAAGGCAAAATAAAAAAGCACCGAGACAGTGCTTGCTTTAAAAGCTGATAACGGACAATGCCTTATTTTAACTCGCTATGTTGATTTGAATGCTACCAACAAATTGATTATAGCATAATACCAAAGAGTTACAAGTAGAAAAAGAAAATCACTTTGTCTAACTATTCATGATGGTTGGCAATTGTAAAGAAGACAACTTGCTAAGTTGTGTAAATGTTAAAAGAAGGGATGGATAGTGAATGACAAAGGACTATACGATTGGTTTAGATATAGGAACCAATTCTGTGGGCTGGGCGGTACTAACAGATGATTATCAATTAATGAAAAGGAAAATGAGCGTTCACGGAAATACTGAAAAAAAAGAAAATCAAAAAAATTTTTGGGGCGCACGATTATTTGATGAAGGTCAAACAGCGGAGTTTAGAAGAACTAAGCGAACGAATCGCCGAAGATTGGCTCGCAGAAAATATCGACTCAGCAAATTACAAGATCTTTTTGCTGAAGAACTCTGCAAACAAGATGACTGCTTTTTTGTACGTTTGGAAGAAAGCTTCTTAGTTCCAGAAGAAAAACAATACAAACCAGCATCGATTTTCCCCACGTTAGAGGAAGAAAAAGAATATTATCAAAAATATCCGACAATCTATCATTTGCGCCAAAAGTTAGTCGATTCAACGGAAAAAGAAGATCTCCGATTGGTTTATCTGGCATTGGCTCATCTATTGAAATATCGTGGTCATTTTTTGTTTGAAGGAGACTTGGATACGGAGAATACCTCTATTGAAGAAAGTTTTCGTGTTTTTTTAGAACAGTATGGCAAACAATCAGATCAACCACTGATCATTCACCAACCCGTTTTAACTATTTTGACAGATAAATTATCGAAGACGAAAAAAGTGGAAGAAATCCTCAAATATTATCCTACAGAAAAAATCAACAGCTTTTTTGCTCAATGTTTAAAATTGATCGTTGGGAATCAAGCAAACTTTAAACGTATATTTGATTTGGAAGCAGAAGTAAAACTCCAATTTTCAAAGGAAACCTATGAAGAAGATCTGGAGTCTTTGTTAGAAAAAATCGGTGATGAGTACCTAGATATCTTTTTGCAAGCGAAGAAAGTCCATGATGCGATCTTATTATCAGAGATTATTTCTTCAACTGTCAAACATACGCAAGCAAAACTGTCTTCAGGGATGGTCGAACGGTATGAACGGCATAAAGCTGATTTGGCAAAATTCAAACAATTCGTGAAAGAAAACGTACCGCAAAAAGCAACGGTTTTTTTCAAAGATACCACCAAAAATGGTTATGCTGGTTATATCAAAGGAAAAACAACCCAAGAAGAATTTTATAAATTCGTCAAAAAAGAGCTAAGTGGGGTAGTAGGAAGTGAGCCTTTTCTAGAAAAAATCGATCAAGAAACCTTTTTATTGAAACAACGTACTTATACCAATGGGGTTATTCCTCATCAAGTACATCTAATAGAATTGAAAGCGATCATTGATCAACAAAAACAACATTATCCATTTCTAGAAGAAGCAGGACCAAAAATCATTGCGTTATTCAAATTTCGAATCCCTTATTATGTCGGTCCTTTGGCAAAAGAACAAGAGGCTAGTTCTTTTGCTTGGATCGAGCGGAAAACAGCTGAAAAAATCAATCCGTGGAATTTTTCAGAAGTCGTAGATATCGAAAAATCAGCGATGCGTTTTATTCAAAGAATGACAAAGCAAGATACGTATTTACCGACAGAAAAAGTACTTCCTAAAAATAGCTTACTTTATCAAAAATATATGATTTTCAATGAACTAACCAAAGTGAGCTATAAAGATGAACGAGGTGTGAAACAGTATTTTTCCGGTGATGAGAAACAGCAGATTTTTAAACAGTTGTTTCAAAAAGAGCGAGGGAAAATCACTGTCAAAAAATTACAAAACTTTTTGTATACGCATTACCATATTGAAAATGCCCAGATTTTTGGTATTGAAAAAGCATTTAATGCTTCGTATAGCACGTATCATGATTTTATGAAATTAGCAAAAACAAACCAAAAAGCCATGCAAGAGTGGTTGGAACAACCCGAAATGGAACCGATTTTTGAGGATATCGTAAAAATACTCACCATTTTTGAAGACCGGCAAATGATTAAACATCAATTAAGTAAGTATCAAGAAGTCTTCGGTGAAAAGTTGCTCAAAGAATTTGCAAGAAAACATTATACTGGCTGGGGAAGATTCTCAGCTAAATTGATCCATGGCATCAGAGATCGAAAAACGAATAAAACGATCCTTGATTATCTAATCAACGATGATGACGTTCCGGCTAACCGTAACCGTAATTTGATGCAGCTGATCAATGATGAGCATCTATCTTTTAAAGAAGAAATTGCAAAAGCAACGGTGTTTTCTAAACATAAATCATTAGTTGACGTCATACAAGACATACCAGGAAGTCCGGCGATCAAAAAAGGAATTTGGCAAAGTCTTAAAATCGTGGAAGAACTGATTGCGATCATTGGATACAAACCAAAGAATATCGTGATCGAAATGGCAAGAGAAAACCAAAAAACGCATCGGACGAAACCACGTCTTAAAGCTTTAGAAAATGGGTTGAAACAGATAGGAAGCACGTTATTAAAAGAACAGCCAACAGATAACAAAGCGCTCCAAAAAGAACGGTTGTACCTGTACTATTTGCAAAATGGCAGAGATATGTATACGGGAGAACCGCTAGAAATCGAGAATCTTCACCAATACGAAGTGGATCATATCATACCGAGAAGCTTTATTGTGGATAATTCTATTGATAACAAGGTGTTAGTTGCTAGTAAACAAAATCAAAAGAAGCGAGACGATGTGCCGAGTAAACAAATAGTCAACGAGCAACGGATCTTTTGGAATCAACTGAAAGAAGCCAAATTGATTAGTCCAAAAAAATATGCGTATTTAACCAAAATTGAACTGACACCAGAGGATAAAGCCCGTTTTATTCAGCGGCAATTAGTCGAAACGAGACAAATCACGAAACATGTTGCGAATATTTTACATCAATCGTTTAATCAGGAAGAGGAAGGAACAGATTGTGATGGGGTACAGATTATTACGCTAAAAGCAACATTGACGAGCCAATTCAGACAAACTTTTGGGCTTTATAAAGTACGTGAGATCAATCCACATCATCATGCGCATGATGCGTATTTAAATGGTTTTATTGCGAATGTTTTGTTAAAACGGTACCCTAAATTAGCACCTGAATTTGTCTATGGAAAGTATGTCAAATATAGTTTAGCAAGAGAAAATAAAGCTACCGCTAAAAAAGAATTTTATTCCAATATTTTAAATTTCCTTGAATCAGACGAACCGTTTTGCGATGAAAATGGGGAAATTTATTGGGAAAAAAGCCATCATCTCCCACGGATCAAAAAAGTTCTTAGCTCCCATCAAGTGAATGTAGTGAAAAAAGTCGAACAACAAAAAGGTGGTTTCTATAAGGAAACGGTCAATTCAAAAGAAAAACCTGATAAACTGATCGAACGGAAAAATAATTGGGATGTGACGAAGTACGGTGGTTTTGGAAGTCCAGTCATTGCCTATGCCATTGCGTTTGTTTATGCCAAAGGGAAGACACAAAAGAAAACCAAGGCAATTGAAGGAATTACCATCATGGAACAAGCGGCTTTTGAAAAAGATCCGACTACATTTTTAAAAGACAAAGGCTTTCCTCAGGTGACAGAGTTTATCAAATTGCCAAAATATACCTTGTTTGAGTTTGATAATGGGCGCAGAAGATTCCTGGCAAGTCACAAGGAGTCGCAAAAAGGGAATCCTTTCATCTTATCGGACCAATTAGTAACCTTGTTATACCATGTGCAACATTATGACAAAATCACCTATCAAGAAAGTTTTGATTACGTCAATACTCATCTTTCTGATTTCTCAGCCATCTTAACCGAAGTTCTCGCTTTTGCAGAAAAGTATACACTTGCGGATAAAAACATAGAGCGAATTCAAGAACTCTATGAAGAAAACAAATATGGAGAGATTTCGATGATCGCACAATCCTTTTTGCAGTTGCTACAGTTCAATGCGATAGGTGCTCCAGCAGACTTTAAATTTTTCGGAGTAACGATCCCTCGAAAACGTTATACCAGCTTAACGGAGATTTGGGATGCTACGATCATTTACCAGTCGGTCACTGGTTTATACGAAACGAGGATAAGGATGGGTGATTTATGGGCTGGCGAACAGTAGTAATCAATACCCATTCTAAACTGACTTATGCAAATAATCATCTAGTGTTTAAAAATGCGCAACAAACGGAAAAAATCCATTTGTCTGAGATCGATATCCTTATTTTAGAAACTACCGATATCACGATCACGACAATGTTGTTGAAGCGTTTAACAGATGAAAAAATCTTAGTGATATTTTGCGATGACAAGCGATTGCCGTCATCGCAATTATTCTCCTATTATGGGCGACATGATAGTAGTTTGCAGTTATCTAAACAAATTCAGTGGGAATCGGACTTGAAGGGCGTAGTTTGGACAACGATCATTGCCCAAAAGATCCATAACCAATGTCGTTTTTTACAAGAAAATGATTTTGTTGAAAAGGCATCTGCGCTTTCCAAGTTATCAGAAGAATTGGAAACATTTGATCCGACAAATCGTGAGGGACATGCGGCAAGAATCTACTTTCAAACGTTGTTTGGTAATCAATTCACGCGGGAGGAGTCGAATGAAATCAATGCGGGGTTAGATTATGGTTATACGCTGCTAATGAGTTTGTTTGCAAGAGAAATCGTTAAAAATGGTTGTATGACACAATTCGGTTTAAAACATGCGAACCAATTTAATGATTTTAATCTAGCAAGTGACTTGATGGAACCATTTCGTCCGCTAGTTGATCAAATTGTTTATACATATCGTGATCAACCTTTCCCAATTATCAAAAGAAGGCTGTTTGATTTGGTTTCACAAAAGTATTTATATGGGAAAAAAGAAATGTTCTTAACGAATATCGTGACGGATTACACCAATAAAACGATTAAAACATTGAATAATGAAGGGAAAGGAGTTCCTTATTTCGGAATATGAGTTATCGTTACATGAGAATGTTATTAATGTTTGATCTGCCGACAGAGACGAGCGATGATTGAAAAGTTTATCGAAGGTTCAGAAAGTTTTTACTGAGTGAAGGCTTTATCATGCATCAATTTTCAGTATATAGTAAGTTGTTGTTGAACGGTACTGCTAATCAAGCGATGCTCGGTCGATTAAAAGCCCATCATCCTAAAAAGGGCTTAGTTACCTTACTAACGGTCACTGAAAAACAATTTTCACGAATGGTTTATTTGTGTGGGGAAAAAGACCTGAGTCCAGCTAATTCAGACGAACGAGTCATTTTTTTAGGAGAGGATGTGGAGGATGAACCTTAGCTTTTCTTTATTAGAACAACCGATAAGCTTTGAAAAAACGCTGATTTTTGTAATTGAAGATGTGGAAGTTTTTTCAAAAGTCGTTCATGGAGTTTACCAGTATGGTGAAAATAGCATGTTAAAGTTTTTCAATGATAAATTACAGCTACTCAAACCATCAGAATTGATGGTTGTGACGGATATCTTAAGTTTTGATAGCCAAGCTCCGACTACATTGAAGCTGATCTATGCTGACTTAGAGCAACAATTAAATGAAAACATCGAACTAAAATCAAGGATTGATCAATTAACCACCAAGGTTCAGGAATGGATTAGTGAGGAACTCTTAGAACATGAATTAGATTTAGTCTGTAAAGAAATGAGTATGGTTGAGCTATTCAAAGCATTAAAAATAAGAATTACGACGCAACCAGAATCAATTTTTCAAAAAATAATGGAGATTTTACAGATTTATAAGTATCTAGTGAAAAAGAAATACTTGGTTTTTATTAATGTTGGAGCGTACTTAACAACCACAGAAATGGCTGAACTACAGGAATATATTTCTTTGTGTCATATGCCTGTCCTTTTTATCGAACCACGAAAAATAAAAGGATTGAAGCAAACTGTTTTAGATCAAGACTATTTTTTGTGTGAAGAAATGTGGTAAAATAAGAACAATCAAAATAACAAAAAAACAGCATGAATGAAGCATTCAAGACGAAAGTTTTGCTATGGACGAGTAGCGCGATTACGAGATCTTGTGAGAAAAAAATTTTTTCTGCGAGGTTTTAGAGCTATGTTGTTTTGAATGCTTCCAAAACAACCGCATTACCTTCAGAAGAATTTGCATTGTTTTAGAGCTATGTTGTTTTGAATGCTCCCAAAACAAGTAAAGTTAGCAACTAAACTATTAACAGGTTTTAGAGCTATGTTGTTTTGAATGCTTCCAAAACTTTTTTTATGCTTGCTTTCGTTGGTGGACGGTTTTAGAGCTATGTTGTTTTGAATGCTTCCAAAACCATTGCCTTATTTACAACAAAGTGGAAAGTGTTTTAGAGCTATGTTGTTTTGAATGTTTCCAAAATGTAGAAGCGTTGTGCTTTACTCGATCGCTGTTTTAGTTTTGTGTTATTTTGAGTGCTGACCTCATCAACTATGATAAGAGGTAGCTTTAGAGTTATGTTGTTTTGAATGAATGAAGATGCCTACTTTATCATGAAAAGTAGGCTCTTTTTTTACTTATATATAGGAAAGTGTCTTCGGTTGTTGAATCTGCTAAGTTTTGATCATTGAAAGGGGGAATCGTGCCTTTTAAAAATGAATGGGTATGTTTACGGAACAGGACACAATTGTTCAGTCTTATCAACATTGAAACGAATTCATTTTCTCAAAGAAAAGATGAGTTGCTAATTTCGTGCTTTTTCTCTATCATCAAACAGTAGGCATTTGTTCGTGAACTAAAATGAATGTGAGAGGGGACAGTGAGATGTTTGATACAAATTTGATAACTTATTTGGACTGGTTGATCGCAATTTTGAATATTGCTTCAATCATTATTTTGCTGGTAGGGATTTTTTTAGTCTTAAAAAATCTTTTTGACTGGCACCCACTGAAAAAAGACTACGAACAGCGTAATTTCCGAAATGCGGAAGTACGCAAATTATTGGCTAGTTATATTTTGCTGAGTCTAGAGGTGCTAGTGGTAGCAGATATCATTGAATCAGTTATCAAACCAACTTGGACAGATATTTTAAAATTAGCAGTGATCATCATTATTCGAACGATTATTTCCTATTTCTTGAATTTAGAAACACAAGATAAAAAGCAAGTAAAGGTAGGAACACATAATGGAAATTAATTTGATCGAGAAACTTGCCCCTTATTTGGAACTATTAGTCATCGTATTAGACGTTTTTGCTATTTTAATCATTCTCTGGGGTGCCTGGTTAGCTATCAAAGATTTTCTCTACTTTTCTTTTACGGAACGAAGAATCAAAGCAGAGCGGATTAACCAAAACAATGCAATCAAAAAAATGTTAGGTGGCTATATCTTGTTGAGTTTAGAAGTCCTGATCTCAGCTGGTATCATTGAGTCCATTATCAAACCAACCTTGGAAGATGTCTTCCAGTTAGCTGCTTTGGTTGTGATCCGAACGATCATTTCGTTCTTTTTAAATAAAGAAATCGGCTCGGATGCACGACAATAAGTTATAAGTATCACTCAATTAGTTTATTATGGTGCGCCAACGTAGAAACATTTGCAATATAGAAAAAATCTCAAAACGACTTTCCATGTTTTGAGATTTTTTGTTTTGCTTTTTAATTGCCTAACATCAGCCAGTTTATAGAACGAACGTTATTAGACAGTTGTGCTAACAACTTGGTTTCTTCACTGGAAGCTGGCTTTCAGCGAAGCATACGCCGTTTTTTCCCAGCACGGCTTATCGAACTGCTTGAACTGCCCAGACAATCGATTTTTCAATTGTGTCTACGGAAACGGGAACAATTGTCGGAAACTGTTCTGCTTCTGGCGTATAGAGAGTTTTTTCACATAAAATCCGAGTGTTTTCTTGTTGTGCAGCACTTTTTATTGCTTCGTCTAAGTGCTGATAAACAACGGGATCGACTTCCATATCGAAAGTAGTGACGGACTCTAAGGCTTCTCGGTAAATCAGATATTTTACGTCTGAGTTGGTAACGATACGGACGTGGAGTTTTGTTTTATTAATGCGTAAAATGCCACTTAATTCAATAACGAAAGCGTCCAAACAATTGATTTTAAGTCGTAGTCTATAAGGTAATTGGGCTAACCATTGGTTGAATAAAGGCTGTATTTCGGCTAATAAGGATTGCTGTTCTGGGGACAAAAGATAAAATTTTTCAGGTACAAAGAGTTGATAATTATCCCATGCGGTGCGCATCAAACGAATTAAAGCGCGTTCGAATGCTCGGTTACCGATGAATTTTCGATTGAAATAGCTTTCAAACTGGGTAATCAGTTGCTTGATTGATTGGCTATCTTCAATGAAAACTTGATGGAGGTGACAGAAGTCTTCTTCGATTGCTTGGTAAGAATTGAAGCCATAATCACTGAGATTAAATAAGATCAAAGCAAAGTATACTTCATTTTCTTGATAATAATGTTTTAGTTTAGTTGTATGCCATGCATCCATCACATATTGATAAATGGGGCGTTTTTGAAGTTCGGCTATAAAATCTTGTTCAATCGATAAGGGATGCTTTTTTTGAGACAAATAGCTGATCAACAATCCAATACGTAAGATCTCACGATTGTCTTTATCGTAGATACGCCTACTATTAAAGGTTACCGATTCGATAAATTCATCTATTGCCAGGAAGTAGTCTGCTGGAAGTGTTGGGATCTTCAAGGTACCCGTTCGATAAGTCACATTCAATAATAATAAACGACGTTCGATCTCCGTAAATCGTGGAGAGTGGTGTTGGATTTGAATGTCACAATCTTCAAAATAAGCAAGTACTTGTTTTTTTAATGAATACGCTTTGCTAACAGAAATATACTCGATTTCAGTCAGTTGGAGATAATCAGGTTCATTTTCAAGATATAACTGACAAGTTTTAAGAAATAAAGAAGGGCGTGCTAATTTTTGTATCAGGCGAAAACGAGGGATCGTAGGATCAAAATACAAGGAACAAGTATCTTTTTCTCGTTGGCTATAGATGATCTCATCCTTGAGTTCAGTTCGAATCGCTTTGATGTCATTGAGTAACGTTGTTTTGCAGACTTGTAATAAATGTGACAGTTCGTCTAAATCGATTTCTTTTTTGTGATAGAATTGACCGCAAAGAAATAACTGGCGTAAAATATTTTTTTCCAAATAGTCTTCAAACATTAAAACTCCTCCGCTTTGTAGATGGTTGAACAATGTACCATTCATTATGCCATGATTTAAAGTTTAAAACACCTTTATTTTTTTTCATATGAATGAAAAAGCTTGTGTTGACAAGCTTTTTTGTTATAAAACGATGTTTTATAAAAATATAAAGAGAAAAAATCCTTGTGAAAAAAATACAATAAAAGTAAAAAATGGATGAGTAAACGGATAAATAAAATAATTATTTTTTTAATATACGTATTTATTTTTAAACACACTTAAGAAACAACAGTTTTTTATCTCATGTTTTTATAAAATATTCGTTATTATGAGTAGAAAATTCTGAAAAATCAGACTTTCTTTATTTTTTTCTAAAAAAAGGGGTTATTTTACAATGTTATAAAAAAAATTATCTCATTTTTTGTTCTATAGTCAGTAGTGTGATACAGATGGATGGTTTCATCTGCAGTTACAAAATCGTTGGCCAACGAGAACAATATGGAGGTAATAGACATGAAAGATATGGATATCAAAGCCGTCTTTATTGGCGACAAATCAGAAAATGGCGCATTTTACAAAATGCAATTGAACAAGATGGTCGATGAACATTTAGGCTGGAGAGAGAATTATCTTCCTGGTGACGTTGCAGCCATTAGTGAAGCCGACAAACAAGCACCTCGATATATCGCCACTCGTGAGCATATGGTGGAAGTCTTGGATGAAGTCAGTCAACGGATGCGTGCAGGATCAATCCCTTGGCATTCTGCTGGGCGTTATTGGGGTCAAATGAACGCTGAGACATTGATGCCTGCCTTGCTTGCTTATAACTTTGCTATGCTTTGGAATCCGAATAATGTGGCATTGGAATCTTCTATGGCAACTTCACAAATGGAGGCAGAAGTAGGGCAAGATTTTGCTGATTTATTCAATATGACCGGTGGCTGGGGTCATATTACAGCAGATGGCTCGATCGCAAACCTTGAAGGTCTTTGGTATGCACGTTGTATCAAATCTATTCCCCTTGCAGTGAAGGAAGTTTATCCTGAAAAAGTCAAAGATAAAACAGATTGGGAACTATTGAATCTTTCTGTCGAAGAAATCTTAGAAATGGTTGGAACCTTCAGTGATGAAGAATTAGATGCTGTCAAAGCAGCTTCATCTCGTAGTGGGAAACACCTCCAAGAACTTGGCAAATGGTTAGTGCCACAAACGAAGCATTATTCATGGATGAAAGCTTTAGACATTTGCGGGATTGGGTTAGATCAAATGATCGCTATCCCAGTTCAAGAAGATTATCGTATGGATGTTGCTATTTTAGAAAAAACGATCCGTGAATTAGCCGCACAAAAGATTCCAGTCCTAGGTGTGGTAGCGGTCGTTGGGACTACGGAAGAAGGCCAAGTGGATAGTGTAGATAAAATCGTCGAATTGCGAGAAAAATTATATAAAGAAGGAATTTATTTTTATCTTCACGTTGACGCAGCTTATGGCGGGTATGCACGTGCATTGTTCTTAAATGAAGCAGGCGAGTTTGTACCTTATGAATCTCTGCCAGACTTTTTTGAAGAACATCATGTATTTAATTATGATGTTTCCATTGATCAAAGTGTTTACGATGGGTTCAAAGCAATCTCTGAGGCAGATTCGGTCACGATCGATCCGCATAAAATGGGCTATGTTCCTTATGCTGCTGGAGGTATCGTAATCAAACACAAAGAAATGCGTAACATTATTTCCTATTTTGCTCCTTATGTTTTTGAAAAATCAGTAAAAGCACCGGACATGTTAGGCGCCTATATTTTAGAAGGATCAAAAGCCGGGGCAACGGCTGCTGCTGTTTGGACTGCCCATCGTGTATTGCCATTGAACATTACTGGTTATGGTCAATTGATTGGTGCCTCGATTGAAGCAGCTCAACGTTTCCGAGCATTTTTAGAACAATTGAGCTTTACCATCAAAGGGAAAACGATTGAAGTTTATCCTTTGAATCATCCAGATTTTAATATGGTCAATTGGGTATTTAAAGTCAAAGGATGCACGGATTTAAAAACGATCAATGAATTGAATGAAAAAATGTTCAATCGTTCTTCTTATATGGAAGGGGATGTTTATAGTGAACATTTCATTACTTCACATACGACCTTTATGAAAGAAGAATATGGAGATTCCCCACTTCCTTTCATTGAACGGATAGGTCTTTCGAAAGAAGAATGGCAAAAAGAACAAAAAGTGACATTGCTAAGAGCGGCAATTATGACACCATATCTTAATGATGACAAGATTTTCGAGTTCTATACGCAAGGCATTACCAAAGCCATGGAAAAAACACTCAATGAAATCTTATAACAATAAAAATTAACCGATAAACTGTCTAGTGAAGAACGGTGTTACAGGAAGCTATGATCAAAGAAGATAGATGATGCACGTTGAATTGTTGTATTCAGAGTAGAAAGAGTGGATGTTCAAACGCTTTTCCGATTCAAGATATCAAGATTATGTCAAACTCAGATAGTTGAAGACTAGTGAGTAATCGGATAAACGCAAGCAGTTCTTTTTCAAAATGAAATACTGCCATTAATTTTTTTCGTTCATAGCTTTTCCCCCCTGTAACGTTCAAATTAGATAGTTTATTCTGTGTTGATGGAAAGAAGGAAAATAACAATGACAGATTCGAAAACTTCACAAATCACTACACTGACATTCATCGGTATGACTTGTGCCTTAGTTGCTAGTGTTCGGAACATTCCTGATGTTGCAGCCACGGGTTGGACGATGCTTTTCTATATGCTTGTAGCGGTATTATTTTATGCTTTTCCTATTTCGTTGATCTCAGGTGAATTTGCTGGGATGTTTCCCCAAAAAGGTGGACCAGAACTCTGGGTCTCAAATTCTTTAGGACGAAAATGGGGCTTTGTTGTCTCATGGCTTTTATGGGTCCAAATGTTTCCAGGGATGGTGATGGTCGCTTCAGCGCTAGCACCTTTATTGGGTAATATGATTGATAACGTTCCTTTAGGGTTGAACAGTAAATTTACTTTGATCGTTATTCTAGTCGTGTATTGGATCATTACATTATTAAATTTGAAATTTGATATGGCTAAAATTGGTGGGAAGATCGGTGTTTGGTTAGGTCTATATATTCCATTAGCAATTATGCTTCTTTTAGGTATTTTTTCATGGATCAAAGTCGGTATCCAACCACATGCAACATTAGGTCATTTTTCTTGGGCTAAATTGATCCCTGATGCAGAAACAGCGAAATCATTCGTTTACTTTGCACCAATCATGTTTATCTTTACGGGGATCGAGATGTCATCTGTCTACATCACCCGTTTGAAAAATCCTGTAAAAACTTATACTAAAGGGATCTTTGCTGCATTGATTTTTCTCTTCTTTGTGAATACGTTGAATGCGTTAGTCGTAGCAAATGTGGTACCTAAAGGCCAAATGGAGTTGAATAATATTGCGCAATCCATTTCAATCTATTGTCAGATTCTAGGATTACCACATATCATCGTTAATATTTTCAGTCTATTAGTCTTTGTAGGTGTAGCTGTCCAATTATCTGCATGGGCTTCAGGACCAGCAAAAACAGTCACTGCAAGTGCGAGAAAAGGAGCATATCCACCAAAATTCAATTTTTGGAAAACGAACCAATTTGATGTGTCAAAATCAGTGATCTTAACACAATCAACGATTATTTCGATCTTTGCTTTGTTTTATTTGTTGATACCAGGTGTCAATCAGGCATTTCTGATGTTAGTGAACTCCACGACAGTGATTTATTGTATTGTATATGTCATTATGGGGATTGCTATTTTGAAATTAAGAAAAGCCAAACCTGAACTTGCCCGACCATTTAGAATCGGTAAAAAAGGTGGCAAGGGTGATTTAGGTGCATGGATCGTTGTACTTGTTCTTTTTGCAGCAATTGGCTGTTCGGTAGGTTTGACGATGCAAGCTGGAACGTTGATCAACTTTATCGCAGTAACGGTGATTAGTTTGATCTTATTCATTGCCCCATTATGTATTGATAAAATCAGAAAACCATCATGGGAACAAGAAGTCCAACAAAAATTGAATCAAGAATAAAGAAAAGGTGAGTAAGATGGAAAGAACCACAATGAAGAAAACTTTGACGAACCGGAATATCCAGATGATTGCGCTAGGAGGTGCGATCGGGACTGGACTATTCTTAGGTTCTGCCAAAGCAATCAAGTTGGCGGGACCTGCTGTCTTGCTTACTTATTTTGTTTGCGGCCTCGCTATTTATGGGTTGATGTATGCGATGGGTGAGCTCTTTTTATCCAATAATGAGTTTCAATCGATCGGCGATTTCATCCAATACTATTTAGGCGAACGATGGGCATTCTTAGTCAACTGGACGTATTGGTTATGTTGGATGGGTGCTGGATTGACCGAATTGACAGCGATTGGTTTATATATCCGCTTTTGGTTACCAGCACTCTCTCCTTTAATCAGTGGGATCTTCGCACTTATTGCCTTAGTGATCATTAACGTAGTTGCGGTTCGTTGGTTTGGTGAGTTGGAATCCTTGTTTTCAACTATCAAGATTTTTGGGATTTTATTATTTATTCTTTTAGGGATTGGCGTTTGCTTTTTGTACTTCAAGTCACCAAAAATTGGTGTCAGAGAAAATTTTGATCAGCTCCAAACTATTTTTCCATTTGGACTAACCGGCTTAGTTGCTGCTTTTCCAATGGTTTTATTTAGTTTTGCCGGAGTTGAAATGATCGGTTTAACGGTGGGCGAAACAGCAGATCCACAGAAAAACCTTAAAAAAGCGATCCAATGTTTACCCGCACGTATCCTCTTTTTCTATATTGGAACGATCGTGGCGATTTTGTTAGTCGTTCCTTGGCAATCTTTAGATTTAAAAGAAAGTCCGTTGGTCACGATGTTACAGTTCATTCATTGTAGCAAAGGGGCAGGAGTCATCAACTTGATCATCTTGGTTGCTTCACTTTCTTCCACGAATAGTGCCATTTATAGTACGAGTCGTATCTTATATAATACGGCAAAAGAAAAAAATCTTTCAAAATGGTTTCTAACATTATCTTCGCAGGGTGTGCCCTTGCACGGTATCTTATTTACTGGAGGCATGTTTTTATTAGGTCTTTGTTTACATTTTTTTGTATCAGATAGTCGGATTTTATTTCAATTACTTGCAGGCATGACCACGATTTCGTTCTTATTTGTCTGGTCAGCTATTTTATTTGCCCATCTAAAATTAACGAAAAGTCAGTTGAAAAAATGGAAAGATCGACTCATTCTATGTTTTTTTGGTTTGGTAGGAATCAGTTTGTTTTTTGAACCAACTACTCGTGTGATTCCCGTAGTTTCCGTTGTTTGGTTTGGTGTCTTGAACTTGATCTATCAACGGATTCGTCAGACCGCTCCAAAATGATTCGATATTTTCCCCTTATTTTTTTCAGGGTCCTCTGAAATAATTGACGTTAAATCAAGTCTCTCCTACCTATAATAAAAGTATCACAACCGAAAGAGGAGGGATTGCGATGGTCTGGTATAAAGAAACAGCCCAAGAAGTGATGAAGACACTCAAAACGACTCCAGATGGGCTAAACCAAGATGAGCGTATCAGTCGTTTAAAAGAAAACGGCTATAATCATATAGAAGTAAAAAAGAAAGTTAGTCCATTACGAAAGTTTTTGAAGCATTTGACAGAGTTATTGATGATTATCTTATTGGTTGCTTCTTTGTTAAAATTTTTTACAGGAGAAGTGATTGAAGGAAGTATTATTCTGGCAGTCGTTCTCGTCAATAGTTTTGTTGGTTATTGGCAAGAGCGAAAGGCTGAGGAAGCGTTAAACGGCTTAGAAAAACTTTTAGGACAGAACGCGGTGATTTTCACAGAAGGGATCAAAGAATTGGTTCCAGCTAAAGAATTAGTGCCAGGTGATTTGTTAGCGTTGAAAGCAGGCGATGTTGTACCTGCAGACGTTCGCTTGATTGAGGTCCATGACTTCATGGTAGAAGAAGCCGCATTGACGGGGGAGTCGGAAGCAGTTGAAAAGACTAGCGAACGATTGACGAC
The DNA here is from genome assembly GCF_051710985.1 of Enterococcus sp. DIV1726a. Classification (NCBI taxonomy): domain Bacteria; kingdom Bacillati; phylum Bacillota; class Bacilli; order Lactobacillales; family Enterococcaceae; genus Enterococcus; species Enterococcus sp. DIV1726a. Next base: position 2,536,806 of record NZ_JBIOLS010000001.1, on the reverse strand, counting down.
AACCGTCTCAACCGGTGATCAGAAGAATCTGGCATTTTCTGGTACCTTAGTTCAAACAGGGACTGCGATTGGTGTGGTTATCGAAACGGGAGATACCACTGAAATCGGGAAAATCAATCAGGCACTACAATCAGTCCAACAACAAACTACACCACTCGTTAAAAAAATCAACCAACTAAACAAGCAGATCTTTCGTGGGATTCTTTTCCTTAGCTTGTTCTTACTCTTTTTCACGACATTTAGATATGGCTTGGAAATGAACTTCTTATTTTCGACGATTATTGCTTTGATCGTTTCGATGATCCCGGAAGGTTTACCAGCAGTACTCACGATGATCCTTTCTTTAGGTGTGAACGAAATGGCTAAAGAGCAAGCGATTATTAAAGGTTTGCCTTCTGTGGAAACTCTTGGCTCTATGACCGTGATTTGTTCGGATAAAACAGGAACCCTGACAAAAAACGAAATGAGTGTTGTCGAAACAGTGACGGATCAAGAAGAAACCATGTTGGCAATCATGAAAAACTGCCAAGAGATCCAAACCAAAGCAAATCAAAACGTGGCCGAATTAACAGGAAACCCGACCGAACTTGCTTTACTGCGTTACACGGCAAAAGCATCACTACCTTTGGAGCCAGTCAAAGGAAAAATCCCGTTTAGTTCAAGCTATAAATACATGGCAACAATGCATGACAAACAGGAACATGCGATTGTTTATGTCAAAGGGGCACCAGAAGTATTACTAGCAAAAGCGAACTTGACACCGAAACAAGTCGGAAAATGGCAAGAGGAAGCGATGAAACTCGCCCAAAAAGGACAACGAGTCTTAGGCTTTGCTTATAAGACACTTGCTCCTGATCAAGAATTGGGACATGATCAATTGAATGAACTGACCTTTGTAGGGATTGCAGGAATTATCGATCCACCAAAAGAGAGTGCGATCCGAGCAGTCAAAGAATGTCAAAATGCAGGGATCTCGGTGAAAATGATCACAGGAGACCATAAAGACACTGCGCAGGCAATTGCTGAACAAATCGGTCTCAAACACACAAAAAACGTGTTAGAAGGAATTGACATTGATCGCTTATCAGATGAAGAACTAGCGAAACAAGTGAAATCAGTAGATGTATTTGCCCGAACGACACCGGAACACAAGTTACGGATCGTGGATGCTCTTCAAAAAAATGAAGAAATCGTTGGAATGACGGGTGATGGTGTGAATGATGCGCCAGCTTTGAAGCGTGCTGATGTAGGAATTGCTATGGGAATCAAAGGGAGTGAAGTGAGCAAGCAGGCAGCGGACATGGTACTGGGTGATGATAATTTCCATACGATCGCTAAAGCGGTCAAAGAAGGGCGGAGGATTCTCGACAATCTTCAAAAAACAATCAATTTTTTCTTACCAACAGCTTTAGCCCAAGGACTGGTCATTATTTGGGCACTACTCGTTAACCAGCCGTTACCACTGACACCTGTCCAAATTTTATGGGTGAACATGGTTACTACGATCACGTTATCCTATGCTTTAGGATTTGAAAAAGCTGGTAAGGACACGATGAGTCGCTCACCGAGAGATCCAAAGCAAGGGATTCTCACCCGCTACAGTGTGTTTCGAATCTTTTATGTGTCATTGCTGATCATGATTCCTGCTTATTTACTAGCAATGAGCTTTGAAGGACAAGCGCTCCAACAAACCATGCTCTTACAAAATATCGTAGCTGCTCAAGCTGTGTATATGATCAATTGCCGCGAGTTACTGGATCCTTCATTGAATCGTAGTTTATTTGAAAACAAAGCGTTGTTCTTGTCACTCGGGATGTTAGTCCTCTTGCAAGCAGGAGTGATTTACTTACCGATCGCACAACAGCTAATTGGGACAACAAGTCTTTCCCTGACAGAGCAACTACCGATCTTACTAAATATTCTATTACTTTTTGTAATCGTTGAGATCGAAAAGCGGATCAGTAAGATGATCGCCAAAAAAAGAAATGCTGAGTTACCCACGTAAAAAGTACCACCACAAACAGGAAATAAAAGCTTATAAACGTACTCTTTGGCCATTACCAAATAGACATTTATAAGCTTTTGTTAGTTACTTGATCATTGAACGATGTTAAGACAGAGCATAAAAAGACTAAGTGTGAGTTACAAATACGATCGCAACGATAAGTCACTTAAACGATCCAATTCATTTTTTGTCGGGATCGTTGAAAGATAAATGACAGGCATTGGCGGCGTATCGATCGGAATATTTGAAACTAATAAATCATTTTTCTTGATAGTGATATCTGACAATTGACTCAATTCAATTGGCTCCAAGATCACTCGTTTTCCTAAATAAGCATTTAATTCTTGTTGCAAAAAAGCTTTCCATGAAGGTTCCCCTTGAAAAATAAAATAAATCGTTGCTTGATACGGCTGCACGGCTAAAAGTGTCTGTTGGATCAATAAAGAAAGTAAATAAAAGAAATAAGTCTCATTGGTGACCTTTTTGACCATGCTCGTCGATTCTTTAACTTGTTGCAACAAAGCGAATTTATGAGGATATAACTCTGGGTATTCTTGTTCATATTCTTTTAAATAATAGTGATATTGCTTGGTTGTTTGTTCGATCAATAACGGTGATTCATAGTATTTCAGGAGTAGTAAAATCAAATTTTCCGGTAAGTTTGTTTGTTCTAACTCTTTGATAGCTAAGCTTTCTGATAGACGATTTACAAATTCACGAATGTTTGTTTCTGCAGGGTGACGGTGTAAAATATCCAAGATCATAGGCGGGTAAGAGTTGTTATAGTTCCAGCTGTCAAGAAAACAGGAAAAAGCAAACGCTGCTTCTTTATCTTTAAGATAGACCCCTTCAGTTCGGTACAGTTTTTCTAATTCAGGAGCATAGAGTAAAAATAATTGATCCTGGGTAGAAAACAATGAAGTCGGGATTCGACAACCAGCTTTGATCCGAATCGTGTTGATAAAAAACCAACAAATCCCGAATACCTCTTCGGTGTCAACAGCTAACTCAGCTTGTCGTAAAAGTTTGAGGAACCGGAAGTAGTGAGATTCATGGATCGAGTAATCCTCGAAGAAATAGTTGTTATGGGTAAACGGCATAAGTAATCGATGATAAAATAGCCGAATGGTTTCTTCTTCACCTGAAAACGACAAACGGTGGCGGTTTTGTTCGATCTGTAATTCGTAGACGACTAATTGTTGATTCAATTTTTTGACATGACGATTCAATGTTTCATAAGACAAGCCGTTACGTGCTAAAAAGGTGGGGGTAGCGACTTCTTTAATCGTTAATAATTCTTTCAATAATTGGACACTGATCGACTGTGTCAGAAAAATTTCCCACAGTTCATTTGTCAGGAGATTCTGTTCGTTTTTTAGTTGAATCCCTGATTGGTCACTATTGATTAGCCAGCCTTTAGGTAATTGGGTTTTGATTGTTTGAAGATCAGAAAAAATCGTACGCTCTGTGGTATTGACAGCTTCGGCTAACTCGTTCACAGTTATTTGCGAGTGATTCAGTAATAGTTCCACTAAAGAGACTTGGCGTTTGATATCTTTTTCAGTAATGATTTTTTTCATTAAAGAATACATCGGATCAACCTTTCTTTGTTAAGTATGACAAGTGAGGAAGACACTCGTTTCGCCGTATCTTCATAATGAAACTTGATTATTTTAGATAGCGCTTACCATTAGTATAATGAAAAAAGGCACAATATCAAATAAAGGATGAGTTTTTTTGATTTTTTTACTTCAATCAGCCTTCGTTTATTTAAAGTAGAAGTTAGCTAAAAAATTTGACTTATACTAAAATAAGTAAAAAGATAGTCATGTGAGAGGAGTGAGTAGAATGGAAACTAGACTAAACGATTATCGCCGCTTACTAGCGATTGCTCAAGCTGGATTGCTTTATGGGAAAGACGTGTTTGACAAAGAACGATATGAAGAGCTGCAAGAAATCTCGTTGAAGCTGCTGAGTGAAGTGGGATTGGAAACAAAGGAAGAATGGACAAGCCTAATAGAAGCGCATGAAGGATATCCAACACCAAAAGTTGACGTACGTGCATGGATCAAACAAGACGAGAAGATTTTATTGATCGAAGATACAAAAACACAAGAATGGTCATTACCAGGAGGATTTGCAGAAGTTGGTTTGTCTCCTAAAGAAAATATACGTAAAGAAGTCAAAGAAGAAACTGGATTAGAGGTAGAAGTAGGTCAATTATTAGCGATATTTGATACGAATCTGCGCACAGACATCCCTCAAGCCTTTCAGTACTATAAAATTGTTTTTTCTTGCGCTATCTTGTCAGGTACATTTGTGGCAAACCATGAAACTTCTAATATGAAATTCTTCCACTTAAATGATTTACCAAAACTCTCGCTGAAACGTACGACCAAAGAGCAACTATTGATTTTAGAAAAAGCTACCTTGCCTTATTGTGATTGATCAGGGAAGGTAGTTTTTTTATTTTTAGTGATTTTTTGTTGCAAATGCAATAAAAAAGAGTAAAATCATACTAAAGCTAGGTAAGGGAGGGCTAAAATGGACGAAATCATTCGAGAGATTGGAGCAATTGCCCGTGCCTTGGACTCGATTAGTAACATTGAGTTTCAAGAAGTTGATTTGACAAGAGGACAATACCTGTATTTAGTACGAATCTGTGAACATCCTGGCATTATTCAAGAAAAGTTAGCTGAGATGATCAACGTTGACCGAACAACAACGGCACGTGCGGTGAAAAAATTGATAGCAAAAGACCTGATAAAAAGCATGCCAGATAAAAACAATAAAAAGATAAAAAAACTTTACCCAACGGATCGTGGAAAAAAAGTCTATCCGTTTATCCTTCGAGAGCATCATTATTCCAATCAAGTAGCTGTCAAAGGGTTATCCCCGCAAGAAGTTTTGCAATTACACACACTTTTGCAAAAAGTTCGGAAAAATGTGAGTGAAGATTGGCATTATATAAAAAAAGGAAACAAAAGAATTTATTGAAAGGACTGGAGCGGTGAAAACAATCGAAATCGTAGGGATCAAAGAAACGGAAGTAGAAAAATTACAGGCAATTAGTATCGAGACCTATCAAGCTACCTTTGGTGAACACAACAGTGAAGAATTGATGACGGCCTATTTGGATGAAGCTTATGCGCTCGATAAATTGAGGCGAGAACTACAAGAGGAACAGTCAGAATTTTATTGGGCAGTACTAGATGACCGGATTGCTGGCTATCTAAAATTAAATATAGGGCAAGCACAAACAGAAGCAATGGGAGAAGGATTTCTAGAGATCGAACGTATTTATGTCCGATCGCCATTTAAATCTAAAGGGATTGGATCTAGATTGATCGAATTTGCTGTGCAAAAAGCGCAAGAAAAACAAAAAGAGGCGATTTGGTTAGGGGTATGGGAACATAACTATCCTGCCTTAGCTTTTTATAAAAAACATGGATTCCAACATCATAGCCAACATATTTTTTATATGGGAGATGATGCTCAGACAGATTATCTATATGTCAAAAATTTACAGAAATAAAAGGAGCAGAAACATGGAAAAAATCATCGCAGAACAAAATTTTTGGGAAGTCTTTCCAGAAGCAACAATTGAAGTTTTGGTAGTCGAAGGTATCGATAATCATGTAGATAAAGCCAAAGAAGAACACTTCCATCAACTATTGAATGATGCAGCGAAAGAAGCAAGAGGATATTTGACAGAAGAAACATTCAGTCAAAATGAAGTCATTGCCCAATGGCGTCAAGCTTTTTCACGTTTTAAAACCAAAAAAGGAGCCCGTTCATCAATTGAAGCGTTATTAAAAAGAGCTAGCCAAGAACGTGAATTTTTCCCTATCAACCCATTAGTCGATATCTATAACAGTATTTCTCTAACATTTGGTGTGCCGTGTGGAGGAGAAGATCAAGAAAAAATCAAAGGGGATCTTCATCTAGGAAAAGCTCACGGTGGTGAAAGTTTCTTACCTCTAGGAGCAGAAGATGATGCACCAGCTTTACCAGAAGAAATCATTTATTACGATAACGAAGGAGCAATCTGTCGCAGTTTCAACTGGCGAGAAGCGCAACGGACAATGTTGACGGAAGACACGACTAAAGCCATTTTGGTTATTGAATCAGTCACAAAAGAGCAAGCATCACGTGGCGCAAAAGCAATGACAGAATTGAAAAAACGCGTGGAACAAACATTTGGCGTAGAAGGGAAAACATTTACGCTAACAAAGGAACATCCAGAAATGAACATTTGAAGTAGGAGCGAAACGTAGGAAGGAAAAGTCGCTCAACCAATAAGATCACATAGAAAAACGAGGGATTTTTCTATGTGATCTTGTTTTCTCTAACGAGTGTAGTTTTGAATGGTTTCGTTTCGCTGTTGTGCTATCAAATCTTATCAAAACAAGACAAACTGACAAAGAATCGTCACAGTCTGTCAAATCTTGTCGGATTTTTCGATTCTTAAACCGAGAATTCTTTGATTATCCGCTTTCATGATATACTTAATGAAAAGGATCAACACCATCAAAGGAGGATCAGAGATGATCGGTAAAACCAGAGTCATGCTTTATGCAGAAAATGTTGAAGTGCTTAGTCAATTTTTTGTCGAAACTCTAGGCGCAACAGTTAGTGAAACGATTGAGTTACCAGAAGAATTTCAAAGTACGATCGTGCAACTTTCACCAGAATTTGAATTAGGGATTTTTCCAAAAGTTTTTGTCCAACGATTTTCGCCAGAAGTGTTAGGTACGACTCCTTCGATCATTTTCTTTACGGATCAATTTGAGGAGATCTATCAAAAAATAGAGAATGCTGGTGAAATCATGGAGAACAATGGCGTAGAGACGTTCAACTTTTCTGATCCAGAAGGAAACTATTTTGTGATCGGTAAGTTGTAATGTTTGAAATCAGAAGAGGTCCTGATGTTTGAAAAGGAGATGCACAGGACAAGGAATTTAAATAAATGAATAACAAATTTTTGAAGGAAAGGAGAGACTGTCATGAATCTAATCGCAAAAATGGAAGAATATTCACAGAGACGACGAGAAGAAAAAAGTGAAAAAATCCGTATGAAAAACTTGAAGACAGGGAAAAAGCCAACAAAAGGTTGGGGGAAAATGGTAGATACAGGATATGGCGGCTTGAATTCGTTGACTCATTCTAGTGAAATTAGTAAATATTTTTCGGCAGAAAGTGACATCAAGGGATTCATTGCTGAAGAACAAAAACGCATCGGAAAAGAGCAGCTAAAAGAATAGCTAAAGCAAACCGATTTGGTACGCTATTTTGTTTGAAATGCTCCTTTTCTATTAAAAAAACTGTTAAATCAGTACATAACGATCAAAAAAACTTAAAGTTCGGATTTTGCTTAAAATCCGACTTTTTTGTTTACTTATGTTCTGATTTAGTATATGATTAAACACGTTGTTTTTAAATAATTCAAAATTTTGAGGGACTTTTTTATAAATGTTCGGTTTTAGGGGGATGAAAGATGAAGGAAAAACTACTTTCCTACTTCGAGATTGAAAAATTAGGTACCACCGTCAGAAGAGAAATACTTGCAGGCTTTACAACATTTATCTCAATGGCATATATCTTATTTGTCAATCCAACAGTTTTGGGTGCATCAGGAATGGACGAAGGTGCGGTGTTTACGGCTACAGCATTAGCAAGTGCGATCGGCTGTATTTTAATGGGGGTCTTAGCGCGTTACCCGATTGGTACTGCCCCAGCATTAGGGATCAATGCCTTTTTTGCTTATTCCGTTTGTTTAGGAATGGGGATTCCTTGGGAAACAGCTTTAGCAGGCGTGTTCGTTGCTTCTTTGATTTTTATTTTGATCACGATTTTCAAATTACGTGAAATGATCATTGATGCAATTCCAGCTGATTTAAAATATGCGATCTCAGGTGGGATTGGCTTATTTATTGCTTTCCTTGGCTTAAATGAGGGAGGAGTCATCGTTTCAAATGAATCCACATTAGTGGGGTTAGGATCACTAAGCGTAGGTTCAACATGGTTGACGATTTTTGGGTTAGTTGTGACAGCGATCTTATTGATAAGACGTGTTCCAGGAGGTATTTTTATTGGGATGGTAGCTAGCACAATTCTTGGATTAGTGACTGGACTTATTCCTATGCCTTCTCAATTAGTTTCGGCTGCACCAAGTTTAAAGCCAACATTCTTAGTTGCATTGAAACATATCGGAGACATCAACTCGCTACAAATGTGGGTAGTCGTATTAACCTTTTTATTAGTTACATTCTTTGATACAGCAGGCACGTTAGTCGGTTTAGCTAATCAAGCTGGTTTTATGAAAGATAACAAAATGCCTCGTGTTGGGAAAGCGTTGGCTTCTGATTCAACAGCTATGCTTGCAGGTTCTTTATTAGGAACTTCACCAGTTGGGGCTTTCGTTGAATCTTCTGCCGGAATCGCTGTTGGTGGCCGTTCTGGGATCACTGCAGTAACGACCGGGATCTTATTCCTATTCGGTTTATTCTTTTCACCGTTGCTATCAGTAGTGACTTCACAAGTAACAGCACCAGCACTGATCATTGTCGGTGTATTGATGGCACAATCGTTACGTCAAATCGAATGGGGCAAGTTAGAGATCGCCATTCCAGCTTTCTTGATCTTGATCGGTATGCCGTTAACTTACAGTATCTCTGATGGGATCGCATTAGGATTTATCTTCTATCCAATTACTATGATCGCAGCAAAACGCGGAAAAGAAGTATCACCGATCATGTATCTGTTATTCTTTGTCTTTATTGGCTTCATGTGGATACTGAACATTAGTTAACTTGATTTAGTTGATTAATTTTTATGATGTGTGACAAGTAAAAAAACCTTGGCAAATGGAGATCTCGCTATTGTTAGCGAGAAAACAAATGCCAGGGTTCTTTTTTGGAAAAAATTGTTATCGGTAACAACTGAAAGTAAAAGACGATAGCATCAAGGTTTAGGCGTGGTGAAAGAAATAAGGAGAATAATGGCTATTTACTCTCGTTTTTGAAAGCGTTACAATTTTTGCGAGGTATATAATCTTTAACCAATGGAGGAAAGTATGGAGAAAAAATGGTGGCATCAATCAGTTGTCTATCAAGTATATCCTCGTAGTTTTCAAGATACGAATGGGGATGGAGTCGGGGATTTACAAGGAGTGATCGCTCGATTAGATTATCTGCATTATTTAGGGATCGATACGATATGGTTATCTCCCGTATATGAATCTCCTAACGACGATAACGGTTACGATATCAGTGATTATCAAGCAATCATGGCCGAATTTGGCACGATGGCTGATATGGAGGAACTGATTGCAGAAGCAAAGAAACGTGAAATAAAAATCATTATGGATCTCGTCGTCAACCACACATCAGATGAACATGCTTGGTTTATCGAAGCTCGTCAAAGTAAGAAAAATCCGTATCGGGATTATTACATTTGGCGTGACCCAATCAATGGAAATGAGCCTAATCAATTACGGTCGATATTCAGTGGCTCTGCTTGGCAGTTTGATGAAACAACTAGCCAGTATTATTTACATCTTTATAGTAAAAAGCAACCAGATTTAAACTGGGAAAATCCCCACTTACGTCAAGAAATCTATCAGATGATGAACTTTTGGATCGACAAGGGAATTGGTGGTTTCCGAATGGACGTGATCGATACGATTGGGAAGTTACCTGATCAAGAAATAACAAGTAATGGTCCCAAACTTCATGACTATTTACAAGAGATGAATCAAGCTACTTTTGGAAACAAAGATCTGATGACAGTGGGCGAAACTTGGGGAGCAACCACGGACATTGCGAAGCTTTATTCTGATCCCAAGAGAAATGAACTATCGATGATCTTTCAATTTGAACATGTCGGTTTGGATCAACAGGCAGGAAAAGACAAATGGGATTTAAAACCATTGAGTATTCCTGAGTTGAAACAGGTATTATCAAAATGGCAAACTTCTTTAGGGAATGAAGGGTGGAACAGTCTATTTTGGAATAACCATGATTTGCCAAGGATCATCTCACGTTGGGGGAATGATCAAGATTATCGAGAAGAAAGTGGCAAAATGTTTGCGATTTTGCTGCATATGATGAAAGGGACACCTTATATTTATCAAGGAGAAGAAATCGGGATGACAAACTACCCGATCAAGGATATTTCTGAAGCGCAAGATATTGAAACGATCAACATGTATCACGAACGGTTAACTTTAGGATTTACTCCGGAAGAAATCTTGTGTTCGATCAATGCAAAAGGGCGTGACAATGCGCGTACACCGATGCAATGGGATAATAGTGAACATGCTGGATTTACCACAGGAACTCCTTGGCTACACGTCAATCCAAACTACCAAACGATCAATGTGAAAACAGCCTTAGCAAAGAAAGATTCTATTTTTTATACGTATAAGCAATTGATCGAGTTACGGAAAAACAATGAACTCATCGTCTGGGGAGATTACCAGTTGGTAACAGATACGCCCGATGACGTATTTGCCTATTATCGGACGTTGAATAATGAACAATGGTTAGTCGTTTGCAATATGTCTGAAAAAAATCAGCCATACACATTGGCTGATCAAGCGATGACACTGGTCATTTCAAACTATCCACAAAAACAGATACCAACAGGCAAAATGAATTTACGTCCTTATGAAGCTTTTGTTTTGAAGACGAGCAAATAAATGACTTGTCCGAACACCTCAAAAAAGAGTATGATAAAAGAAATTTAGACAAGTGTGAGGACCATGATGAAAGTATTGTTTGATTTGATTCCAAAAAAACAAGAGGAAATGGTACTTTTTCAAGTTCATGAAAAGGTACCATTTTTAACTTCGATTGCTGATATTTTAGAGAAATACAAAGTGGAAACTATTTTAGTGAGAGACTATAAAAAAGAAAGAGATGTCTATTTAGATTTATTCTCGATTTTTTATATCGAATATCTTGATCGCAAATGTTTTTTTTATACGGAAAATGAAGTGTATGAGCGAAGATTGACACTAGCTCAGTTAATGAAAGAACTCCCAGAACCATTTATCCAAATATCGAAAACGACTATTTTAAATATCTATATGGTTAAAGAAATCAATTCGTCGCTTTTAAATGGAAATCTCTATGTCACATTACAAAATACAGAAGAGTTACTCGTTAGCCGTTATTTTTCCAAAGCATTAAAAGAAAAAATTGATCAGACTTTTCGCAACAAGTGACAAGAAAAATGCAAGAAATGACAATCAAACTAGCTTCAATAAGGAAACCTTGTAGAATAAATGTACCTGATAGCTGGTAAGATGAAAAGGAGAGCCCGATGAAATTGATACAACGTATGATGAGAAGTATTGGTATTGGAAGCTTTGCTTTCTTGCTGTTCAAATTAGTTTCACAAACCCATGAGATCACGAGAAATGAGATTCTTTTTGTCTTCTTTCTCTCGGCTTTTATTGGCGTAGTATCGTTGATCGAGCGAATTGAGAAGCTTAATTATCTTCAGATTATACTGCTACATTTTATTAGTACGTATGCCTTTAGTTATTTCTTGTTGGTGCTGTTGAATGGAAGTGTTTCTGTTCATTTTGAGAGATACACGCTAACCTTTGTGAGTATCTATTTCATTGTGTGGCTTTGTTTGATCATCAGGAACTTTTTACGAGCCCGATTGTTAAATAAACGAATCCAAATAATCAATACACGGCATTCAGGAATTTCAGGAAAGAAAGAAGAATAAAACGTGGAACATCTACAAAATTATCTCATTGTGTTAGTATTGATTCTCTTTTTTTTACAGAGATTACTTAAAGAAAGAGCAATCAAAGACACGATGAAAAGTGAAATCATCATTGTATTAGTTGGACTTTATTTAATCATAAGCAACTGGCAAGAAATCATTAAGACTAACCATACACTTATCCTTATTGTTTTGTCTGTTTTGCTGGGATTCATCTTTGGCGTGTTACGTGCCCAAACTGTAAAAATCTATCAAAGACAAAGTGACCAGCAATGGGTAAAAAAGGGAACTTGGCTGACCGTCCTTGTATTTATCATAGGGGTCATCGTCAATCGTGTCAGCGTATTGCCTTTTGGTGAAAGCGTACCTGCAGTTGCTGAAACTTTGCATATCGGTGTCTCATTATTAGGTGCCAAAGTAGTTTATCTGAAAAAAGTATAAACCAATCAGCGCATAAACAATACCAATCAGTCGCAGTTTTTTTCTTATTCGGCGGTACCTAGTGACAATTTTTTTGAATCATTCTTTTATGAATGGAATAAGACCTCTCTTCAACAAGGAGAGCATGTGAAAAGATAACAGTATGAAACATCAAGAAAGTAAGAAGACTTCAAAAATGATAAGAAATACCAAGACAATTTTTTGCCGTATCTGTTCTCTACTTATCTTATTTCAAATTTTTGGTGCAGCTCATTGCTTGAAGGTGCTTGAATCTTGTTTCTGCGTTTTTATATCCCCTAAAACAGGTTATATTATTCTTTCTAGGAATTTTACATGCTCTTATTTTCCCTTGTTACTACAGCCTTTTTTGACAAATAACAAAAATCATACTATGATATGTTACGCGGATATTAGGGGGAGAAAACATGGAGAAACCGATTGAACAAGCGTTAAATGATTGTCTGTTTTTTAGTGTGAAAAAATTAGATCGCCTGTTGAATAAAATGGCAGATGAAGCATTTAAGAAAACGGGTTTGACACCGACATATGGGTTTATTTTATTAATTTTAAAAGAAAAAGATGGGTTACCACAAAAGGATATCGCCCAATTACTTTGTTCTGCACCTTCAACGATTGCTCGTTTTGTCGAAAAATTGGAATACAAAGGCTATATCAAAACAGTCAGTGATGGACGCTTGTCATTAGTTTATCTGACGGATCAAGGACGGGAATTTGTAAAAGAAATCGATAGTAGTTGGGAAGAACTACATCATGCATATCAAGAGATTCTAGGATCTGTAGAAAGTGAATGTTTATCTAAAGCAATCAATTCAGCCACTGAAAAACTACAAAAAAAATAAATTTTTTTAATCTCGTTAGTTGTATGCGCAACTAATTATGTGTTTTAATAAACGAAGAGAACTGAATGGAGGAATCACCATGGCAAATTTTAACGAAACAATCACTTTTCCTTCTGGTGTGACATTACCTAACCGTTTGATGATGGCACCTATGACCACCCAGTTAAGTTTTTATAATGGTGTGATTACGGAAGATGAGATCACGTATTACCAAGAACGTTCGAAGGGACTAGGCGCTGTTATTACAGGGGCTGCGAATGTGCAAGATATAGGAAAAGGCTGGCCCGGTGAACTTAGCATAACGCATGATGAAATGATACCTAGGCTCAGTGACTTGGCAAAGGCAATCAAAGAAAATGGGGCAAAAGCGATCGTACAAATCTTCCATGGCGGACGTATGACGAGTCGAGCAACGTTATCAGGCGAACAAACTGTTTCGGCTAGCGCAATCCCTGCAGAACGACCTAATGCGGAAACACCACGTGCCTTGTCAGAAGACGAAATCTTAGAAACAATCAAGGCTTTTGGTGAAGCAACTAGAAGAGCGATCGAAGCTGGATTTGATGGTGTAGAATTACACGGTGCTAATACGTATTTGATCCAACAATTCTTTTCGCCACATTCTAATCGTCGTGAAGATCAATGGGGCGGAAGCTTAGAAAATCGCTATCGCTTTATTGATGAAGTAGTGAAAAGTGTGTTTCAAGCTGTCGAAACATACGCAACAAAGCCTTTTATCGTAGGTTATCGCTTTTCACCAGAAGAATTTGAAACGCCTGGTATCCGTTTTGAAGATACCATATGGTTAATGGAAAAATTACGTGAAACAAAATTGGATTACCTTCATGTTTCATTAAGTACGTATGATCGTGTTGCTCGTTCTGAGCAATACAATGAGCAATCGATGCTTCACTATCTCCATGAAACATTGCAAGGAAAAATACCATTAGTGGGTGTAGGGAATGTCCGTAATCGCCAAGATGTTGAAGCGGTTTTATCTGATGCAGAGCTTGTCGCAGTTGGACAGCAACTATTAGTTGATCCCGAATGGGCGGTCAAATTAATGGAAAATCGCGATACAGAACTTGTGACCAAACCATTTGCAAAAGCATATCAAGAACTCTATTTACCTAATCCATTGTATAATTTTTTACAGATCCGTTATCAATCAAATACTAATAGATAAGTGAAGATCTGTTAGTAAAGAAAGAAGAGAGAACAATGAAAGTATTGATCGTCTTAACGAATGTGGAAAAATATAAAGGAACCGACCGTCCAACAGGTCTGTGGCTGAGTGAGCTGACTCATTTTTACGATGCTTTAGTTAAAAATAATATCTCAGCTGATTTTGTCAGTCCTAAAGGTGGGTATGTTCCTTTGGAGCCGAAGAGTCTGGAAGCGATGGATGAAATCGATTGGACGTATTATCAGGACGAAGATTTCCGTAACCGAGCGTTAGGAAGCACCTTGAGTCCAGCTGAAGTCGACCCAAACGAGTATCGTGCGATTTATTATACCGGTGGACACGGAACCATGTGGGACTTTCCTGAAGCAACGGATCTAGGAAAAATTGCTTCATCGATCTATCAGAATGACGGAATCGTTTCAGCTGTTTGTCATGGTGTAGTCGGATTACTTCCTGTAGTTGACGTTTCTGGTCAACCGATTTTAGCGGGGAAAACGGTCACTGGTTTTAGTAACGAAGAAGAAACAGCGAATGGAACAACGGACAAAGTACCTTTTCTAACAGAAGATGCCTTGAAAGAAAAAGGAGCAAACTATCAAGCAGGACCAGCTTTTACAGCGGTCGTACATGCAGATGGACAGTTGTTGACCGGACAGAATCCTCAATCTGCCCATCAATTAGGAATCAAAGTCGTTGAATCTTTGAAGAAGTAAGTTGTTAAGGGAAAAAGTTAAGCAAAAAACGAAAATAAACAGTTCCGACGTAGGCCTTCTTATTACAGCATTATAGTAAGTCTGCCAAAAAACAATCCAATTTAACAATAGAAGAAAACTTTATAAAGTAGAGGGTGGAATCTGAAACGTCCTCCAAAATTTAGATTTTTTAGTCTAACTGTTTGGAGTCGCTTCAGATTTTGCCCTCTATTTCTATAAAAAAATAAAAAGAATGGACAACGTAAGTCTAAAAATTGATTTTTTTATGGAGTATGAGAGGAAAAAAACCATGGTAAAATAAAAGCGGATACATAGAAAGTAACTAAGGAAGAAAGGAATGATGAAATGAAATTGCTAGAAAAAGAAACGTTCTATTATGAATGTAATGAATATCTAATTGAGCCGGTCAATTGTGCTTTTTTTACTGAGGAAAAGGATCGAGGATACGAAAGTCATCGCGAAGCAGTCTTGGCCTTTCTTACGTATGCTAATCGGGTATGGTGTATCTGGACACCAAAATTTGTGCCTGGATTAACTCAAAAATTAGCCGAAGTGCCAGAAGTTGAGATCACACTAACCCCAGAAGTCGAGGGAAAAATAAAAGCTGGGGTAGATGCCCAAGTAAAAGCAGATATGCAAGGAAAGATCAGATACCTTCAAGCAGGCGGACGAAAAGTAGATCTCAAAAAGCTACAAATGGAGTATGAAGAACGCAAACAAGAGCGTTACCAATTGGTAAAAGAGCTTAGAAAAGAGCGTGAAGCCTTATTGATTATGTTTCCTCAACTGTATGAACGAACTGAAGAAGTAACGCTTACTTATATGGAAGAAACCTCGTTTGATACTTATGACGGCTTTCCCATACGGGTCAATCCCGAAATGATGAAAGCTGATGAAATCAGTTCCACCACTTTTTTTGCCAAGGGTGGGGAATACCAAATTGCTTTTTGTAGTTATCTCCAGACCCATCGAACAATCGAAGATTTCAAACGAGTCAATCAACTCCTGTTTCCTAATCGAAGTGAGTTAGTCATTTATCAATGGCATACTGATTTTACTAACTTTTATAATGAAGGTAGAAGAGATGATGGAGCGTATCTATGGTCGATCTATGATAAGAAACAAAAACGATTTACGGTCATTGATATTGAACTGTTTATCCCGTAGATGATACAAAATGATTAAAAAAGGAGAGTCAAGGGTAGAACTTCCTTGGCTCTCTTTTCTTTAAGGGAAAATCAACGAAATCAGGTGTTTGTTTGTGGTTCGATTCTTCCATACGACACTATTATTCATAGATCAAAGTATTTGTTTCTTCTTTATATCTTTTTAGATCTGGAAAAGCAGTGACAATGTAATACTTATGATTTTTTCGAAGTTCGTTCTTCCTTTTTTTGTGAAAAAGTAGTTTTAAATAATTTTATAATTAAAAAGGTTTTATGATGGAATTAAAGGAAAATAGTATGGGGAAGTATAGGAGAGTGATGAAATGGAATTATTAGAAGAAGAAACATGGAATTTCAGAAAAAAAGGTTTTGCTATGAATTATGCTTTTTTTTATGAAGAGAATTATCAAAAGATAATAAGTCATCAAGAAGCTGCATTAGCTTTTCTTAATTACAAAAATAGACTGTGGGCGCTTAGAATTTGGGCGATTAAAACAAAAGATGGAAAGTTTACTAGTAGGGAATATGAAAAGAAGTATCAGGAAACAAGAGAGGAAAAGATTATTTACACTAATTTGCGTTCATTTGATGAAATCAAAGGTTATCCTATCCAAGTAAATCCAGAGTTAATGAATAGCAAAAAAATATCTGTCGAAGAATTTTTTGAAGAAAAAGGAACATATGAACATGCGTTTATGGATAATCCTCAAAATTTATATGGGAAAAAGGAAGATTTTATTGAAATAAACCAGCAACTTTTTCCAGAAAAAAAAAGGTTGGAAATCTATCTTTGGAATAATGAATTTATCCAATATTATAATGGGGGGCGAGAAGGACTTGGAGCATATTTATGGACAATCTATGATGTGGAGTACAAAAAGTTTATTGTAATTGATGCTTCGTTAATAATAGATTAATGAGACTGGGACGATAGTTCTTTCTCAAAAAGAAGATAAGTTCGATTTTGATTTTTATTGTCAAAATCGAACTTATTTTTTTATTCTGCAAAAGTTGCCTACTTGATCTAACACCACGGCTGTTCTTGTGATCGAAGATTTGCTTCGTTTTTGAGTACATTTTTTGAAACATTAACGGTTACATGATACTCTTCAAATAGGCTATTGGAAAAGAGGGAAATGGATGAGGATCGTGATCATTGGTGGTTCTTTTGCGGGGATCTATGCAGCAATTTCTTTGCGAAAAAGTTGTCCTGACAGTGAAATCATACTTTTGGAAAAACAAGACAAGATTGGGTTTATACCGAGTGGACTCAATTTACTGTTAAAAAAGCAACTCACAAGTAAAGAGCAACTTTATTGGTTGACTAAGGAAGAATTGCAAGCGCTATACGCAATTGATGTGCAAGTACGCACGGAAGTCGTTTCACTTGAAATAGCCACGAAGACAGTGTTTATCCAAAATGGGCGTCAGCTTACTTTTGATACGTTAGTGATTGCAACGGGTTCGAGTCAGCAATTCAAAAATGGAAACAAAAGTACGCAGATCCGTTCTGTTAAAGATATCCACTTAAAAGAATCTTTGGAACAAAGTCTTGCGAAGGCACAAAAGATTGCTGTGATTGGTGCGGGACAAGTAGGACTTGAATTAGCAGAAGGGTTATATCATCAGCAAAAAGAAATCCATCTCTATGAAAGCCGACCAACATTGTTGTTCCGTTATTTCGACCCCGAAATGGTTGAGCCGTTAACACATGAGTTATTGCAACGCCATATCCAATTGTTTTTCAATGAACAAGTGCAAACGCTCGAAGAAAACGAGCAAGTGGTCGTAGTGACGGATCAAAAAACAGAAAGCTATGATTTAGTTCTGCTAGCGAATCACACGCGTCCAGACCATCATCTCTGGCAAGATCAGTTGAAGCTAAATGAAGATGGTACGATTTGGGTCGATGAGTATTTGCAGACGTCAGCGAAGGATATTTATGCGATCGGTGATGCGATCCAAGTGACGTTCCAACCGACTCAAGAAAAAATGTATGTCTCTTTGGTCAATAATGCACTACGTACGGCACAAGTGGTCAGTCAAACGATTAGTGGCAAACGTACGAAAGATCCGGGAACCTACCGAGCAATTGGAAATCATTGGTTTGGTTATTTTCTGGGAAGTGTCGGGCTAACGGAAGAAGAAAGTATTTTTTATCCGCAGACTGTCCGTAAAACATATTTGCTTGCCCGCTTAGCTGCGACCAATAGTGAAACGGCGAAAATCAAAGTGATGAGCAATGAAAAGGGACAATTACTTGGTGCGCAGTTGCGAAGTCGAGAGGAGATATTCGATTTATTGGATCGATTCACTCTCGCTATTGAGGAAGGCTGGACGTTAGAGAAATTATTCGAACGGGAGTTATTCTTCCAGCCAGAATATCGGTTGCCGCTTCAATTGATAAAGGTGGTTGATACGCTCGATGAAGATTGAACAATTATTAGAGAAAAAAGAGCAGTTGCAAGTGTTGATTCTTAGGGAAATGGTGTTGCATGGTGGAACTGTAGGAACGAATCAATTAAGGGAACAAGTCAATCTTTCTAAAACATCATTTGATCAATATATAGCAGAAATCCCAATGATCGGTATGATGATGGGGAAGAAAGTAGCAATCAAAAGAAATGAATTTCAAGTCACATTAGAGTTGGCTGAAGATGTCAGCTTAGAAAAAATCATTCTATTCTTAGTTCAACAAAGCTTGAAATTCAATCTGCTTGTTTATTTATTAGAGCATCATCAAGCATCGATCGTTCGTCTAGCGACAGCTTTTAATATCAGCGAATCTTCTGTCTTTCGTAAGATCAAAGAATTGAATCAGTTACTGCAAGAATTTTCTCTACAAATCAAAAATGGCCAACTCTATGGCGAGGAATTGCAAGTTCGTTATTTCTACTATGTGTTATTCCAATTTATCTCTGAATCACAACGTCCCCTTTTTTTACAACAGACGCCTGATAAAGCGCCACTTATTTTAGGATTGGAACGAGCCTTAGAAACGACATTCTCTCAAGAGTCAGCTAGTAAAATCGCCTGCTGGCTAGGGATTACTCGTAAACGGCTATTGAGTGAAAAAACGACGTTTGCTACATTGAAAGAAAAGAAAATACTTTACCAAAAGGATCGTTTGTATCAAGCACTTGATCCGGTCATTTCGCTTTATTTAAGTCGGACAGCTGCTGAGATCAGTGGCTATGAGCCTTTAATGTTTTACAGTTTTTTTGTCTCGTTTGCTGTGTTATCAGAAGAACATTTTTATCAATATGATTTAACCCGAAGCAAAAAATTACCAACAGCTGTATTAGATACGTACATTAGAGAAACGATGTTGTGGCACTATCGTCCACGAAAGTTGAAGATCAAGGAAGAAAAAGCAGTCGGTTATCAATTAGCTCAAATCGATAACGAGTTTTATTTTTTTCGAGGAGTCATGATGATCTATGAGCCAGAACATCTCTTGCAACAACAGAAAAAGATGTTAGGCCGCTCCCTTAGTCAATTACTCGAACGATTGAAAGAAACAACGCTGACACAACTACCTGCTAAACAAGGTGAAGAAGCTGCTTTAAGTTATCTCATGATTCAGTATGCCAATATTCTTATGATGATCGATTTTTATATTGCGAAATCGGTCACTATCGGAATCGATATTGAAACATTACCGATTTATCGAGTGGCATTTCAACAATTTTTGTTAAGAGAACTAAAAGG
The DNA here is from genome assembly GCF_051710985.1 of Enterococcus sp. DIV1726a. Taxonomy (NCBI): domain Bacteria; kingdom Bacillati; phylum Bacillota; class Bacilli; order Lactobacillales; family Enterococcaceae; genus Enterococcus; species Enterococcus sp. DIV1726a. The sequence goes on along the minus strand of NZ_JBIOLS010000001.1, from coordinate 2,516,980 downwards.
AATCAGTGGAATTGAGATTGAAAATCGACGACCAGGAAAAAAGTATGATTTAGTGATCACATTTAATCAAGAAGATCCTCATCAAAATTATTATTATTTATCAGAGTTTGCTTCAAGCTATGATATCGCAAGGTTAAAGCAAAAAATCGAAGAAGAAAAAAAAGCAAAAAACTAAAAACTGTCAAAAAAACAGAAAATAAATGTTTTTTTGGCAGTTTCTAAAAAATGAAACGGTGTAAGATAAAGATAAATTTAGAAAGCGTTTGCAGATAATGGAGGAGATCAGAATGACAGAATCAACATACATCATGGCGATTGACCAAGGAACGACAAGTTCACGAGCAATTATTTATGACAAAAAAGGTAGACATATCGGGAGTTCACAAAAAGAATTCACGCAATATTTTCCTAAGGAGAGCTGGGTGGAACATGATGCGAATGAAATCTGGAACTCCGTACAGTCGGTCATTGCAGGGGCATTCATTGAATCTGGGATCAAACCGAATCAAATCGCAGGCATCGGAATCACCAACCAACGTGAAACGACGGTGATCTGGGAAAAAGATACTGGACGTCCGATTTATCATGCTGTGGTATGGCAATCTCGTCAATCCGCATCAATCGCTGATAATTTGAAAAAGGAAGGCTACCAAGACTTTTTCCATAAAAAAACAGGTTTAGTAATTGATGCCTATTTTTCTGCTACAAAAATACGTTGGATTCTTGACCATGTAGAGGGAGCGCAAGAACGTGCTGAAAAAGGCGAATTGCTTTTTGGTACGATCGATTCATGGCTGGTATGGAAATTAACAGACGGTCAAGCACATGTGACGGATTATTCCAATGCAAGTCGGACGATGTTGTTTAATATTCACGATCTTGATTGGGACCAAGAAATCCTTGATCTCTTGAACATTCCTCGAGCAATGCTGCCAAAACCGACTTCTAATTCGGAAATTTATGGTTATACACAAGGGTATCATTTCTATGGAAGTGAAGTGCCGATTTCTGGAATGGCTGGTGACCAGCAAGCTGCTTTGTTTGGACAAATGGCTTTTGAACCTGGAATGGTCAAAAATACGTATGGTACAGGATCATTTATCGTCATGAATACTGGGGAAGAACCACAACTATCCAAGAACAATCTATTAACGACGATTGGTTATGGAATCAATGGCAAGGTTTACTATGCACTGGAAGGGAGCATTTTCGTAGCCGGTTCTTCCATCCAATGGTTGCGAGATGGGTTGCAAATGTTACAAAAAGCAAGTGATTCCGAAGAGGCAGCAAAACGTTCCACAAGTGAGGATGAAGTCTATGTCGTGCCAGCATTTGTTGGGTTAGGGGCACCTTATTGGGATCAAGCTGCGAGAGGTTCGATGTTTGGGTTGACACGTGGGACGACCAAAGAAGACATTATCAAAGCAACCTTACAATCGATTGCATACCAAGTAAGAGATATCATTGATACGATGCAAGAAGACACAGGGATCAAAATTCCAGTCTTGAAGGTCGATGGAGGAGCAGCGAATAATGAATATTTGATGCAATTTCAGACAGATATTTTAAATATTCCGATCCAACGAGCAGAAAATCTGGAAACTACGGCATTAGGTGCTGCCTTTCTAGCTGGTTTAGCTGTTGGTTTTTGGAAAGATACAGATGAAATCAGAGAATTTTATGAAGCAGGCAAGATGTTTGAAGTAGAGATGCCTGAAGAGCGTAGAGAAAAATTATATGGCGGTTGGAAAAAAGCGGTAGTAGCAACACAAGCATTTGAGTAAAGGGAGGGAATGTCATGTTTTCAAGAGGAACAAGACAAGAAAGTATTGAAAAAATGCAACACGAAAAGTTGGATCTGCTGATTATTGGTGGCGGTATCACAGGGGCTGGTGTGGCGCTTCAAGCCGCAGCATCAGGAATTAAAACGGGGCTAATCGAAATGCAAGACTTTGCAGAAGGTACTTCTTCACGCTCCACAAAATTAGTACACGGAGGGATTCGTTATCTTAAAACTTTTGACGTCGAAGTTGTAGCAGATACTGTAGGCGAACGAGCGGTGGTCCAAGGCATTGCACCGCACATTCCGAAACCTGATCCAATGTTACTACCGATCTATGAAGATGAGGGTGCAACGACGTTTAATATGTTTTCAGTCAAAGTGGCAATGGATCTCTACGATAAATTGGCAAATGTGACTGGAACAAAATATGAAAACTATACGCTGACACCAGAAGAAGTGTTAGAACGAGAACCATTTTTGAAAAAAGAAGGGTTAAAGGGCGCTGGTGTTTATCTAGATTTTCGGAACAATGATTCACGTTTAGTGATCGATAACATCAAAAAAGCAGCAGAAGATGGTGCTTATCTAGTAAGTAAAATGAAAGCGATTGGCTTTTTATATGAAGGAGATCAAATCGTGGGTGTCAAAGCACGTGATCTGCTAACGGATCAAGTCGTGGAAATCCACGCAAAAATAGTGATCAATACAAGTGGTCCATGGGTCGATAAAATCCGTAACTTGAATTTCAAACGTGCGGTATCACCTAAGATGCGACCAACCAAAGGTGTTCATCTAGTCGTAGATGCTAAAAAACTGCCTGTTCCACAACCAACATATTTTGACACGGGCAAACAAGATGGCCGAATGGTTTTTGCCATTCCACGAGAAAATAAAACGTATTTTGGAACGACAGATACGGACTATCAAGGGGACTATACGGATCCAAAAGTAACGCAAGAAGATGTGGACTATTTATTAGATGTCATCAATCATCGTTACCCAGATGCAAACATCACCCTCGCAGACATCGAATCAAGTTGGGCAGGGTTACGACCATTATTGATTGGTAATTCTGGTTCTGACTATAACGGTGGCGACAACGGCTCTATTTCAGATAAAAGTTTTAGTAAAGTCGTTGATACGGTTACTGAATATAAAGAAAACAAGGCTTCTCGATTAGAAGTAGAGGACGTATTGAATCATTTAGAAAACAGCCGTGATGAAAAAGCCCCTTCTTCGATTTCTCGAGGCAGCTCGTTAGAACGTGAATCGGATGGTTTGGTGACACTATCAGGCGGGAAGATCACAGACTACCGTAAGATGGCAGAGGGTGCACTAAAATTAATCCGCCAGTTATTGAAAGATGACTACCGGATGTCAGTAAAAGAAATCGATTCGAAACATTATCCCGTTTCCGGTGGAGATTTTGATCCAACGAAACTGGAAGAAACTGTGGAAGAATTGACAAAAATCGGAGTTGAATCTGGTTTAGCAGAAGCTGATGCAAAATACATTGCAGATTTTTATGGAACCAATGCGAAAAAGATTTTTGCTTTGGCAAAAGAAATGACACCGTATGAAGGACTAAGTTTAGCTGAATCTGCTCGTTTACGTTATGGGTTAGAAGAAGAAATGGTATTAGCACCAGGCGACTACTTGATTCGCCGCACGAATCACTTGTTGTTTGAACGTGATCAACTTGATGCAATCAAACAACCGATCATTGATGCCATTGCGTCTTACTTCGCTTGGTCAGCAGAAGAGAAGAAGCGTCAAGAAGCTCATTTAGAAGAATTGATCGCAGAGTCGGATCTACGTGAATTGAAGGGGGAAAAATAGATGAGTGCAGAAATGACGCAGATCATGGGAGAATTTATTGGTACGATGATTTTAGTTTTACTTGGTGATGGGGTATGTGCTGCGGTTAACTTGAACAAGAGTAAAGCCCAAGCTTCTGGTTGGATCGTAATTGCTTTTGGTTGGGGACTAGCCGTTACAATGGCTGTCTATATTTCCGGATTTATGGGACCTGCTCATTTGAATCCAGCCGTATCTTTAGCGATGGCGATGACCGGTGCAATTGGCTGGAACCTAGTGATTCCGTTTATTATTGCGCAAATGTTAGGTGCGATCGTCGGAGCTGTTTTAGTATGGTTGACGTATTTACCACATTGGAGTGTGACGAAAGACCAAGGCGCAATTTTAGGTACATTTGCGACAGGTCCTGCCATTCGAAATTATCCAGCGAACTTTATCACCGAGTTGATCGGTACCTTCGTTTTAGTACTAGGATTATTAGCGTTTGGACAAAACTCATTTGCCGATGGTACGAATGTCTTTGCTGTCGGAGGTTTGATCTTAGCAATCGGTCTTTCCCTAGGTGGACCAACTGGCTATGCGATCAACCCAGCTCGTGACCTAGGTCCACGTCTGACCCATGCGATTCTACCAATTGCAAACAAAGGAAACTCAGACTGGGGCTATTCATGGATACCAGTAGTAGCGCCAATGGTCGGAGCTGTCGTGGCTGTGGGCATGTACATGTTGATGGTATAAAAAAGCGATAAAGTGTGTTATTCCTTAATAAATAATATAGAAAACGGTAAAATAGGTCTTCTATTTTACCGTTTTTTAGAACTTGACAAAGAGCAGCGCTTTAAAAAATGGGTTATTGAAGATCGCAAAATCAACGGGGTGCTTTGCTGACAAACAGAAAATTTTTTTAGATTTGTTCATGGGTCTTGATTGAACTAACCAGAGTGAAATAAAGGGCTTTCGTTATTGATTGACAGTGACAGCTAAACTTGCTATAGTGAATTTGAAAATAAATAAAACCTAGATGAATGAGGTATTTTGATGAGTGTAGCAGGTATCTAACGTAGTAAGTTGAATAGCCAATAGAGCCGTAAGCTTATTTGGCATGCTTATAGATGATACCTGTCATTTCATAACCAACAATTCTATTAATGAGGGATGGGGCGCGTCTTATTTGAGATGTTCCTCATCTTTTTATTTTTCCTAGGTCTTATTTATTTTAGGACAGGTATCTCTTCAAAAAAGGAGAGAATATGAAACAAACAATCGATAAATTACAATTTAATCAAATCAAAGAAGAAGTGAAAAAACGAGCTATTGGACAATATAGCAAAAAGCGTATCGAAGAAATGACCCCGCAAACTAATCTACAGACAGTCAAAAATCGCCAAGAAGAAACAAAAGAAGCGCGACAAATCTTAGAAAGTCAGCAACACGTTCCCTTTATGGGATTGACACGGATTGATGCGTTGACTTCCCAAGTGAAAAAAGGCTTTTTACTGACACCAACTGAATTGATCGAGTATGCAGACTTTTTAAGAAGTAGTCGAATGATCCGTCGTTTTTTTGAAAAAAATCAATATCAAACACCCTTGTTGCATGTGTATAGTAAGAATATGCCTGATTTGTCGATGGTCGAAGAGTTGATCTATCAACAAATCAAGAACCAAAAAGTGAGTGATGAAGCCTCACGAAATTTACGGAAAGTACGAAAACAATTACAATTAACAGAAAAAGAAATCCAAGATCGTCTTTTAAAGTTTCTAAGACATCCGCATAACAAAGAAATGATCCAAGAAGCAATGATTGTTCAAAAAGGCGATCACTATACGATCCCAATCAAAGCTAGTTATAAAAACAAAGTGCTAGGCACGATTATTGAACAGTCAAATAAAGGAACGACCGTCTTTATCGAACCAACGGCTGTGGAAAAAGCGAGTATGAATTATCAATTGTTAAAAGCAGAAGAAATAGCAGAAGAATATCAAATTTTAGCTTATTTGACTGGTGCTTTAGCAGAACAAGAACAAGCAATCGATTTGATCATCGAAACGATTACTAGATTAGATATCATTTTCGCCAGAGGGAAGTATAGTCGAGAAATCCATGGTGTGACACCACTGATCAATCAATCAGAATACATCAAGATCAAACAAGGGAGGCATCCGCTGATTCAAGGAAAGGCTGTTCCGTTAGATTTTGAACTTGGTAAAGACTATCGAGGATTAGTGATCACAGGAGCAAACGCAGGTGGTAAGACCGTCGTATTAAAAACAGTCGGGTTATTAACATTGATGGCGATGTTTGGTTTACAGGTTCCGGCAGCCGAAGGAACAGAGCTAGCTGTTTTCGATGAGATTTTTGTGGATATTGGAGATCAGCAAACGATCGAGAATGCGTTAAGTACGTTTTCTGGTCATATGCAAAATATTGCCGAGATGTTACGCAAGGTGAGTAGAAATACCCTTGTATTACTTGATGAGATCGGCAGTGGCACAGAACCTAATGAAGGGGCGGCGCTAGCAGTTGCTATCATGGAAGCCATGTATGAACAAGGGGCACTGATCGTTGCAACTACTCATTATGGCGAAATCAAAAAATTTGCGAATGATCATGAAGATTTTATTCCAGCCGCAATGGCATTTGATAAAGAAGCATTGAAACCTAAATACCTTCTTCAAGTGGGGGAAACAGGAGAAAGCCAAGCGCTATGGATCGCTCAAAAAATGAACATGTCGCAAACCTTGATCGAACAAGCCCAATATTATATCCAGCATAAAGCTTATCGGACAACCAAAAAATTGTTTCAGACAACGAAAGTAAACGAGCCTAGGACGAAGACACAAGTGCAACAATTTTCGAAAGGGGATCGGGTATATTCTGCGGTCCACCAACAAGAAGCCTTAGTTTATGAAGATACAGCAGAAGAAACGGTTACGATTTTCTTGGATAAAGAGTTAATCAATGTCCCACGAAAACGTCTCACGTTAAAGATGTCAGCAGAAAAGTTATATCCAGTCGGTTATGAATTAGACCATTTGTTTACAGACTTTCAAACTAGAAAATGGCAAAAAGATCTAGCGCGAGGATCGAAAAAAGCGCATAAAAAATTAGCCAAAGAAGCTAAAGAACGACGAGAAAAAAGAGACTAGGGGTTAAATGAAGGCATTGTTTTAAAGAGGAATAGCCAATAGCTCTCGTCTTTTTTCGACAGTCGTTCCAGTAGTTTTTACGATCTAAGTATGTGAATAGCTAAATTGGAGAGTTATTCATGACTTTAGACAACGGGAAAAAATTGGCACTTGTACCGATTTAGGTTAAAATGGAACAAAGTTTATTTAGGGAGATGTCATGGATGAAACTGACTTCGAATTGGCGAAAAGAAATAGGAACGATCCCTAATCTCTTATCAATTTTTCGTGTGGTTCTTTTGCCGTTTTATTTTTACTTTGTTTTAGAGCAATCGTTTATGCTTGCCGGTATCTTGATTGCTCTATCAGGAATCACTGACTTTTTAGATGGATTTATTGCTCGTAAGTTCAACCAAATCACGGAATTGGGGAAATTATTAGATCCAGTGGCAGACAAGTTGACGCAACTGGTCTTGATCCTTTCCATGGCTTGGTATCGACCGATGATTTGGTGGATATTCGGTTTATTTCTGATCAAAGAAGGGTTCATGTTTTTTGCTGGTATCATTGGATTGAGAAAAAATGTGAAATTAGATGGAGCAAAATGGTATGGGAAATTAGCAACTGCGGTCATTTACGCAGGCATGGTGCTTTTACTGTTGTTTCCCGAACTTCCTGCGATCTGGGTCAATTGGATATTTGGATTGATCACTTATAGCTTGCTTCAATCCTTCGTTTTGTATATCCGTGAATATCATAAACTATTGAAATAAGAGAGTAATGTCTTAAATACAAATAAAAGAACTCAAACCAAGGAAGTGGTTTGAGTTCTTTTACTTGATGAGGGGATGGATTTCCGCTCATTGTTTTAAATTCTGTAGGAGAACCTTGCTTAACTCTCGAAGCTAGTAGTCTTAAGGTTTGATATAAGCATAGCCTTTTTCTTGTAATTCAATGAGGTCTAAAATACCAGCTGGTACCACGATAACCTTTTCAGGCAAGGATTCTGTACTGATGTGATTGCCACGTAGCGCATTAGCACAAGCGTGGAAGGTAACCCCTAAAGCAAGAAATTCTTCATTTGCTGGATCAAGGTAGCCGGTGATGCCTTCACCGTTGACACTAACCACAATCGTCGTTTCAGGAGCGATTTTCAATAGGTTCTTGACGTTATTCATCGTTTCATGCCACTTTCTCGTTTCATCGATATGAAAAACAACTTTCATTTGAGTCTCTCCTTATTTTTTGATGATCAAGTTGATTGCTTGTTCCATTTTTTTGGCTTGCTCTTCTGCGCTGTTTTCTGGATGCTCCAAACAGTCTTTTAAGTTTTCTGCCACGATCATTCCCATGACACGATCAATGCTAGAACGAACGGCACTTAATTGTGTGATAATTGCCATACAGTCTTTCTCTTCTTCAATCATCTTTTGGATGCCGCGAATTTGTCCTTCTGTTCGTTTTAGTCGATTGATGATGTTCTTGTCATTGATTTCCATTTGAAAACCTCCTTTATGCTTCTAGTGAGATGATACCCTATGTAGGTATATTTTGTAAATAATTATGTCGATTTAAAAAAGCTAGAATTTGAATAGTTGACAATTCTCTCTTTTTTGTGTTGAATATACCCCGTAAGGTATTTATAAAAAATAAAAAAGGTGGAAATCAAGATGTCACTATTTCAAACAGTCAAATCAATCTCAACAGCGGAATTAAAAGAAAAATTGAATGGTTCTATTCAGTTGATCGATGTAAGAACACCAGCAGAATACCAAGGGGGGCATATCAGACAAGCGAAAAATATTCCACTTCAACGTATTCTAAGTTTCAAAGGAAAACAAGAAGCGCCTGTCTATATCATCTGTCAATCGGGAATGCGGAGCAAACAAGCTACGAAAGAGTTGAAGAAAATGGGGTATGATGTTATCAATGTACGTGGTGGAATGAATCAATGGTTTGAACCAATAGTAGGAGGGAAATAAATGAAAATTGTTATTGTCGGCGGGGTAGCAGGGGGAATGTCTGCTGCTACTAGATTACGTCGTTTAAAAGAAGATGCTGAAATCGTCGTGTTTGAAAAAGGACCGTATGTCTCATTTGCCAATTGCGGGTTACCTTATTATCTCTCTGGTGAGATCAGTGAGAGAGAGAATCTTTTGGTACAAACACCAGAATCATTGGCTGCTCGTTTTCAATTAGATGTGCGTCCCAATCATGAAGTCACAGCCGTTTATCCAGATGAAAAGAAAGTTGAAGTTTTATCTGACGGGAAAAAATGGCAGGAAAGTTATGATGTGTTGCTTCTTTCCCCAGGGGCAAAACCAGTCAGACCAGCTATTTCAGGATTAGCAGAAGCCAAAAATGTTTATACTGTTAGAAATGTACCGGATATTGATATGGTAATGACTGCTCTTGAAGAACAACCCAAAAAAGCTGTCGTAGTAGGGGCAGGCTTTATCGGATTGGAAATGGCAGAGAATTTAAAAAAACGTGGACTGGCAGTTTCAATTGTAGAACTGGCACCACATGTCCTGCCTTCTTTAGATGAAGAAATGGCGGTGCATATCCAACATGAACTCATTAAACAAGGCGTCCATGTCCAAACAAAACGTTCTGTCACTGCATTTGAACATGGTGGCAAGCAGTTACGATTAGATGATGGCACAACGATCGATTCTGATTTAACGATCCTCTCAGTAGGTGTTCAGCCAGACAGTACATTGGCAAAAATGGCTGGACTTGAAACAGGGCTGCGTGGGGGGATCGTAGTCAATGAACACTATCAAACAAGTGACCCTTCCATCTATGCGGTGGGAGATGCCATCGTTGTCAAACAACAAATTACAGGTGCCGATGCGTTGATTTCTCTCGCTTCTCCTGCTAACCGTCAAGGGCGACAAGCAGCAGATAATATAGCGGGAATCGTTCGTAACAATCGAGGAAGTCTTGGTACGTCAATTGTGCGGGTCTTTGACCTTGCTGCCGCTTCTACTGGATTAACAGAAAGAATGGCCCAACAAGCCAACTTACCTTTCTCAGTAGTCCATGTTTCTGGGAAAGACCATGCTAGTTACTATCCTGAAGCTACAGATATTTTATTAAAACTGATCTTTCATCCTAAGACAGGTGAAATCTATGGTGCACAAGGAGTGGGTGCCAAAGGTGTTGATAAACGAATCGATAGTTTAGCCACAGCCATCAAAGGACAACTAACGATTTTTGATTTGCCGGAATTAGAATTTACCTATGCGCCACCTTTTGGTTCTGCGAAAGATCCAGTGAACATGTTGGGATATGTGGCCATGAATGTCGCAGAAGGGCTAAGTGATACGATCCAATGGCATGAATTGCCAGAAGCACTTGCACAAGGAAAAATCTTACTCGATGTTCGTAATGAAGGCGAGTTGCAAAACGGTGCTTTTAAAGATGCGCTGAATATTCCTTTAAATGATTTACGCTGTCGATTGGCGGAATTAGACCATGAGAAAGAATACATTGTCAGCTGTCATAGTGGACTGCGTAGTTACTTAGCAGAACGTATCTTGAAACAAGCAGGCTTTCATGTCCAAAATCTCGATGGCGCCTTTGCTTTGTATCACGCTGTTCGTCCAGAAGACTTGATTTATCCAGAAAAATAGAGCTTTGCCTTGCATTCTTAGTAAAATGGCGCTAGACTGGTTAGTTCTACTACTTCGAATCAAAGGAGAATGTGTATGGTCAACACACGAAATTTAGAAGAAGCCTATCTAGCGTCAGTTTATCGGCAATTACTAGAAAAGCAGGAAGAGTATCAGCAACTATTACAAGAAACCAGTGCGTACGGTCGGGACTCTCTACAAACGATGTCTGAAGATATTCGGATCAATTTTGACAGTTATTTAGACAATCTTGATACGTATTCACTGATTGAGATGAAAAATCGCGAAATCGATCAATTGAATCTCAAGATCCAATCAGCTAATGAGACTTTGAAAAAAATCGAACGGCTATTGATGAGTCCCTATTTTGGGAAGATCGAAATTGATTTTTTAGAGGAAGAAGCACAAGGAAAAAACAGTCACGAAGCTTTTTATATTGGGACGGCTAACTTTACCAATGATGAAGATGAAACCTTGGTTTATGATTGGCGTTCGCCGATTGCTTCTCTTTTCTATAACAACGATTTAGGTCATTCTTCTTATTTAGTGAATCAAAACCAAATCGAGGTAATGATCCATGAGCGACGTCAATTTATCATCAAAAAAGATCAATTGCTCCACTTTTTTGACACCTCGGTAGCAATCCAAGACGATGTCTTACTTGATGCTTTAGAACAAAGTGAGACGTCAGAGATGAAGGCAATCACGGCTACGATCCAATCCGAACAAAATACGATCATCCGAGACACTACAAGCCAAAATATCTTAGTCAATGGCGTGGCAGGCAGTGGGAAAACCTCAACGATCATGCAGCGAATTGCTTATTTGCTTTATCAATACCGAAACCAACTTTCTGCGGATGATTTGCTGATTTTGTCACCGAACCATCAATTTATTGATTATATCGGTAAGGTATTACCTTCGTTAGGTGAAAAAAATCCGTTGAATGTCACGATGCTTCAGTTGGTGGAACAACTTTTTTTAGGGAATGTTGAGTCAGAAAAAGCTTATTTTCATCGGATTACGCAGACGGATGTGGATGACCGGACAGCAGTTCTCAGAAGTCAGGCATTTATGAAGCAGATCGAGCAAGCGACCTCCTTGTTTACTGAACAGGCTGATTTCTTTTTAGCTATCAAAAAGAAGGAAAAAATCGTGATCTCAAAAGAAGTGATCAAAAAAATCTATGATAGCACGCCCGATTACCCGAATCTAAGAGAAAAACTTCAAGCGACTAAAGACCGATTGTTGCGCTACTGGGAAAAGCAATTGCTGAAACAAGCAGGTAGTGACGCCATTAAAGATCAATTATTATCCTTACCAGAAGAGATGCAACAAAAGTATTTCCAACAGTTGATCACCGATGAATCGCCAGAGAAATTAGTCAGTTATGGCAAACAATTGCTTCAAAGAAAATATCGAACAGTAACGAAACAAATCAAACAGATGGCGTGGGTTAATGAACAATTTTTATTTGAGGAGATTTATCAAAGTTACACTGGGAATAAGTATCAGCGGACAATTCCTTGTACATTAGATGAAGCCGTCGCACGTTTACATGTACGCCATCTGCTGATCGAAAAAATCACCCAAGTCAAAAAGTTCGTGTTGATCGATGAGGTGCAAGACTATACGAGTGCGCAACTTTTGCTCTTGTTAAACATCTTCCCCAACGCTCGCTTTACACTCGTAGGAGATGAAAATCAGGGGATTTTTAATTCCACGACTTCTTTTGAAGCAATTGAAAGCTATTTTTCAACGGCTGGACGATCTGTGACGAGATATGATTTATTGAATAGTTATCGTTCAAGCGGGGCAATCACGACTCTCTTTACCCAATATTCAGGGGAAAAAGAAAAGATCGCTATTGTTCCCGTTCGTCCTTATGGGGAAGAGCCGGAATTTGTGACTGCAGCGACTTTCGATCAGTGGCTCAGTCAGGTCAATGAACGACAACAGCACACGGGTGAACAATTAACAGTCATTACGTTGGAAGAACAGCAAGCCACGATGTTACAGCAAAAAGTAGAGCAAAACAACCAGCTGAACATCCAAGTACGCCCGTTGAGTCTTTCTAAAGGACTCGAATTTGATCACGTACTGATTTATCTAACAGCTGAACCGAACACCCCACGTGAAAGAAGGCAAATGTACACGGCTATATCTCGAGCAATGAAAACTGTCGTTATTTCTTTGGTAACAGATCAATAGAGAAAAAACAAGTTATCTTTAGTGAGACTCGCTAAGATAACTTGTTTTATATTTTTATTATTTTAGTTATTTTAATTTATTAAGAAAACCTTAACGTCAAGATCAAATCTCATACATATTTCAAGAAACAAGCTACTATTAAATAAACAAATTTAAATAAATACAATAAAAGTAAAGTATAAGTAAGGTCTAGTTGGTCATTTTGATGAATTGTTCGTCTAGCTGTCATCATCAAAAAATGTAAAGGCTTTTATAAAAGGGGACTAAATTTATTTTTTAAAGGTGGGAGAAAAATGAATACTCGAATAAAACGTGAAGAAGTAGCAACTCTTTTGATTAAGGATAAGTTTTTTGCCAAAGGAAATCGACGGTTAAAAATCAAGCAATGGATTGTTGCGATTCTAGGATGGTGTGGCGTGATTTTTCCATTTATTTGGGTAACTATTTCGTTTCGGGCTTCAATGAAAGGGAGAGGATTACAATGGCATTCGTTTCCGGAAGAACGAAAAACGTTTTCTTTTTTGTTGCTATTTTTAGCGGTTGCTTTTTTAGGCTTTGTTCTTTTATTCTTATTCATGACTCGTTGGAATAATCGTCGTTACCAAACGATGCTAAGAAGTGAAAAAATGTATGATGAAGAAAAATTAGAAAAGCGTCGAGATATTTTAGAAACGGAATTCAGCATGCGCTTTGGACCTAAGGAAGAGCGTGAAGCGGTTTGCTATTACGTAGTATCAGAAGAGCAAAATCTTGAAAAAGATTTGATCGAAACCCTCTACAAAAACGAGGGGGTCGAACTCTAATGGTCAGAGTCATTCATACAGGTAATGAACTACTGGATTTTGTAGCTACGATCATTTATTTTATCCTTGTTTCTTATCCAATCCTTGGCAGTTTTGCATGGTTTATTGGGGTATTATGCTATTCGTTTTTATTTAAATATAAGCACATTGATTGGGCGGAGATTCCGACAGAGGTCGAACCGTTTATCACGATCATGGTACCGGCCCACAATGAAGAAGTGGTGATTGAAGACACAATCGATTATTTAATGACAAAAATCAATTATGGGAATTATGAAGTGTTAGTGACAGATGATGGTTCAACTGACGAAACCCCAGCAATATTAGCTCGTTTACAAAAAAAATACCCCAAATTACGAGTGATCCGCATTGATAAAAATAAGGGGAAAGCTCACGCATTTGATATTGGGATGGCTTTTGCCAAAGGTCGGTTGATCTTAAGCAATGATGCGGATACGGTACCTGAACCAGATGCTTTGTCAAATTATGTGAATTACTTTATTCGCCCTGGTGGTAGAAATATCTCTGCTGTTACTGCCAATATGGACGTGAAAAATCGTACGTCTTTACTTGGAAAATCCCAGACTGTTGAATTTTCGAGCATCGTAGGGATCATCAAACGAACACAAGCAGGTGTACTTGGCGGTCTTTATGCGTACAGTGGGGCAAATACCATGTATCGAAAAGACGCATTGATCGATGTTGGCGGCTTTCGTCAAGATCGGGCAACAGAAGATATCAGTATTGCGTGGGATCATCAGTTGAATGGCTGGATCTCGGTGTTTGCGCCAACCATCATATTTTTTATGGAAGTTCCAGTAAGTTTGCCGATGCTTTATCGTCAGAGAAAACGTTGGGCAAAAGGGGGGACGGAAGTCTGGTTGACGAATTTTAAAAAAGTCCTCTTCCATCCTTTTGAAAATATCGGCAGGACGTTCATGTTTATTGATCAAACTTTTAGTATTATTTGGTCGTTGTTCTTTTGTATTTCATTTTTCGTTTTTATTATTTTAATGGGTATTTATCTTTATCAAGGAAATTTTGAACAAATCTATCGGACATTGACGATTAGTTTTCTGTTTGTTTGCTTCGAAATGATCTCAGGCATCATTCAACTGATTGCATCTTTGGTGGTAGACGATCAAGGAAGAAAATTGAAATATATGTTATTTGCCCCATTGTATATGTTGTTATTCTGGATGGTCAATGCGATCACCATCATGACAACCTTTATCCCAGCAATCAAAACGATTTTAGGATACGGAAGTGGCACATGGAAAAGTCCAGAACGAAAAAGTGAATGATGCAACTGAAAAGGACTAGCAAACAAGTGACTGTAGCAGAAGACGAAAGCCGTCTTTTACTACAGTCTTTTTGGTTACATAACTAACTAAATGATCTTAAAAAAACAGCTAAACGATTCCTGGAAACCGTTTACTAACTGTTTTTTATAATAACCATTATAATGTTTAATATAAACATAAAGGAGGAGATAATGTGGAATTGTACTATCTGACGGGGTTGTTTTTAATAATTATATTGTTGTATTTGTTGGCAAAAAAATATGATTTTGTCAAACAGCTTTTTTCAAAGATCACGATTACTTTTTTAGCTGTTTATTTGATATGGCGCTTGTTTTATACCATACCAATAGATAGTTCTGTTTCTTTAATATTTGGGATCATTCTTTACATTGCAGAATTTATCGGGTTATTTGTCTACGGTTTTTTTATTTACCTATTTTCGAATAAATTGTCAAATGAACATCTCTATGAGGCCTATGACGAGAGTTTTCAACCAAGTGTTGCGGCGTTTATTTGTACGTATAACGAAAATAGTAAATTAGTGATCGCCACGGCTTTGGCTGTCAAAGCGTTACGATATCCCAATAAAAAAATATATATTTGCGATGATGGTCATCGTGAGGAATTAAAAGAGATGGCGGAACGTTTTTCCATCGGTTATTAATCACGAGAGGGCAATGAGCATGCGAAAGCCGGCAACATCAACTATGCACTCTCACAAACGACTAGTGACCTCGTACTACTATTGGATGCAGATTTTATTGTCAAAAAAAATATCATTTTTGAAGCCGTTAATTATTTCAAAAATCCTAAAATGGCACTCGTTCAATATCCTCAAACCTTCTATAATAAAGATCCATTTCAGCTTTTAAGAAATTCCTTTTATAATGAGCAAGAATTATTTATGCGCTTTTTGGAGCCAGCTCTTTCTCGAGAAAATGCCCTGATCCATATCGGGACAAATGCAATTATTAGAAGAAGTGCTTTAGAAGAAATCGGTGGGGTTCCAACGAATAGTATTACAGAAGACATGGCGACAGGGATGTTGTTACAAAATGCCGGCTACGAGACTCTCTTTATCAACAAGGCTTATGCATTGGGAATTACCCCTTATACAGCGAAAGAACTAGCTTCCCAACGCTCGCGTTGGGCACAAGGTACGAAGCAGATTTTTGACCACTTCAAGCCACGAAAGTTAAAAGGGTTGTCATTGATGCAAAAATTATGTTATTACAACTCTTATTTGTATTGGTTTACTTCTTTCCAAAAAATTATTTTTTTATTAGCTCCTACGCTGTTTATGGTTTTTGATATTTTTATTGTAAGAAGTAACAACCATCAATTGTTACTATTCTTTTTACCGCCGTTTGTTATGATCACCTTATCCTTTAGGTTATACGTGCCTAAAATAAGAAATCTAACGAGTTCTCACATTTATGATTGCTTTGTGGCACCGATCCACACAGGAGCATTATTAAAAGAATTTTTCAAACCACAAAAGAAATTCAACGTAACGAAAAAAGAAATTGTCGGGAGTAACGCATTTGATTGGCGTACGGTGTTCCCGCATATCGTTCTTTTTTGCTGGATTCTTTTTGCTTTTATCATTGCTCTTTACCGATTGATTCGTGGGGAAGGCTATGAATTTGGTTATATTGTTACGTTAGTATGGTCAGTCTATAATCTTTATGGCTTGTTTTATGCCATCACGATCGGTAAAAACCGAGATATCGAAAGTGACAGTGAAGCATTAAGTATTACAGTCAATCGTCAGTTATCCTATGATTCGAAAATTTTTGAGATGTATCAAATGAGTTTTAATGGCTTTCGGATCAGAACGGGTGGGGAATCATTCATTCCGGGAGAAAACTATATGTTTGTTGATCAACAACAAGGGTTGCAGATTACTTCAGTGTGTCGAGAAACACAGGAAGCTTACACCACTTTCTCATTTGAAGATTTGACCCCACAATCAGCGGAAGAACTAGCGAGTTATTATAGTGACCAGCTGAATGCTGCCAAACAACTAGAATTTGATATGGAAGATGATTTAGTAGAAAGCTAAAAAAGAAGAATCACTCGCTTTTCAAAAAAGGCGAATGATTCTTTTTTCATTTTTTATCAGCTATTCAAGACTTCTCCACAGGCTCGACATGTACATCTGTTTCGTGGACTTGGAATTGTTCAAATAAAGTGTGTTCGATCAAATCAGAAATATCATGACTTTCTTTGACAGTCAAATTAGGGTCCATGGTAACAGTGATATCTACATAAGTATTTGAACCATAAGTACGCCCTTTGATACTCTTCACGCTTTGGACTTCCGGGATGTTATTGACTGCTTGTTTGTAGCGCTCTAATTTTTGTTGGTCAAAGCCATCAGATAAAGAAAAGGAGCTTTCTCTAAAGATATCAACTGCTGTTTTTAAAATCAATAAACCCACGACGATTGCAGCGGCACTATCCAACCAACCCAAATTGAAGGAGGCCGCAAACACTGCCACGGCTGTACCGATACTTGTCCACGCGTCACTAAGATTGTCTTTCGCTGCAGCTAGTAAACCAGGACTGTTGACTTTTGTGGCTAGTTTTTTATTAAAGAGATAAACCCCGTACATGATCAACGCTGAGACAATCCCAACAATGGCTGCGGTCATATCGGGTGATTCCATTTTTTTGTCAGTAATCGAGAGAATCGAAGAGTACAAGACTTCCAGACCAACCAATAACATAATAAACGAAGTGATTAAACTCGCAATATTTTCGGCTTTCCAGTGACCATAGCGATGTTCAGTGTCTGCAGGTTTGCGTGAGATTCTCAAACCAATCAATACAGCAACTGAAGCTAGGATATCCGTAAAATTGTTTAAGCCATCGGCTCTTAACGCTTCAGAATTTGCGAGATTCCCGATAGTCAACTTCAGTATCGAGACTACGATATAAGCGACAATACTAATGATTGCACCTAATTCTGCTTGTTTCAATTGTTTATATCTGTCTTTGTTCACACATTTTCACTCCAACATAAAGTATTTTATTATCTTATAATATTTTCGAATAAAATCACTAAAAGTGTGGAAAATATAATGGTTTTGGATAGGCGAAATTTGGAACTATCCCGAACTTAACTGAATCGATAGGAGCAGCGAATCAAAAGGGATCAGCTATGATGGCACCTGCAGTAGATTCAGAAATCACCTAAAAACAAAAAGCAGGAAAGTCATCTGATGCGTATGCTTTGAGCTTTAAATTTAACCGTGTTAGGGTAGATTTGTACCGAATAAGAAGGAGGAAAGAGACACATGGCAAAAAGAGATTTACCAAAAGTCGAAACTCGTCTTTATATCAATGGCAAATGGCAGACAGGAACAGAAGGTACCTTCGAGGTGATCAACCCTGCAACAGGTGAAACCTTAGCGAATGTTCAAAAAGGTGGAGAAAGTGAAACCCACGAAGCAATCAAAGCCGCTAAGAAAGCATTTGAAGAGTGGTCAAAAACTTCTCCTGCTCAACGGGCAAAATTAATGAACAAGATGGCAGATCTAGTGGAAGAAGACAGTGAACGTTTAGCTACGATCATGACGATGGAACAAGGAAAGCCACTCAAACAAGCTGCTTCAGAAATCAACACGAATGTTGAAAATTTGCGGTGGAATGCTGCCGAAGGGCAAAGAATCTTAGGCGAGATCATTCCTTCTCCGGCAACCAATGAATGGCAAGTACGTAAAGAATCAGTTGGAGTAGTAGGTGCAATCACTCCTTGGAACTTTCCATCCAATATGATTATCCGTAAGATATCTCCAGCAATCGCGGCTGGCTGCACGGTTATCTTAAAACCAGCAAAAGCGACACCGCTTTCTGCATTGGCGTTAATGGAGCTTTTTGATCAAGCTGGCTTTCCTCCAGGAGTCGTCAATATCGTGACTGGAGACTCCTCAACGATCGGTAAAATTCTAACCGAATCAGAAGACGTGCAAAAAATCACTTTCACTGGTTCGACAGAAGTAGGACAAATCTTAAATAAACAAGCAGCATCAACGTTGAAAAAAGTTTCCATGGAACTAGGCGGACATGCGCCGTTGATTATTTTTCCAGATGCAGATTTAGAATTAGCAACGGATCAATTGATCAAAACAAAATTCATCAATAACGGACAAGTATGTACGTCGCCTAATCGAATTTTTCTTCATGAAGCAATCAAAGATGAAGCTACGAAATTGATCGTCGAAAAAATCAAACAAGTATCCGTTGGTAATGGCTTAGATGATCCAACGACAGGACCTTTGATTAATCAAGAAGGTGTGGAAAAGGTAGAAGAACAAATCAAAGATGCCGTAGATAAAGGAGCCAAGATTTTAGCAGGTGGGCAACGACTGACAGAAGGAGAGTATGCGCATGGCTATTTCTTTGAACCCACTGTTTTGGATGGTGTCACGAAGGAAATGGACATCTTTTATCAAGAAACCTTTGGACCAGTGATTCCGTTGATTGCGTTTAAGGAAGAAGAGGAAGTGATCAAAGATGCCAATGATACCATCTTTGGGTTAGCTTCTTACTTCTTCTCAACGAATATCCACACGATCGCGAATGTTAGCCAGAAACTCCAATATGGGATGGTCGGTGTCAATGATACAGCTATTTCAAATTCAGCTACGCCATTTGGAGGGGTCAAGCATTCAGGCTTTGGTCGGGAAAATGGAACTTACGGTGTGGAAGAATATGTAGTAGCGAAGTTTGTGACGATTCGGACAGCTAAATAACTAGCATATCAAAAAGCAAAAAAATACCAAAGAAGCTAGATTCTTCCCAGCTAGTTTCTTTGGTTATTTCTACGTTATTTCTGTTGCTCTTGCTTTCGACATTCATGATAGACATGATAGAGATTTAGTTCATATTCTTTTTTGGCATTCGTTACAACAGTATCTAAAATCAACCCAGTAACTAATGAAAGTAAGGCAAGGATCATCAATCCGGTACTTAAAATAGCAGAAGGCACCCGTGTGATAAAGTGAGTCAGCATATACTCTCGGATCACTGGAACACCGGCAAATAAGCCGAATACAAAAAAGAAAAAGGTCCAGATGCCAAAAAACATCAATGGTTTGTAGTCTTTCCACATTTTAACGATCATCATGATCACTTTAAATCCATCAGAAAATGTATTCAGTTTCGATTCACTGCCTTCTGGACGGTCTCGGTAATCGATCGGCAATTCGACCAATTTGAATTTTTTGTCTAAGGCATGGATCGTCAGCTCAGTTTCGATTTGGAATCCGGAACTCATGATCGGGAAACTTTTGACAAAAATACGATTAAATCCTCGGTAGCCTGTCATGACGTCTCGTATTTTTGTTTTATATAATCGTGTGATTGTGTTTTTCACTAAATTGTTCCCAAAATCATGAAACGGACGTTTGTTTTCGTCAAAGTAAGTCCCATTTGAAAGTCGGTCACCAATTACCATATCCGCTTCACCTGAGCGAAGTTTATCCAGTAATCCATGCACCGCTTCGGCAGGATAGGTATCATCACCATCCACCATGAGATAGTAATCTGCATCAATATCAAAAAACATTTGCCGAATGACGTTTCCTTTCCCTTGTCTTGGTTCTTTTTTGACGATTGCCCCACACGCCACGGCAAGTTCATAGGTGGTATCAGTCGAATTGTTGTCATATACGTAAATCTCTGCTTCCGGTAATTCTCGTCTAAAGTCTGCAATGACTGTTGAAATCGTCGCTTCTTCATTATAACAAGGAATCAGAACAGCAATTTTCTCTTGTTGTTCCATTTTTCACTCTCCTTAAATCATAGAAAACAAAATCTCTATTAAGAATACTGTATCAAATTCTTAAATGCTAGTACCTAGAGAGAATTTTCACTTCTTTTTGTTTCTATTGTAAAAAGCCCCGTATAAAACCACTATTTTTATGTTCATGGTGATAGCTGAGGCTTCGCTTTATTAAATCAACTCATTCTTTTTTCTTGAAATCTCTAACACGGTGCCGGTATACGCATCCGCTAAAAATTCGTAGCAAATGATTTCGCCATCTTCCAGGCGGGAAATCCCTCCACGATAAGCTTTGGAATGGATCGCAAATTTTCTAGTCGGTTCTTTTTCAAATGAGATCCAAGACCCCTCGATGGAGCCTTCTTTTAAGAATGATTCTTTGACTTGTTCTAAGACTTGATCAGCTGATAACGTTTTCTTACGTTGATACAAAACCATTGAAGTGATGCCACTGATTAAACCAAGTCCGATACCTATAGCAAGACCGTTTTTAAAATTATTTGACTCACATTCTTCAGAATACATACGTCTTACCTCCTTCTTTGTCCAAAAAGATTATCTTCATTTATTCTACCATACTCTGTGTTTTTCTTAGAAATAAATAACCGCTATCAATTAAAATAAGCTATAATAAATGTGAGTGATTGACTAAGAGCAATACAAATTAGTCAGTCAACTATAAATTTGAGAGGAGCATAGTCTGAATCTTAGGCGAACTTTATTATGGATGAAAAAACATTTCAACGAATCAAAGAGTTAACAGAACTTCAAGGAACAAGTGGTTTTGAACAAGACATTCGTGCGTATATGGAAGCGCACATGGAACCCTTAGTGGACGAATTACAACTAGATGGTTTAGGTGGAATCTTTGGCTTACGCCAACATGAAGAGGCAGATGCCCCACGCGTGATGGTTGCGGCTCATATGGATGAAGTAGGATTTATGCTAACCCAAATCCAGGACAACGGTTTATTCAAAGTTGTACCTTTAGGTGGCTGGAATCCGTATGTGGTTTCTGCTCAACGCTACACATTGAAGACTTCTTCTGGCAAAAATTACCCATGTATTTCTTCTTCTGTTCCACCACATTTATTACGTGGAACAAGCGGCCAAAAATCAGTGGAAGTGACAGATATCTTATTTGATGCTGGTTTTGAATCACGTGAAGAAGCAATGAGCTTTGGCGTATTGCCAGGCGATACGATCGTACCATTCGCTGAAACCATCAAAACGGCTAATGGTAAAAATATCATCAGTAAATCATGGGATAACCGCTATGGTTGTACAATGGTGTTAGAAGCGTTAGAAGCGCTGCAAAATGAAAAACTAGGTCATACATTGATCGCAGGAGCAAACGTGCAAGAAGAAGTTGGTTTACGTGGGTCAAAAGCTTCTGTCAACAAATTCAAACCTGATCTATTCTTTGCAGTCGATTGCTCAGCAGCAGACGATACGGTAACAAAAAAAGGGACATTCGGACATCTAGGTGAAGGAACGTTGATGCGTATCCAAGACCCAGGATTGATCATGTTACCACGCTTGCGTGAATACTTATTAGACGTGGCTGAAACAAACAACATTCCATATCAATACTTTGTCTCAAAAGGCGGCACAGATGCAGGTGCGGCACATACACAAAACGAAGGAATCCCAAGTACGGTGATCGGAGTCGTAGGACGCTACATTCATACGCATCAAACAATGTTTAGCATTCGTGACTTTGAAGCAGCAAGAGAGATGTTGATCCAAACATTAAAAGGATTAGACAAATCGACTGTCAATACGATCGTTTACGGAAAATAAGAATACATCCTTTAAACGAAGTGAAACGAGAACCATGGATCGTGGAACAGAGACTGAAGGATAGTGTAAATAGTTAAGAAGTTCAGAAATAGAGGAAGTCCTATTATTGGGCTTCCTTTTTAGGTCTTCTTGTTTTTTCGTCAGTCAGTAAATACGGGGGAAATCGGTGAATCGTTTTTTTTGTTGAAGCACCTGAATTTTTTGAATACAAAAGTGAGGACTGGTTAGGAGTTGGTGACTTTTAAAGAAAGGTGTATAATTTAAATATAAGAAGAAAAGAGGGACAGCAATGATTATTCCAGAAAACTTAGAAGAATTAGCAGGTTACGTTGAAAAAGGGAACAGTGTCTTTTTCTTTACCGCAGATTGGTGTGGCGATTGTCGCTTTATCAAGCCTCAAATGCCAGAAATAGAAAATGATTTTGCCGCATGGCGTTTTATTGAAGTCGATCGTGACAAATACATAGATGTAGCCGCTGAGTGGAACATTTTTGGAATCCCAAGTTTTGTAGTGATCAAAGACGGTAAAGAATTAGGTCGTCTAGTGAATAAAGATCGGAAAACAAAACAAGAAATCGAGGATTTTTTAAATCGTGTGACGAACGGCTAACATCTGGATATTTGTTAGGAGGGATCAGGATGGAACAAGAATATAAAAATATTTTGGTCGGGATCGATGGAAGTGAACAAGCACTTTCTGCCTTTAAAAAAGCAGTTGAGGTTGCTCGAAGAAACGACGGAACCGTCTATGTAGCAAATGTGATCGACCAACAATTTTATAATTTCATGGGCTATGTCCCAATAGATCAAACGCTAGTTGACCAACAAACAGAAGCAGCGAAACAAATGATTGAAGACTGCAAAGCTTATGGAAAAACAGTTGACTATCAAAAAATCGAAGGAATCGTTGCTTATGGTTCTGTTAGAGAATCAATGGCAGTCAACTTACCAAAAAAATATGCGATCGATTTGATCATGGTCGGTCAATCAGGATTAAATGCGGTTGAACGATTTATGACAGGTAGTGTTTCCAGCTATGTCATCCGCCGAGCACCATGTGATGTCTTGATTGTCTCTGATGAAGTGGAGAACAACACCGTCAATTAAATACGTTAACGAAGAGATAGTGAAATGCCTAGCTCTAAGAAATAAGCCGGAGAATCCGAAAATAGTTCCTCCTATTTTTGGGATTCTCCGGCAAATTTTCTGATAGAGTGACTTTTTGCATGCTGTTTACTCGTTTTTTAGAGTGAAGGGCAAGGATATCTTTCACAGGCTCGTTGCTATTGAAAATTCTTGCGATTCCATAACTAAGAACATAGTTGTTCGCACTTTTTTTGAAGAATGAAAAAAAGCATGCACAAAAACTTTTTTTTTGTTAAGATAAATGTCAGCAAAGGATAATGGAGGAAAAAACATGATTTTTGCTTATAATAAAGCGCACGTGGGAGATACCTTGATGGTCATCGTCTCAAATGACAATGGAACCGAAAATACGGTCATCCGTAAATGGAATGTTGCTCAAATCAAAGATGAAACAGGACAAATCGTTGGCTGGAATTTTTTCCATATCTCCGACCATCTTACGATCGAAGGTAACGGACAAGTCAAACTAACAGAAGAACAAATTGCACAGTTGAACCGCTTGATCAAAGAAGCTGGTTTTGAAGAAACGTTAACAGAAGAAAATGAACCAAAAATCGTTGTTGGCTACGTCAAAACTTGCGTACCACATCCTGATTCTGATCACTTATCGATCACTGAAACACAAGTAGGTAAAGAGGAAGTCTTACAAATCGTTTGTGGCGCTCCGAACATTGAAGCAGGACAAAAAGTCGTTGTTGCCAAACCAGGAGCTATGATGCCTGATGGAATGATGATTTGGCCAGGAACATTACGTGGGGTTGAAAGTCACGGAATGATTTGTTCGGCAAAAGAATTACAATTACCAGATGCACCGAAAGAAAAAGGGATCCTTGTTTTACCAGAAGATGCAGTGATTGGCGAAGCATTTCCAAAATAAGCAAAAAACAGCACAGTTGCCGAGCAACCGTGCTGTTTTTGTATAGGAAATTAGTTATTAGTTACCAGAGTTCTCTGATTGACTTTGTTTTAATGCGGATTGATCAATTGTTAATTGAATCGTTGTTGTTTTCTTTTCTTTTCCGCGATAGTAAGTGACCTTCACTGAATCGCCGACTTTTTTCTGATACAAGACAGATTGTAATTCTACACCAGAAGAAACATCAGTATCATCGATTTTTGTAATGACATCATATTGTTTCAAGCCAGCTTTTTCTGCAGGTGTCGCCGGTTGAACGCTGGTAACAATCACACCATTTGTCACAGACTCAGGAATTTTCAAGATTTGTTCTTGTTGTTGGGTTGAAACGGCTGAAAGGTCAACCATTGTGATCCCTAGAGCAGGACGGGTTACTTTTCCATCTTTTTCAAGTTGGTTGATAATATTTACTACATCGTTACTTGGGATCGCAAAGCCCATTCCTTCCACGCTTACACCTGATGAAGAAGCAGAAGTACTTGCAATTTTACTTGAATTGATCCCGATCACTTGTCCTTCAATATTGACTAATGGACCACCAGAATTACCAGGGTTAATCGCAGCATCTGTTTGGATCGCATTGATATTGACCGTTTGATTTGACTCGTTCGTGCTGGTTACTTGGCGATTCAATGAAGAGATGATCCCCGAAGTCACAGAGTTGGCATATTCAGAACCTAGAGGAGAACCAATTGCGATCGCAGGTTCACCTACTTTCAATGAATTAGAGTCACCAAATGAAGCAACTTTGTTCACTTTATCTGCACTGATTTTCAAAACGGCTAAGTCAGAATAAGCATCCGT
Source organism: Enterococcus sp. DIV1726a (assembly GCF_051710985.1). Taxonomy (NCBI): domain Bacteria; kingdom Bacillati; phylum Bacillota; class Bacilli; order Lactobacillales; family Enterococcaceae; genus Enterococcus; species Enterococcus sp. DIV1726a. The sequence goes on along the minus strand of NZ_JBIOLS010000001.1, from coordinate 2,491,835 downwards.
TCCGACTAATTCAGCTTTGACTTTGGTTCCATCTTTTAATAAAACTTCTAATCCTTGTTGCCCTTCTACTACGTGATTATTCGTTACGATATAAGCGGAATTACCACTTTTTTTGTAGATGACACCACTACCTTCACTAGAAGCCTCTAGATTGCTATCATCAGAACTTTCTTGTTGTTGTTGGCCAAACAGTTGACCAAAGCCGTTGGTCCCTTGATTTTGGCTTTGAAGATTGATAACAGATACCACCGCATCTTGGACTTTATCGACCGCATTCGTGATATCTGAATCGACATTGACTTTGACATTCTCAACGACAGTTTCGCCCGCTGAATTTTGATGACCACCCGAATTTGACGCTGCGTTTCCAGAACCCATGACAGCATAAAAAATACCAGCCGTTACCAAGCCCCCAATAATTCCACCGACTAAGCCTAGACCCAGCTTACGCCAGATTCCATTATTCTTTTTCATTTTTGGTGTCACATCTTTTCTCTCCATGTGATCTGCCTCCATTTATCATTTTCTTCTATCTCTAAGTATAGACTTATTTGTTAAGATTAGTCTACTTGGAGACTATGAACTTTTTATGAAAAACTTTAGGAAAAATCATTGCGTTCAGATGAAAAAACAAGAAAAAAGTTTTCCACAAATCCTGTGTAGAAATCAGCGGAAAACTCGCAGAAAAACAATACCCTTTTTTATCCACAAGATGTGGAAAACGTGGATAAATCGGTGCAAAACATACGTTTGCTTAAGAAATACTTATAAAATAAGCCAAAATCATCGTCTTTTCTGTGGATAAACCTGTGGATGATGTGCATAACTATGTGGGAATCTTTAAATAAATAAAAAATAACTCGCTTTTTCTTTTAGCAAACATTTCGTTATAATAGAAAAGAAGGAAATACGAACAACGAACAATGAAGAGGAAAAATGAAGGAGTAAAGCAATTGAATATCAAAATCATTTCAGTCGGTAAACTAAAAGAGAAATACTTGATCCAAGGAATCAATGAATACGTCAAAAGGCTGCAAGCATACGCTAAAATCGAACGAATCGAAGTCCCCGATGAAAAAGCACCTGAGAACTTGAGTGAAGCTCAAATGCGCCAAGTCAAAGAAAAAGAAGGCGAGCGGATCTTGAGCAAAATCAAAGAACAAGAATACGTCTACGCACTAGCGATCGAAGGGAAAAATCCAACCAGTGAAGCTTTCGCCAAAGAAATCGACCAACTAGGAATCCAAGGGAAAAGCCAGATCACTTTTGTCATCGGTGGCTCACTCGGCTTAAGCGAAGCCGTCATGAAACGCAGCAACACCCAAATCTCATTTGGCAAAATGACCTACCCCCACCAACTCATGCGCTTGATCCTCGTCGAACAAATCTACCGCGCTTTTCGAATCAATGCGGGTGCGCCTTATCATAAATAATGATATTTTTTCTGAGACAGGGAAAAAATAGTGAAACAGAGGAGTATAAATGAGTGAACTTAAAAAATTTTCTACATCTACTTTAGCTGAGTTGCAAAAAGATGAAAAACATCCTTACTATGTTTACTGTTTGGTTGATCCTAGAAACAACCAGACTTTTTATATCGGGAAAGGAAAAGAAAATCGTATTTTTGCCCATCGTCAAGCGGCACTGGGTACGCTGAGAGAAGATGATTTACTTGAAGAAAATGAAACAGCTAGAACCTTGAAAATAAGAATCATCCAAGAAATAAACAGAATGAACCTACAAATATTAAGCTATATACTCAGCTATGGGTTAACTGAGAGCGAGGCTTATGCCAGTGAGAATGCGTTGATCAATTATGCCCAACTGGTTCAAGGACTTTCGTTGACAAATTTAGTAAAAGGGCATGGTTCTAAGGCAATGTTAGTAGAAGAGATAGAAGAACAATATGGCTTCCAAGAGATGTCTATAAATGAAATAGCGACAGATGAGTTGATTTTAGCGGTAAAAGTGAGAGATGCTTTTAATCTTTGTAAAGATGAGTCAAAAGAATATCCGATTGATGACAGATTTCGTGATGATAATAATTTAAAATCTCGTACGCTAGGTAACTGGGCAATTGGTCGTGACAAAATTCATCGTATTCGCTATGTTATAGCTGTTAATACCGGAGCAGACAATGCGGTTGTTGCAGCATATAAAGTTTCTTCTCAATATTCTGAATCGAAGAAATTTGAAAATGGTCGAACACGCTATGCGTTTCAGGCATTATCGAATAGAGAAGATACTTTGCGAGAACTTAATTTATATAAACGATCTTTACCAGATATCAAATTTGGTAGTGGGAGTGCAATTGCATATATTAACAATTAGAACAATGATTATTATAATCATTTCCAATGGTATTTTTGGTAGTAGTAGTTACCTGAAATAAATATAAATTTAAATATATATTATATCCATGAAGAGAGTGGGACAATAGTCAGAAAAAATCTGATTATTGTCCCATTTTTTGATTTTAAGGTACGCAAAAATCAAAAAAATTTGTATGATTATAAATCCGTTTTTTACTCATATTCCAACATCTTAATAAATGTTTTTTACGTTTTTTTGAAAGAAAGTACGTTACTTAATGAAATTTGGCACGATAAAGTCTATCAATGGGTATCTAGAGATAGGGGACTATTTTTTGTTGGTTTCGGCTTATTTCAAGGGGCTACTGCTTAAACAGCGCTTTAGAGTTAGGGATAAGCTTGAGGTTTCAAATAAATCTTTAAATAAAAATAACGATATTTTTAATCATCAACTTGATGAAGCCTTTTCATGTCTATGTTATAGGTTATTAAATGACAAAACTAGTTGTTTTTTGATAAAATCACATACGTTATAAATTGAAATCTGTCAGTCCTTTAGAAGGGAGAAGGGATAATGAAACCATCTATTCGTCAATGGATAGCTTAAGGTTTAATAATGGATTTTGAGGGAACTAACTCATATGTTGAAAATAATCACACCTTTTCATTATTCAAAAGATGAAAAAAATAATGAATGAGTGAGAGAATAGAAAAAATATTTTCTTGCTGATTAGGTATAGTGTATTTCATGTTAGTTAAGAAAAATAAGTATGTCATAAACATAACTAGCAAGCTCTTTTAATATGAAATGATAAAAATGAGAGTGATTCACCCAATGAATAATCACTGAGTCATTTCAAATAGAGTGACGTATGAAAGGAGAAATAAAAATTGTTATGAGATTCAATCGAAAAATCATTTTGTTTGTTCTGCTAATAGCTATTGCAAGCACTTATTCCTTTATCTTTTTTAATAATACAGAAAAGATCGCAACGACAGGAGATATCGCTTTTCATTTTTCCAGGATCAAAGGATTGGCTTCTGTATTTTCGGGTCCGATCAATTTTACTACATTCAATAGTTATGGTGGTGGGGTCAACTTTTTTTATCCTTATCTAACCCTATTTCCAGCTGTGATCTTTTACTGGATTACCCATAATTTGATCTTAAGTTATATGTTATATGTTTGGGTACTGAATGTGTGTACAATACTCATCACCTTCTATTACGGACGGAAATTTTTTAAACGTGTAGATGCGGCATTTTTATTTAGTTGTTTCTATACTTTTTACGGGTATCGAATGATCGATATTTACCAACGTTCAGCGATTTCAGAATCAATTGCTCTGACGATTATGCCAGTAGTCCTCTACTACACGCATAGACTTCTTTTTGAAAAGAAGAATTGTGTGATTTCTTTAGCTGTTAGTATGAGTTTGCTTATTTATACGCATGCTCTTTTTACGTTTATGAGCGTGATAGTTATTGGGTTTCTGTTTATCGGTTCACTTTTGGCTAAACGAAAAAAGAAAGAAAATATTTTGGACTTGTTTGTTGGAATGGCAAAAGCTGTCGGCTGGACGACTCTTTTAACAGCGTATGTTTGGTACCCAATGCTGCAGCAAGTCCTGCATCAAAGCATCAATCGTCCTTTCCGCACAAACCTTCAGGAGCGGGGAGTGAACATTTTTGAAAGTTTGTTTGGTGCGATGACTAATGATTTGACGACATTTACAATGGGAACGATTGGTGTCGTGTCATTAGTCCTCCCGCTTTTCTTTTTGAAAAGATTTGAACGAAGAGAAAGAGTCATTTATTTTTGTGCAGTAGCTACGTGGTTTTTATCGACGAATGTTTTTCCATGGTTTCTTTTCCAAAATACACCTATCCAATTGATTCAATTTCCTTGGAGAATCTTAGGGTTTCAAGTGCTTTTCGGATCATTGATCTTGGTGATAGTCTTTTTGAAATGCAGACCAGATCAGAAAAAAAGTATATGGTGGATTGGCGGAATCGTCCTCCTGCTTTTGACACTAACAGTAGTAACGAAAATAAATTATACGCAAAAAATCCAATCCTATAACGGTCGTCTGATTATGACAAAAAAAGAGATTAAGCATTACACGACTTCAGGGACAGGGGGACTTTATGATTATGCACCGTCTGATGCACTGAAATACAAAAAACAGTTGAAAAAACATGAAGTAAAAGTTGGGAATGAATGGAAAAGTAGTTCTCATAAAGCGTATGATTCAAAAATCATTTATACAGTGGAAGATGCGCAAGGGCAAAAAATCACGTTACCTGTGTTTGATTATTGGGGAACCGTTGCGAAAGTAAATGGTCAAACGACTAGCATAGAAAATGATGACGGGTTAGTAGCGGTTAAAGGAAAAGAAGGAACGACTACGATTGAGGTTTCCTCCACCTATCCGCCAACGATGATTCTTGCATTACTAACAAGCGTTGGAACTTTTTTATTTATCTTTATTCGATATTTGCTGAGAAGAAAAAATTTAGTAAAAAGTAAAATGGTCCTCCAATGAAGGGATCTAAAGTGAATGGCAGTGCAGAACAAACGTGAAAAGAAAGAAAATTTATAGAGTTGCCTTTTATTTTATGGGTGAATAAATTGTCTATTAGAGACACCATTTTCAGCCATTTTTGAAATAGCAACCAATGATCGTATTCCTCAACGATACCGCTAGAAACAAGGCGGACGTTGAGGATTTTTTTGTTAATTGTATCAGTCTATTTGTTTTAGCTGTTTCTCTTGTGCCTAATGGTTTAAGTTCTGTATATTCACAGCAATTACGGAGAATATCTGAACAAAGAGTTAGATGTATTTGATACTAGTCATAATTGATAAATGAGGGAGTGCATTTTTCCGTGTCTCCTTATAGTTGATCAGTATTTTCTATGGCGAACTACTCCTTAGAAATCTACATAAAACTTTTCTTGAGTATCTGATTCTGATTTCGTAACGGTTAAACCAATTTTCTAGTTTGCAGATGAGGGATTGGTTAGAAATAATTTTTCAAATTTTCGGCATAATCTCAAGTTTGGTTTGTTAGAATGAGTGAAACAATCAAGGAGGAGTTTTATTAATGAAAAAGGGGATATTGTTGGCTGTGGGGTTGTTGTTTGTACTAGCTGGTTGTGGAACGGATCAGGCAAAAGATGCTTCAAGTAAATCGACAGACACTATTGTTACAAAAACAAGTAAGACAGGTTCAACAACGACGAAAGAATCTGATAAGACTGAATCATCCAGCTCATCAGAAACAAAGGTAAAAACAGAGTCCACGGCGACGAGTACATCAGAGTCAACTCAAACTACAACGGCTGAGTCTGCGACACCAAGTAGTCAGCCAGCTGAAAAAAATAGCTGGGATGCGAGTAAGGCGACTGAATTAGCTACGTTTATGTCAACTTGGGGTCAGGAAATGGGACAACAGTATAGAAGCTACAATGATCATGTGAATGCTAATTATTATGGATTGCAAGTACCACAATACATTTTTGATGGGCAATGGTCTATGGTGATTGATCAAACACCGGTTACCGTAGAATGGTCAGAAAATGGCAGAGGACAAGCGGGATTTGAATTAGTGGCGATCTACTCTGATATCGATCATCCAAAACCGTCTGGAGCTCATTTGTATTTCTTTGGTTTCCAACAAAATCAACCTAAGGTAATGGTGACTCAGCAAAATCAAGGAAACCCAAACAATTATTTGTATTTCAACGAAACTGAGAATAATGAATTGAAGAACGGTTTCGAGCGGATTGTGAATAGCTAGAGGAGACGTCCTTCCAAACTTAGAAAGAAAATTTCTTGGAAAAGAGGTTGTGAAAGCATCGGTTAGCTCCGATGCCAATAAGAAAGAATTTTTTGAAACAGCTCCTCATGTTTTGAAAAATTCAGGCTTATTGCAAGGAGCTGATGCTTGAACACCATTTATCTGTTTCCAGAGCAAAGAGTGAGATGGATGTCTCAGTCTTTTTTTCTGTTTCTAAAAGGATAGTTTACTAAATAAAACAGAAAAAATTATGAAAAATTCCAATAATTACGTTATACTTATTATGATTTTTTGAAAGGAGTCACTAATGAAAATAAAGAAAAAATTGCTCTTATTTGTTATATTAATACTTATTGCGGGTCTTTATTCTGTGAATTATTTTAGGCATGCACAAACGATTTCTACGACAGGAGATATCGCATTTCATCTTTCCAGAATTAAAGGATTATCCTCTATATTCTCAGGACCAATCAATTTTACGACTTTTAATAGTTATGGCAGCGGTGTGAACTATTTTTACCCCTACTTTACCCTTTTTCCATCGGTAATTTTTTATTGGATTACCAATAATTTGATCGTAAGTTATATTTTATACGTATGGGTGTTGAATGTTTGTACCATCCTATTGATGTTTTATTATGGTCAAAAATTTTTAAAGCGAGTAGATGCTGCCTTTTTATTTAGCTGTCTGTATACATTTTATAGCTATCGAACGATTGATATTTACCATCGTTCAGCGATTGCAGAAGCGATTGCACTGACGATTATGCCTGTAGTATTGTATTATGCTTACAAAATGATCTATGAGAAAGCAACGGCTGCGATCCCGTTAGCAATCAGTATGAGTTTGCTTGTTTATACGCATGTTCTCTCTACTTTCATGTGTGCGTTTTTCATTGGAATGATGATCATAGGCAAACTGATTGTGAATAAACTAAATAAGGAAGAAACCATTCGCTTGGTGTTGGAGATGTCAAAAGCTGTGGGAATGACGATTCTTTTAACGGCCTATTTTTGGTATCCTATGTTCAAGCAAACCATGTATCAATCCATCAATCAGCCAGGAAAAACAGATCTGCAAAATCAAGCGATCAATGTATCTGATAGTTTGATTGGGGCCATGAATAATGATTTGGCCTCCTTTACAATCGGGATTATCGGGGTTGTTTCCTTGATTCTTCCGCTTGTGTATTTTAAAAAGCTAACGAGCAAGGAAAAAGTGATTTACCTGATTGCAGTAGCTACTTGGTTATTATCAACTAAGCTGGTCCCATGGGCACTATTGCAAAATACTCCAGTTCGTTTGCTTCAATTTCCTTGGCGGATATTAGGGTTTCAGGTACTTTTTGGCTCATTAATTTTATCCATTGTTTTTAATAGGATGATATTTGGTCAGAAAAAAAGAATACTTAGTATCGCAGCAATTGTTTGTTTCATGTTTGTTGTTTCGGCAGCCACTAAAGCCAATTATAATCACAAAGTGCCAACACTAGGTGACCATTTAGAGGTGAATAAAGACACTCTAGGTAGTTACATCACTGTAGGTGTTGGAGGGGTCTTTGACTATGCACCACTAGAAGTCATGAAATATAAGGAGCATTTGCAAAAGCATGAAATAAGAGTAGACAATGAATGGCAAACAGCAGCATATAAAGCTTCTGATTCCAAAATAGTCTATACAGTCAAAGGTGCTAAAGATAAAAAAATCACGTTACCCGTGTTTGATTACTGGGGAACTACAGCAAAAGTGAATGGGCAAAATACCAAGATTGAAAACAATGAAGGATTAGCAACATTTGAAGGAAAAGCAGGAACAACGGTAATTGAAGTTTCTTCTAAGTATCCCTTTACAATGATTCTTGCTTTTATTGTCAGTCTAGTAAGCTATCTTTTTGTTTTTATTCGTTTCTTGATCGGCAAATGTTTCGTTTCGAAAAAAATTGCGTAACATAAATATTCGTACTAGGACAAAAAACTGAAAGATTCGTTAACATCTAGTGAGATCACTAGGTGTTTTTTTATTCTTATTTAGTTCATGATGAATTTCATCAATGATTATTGGATAAGGCAATCTTTCAGATTCGACAGAGATCCTACGCTTATAAGCATTCTTTTTCACCCAGTCAATAGTTAATACAGAATTTGAATAGATCATCTTCTAGCAGTCTTGCTTTTAACGCATTGATTAACACTTAACAAGCAGAACCCCAGATTCAACATTCACTTGTTCGTTTATTAATTTTTTTTCATAACTAAGTTATTGCTAGTCAATTTATTGTAAAGTAACGTATGAAATAAATGGACTGATAACATAGCTTCTGAAATTGCCGAGCTAGTGTAGCAATGAGGGATTTCAGCGTTAGATTGTTGCTAACAGAAGATGAATGGGGTGGGGGAACATGAAGAAACATTATTTGGCTTGTTTGTTGTGTCTGTTCTTTTTATTGGCTTTGCCAGTACAGGGCTTTGCAGTAGCGGGTGGACATGGAGGTGGCTCAACGAGAAGCGGTGGATCTGGTGGAAGTTTTGGTGGTAGTTCGGTCGGACATCATTTTTATGACGATCGGCCAATTATCGGACGATCACGAGGGTATTATCGATCGAGTTCATACGGTGACGTAGAGGACTATGTATTAATGGGGGCGTCTGTTGGTGGTTTTGCGGCGTTTGCTTTATTTAAAAGGAAGAAAGAACAGCACAGTGTGACCAGAGAGCTATTTTCTCGTATGCCGGGGAAAAAGAAAGCGAAGAAAAGATTGCTTTCAGAGATCGAAACCAGCTTCTTTGCGATTCAAAACGCTTGGGAACATGAAAAAATGGAAAAAGCCTCGCGCTATTATACGAAAAAATTATTTTTGGAGCATCAACAAGTCTTACAAAAGAATCAAGCAGAAGGTATTAAAAATCATACTAAAAAAATCGTCCTGCAACAGTTGGGGAACTATCGTCAAATAGAGGAAGACAGTTTCTCGATCCGAATTGATTTTAGTTGCTATGATTATACGATTGATCGAAAAAATAACCTGCTCTTATCAGGGTACAAGCATCAGCGACAATATTTTTCTCAGATCTGGTATTTCAATTATTCAGACAAAGAACAAAAATGGCAGGTAGATTATATCCAACCGATTTCATTGGGTTAAGGTAACGGTAGGAATGATTAGTGGATGCTGAGTTTATTGATAACAAAGCATAAATCAAAAAATGTCATAGTGGGGGGAGCCGTGATCAGAATGAATCTGGTCGGCTCTCTTTTTTTGTGGGAATGTTTTTCTTTATTAGTGAAGTACGGGGATACTCGTAGGAATGTTAGCCAACAGAGGGTATGAACCTGGCTATCATAGTACATTTTTCAACAGGACTTGTGGAGCAATGAAAAGTGGAGAGTGTACCCTATAATAGCTAAAAGAGAACCTCACGTTAATTAATTTCCGCTACCTAGGAAAAAAGTAAATTTGAAAGCGCATACCTTGGTAGCTAAACTAAACGTGTAAGAAAAAAAGGGGAGATGGTAAAGATGGCAAAAAATATTTTGTTGATTTGTGGTTCTGGTGCTTCTAGTGGATTTATGGCGGCTGCTATTCGAAAAGCAGCGAAAAAAAGAGGGGAAGAAGTAACTGTAAAAGCGGCTAGTGAGTCGCAATTGGATGAACGGATCAATGAGATCAATTATCTGTTGATTGGTCCGCATTTGTCTTATATGTTGGCAGATCTCAAAGCACAAATTGAAGGAAAGAACGTGAAAGTAGCAGTCATTCCACAAGCAACCTATGGCACTTTAAATGGAGATAAGGCACTAGATCTGATTTTAAGTATGGAGGGCTAACGAATGATGAATAAAATTATGGACTTCATGACGAACAAATTTGCGCCAAAAGTAAATAAAATTGTTAAGAATCCTTGGGTCTCGGCGATCCAAGATTCGATCATGGCGGCTTTGCCGTTAGTTTTTGTTGGTTCTTTAGTTACAGTGGTTTCTCTGCTAAAAAATCTTTTTGCAGGTTTACCTGATTTTTCAATGATTAGTAATTTTTCTTTTGGGATGTTTGGTTTGATTGTTTCTTTTTTGATTCCTTATTATCTCATGGAAAAAAAGGGAAACAGCGGTCAAAAGCTGATTTCAGGTGCTACCGGATTAGTGTTATTCATGATGTTACTATTTCCCACAGTATCTGCTGAAGGAAATGCTACGTTTATTCTTTCTCGGTTTGGCGCTACAGGCATGTTTCTTGCGATTATTTCTGGTCTTTTTGTTGCCTGTGTGATGAATTTTGCTGCTAAAAGATCATTTTTCGATGAAGATACACCGATCCCTGATTTCGTGGTGGGGTGGTTTAATAGTTTATTGCCGATTACGTTTATCTTGATCGTTGGTTGGTTTATCACGGTACAAATGAATGTTGACTTCTTTGAAGTGGTCGTTTGGGCATTCAGTCCATTGGCAAAAATCGTGCAATCTTATCCAGGTTTTGTCTTATCCGTTTTTATCCCAGTCTTTTTATATACGTTCGGTATTTCAGGTTGGGTGATGATGCCGGCCATCTATCCTGTATATATGGCTGGATTAGCTGCTAATGCTGAGGCTGTTGCAAATGGTGGACAAGCAATGAACATTGCTACTCAAGAAACTTGTTATGCTTTTTCATCAATGGGTGGTGTGGGGACTACCTTGGCCTTGTCTGTGATGATGTTGCTGTTAAGTAAATCAGCACAATTAAAAGCGATTGGTAAAGCGGTCTTTATTCCTTCAATCTTTAATATTAATGAACCGTTGGTTTTTGGGGCACCGATTGCTTTTAATCCTTATTTGATGATTCCTATGTGGATCAATGCACTGATCGTACCAACGATTTCTTATGTGGTGATGAATATGGGCTTCGTGAATATTCCTAGTCAATCATTCTTGTTGTGGTACATGCCATATCCATTTACATCTTATTTAGCCACTCAAGATTTCCGTGCGGTCATCGTCTGTCTGTTGATCTTTGTTATTACATGGTTTATCTTCTTACCATTTTTTAAAGCATATGATAGTTCATTATTAAAACAAGAAAAAATTGCTGAAGAACAAGAAGCGGCGCAAGCAAAAGCAATGCAAGCTTCAACGGCTCAATAATTGGAGGTAGTAGTATGTCACAACAGTTTGTGGAAGAAACAGATAGCCTAAACGAATTATCGATGAATATTTTGATCCATGCAGGTAATGCTCGTGAATTACTGGTAAAAGGTCTGAATGCACTGGAGGAAATGGCGTTCGATGAAGCAGAAGAATTGATTCAATCGGCACATAAAGAAGTGGTGATTGCTCACGGCTTGCAAACAGATACGTTACAAATGGAAGCTTCAGGAGAGCAGATCCGCTATTCTACGTTGTTCTGTCATGCGCAAGATACGCTGATGACAGCGCAAAGTGAGATATTGATTGGTGAACATATGGTGCGGTTGTTTCGAAACTTTTCAAAAAAATTAACTAAATAGGAGGTATTTCATGTTTAAAGAATACAAAATGCCAAAAGATTTTCTTTGGGGAGGGGCGATTGCTGCCAACCAAGCAGAAGGGGCGTATCAAGTTGATGGTAAGGGCATCAGCCTCGCTGATTTACATGTTTTCCATGCGGATAAAACAAATGCAGAAATTGCGGAAGAGCAACATAAAGGAATGTCTTTGGCTCAGTTGAAGGCGAATATGACAGACGAACAAGGCTATTATCCTAAACGCCATGGGATCGATTTTTATCATACCTATCCTGAAGATTTAGCGCTATTAGCAGAGATGGGCTTTAAAACGTTTCGGACGTCGATTGATTGGTCGAGGATTTTTCCTACGGGCGATGAAACGGAACCGAATGAAGCGGGTTTGGCTTATTATGATGCGTTGATTGATAAGATCCGTGAGTTAGGGATGGAGCCGATTATTACGATGCTTCATTATGAAACACCGGTAGACATTACTTTAAACTACGGGGGTTGGCATAATCGGAAAGTGATCGATCTATTTGTAAAATATGGAAAAACAATTTTAGATCGTTACAAAGATAAAGTGAAGTACTGGATCGTCATCAATCAGATCAACTTGATCCAATTTGAACCATTCAATTCAACTGCTATACCTTATGATACGGTGGATCATTACGAAGAAGCTAGTTATCAAGCGATCCATAATCAGTTCGTTGCCAGTGCTAAAATCTATGAATATGGGAAAAAGCTCAACCCTGAAATGCAAATCGGAACGATGGTTGCAGATTGCACTGCCTATCCATTTTCTTGCGATCCAGATGATATCATTTTGGCTTTACGTCGTAATCGGATGGAGTATTTCTATACAGATGTGCAATTTCGAGGGGAATATCCTCAGTATGCGTTGAATTATTTTGCTGAAAATAATATCCACCTCGAGATCACTGAAGAAGACAAAGCCATTTTACAAGCGAATACGATGGATTATTTGGCTATTTCTTATTATTATTCGCAAATGGTCGACTCCAAGAAAAACGATTTGAACCCTGCATCGGTGACACCTAACCCGAACTTGAAAGCTAATCCATGGGGATGGGCAGTGGATCCTAAAGGGTTGTATCATTCACTGTCGCAATATTGGGATCGTTATGGTAAAGCGATTATTATTGCAGAAAATGGCTTTGGAATGTATGACCAGTTGGAGAACGGCAAGATTCATGATGATTATCGGATCGATTATCTGGCTAGTCACATTGAAGAAATGAAACGTGCGATGTATGATGGAGTCAATGTGATTGCTTATTGTGCATGGGGGCCGATTGACATTATCAGCTGTTCATCTGCTCAAATGGAAAAACGTTATGGATTTATCTATGTGGATCTGGATAATGAAGGAAAAGGTAGTGGTGATCGAATTAAAAAAGATAGTTTTTACTGGTACAAAAATGTGATTGAATCGAATGGAGAAAATTTGTAAAGTCGCCAGTTTAAAGAATAGGTGTGATGCGAGACATGGATCTTCGTATCCACCTTTTTTTGAGATAGTGTGGCAAATCAATGGATAGCAACACATGTGTGGGGGAGATAGAAAGTGGCAACGAAAAGGCAAAGAGAGATTATTGCGTATCTTGCAAAACGACAGCAGCATTGGGTCACTGCGACGGAACTAGCAACATTTTGTAACTGTACGACTCGAACCATTCGTAATCAAATCACAAAGATCAATGAGACAGAGCAACAAATTATTTCTAGTAATCAAGGGTATCGGATCAAACAACCTACCCAGGATAAGCAAGTGATCCAAACAACGAATGACCGGCAATCACAGTTGTTTTTGACGTTGTTAAAAAGCAATCATGGCATTGATCTCTATGATTTGGCAGACACGATGTTTCTCTCTGAGTCAACGTTAAAAAATGACATCCAGCTTTTACGTAACGAGATTCAAAACAAACAATTGAAATTAACGATCAAAGCCAATCAAATTTATTTAGAAGGATCAGAAAGTGATAAAAGGCGTTACATGATTTCGCTATTGTATGAGGAAGGCGATTACCAGGAAAAACTAAAGTATCATGTCCAAGATATGATTGGCACGCTTTCGCTTATTGATCTAGAGCAAACCATCCATGATGTCTTAGCTTCACACAAAATCAAAATCAATCGCTATTCGATGAACAATATTGTGCTTCATTTTGCGATTAGTATTGAACGGATCCGCCAAGGAAATGATTTGAAAAGTGTGAAGGACTTTCCATTAAGAAATGATGCAACGGAATTTCAATTGTGTGTGGAGATTACTGAACTTCTTTCGAACACTTATCACATTCATTTTTCTGATGCTGAAGTCAAGCAGTTATCCTTACTTTTTATTGGATTACAAAATGAATATCTTACGAATCGCAAAGAGCTATCCTTGTCCAAAATTGTTGAAGCTCGAGTGATCGAAACACTAAATGAAGTTTTAGAGAAAGTCAAAGAAACCTATTTGATTGATTTACAAGATGAAGCTTTTTTCAATAAATTAGCTATCCATCTGCAAAATCTTTATGATCGCTCTCAATATGAACGGTTCACCCGGAATAGTAGCCTTTTAGATATTAAAACAGCCTATCCGTTAACGTATGACATTGCGGTTTACTTGTCGATGTTGGTACAGGAAAAATTAGCGATTTGGTTTAATGAGGATGAGATTTCTTTTATCGCTTTACACATCGGGGCTTACTTAGAAAGCAAAAAAGAAAAAAGACCAAAGTTGCGAGTGCTAGTTGATCACAACAATTACCATGATTTTGAAGAAACAAACGTTCAAAATATTCGTAGTATGCTAGGGGAAGATGTGGAGATCGTGGCGGTTGATCATCATGAAGTAAGCATACAGGAAAATGATGTGTATGTCTCTTCTGACCGTGACAGAGTGACTGAAATCAATGGCGCAGTATATGTCCATCCTATTTTGACACGCAAAGATTTTGCAAAGATCCAAAAACGGGTGACTGCCAAGCGAAAAAGTAATTGGCGGAAACAGATGTTTCATTTGATTGATCGGTTTATTATTGAAGATCTCTATTTTAATCAATTTGATCCGACCGATCAGACGCCTAAAATGATTCGGGAAAAATTGTTTGATCGATTGTTAGTGACAGGGTATGTGGAGGAAGAATTTTCCCAGAGGATGGAAAAACGAGAAGCGATGTCATCGACCAGTTTCCCATCAGGTATCGCAGTACCCCACTCGTTGGAACAACAGGCGAAAAAAAGTGCCCTTTCGATTATGACCTTGCAAGAAACTCTCAAATGGGACGAATATCCTGTTCAGATCGTGGCTTTAGTTGCGATTTCACAAGATGAAGCCAAAGAATTTAATGATTTTTTTGAAATGTTTATCGAAATCGTTTCTGATCCGATCAATGTGCGATTGTTAGCGGGTGCAGAAAATTTTACAGAATTCATCTTAAAAATGAAAATGTTGGTCGAAACGGAAGAATGATCCGTGAATGTTGAGGGCGTTGGTTTTATTCTTGCATGATAGGAAAGCTCGCTTTTGTCTTAGGGATCACTGCTAATCGATTATTGTCAAAGTAGCCGAAAGCTTTCTAGTGATTTTTGGTTACTTTGTTTTTTTGTGCTTGCAGTGATGGAAGGAAGTAATTTGAAACATCTTTCTGCTAACTTCCAATTGAACGGAGAAGTTTAGGATTGCCCATTTTTCTCTTAGGCAAGCTGATTTCACGTAAAGTAGTGTAAAAAGAAGGCTAAGCTATAGAATAAAATTGTGTAATAAATCTTAGATAGGTATAATGTAAGGCAAAAGGGAGGAATAAAACATGAAAATTGCAATTGCAGGAGCTGGAGCGATGGGAAGTCGTTTCGGTCTGATGTTACATCAAGGTGGAAACGAAGTACTATTGATCGACGGCTGGGCAGATCATGTCCAACAAATCAAAGAGCATGGGTTAAAAGCAGATTTCAATGGCGAAGAAGTAGTTGAGAAGTTACCAGTCGTTCTTCAATCAGAAGTAGGCGAAGAAGATCAGGTAGATTTGATCATCTTATTTACTAAAGCGATGCAATTAGAAAAAATGCTAACAGATATCCGTCCATTGATCAAAGAAGAAACGGAAGTATTATGCTTATTGAATGGTATCGGACATGAAGATATCATTGAAAAATTTGTTCCAATGGCAAACATTTATATTGGTAACACCATGTGGACGGCGGGCTTAGAAGGACCTGGAAAAGTCAAACTGTTTGGAAGTGGTTCAATTGAGCTGCAAAATCTTGGAGAAGGCAAAGAAGAACAAGCGAAAGCACTAGCTGAAAAATTATCAGAATCAGGCTTACATGCGAAATTCTCTGATAACATCCATTATTCCATTTACCGTAAAGCTTGTGTGAATGGCACGATGAATGGATTATGCACGATTTTGGATGTGAACATGGCAGGGTTAGGTCAAACTTCGACTGCGCATAAGATGGTGGAAACGATTGTTCGTGAATTTGCGGCAGTGGCAGAAGCTGAAAATATCTACTTAGATATCCCAGAAGTGATCGCTCATTGTGAATCTTGTTTCGATCCAGAAACGATCGGATTACATTATCCATCCATGTATCAAGATTTGATCAAGAATCACCGCTTGACGGAAATCGACTACATCAACGGTGCGGTTTCAAGAAAAGGGAAGAAATATGGTATTGCAACACCTTATTGTGACTTCTTAACAGAATTGATCCATGCGAAAGAAGATAGCTTGCAGGTAAAATAAAGGGGGATAATTGATGGAACAGACACAAAGCATGTCACCAAAGATTTTTCTGAACAAAGTACTAGCTGGTACAGCAACGGGGATTATCATCGGATTGATTCCTAACGCAGTATTAGGGGCGATTTTAAGATACTTTAGTGGTTCTTCTTTTGCGATGGCTGTTGCTCAAATGGCGGTCATCTTCCAATTAGCGACACCGTTGATTATCGGTGGATTGATTGCTTTGCAATTTGGTTTTGCACCGATGAAGATGATGGTGGTGGCTGGTGCCGCATTTGTCGGGTCAGGGGTGGTGAAGTTTACTCCTGAGCTTGGTGAAACAGGTGTGTACGTTGGTGCTGGTACAGGCGATATCATCAATACGATGATCACTGCTTCTATCGCAGTTGGGTTGATTTATCTGATTGGTGAACGGTTTGGTTCGGTAGCGATTGTGTTGACTCCGATCGTTGTTGGTGTCGGCGCAGGGGTGATCGGGTTTTATCTCTATCCTTATGTGGCAGATATTACCTCAGCCATCGGAACGGTTATCAATAATTTCACGACACTACAACCTTTACTGATGTCGATCTTGATTGGCTGTTCTTTTGCCTTCTTGATCATTTCACCGATTTCCACCGTAGCAATCGGAGTGGCGATCCAACTAGATGGTGTTTCAGCAGGAGCGGCAGCAATGGGTGTCGCAGCAACGACTTTCGTTTTGATCGTGAACTCGTGGAAAGTCAATAAATCAGGAGTGACGATCGCCATTACGTTAGGAGCGATGAAGATGATGATGCCTAATCTGTTTCGCAGACCGGTTATTCTCGTTCCTTGTCTGATCAGTGCAGTGATTACAGCTATTCCAGTTGCTTTGTTGTCTATTTCAGGAACCCCTGCCTCGGCTGGTTTTGGGATCGTTGGCTTAGTTGGTCCTTTAGCTTCTTTAGATGCAGGTCTAAATCCGGCTCTTGTTGTTTTGAGCTGGTTAGTCGTCCCAGTTGCGGCAGCATTGTTCACTCAGTTTTTATGTGAGAAAGTATTGAAATTATATGATCGAGCAGATGTGTTTGAATTCTTAGGCTAGTGAAACGGCTGATTTTTTGGCTGAGTCTGCTCCTTTGATAGTGAGACAAATCATCTCAATAAAAAAAGCTTGAATTTTTAATTCCTTTTTTCGAAGGAGATTAAAAGTTCAGGCTTTTTTAATATAAAAAACGAAATTTTTTGTGGATATAGATCAGTGTAGGTATTTTTTTGCTTCTTAGTAGCATTATTTAGTAATATTGATAGTATTTATTTTTCATTAAGCGGTATAATGTTTTTGAATATAATGGAGGGGCGTAATATGGAGATAATGCAAGCGGGTATCAGAGTTCCAAAAAACCAATTGGTAGAAAAAGTGAAGGAATTACATTTTTCAGAAAAAATTGTTAAACATTTAAATGGGGCAATAGTGACGAGTGGTACCGTCATGGAAATTATAAATAAAGGAGAATACGTATTAGATATTCCACCGGAAATATTAAAGGGACTAAAAAATGGAACGTATCGTTTTGTCTCTGGGAAAGATGGAGTATATGCACAGATTGCTGATAAAAAAAGTGGCGAATTTGTTAAAAATTTGACATTAAAAAATGGAACAAGCGTTTGTTCAGCTTTGGGTCCTGCAGCAATAGTAGTAGGAGTCATGTTAGAACTTAAAAAAATCGAAGACAAATTAGATGATCTTAATTTGAAAATAGACGAAGTAATCAAAAATTTTGAAAATGATCGTTATGCAGGTGTAGTTTCTGCTAAAGAGAAATATGAACAATCAGTGTTAATAAAAGATCCTCAAATAAAAAAACAGTTATTAGTTAATGTGCTAAATGATATCACTACTGTGAAATATCAATTGTTAAAACAGTTAGAAGGAAAGGTAATCAGTTACCGAAAAAACCGTATGAAATTTGGTGATAAAGAAAAGTCAGCAAATGATATTTTGCAAAATATTTTATTTATAAATGAGAGTTTTAATATCCAAGTAAATTGCCTTTCAGATTTAGATGAATATGTTGCTTTGAACTATAGCTTAAATCTCCATAAAAAAGATTTGGAAAGCATTTTGACTAGAGAAATGGCGTTAAAATTAGATGAGTATTTTCAAAAATCAACCAATCCAATAACAGAAGCAATTGATGATATTCATACGTTGATTCATACTATCTCTGATATGATCGAAGCGGATCCTGAGTATATTTTAAGTGGATATGTAACGGACTAATGGGGGGAAAGCAATGTATAAATGTACAAATTGTGGACGAGAAATATCTGAACCTAAAAAACTATGTGCATATTGTAAAAAAGAAAAAAATAGGATAACGAACGTGAGTAAACGAGCGTTAAAAAAGACAGTAGAATTTACGAATGAAAAGACAGAAGTAATCGGCAACAAGTTCTCTTCTTTGAAAATAAAACAATTGAAGTCATCAATAAAAATAAATACAAGCATGAAAGAAACAGGTACTAAAGTCAAAACAGAGGTCACGGATACACTAGCCAAAGTTACTGAACAACTAGTAAAAAAAGGAAATAGTCAAAAGAAAAAAAATAAAAAATAATCTTATCGAAAAATTCATTCTAAATCTATCAAAACACCTTCTTTGAGACTAAGAAATTCAAAGAAGGTGTTTTGTCTTATAGAACAACCAAATAAGTCAGCTTGTTTATTTGGTCAAAGAAAAAGGGAAGTCTTCAGCGTCGTGTTTTGTAGGATTAGGAACAATCCCCAACTGATAAGCAATCGTGCCACCAGTCAACAAGTCTTCATGTGTAAAGAAGAGTTTGCGATAGCTAGTTTCGTTTCTTGTGATCTCATGGATAAATTGTTGTTGTGGGTGATTAGGGCTTGTTTCGATTGTTAAATGTTCACCATTAGACAACGTAAGCACAGCTTTGTCGACTAAAGGCATCCCGATGACATATTCACCTGTTCCTGGCGTGACAGGATAAAAGCCTAAACTATTAAAGATATACCAACCTGCCATGCTCCCATTGTCTTCATCTCCTGGATAACCAGTCGGTGTATCATCGAATGTTTGTGTCAGCAATTGTTTGATCAATGGTTGTGCCATTTCGGGTTTACCAATATAACTGAATAAATAAGGATAGTGGAAGCTTGGTTGATTGGAGATGGCAACTTGTCCAAACTCGATCGCTGCCATTTCACTCATTTCATGGATCTCAAAACCATAACCGCCAACTTCAAAAGTCGGTGCTTGGTTACATAATTCAATCAGTTTTTCTTCAAATTGATCTGGTCCACCGTGAGCATTGATCAAACCAGCAAAATCATGGTAAACAGCAAAACTACTTTGCCAAGCGCTACCTTCTGCATAATCCTGACCCCAACGTGTGGAAGAAAACGGAGTACGGAATCTTCCTTCGGGATCTTTGGAACGCATGAAGCCAGTTTCCGGATCAAAGACATTTTGATAATTGAAAGATTGCTTTTGATAGTGTTGTGCGGTTGCTGCTTCATTCAAATCGGTGGCTACTTGGCTGATACAAAAGTCACTATAAGCGTAATCAAGGGTGTGGTTGATTGATTCGTGGTAAGTATTTGGTACATAACCATATTTTAGATAATCAGTCGTTCCTTGACGTCCGTAATTTTGTTTTTCACTTTGGATCGTAGCACCTTTTTTCATTGCTTCGAGAAATTCAGCCATTAAATCTTTACGGATTCCCTTAACCGAGGCATCAGCGATCACTGCATCAATCAATGTTCCTGGCATGAGTCCACGCTCATCTGGCGAAAGCCATTTTGGTAAAAAGCCAGTTTCACGATAGCTGTTCAAAAAGCCTTCAAGCATCTCTTCATATTTTTCGACAGCAATCAAAGAGTAAAGTGGATACACTGTTTTATAAGTATCCCAAAAACCATTATTGGTATAAAGTACACCTGGTTTTACACTTCGACTAGTGGTATCATAATGGATTTTTTGTCCGGTCGAGTCGATTTCATAGAACGTTTGTGGGAATAAAAATACACGGTAGAGATTGTGGTAAAACGTCCGTAACTGTTGCGGATCATGATGCTCGACTTTGATTCGGTCAAAATAGTTTTGCCATTGTTGTGAACTATTCAGCAAATAGTCATCAGGCGTTTGATGTAACTCTTGTTCTAGATTAAATGAAGCTTGTTCAGAACTGATGAAGGAAGTACCGAAACGAATGACTTGTTTTTTTACGTCGCCAAAATAAATCGGAACCGACCCAGCGTCATCGGCTGCTAACTGTGACAATTCCTTTGATTGGATTGGCTGTTCAAAATGTAAGACAAAATAGAACGTAAAATCAGAATCTTCGGCGCCTGCAAAATGAGTGACTTGTCCTTCAATCGTATAGGGATCTTTTAGAACTAATTGATGTTTACCAGGAAACGACAAAAGTAAACCGCTCTCATTTTTGTGGTAATCAATGGTTAGGACACCACCGTACATGCTAGGGATCAACGTGGAGCGAATACCATCACGTAATT
Organism: Enterococcus sp. DIV1726a; assembly: GCF_051710985.1. Classification (NCBI taxonomy): domain Bacteria; kingdom Bacillati; phylum Bacillota; class Bacilli; order Lactobacillales; family Enterococcaceae; genus Enterococcus; species Enterococcus sp. DIV1726a. The sequence goes on along the minus strand of NZ_JBIOLS010000001.1, from coordinate 2,470,993 downwards.
GGTTGATCGTTAAATGAGTTGGACAGAATGTGCTTTCTTCTGGACGATACGAACTTTGTGCATGGAACAGGGTATTTTCAGGTAATAACCCATTGATCGGAGTGAAGACAAAATAGCTGAAGTCACCCATCCATGGACTTGGCTGATGAGTCAAACGGTAGCCTTGGAAGGTGTGATCGTCAGGATGGAACCACCAGCTACCTTTTTGATCAGTTGTCTGTGGGGCAAAGTAATTCATCCCAAAAGGAACACCAGTATAAGGCTGGCAGTTCCCATTTGAGAAGTTCGCTTGATTGGCTGTACCGTGACGAGTATCAATATGTTGAATGTTCATGTTAAATCTCCTTTGTTGAGTGTCGTTTAATAAATGAGACTGGTTGGCTCGTATCTTCGGGAATGTTATTTGTTTTGAGCCAAGTGATCAAAGCATTTCCTGCAAGTTCTCCTAGTTGGTGGAAATCTTGAGCAATCGTTGTTAATGGTGGATCAACTAAAGCGGCTGCTTGGATATCATCGAATCCAACGATCGAAAAATCATCTGGGATACGATAGCCTTGTTGTTTTAAATGATTCATCGTTTGAATAGCTACCAGATCGTTTTCGCAGACAAACGCAGTGACCTGATGTTCATTGATGTAGGTCAGTAATGTTTCAATCGTAGTGCCTTTTGCATCTAAAGTTGTATGAAACGGCAAATTGGCTTTGTCCAAAGCTTCCAGGTAACCCAAGTATCGTTGTCGGACAGATTGTGGATGCGCCTGTTCACCAAAAAGATAGGCAATCTTTTTATGCCCTTTTGAAATCAAATGAGCCGTAGCCAAAGAACCACCTTGGAAATTATCTGAAAGGACAGTTGGAAAAGGAAGTTCATAGATTTTTTTATCTAAAACAACAACTGGGAATTGTTTCAATGATAATTCAAAGAGCAGATCCAGATGTTGATCGGTCGCAAACGCATAATAAATCATTCCGTCAAATTCTTGCATGATTTCCTTCGCCGTTTTGTTTGCCAGAAAATCAACAGTCGTCATCATGACCTCTAACTGATTTTCTTGCATCACTGGATTTAGTCCTTTTGTAAAATCTCCGACAGAAAGGTCAGATAAAAAGGGAAGTAGGAACAGGATGCGACTATTTTTAATCACATCGTTTCTATTAAGATCACTAGTCGTTGCTTTGACAAAACTGCCTTTTCCTCTGACACGATAAATCAGACCTAATTGTTCTAATTCAGTTAATGCACGTTTAGAAGTGATTCGACTCACTTGATACTTGGTGGACAATTCCTTTTCGGTAGGTACCTGGCTGTCAACAGGTAACGATCCATCAGCAATTGCTTGTTGTAAGTCATGAAAGATTTGTTGGTATAGTGGTTGATTCATAAAAGCACCTTCTTATAAGATATATCATATAAAGATCATAGCATAAAACCACTAAAAGTAAATAAGAAAAATCTCATTTTGAAAGCGTAGACAATTGTAAAACGACGAGGTATAATCCTCTTATGATATATCAATAAAGAAAAGAGGAAAATAAATGGCATATAAAGATATACCAAAGTCAGTTCAACAGTTTATGGATGAAATTACTGCAAAATGTGGGGAAGAGCATGCAGATTGGGCAACGAATTTCTCTGCTGCCTTTGCTAGTACATTGTTAACGACAGTCAAAAGACATGAAGACGGGACGACTTTCTTATTAACTGGTGATATTCCAGCGATGTGGTTGCGTGACTCTACCGCTCAAGTCCGTCCATATTTAGTCATTGCAAAAGAAGATGAAGACTTAGCTTCGATGATTAGTGGGCTTGTCAAAAAACAATTTGAATATATCAACATCGATCCATACGCAAACGCATTCAATGAAGAAGCAAATGGAGCGGGGCATCAAAGTGACCATACTGAAATGAATGATTGGATCTGGGAGCGTAAATATGAAATCGATTCCTTATGTTATCCTATCCAATTAGCTTACTTATTATATAAGAACACTGGTCGAACGGACCAATTGAATGATTCGTTTGTTGAAGGAATCAAAAAAGCCTTACATGTCTTCAAAACCGAACAAGATCACAATCAATCTCCTTATACTTTCGAAAGAGATACGACGAGGAAAGAAGATACCTTAGTCAACGACGGGCGTGGAAGTACAGTTGCACCAACTGGAATGACTTGGTCTGGTTTTCGTCCAAGCGATGATGCGTGTCAATATGGCTACCTCGTTCCTTCAAATATGTTTGCTGTAGTAGTGCTGGGTTATATTGAAGAAATCTTTACGAACATTCTCACGGAAGAAACAAGTAGTAAAGCAATCCTTGAAGAAGCCAAACGTTTAAAAGAAGATATCCAAAAAGGAATCGAAGACTATGCGTTGACTAAAAACCAACAAGGAGAAACCATCTATGCTTATGAAGTTGATGGATTAGGAAACGCTTCTATTATGGATGACAGTAATGTACCTAATTTGATTGCTGCTCCGTATTTAGGTTACTGTTCTACCACAGATGAACAATATTTAGCAACGAGAAAAACGTTACTAAGTAAAGAGAACCCTTACTTCTATGAAGGGAAATATGCAAAAGGGATTGGATCATCTCACACTCCAGAAAATTACATCTGGCCGATTGCATTAGCGATGGAAGGGATGACCACTGAAGATAAAGAAGAGAAAAAGCGGATTTTAGACTTATTAGTTGCGACAGATGCTGGTACACATTTGATGCACGAGGGGTTTGATGTCGATGATCCAAACAACTACACCAGAGAATGGTTCTCTTGGGCGAACATGATGTTTTGTGAATTAGTGATGGATTACTTTGATATTCGAGTAGCGAAATAGGAGGAATAAAATGAAAAAGAAAGTATATATCATTTCACACAGTCATTGGGATCGTGAATGGTACATGGCTTATGAACAGCATCATATGCGTTTAGTCGAATTGATGGATGATCTTTTGGAATTATTTGAAACCGATCCAGATTTCAATAGTTTCCATTTAGATGGACAAACGATTATTTTAGATGATTATTTACAAGTACGTCCAGAAAAGAAAGAAGCGGTGCAACGAGCAATTGATGCGGGGAAATTAAGGATCGGTCCTTTTTATATTTTACAAGATGATTTCTTGATCAGTTCAGAAGCGAATGTCCGTAATATGTTGATTGGAATGGAAGAAAGTAAGAAGTGGGGAACGCCTGTGATGCTCGGTTATTTCCCGGATACTTTTGGAAATATGGGGCAAACACCACAAATGATGAAACAAGCAGGACTTTCAGCTGCTGCTTTTGGACGAGGCGTAAAACCAATTGGCTTTGATAATCAAGTCTTGGAAGCAGAAAATTATTCTTCTCAATATTCTGAAATGTGGTGGAAAGGACCAGATAGCACAGAAATCTTTGGGTTACTGTTTGCCAATTGGTACAGTAATGGAAATGAAATCCCGACTGAAAAAGAGAAAGCAAGAGCCTTTTGGGACCAAAAGCTGGCAGATGCAGAGCAATACGCATCAACCGATCATCTGTTGATGATGAATGGAGTGGATCATCAACCGGTTCAAAAGGATGTAACAGCAGCAATCAAATTAGCGAATGAATTATATCCAGAGTATGAATTTATCCATTCCAATTTTGTCGATTATCTTGCAGCGGTGCAAAAGGACTTGCCAGAAGAACTTGGTTCCGTTGAGGGAGAGTTGACCAGTCAGGAAACAGATGGCTGGTATACGTTAGCGAATACTGCTTCAGCACGTGTCTATTTAAAACAATGGAATACTAAAGTTCAAAGACAAATTGAAAATATCGCTGAGCCATTAGCAACGATGGCTTATGAAGTTACTGGTAAATACCCCCATGATCAATTAGATTATGCGTGGAAAACGTTGATGCAAAATCATCCACATGACAGTATTTGCGGGTGTTCGGTTGATTCTGTCCATCGAGAAATGATGACACGTTTTGAAAAAGCAGATGAAGTAGGGAAGTATTTAGCAGAAGAAGCGATCAAACAACTTGCCCAAGCGATCGACACTAGCAGCTTACCAGCAAAAAGCTATCCTTTCTTAGTTATGAACACGGCTGGATCAGCAAAGACTGGTGAAGCAGAAATAACGATTGAGTTAGAAAGAAAATGTTTTGCAGAAGGAATACCTGAGAAATTATATGAAGAATTAGAAAAGCAACCACCAAAAAGCTATCATGTAGAAACATCCAATGGTGAAGAAGTCCCTGCATCACTATCAGAAACATTTGTGACGTTTGATTATGATCTGCCCAAAGATCGGTTTAGGATTCCTTACATGGCGAGAAAAATCACGGTCACTTTACCAGTGAGCGAAATGCCAGCTTTTTCTTGGAACACGTACGTATTAATAGAAGGAAAAGCTAAAGAAGAAAAAGAGACGATGATCCAAAAAGATGGACGAGTATTAGAAAATCAACAAGTTCGGCTAGAGATCCAACCGAATGGCACCTTGACGTTGAAAGACAAAACGACGGGCAAACAACTAGATGAATTATTGACATTCGAAGATGTTGGGGATATTGGAAATGAATATATCTTCAAACAGCCTGAAAATGACCAACCTATTTTATCAAAGGAAAATGATCAAAGTACCGTAGAAGTCGTAACTGATACGAGTGAATTAGCACAAGTAAAAGTTACCCAGGAATTATTGATTCCAGTAGCTGCTGATGAACGTTTAGCAAAAGAACAACAGATGGTCATTGAGTTTCGTCACCGTAAAGCAGGTCGTTCAAAAGAAAAGCGTATGTTAGAAGTAACAACTGTTATCACTTTAAGAAAAGACAGCAAAAAAATCGACTTTGAAACAAAAGTGAATAATCAAATGGATGATCATCGCTTACGTGTGTTGTTCCCAACAAAGTTACATGTGAAACAACATCAAGCTGATAGTATTTTTGAAGTGGTTACCCGTCCCAATGATGTATCAAGTAGTTGGGAAAATCCAACAAATCCACAGCATCAACAGGCGTTCGTTCATTTAGAAGGAAACGATTATGGAGTAACAGTTGGCAATTATGGATTAAATGAATATGAAGTAATCGATGACAGTGTGATTGCGGTGACTTTACTACGTTGTGTAGGGGAATTAGGAGATTGGGGATATTTTCCAACACCAGAAGCCCAATGTCATGGGGTACATTGCTTTAACTACAGTATCGAAGTGCATCAGCCAGAAGAAAAATTTGCTAGTTACCATCATGCTTATAGCGCACAGATTCCTTTTTCTACCACGCAAATGGCGATTCAAACAGGAACCTTGCCAGCTGAAAACAGCTATTTAACTTGCGAAGGGGAAACGTTTGCAATTACTGCTTTGAAACGAAGTAAATTTAGTGATAAAGTAGTGGTGCGTGGGTTTAATCTGTCCGGTCTTGATTCACCATTACAAATCACTAAAAATGGGAAACAAGGGGAATTATTGAATCTGCTAGAAGAAACAGTTGAGCAAACGATTGCTCCGACCGTTAGACCTTATGAAATTCGGACAATCGGATTCGAGGAGGAATAAGCAATGTATGGTGGAATAGAAGCAGGGGGAACAAAATTCATCTGTGCCGTTTCAAATGAAGGCGTTATCGTAGAAAGAGTAAGTATTCCTACAACTACACCTGAAGAAACACTAAAGCAAGTATTTGATTTTTTTGATCAATATGAACTAGAGGCGTTAGGGATCGGTTCGTTTGGTCCGATCGGTATTGATAAAAATGCCGATAATTATGGGTATGTTTTGGCAACACCTAAACCTGGATGGGGAAACTACAATTTTTTAGGCAGCATCCAAGAACGTTACGGGATTCCGATGGCTTGGACGACAGATGTGAATGCAGCAGCTTACGGCGAATTGCTAAAAGGAGCCGCACAAGGGAAAAAGAGTTGTATTTATTTGACTGTCGGTACAGGGATCGGTGCCGGTGTGGTCCTTGAAGGAGATATTTTTTCTGGACTTGCCCACCCAGAAATGGGGCATATCTGGGTAAAACGTCATCCAGAGGATACCTATGAAGGAACATGTCCTTACCACAAAGATTGTTTGGAGGGGTTAGCGGCTGGACCTTCAATTGAGGCACGAACTGGAATCAAAGGCCAAGAACTTCCTCAAGATCATCCAATATGGGACATCCAAGCCTATTATATTGCTCAAGCATTGATCAATTATACGTTGACGTTAGCTCCTGAAAAAATCATTTTAGGTGGCGGAGTGATGAATCAAGACCACTTGTTGCATAAAATTCGACAACAATTCGTTGAGTTAATGGGTGGGTACATGGAAACGCCACAAGTAGATGAGTACATTGTACGCTGGGGGCTGCCGAATGAGAGTGGAATTATTGGCAGTTTGCTTTTAGCAGAAAAAGAACATGGTAAACAATAAGGTGTATATATTCTATATATAGTAATAAAAAACGGCTAGAGGTGTATCCCTAGCCGTTTTTTGATTGTGATCAGTAGTGGATCACTCCTTACAATAGTGTCTTTACCATAAACCAGGGAGGGCTTTTGCGACAATGGTTTCTTGCGTGAAAGGATGAGACATGTGTAATTCTAACGCATGGAGCATGAGACGGTTCGCAGGCCGTGTTTGGTAAAGTGGATCGCCGACAATGGGATGACCAATGTGAGAGAGATGGACCCTGATTTGATGAGTACGTCCGGTTTCCAAAACACAGTAAACCTGAGTCTGACCATTCACTACTTGATCAACGGAAACATGTGTGAGAGCCGTTTGACCTTTATGAGGATCTACCACCCGTTTTCTGCGATCGTGCCGATCACGACCGATTTTGTCTTTCAAAATCAAATCCTCTTTGATTGTTCCCCAGACAAGTGCTTGGTATCGTCGATAAATCTTCTTTTGTTCCAACATTCTGCCTAGGATAGGTAAAACAAAGGGATTTTTAGCAAATAAAATTGCACCACTTGTTTCTTTGTCCAATCGATGCACGACATAAGGGCGTTGCTCTTTTTTCTTTAAATACGCAGCTAAATGATTCAATAAAGTATCATTTTCGGTTGGTTCATTCGGATGAGTTTTCATGCCGGCGGGTTTATTGACAATGAGTAAATGATCGTCTTCATATAATGGTTGGACGAAGGAAGCTTTACCCAATTGGACTTCTTGGTATTGATAATCAGTTTCTTCAAAACGTAACGTAATATGGTCACCAGCGTGGACTTCAAAATGAAATAAGGCAGGTTCTTGATTGATCCACACATTTTTTCTTATACGTAAAAAGTGGCGGACTTTTCTTGGAACGAGCCATTCTTGTTCTAATAATTCTCGAATGGTGGTTGTTGGCTGGGTGTCAGGTAACGTAATCGTGATTTCCATAAAAATACTCCTTTTAGCAAAAATGCAGCTCTATTGTACCATTTTTAAAACTTATTTAAGAAAAAAGTGACTAATTTCTGATACTTCTTATGCTAAACTATCGTCAAAACTTAAAAAAACAGTTTGCCTACATCTCAAGCAGGAAGAATGAAGAACGTACCTGTGGTAGAATAAGGCGATTCAATCAAATAGACAGGAGAAGAATAAATGGATTTTCAAAGCATTTTAAGTAAAATAAAAGCTGCTTTGATCAGTTTTTGGCATTGGATTAAACCTTATTTAGGGCGATTCCATCGATGGCGAAAACGTATATGGAAAAAGTATCATATCAATAAACTGATTCTATTGATTGGCTTGATCTGTGTATTGATCGTCAGTATCTATCTTTTTATTTTAGCAAAACAGGCAAATGTCTCCACATTAAAATCGGGGCTAAGTCAGTCTACCGTTATCTATGATAAAAAGAATGAAGAAGCAGGTACCCTGTATGCTCAAAAAGGGACTTATGTGGAATTGAATGCAATCTCTCCAGATATCCAAAATGCGGTTATCTCAACCGAAGATCGTAATTTTTATCAGCATCATGGATTTGATATCAAAGGGATCGCTCGGGCAGCAGTTCGGATGGTCCTTTCAGGTGGCACTTCTGGTGGAGGTGGGAGTACAATTACCCAACAATTAGCTAAAAATGCTTATTTGACACTTGATCAAACTTTTGACCGTAAAGCAAAAGAATTATTTTTAGCCATTGAAATTGAAAAGAAATACAGCAAAGAAGAGATTTTGACCATGTATCTCAACAATGCTTATTTTGGAAATGGGGTATGGGGCGTACAAGATGCTTCAAGGAAATACTTTGGGGTAGATGCTAATCAGGTTAATTTAGCAGAAGCGGCAACGTTAGCTGGGATGCTTAAAGGTCCGGGTATCTATAATCCGATCGATCACCCAGAAAATGCAAACAATCGAAAAAACACCGTATTGAGTGTCATGGAAGAAAACGGCAAGATCACGAAACAACAATACCAAACGGAAAGCAAAGTGGATATCAAACAATACGTGAAAGATACGTATGATAATTCGGAATCAGGCTATCGCTATCCTTATTACTTTGATGCCGTGATTGATGAAGCAGTCAATGATTATGGTTTGGATGAAGAAGATGTGATGAACAAAGGATACAAAATCTATACATCACTTGATCAAAATTATCAAAAACAATTAGAAACAACGTATCAAAACAATGCACTATTTCCGGCAAATGCTGCGGATGGGGCGATGGTTCAATCCGCATCAGTCGCATTAGATCCTAAAACTGGTGGTGTTGAGGCGCTGGTAGGGCGACGTGGGGAACATGTTTTCCGGGGATTCAGTTTTGCAACACAAATGAAACGTTCTCCTGGCTCAACGATCAAACCATTGAGTGTGTATGCACCAGCGTTAGAAGCGGGATACACCCCAGCAAGTATTTTGAAAGATGAACCATTATCTTATTATAAAGCTCATAATTACGACGGAACGTACCGTGGTGAAGTACCGATGTATCAGGCGGTTGCTGAAAGTTTGAATCTTCCTGCTGTATGGTTGCTTCATGAAATCGGTCTTCAAAAAGGTTATGATAAAGCAGAAGAATTTGGATTGCCTCTATCGAAATCAGATAAGTATTATGGTTTAGCATTAGGTGGTTTAGCTAAGGGAGTTTCGCCGTTAACGATGGCTGGAGCTTACAGTGCATTTGCTAACGCTGGTAAAATGTACAAACCACATCTGATTACTAAAATCGTGGATTCAACGGGTGCAGTAATTGTTGATAAGACCAATGAAAAACCTAAACAAGTCATTTCAGAAGAAACGGCTAATCAAATGACTTCAATGCTGCTTGGGACTTTTTCTAATGGGACAGCCGTTGCAGCTAAACCGGCTGGTTACACAGTCGCAGGGAAAACAGGAACGACTGAAACCAATTTTGATCCTACCAAAGCTAACGATCAATGGATTGTTGGCTATACACCTAATGTCGTGATTTCAACTTGGATGGGATATGAAGAGTCTAGTGAATTGCATTATTTAGCAGGAACAAGTGGGAATGTGGTTGGTAAAGTCTTCAAATCGGCCGCAGAAGGCATTCTTCCTTATACCGAGCAAGAGCCTTTCCCAGTAGCAGATGCATATGCGACTGGCGGAAAAGTAGTCCCTGCTGATCAAGTCAATAATAATACGCAAACCAATGAGAACTCAGAACAATGGAAAGAAAATCTGAATAAATACGGGGAACAAGCTAAAGATGGGCTGAAAAATATCGGTGATATGGTAAAAGAAGGCGTAAGAGGTTTAGGTGAAGCTGCGAAAGATCTCTGGCGGAAATATCAAGGACAGTAATCCTATGAAAAACGATAAACAAATGGTACAATAAAACTAAACAATCTATAGAAAAGAGGCTAACTATGTCAAATATTTATGATAGCGCAAATCAAATCGAACGCGAGATTCGCGAATTGCAAGAATTCAAAGCTTTAGAAGAAGCCTATGCAAAAGTTAAAGAAAATGAAGAAGCACATCGTCTATTCAAAGATTTCCAAGCGATGCAAATCGAATTGCAAGAAAAACAAATGAGCGGGCAAGAATTTAGCGATGAAGATGCAATGAAAGCGCAAGAAATGGCAATGAAAATTCAATCAGAAGAAGTGATCAATGATTTGATGCAAAAAGAACAACAATTCAGCACGATCATCAATGACTTGAATCGCATCATCATGACACCAGTTAGAGATTTATACAGCGAATAATTAACGTTGTAGAAAATAATTTAGCCAGAACAAGCAAAAGCAACGTAAAACAAAATTGTTTTGCGTTGCTTTTTTAGTATGAAGAAATCAGACGGGGATAACTCATAGAAAATTAGCTTATTTTTCATTGTTTAATAAATAATTATTGTTAACCTAGCTATAATAGCTGATTTTGTCTATTATAGAAGCGTAGAAATGTCTATTCAAGTAGTGAATTTCTCTCATATAAAGCAAGGAGGTGGAGCGATGAAACACAAAAAATTTTCTTGGAAAGATTTTTGGGAAATCAGTGGCTCGTATCTTTTCACGATTATTTTGCTACCCGCATTTTATTCTTTAACTACAAATCAGCCATTAACAAATGTTTTTAGCGACCAATATCTGATCGATATTCTTCTCTTGTTTCTTTTTGTGATCTTGCCATTAGCTATTTATAAAGGTGTGCGGTATCGAAAGTAAGATATGAGAGATATTTGTTGTTTGAGCATGAAAATAGTTAGTCATTGCAGTAATCGTCTGAAGTACCGATGAGTCTAAATAAGAAGATAGGCAACTAAAGTAGGTTAGACCAATAGAGAGAAATAAAGTAAGGTGCTGCTAAAATTAATTTTTAGCTTGACCATTCTTTTTTTTAATGGTAAAGTAATTGACGTTGCTGAAAAAGAGAAAAAGATCGTGAAATTTATTTAGAAAAATTCATTGACATTTACTTTTTAAGGTGATAAGATAACTAAGTCGTAAAAAATCAATAGCTTACGAAGCTTGATTTCATCGAAAAAAACTTCAAAAAAGTTGTTGACAAATAACAAACGATGAGTTATGATAAATGAGTTGCTGAAGCGTTTCTGAAAAACGAAGTGAAAAAAACTTTTAAAAAAAGAGTTGACAAACAAACGTCGCTCTGATATGATATAAAAGTTGCTACGGCAATCTCAACTGATTAGCATTTAATCAAGTAGACCTTTGAAAACTGAACAAAGCAAAGACAAACCAAATGTGTAGGGCGTCTTGATTGATTCAAGACAACAAACATTTTTAACAAGCAAGCAATATGCTAGCAAACAATTGAGCTTAACAATCGCAAGATTGTTCGAACTTTTTATGAGAGTTTGATCCTGGCTCAGGACGAACGCTGGCGGCGTGCCTAATACATGCAAGTCGAACGCTTCTTTTTCCACCGGAGCTTGCTCCACCGGAAAAAGAGGAGTGGCGAACGGGTGAGTAACACGTGGGTAACCTGCCCATCAGAAGGGGATAACACTTGGAAACAGGTGCTAATACCGTATAACAATCGAAACCGCATGGTTTTGATTTGAAAGGCGCTTTCGGGTGTCGCTGATGGATGGACCCGCGGTGCATTAGCTAGTTGGTGAGGTAACGGCTCACCAAGGCGACGATGCATAGCCGACCTGAGAGGGTGATCGGCCACATTGGGACTGAGACACGGCCCAAACTCCTACGGGAGGCAGCAGTAGGGAATCTTCGGCAATGGACGAAAGTCTGACCGAGCAACGCCGCGTGAGTGAAGAAGGTTTTCGGATCGTAAAACTCTGTTGTTAGAGAAGAACAAGGATGAGAGTAACTGTTCATCCCTTGACGGTATCTAACCAGAAAGCCACGGCTAACTACGTGCCAGCAGCCGCGGTAATACGTAGGTGGCAAGCGTTGTCCGGATTTATTGGGCGTAAAGCGAGCGCAGGCGGTTTCTTAAGTCTGATGTGAAAGCCCCCGGCTCAACCGGGGAGGGTCATTGGAAACTGGGAGACTTGAGTGCAGAAGAGGAGAGTGGAATTCCATGTGTAGCGGTGAAATGCGTAGATATATGGAGGAACACCAGTGGCGAAGGCGGCTCTCTGGTCTGTAACTGACGCTGAGGCTCGAAAGCGTGGGGAGCAAACAGGATTAGATACCCTGGTAGTCCACGCCGTAAACGATGAGTGCTAAGTGTTGGAGGGTTTCCGCCCTTCAGTGCTGCAGCTAACGCATTAAGCACTCCGCCTGGGGAGTACGACCGCAAGGTTGAAACTCAAAGGAATTGACGGGGGCCCGCACAAGCGGTGGAGCATGTGGTTTAATTCGAAGCAACGCGAAGAACCTTACCAGGTCTTGACATCCTTTGACCACTCTAGAGATAGAGCTTCCCCTTCGGGGGCAAAGTGACAGGTGGTGCATGGTTGTCGTCAGCTCGTGTCGTGAGATGTTGGGTTAAGTCCCGCAACGAGCGCAACCCTTATTGTTAGTTGCCATCATTTAGTTGGGCACTCTAGCAAGACTGCCGGTGACAAACCGGAGGAAGGTGGGGATGACGTCAAATCATCATGCCCCTTATGACCTGGGCTACACACGTGCTACAATGGGAAGTACAACGAGTCGCAAAGTCGCGAGGCTAAGCTAATCTCTTAAAGCTTCTCTCAGTTCGGATTGTAGGCTGCAACTCGCCTACATGAAGCCGGAATCGCTAGTAATCGCGGATCAGCACGCCGCGGTGAATACGTTCCCGGGCCTTGTACACACCGCCCGTCACACCACGAGAGTTTGTAACACCCGAAGTCGGTGAGGTAACCTTTTGGAGCCAGCCGCCTAAGGTGGGATAGATGATTGGGGTGAAGTCGTAACAAGGTAGCCGTATCGGAAGGTGCGGCTGGATCACCTCCTTTCTAAGGAATATTACGGAGACTACACTGTTTGTTTTTCACTTTGTTCAGTTTTGAGAGGTTTACTCTCAAAGATATATTTTTGTTCATTGAAAACTGGATATTTGAAGTAAATTAGTAATACAAACCGAGAACACCGCGTTGAATGAGTTTTTTAATAAGTTCAATTGCTTATTTTCTTGATCGGACTTCTATCGCTAGAAGAAAGATCAAAACCCAACCGCAAGGTTGATAAGGTTAAGTGAATAAGGGCGCACGGTGGATGCCTTGGCACTAGGAGCCGATGAAGGACGGGACTAACACCGATATGCTTTGGGGAGCTGTACGTAAGCTATGATCCAGAGATTTCCGAATGGGGGAACCCAGCATCTTTTATAGGATGTTACGTTTGCGTGAATACATAGCGCATTCGAGGTAGACGCAGAGAACTGAAACATCTAAGTACCTGCAGGAAGAGAAAGAAAATTCGATTCCCTGAGTAGCGGCGAGCGAAACGGGAAAAGCCCAAACCAATGAGCTTGCTCATTGGGGTTGTAGGACTCCAATATGGTAGTTCTTTCAGATAGTCGAATGACTTGGAAAAGTCAGTCAAAGAGGGTAAAAACCCCGTAGATGAAATTTGGAAGGCACCTAGGAGGATCCTGAGTACGGCGGAACACGAGGAATTCCGTCGGAATCCGGGAGGACCATCTCCCAAGGCTA
>NZ_JBIOLS010000001.1:2235000-2455000 GCF_051710985.1 Enterococcus sp. DIV1726a | reverse complement strand
TGAGTGAGCAAAAGCAAACTCAATAATGATAACACCACAGTGTGGTGGCGATAGCGAGAAGGATACACCTGTAACCATGCCGAACACAGAAGTTAAGCTTCTTAGCGCCGATTGTAGTGAGGGGTTGCCCCTTGTGAGAGTAGGACGTCGCCACGCAAATGGTGAAAAGCAGATGAATTTAATTCATCTGCTTTTTTGTTTGCATAAATTAAGAGAAAATAAAAAGTTAGGAATAATCGTATTTGGGATTGTTCCTAGCTTTTTTACAAACAAAGGTATATTAAAACAATGAAGATGGACAAGCGAGGCATTCCTCCTATTTAGCTGGTTTTTAGTAAAAGATAAAAGGTGACAAAATTAAATATAGTTAACAGGTTGTTTGACGAAGTGAGGCTGCCAAGTAAAAAAATTGCACTGAAATTTGCAAACAGATTAAAGATAGACAGCTGGAAATACAAGTTACGCTACATATCAAAAGACAGTGTGTTAATTCCCCATTTTCTTTTTCTATCCTTTTAGAGAAAAAGGAGTAAATAATCCTCATGCTTCTACTTTTACCATAAAATACAAAAAAGTTAGGCATAAAGCAAGGGGAGAATTGGTCGGAGTAATCTATTCGAGTGAATGCGAACAAATTTTCGGTTTTTGATGAAAAAAAGCAATGAAAATGGTATGATAAAAGGGCATATAATTTTATAAAGCAGTACCTATTTTATAAAAATTATTCAAATAAAGCCGGATAAGGCATAAATTCATCTTGAGTAAAAAGGAGGACACTCGATGGTTAAATTCATCCATGCAGCTGATTTACATATCGATCGCTCTTTTGAAGGACTAGTAAATTTAGATAAATCGGTACAGGAAAAATTATTAGAGGTTAATTTAAAAGTTTTAGCAAATATTGTAGACAAGGCTATAATAAATGAAGTTGATTTTGTTTTACTTGCGGGAGACACCTTCCATCAAAATCGTCCTTCATTAAAAATCCAAAAACATTTTTTTGATCAAATCGAACGATTGAATGAAAAAGAGATTGCTGTCTATTTGACATTTGGAAATCATGATTATTATCAATCAGAGCGCTACTGGTTTACTTTTCCCGAAAATGTCCATTTATTTACTTCGGAAGAGGTAGAAACAAAGACATTTTTATCTAAAAAAGGGGAAAAGGTCGCCATCAGCGGGTTTAGTTATTTACACCAATGGATACAGGGAGATAAAGTTGCTGAATTTCCTTTACGACACTCAGTGGATTATCATATCGGTCTGTATCATGGCGAAATAGGGAGCAATCAGAGGGGAAACTATGCACCTTTTCAGCCGTCTAAAATGCAGGAAAAAGGCTATGATTATTGGGCATTAGGACATATCCATGTGCCAATGTCTTTAAACGAAAAAGAAACAATGAATTATCCAGGGGCACCTCAAGGCCATACCCAAAAAGAGCAGACAGCTAGAAATGTTTTATTGGTTGAATTGACCTCCAGTGAATGCCAGACGATTCCGCTAGAGGTCGCAGAAGTATACTGGGAGAGTAAGACCGTGTCTTTAAAAACTGCTCGGACTACGCAAGACGTGTTACAAGTGATCCAAGAGCAGTTAACTATGGGAAATCCAAAACTGACGTTGTTAGATTTAAAGGTAACAGAGTATCATCACTTGAACCAAGAAGTGATTGATCGAATCTATTCTGGCGAATTACTTGAGTATTTAATGGAAAAAATAGCCAACCTATCTACAAATTTACTTATTTGGCGTATATCTATTAAGGAAGATGAAAGAATGAATCGAGTATCGTTGAAGGTCTCACAGACATTAGTTGACCAACTCTTTGAAACTTATCGGGTAAGTGAAGATTTCCATCAGATTTTAGGTGAGATGTACAGTCATCCTGATGCGGTTCGCTTGATGAATGATTTACCTGAATATCAGGAAGGTACCTTGACTAAAGCCAAGTCAATACTGGAGCAAGATTTTGTGTTTGAGGAGGAAAGTATATGAGAATCCTTCGAATCGAAATAGCTGCATTTGGTAAGTGGAGACAAAAAACATTTGATTTTATTTCTGGAAATCAATTGATCTACGGTGAAAATGAAGCAGGCAAGTCAACGATTTACCAATTTATTCAGGCTGTATTATTTGGCTTCCCTTCAAAAGGAAAGAAGAAAAAAGACTATACGCCGAAAGATGGGGCTGCCTATGGTGGGAAAATTTGGTTAGAACATCCAGTTCATGGAGAAATACTAGTTGAACGTTACAAACAGCAAAATCGTGGGAAATCCAAAGTCCTTTTTAATGAGCAACAGGGAAGTGATGAATTATTAGAGAAATTACTTTCTCCACTAACAAAGGATTTATTTCAGCAGGTTTTTACTTTTCAACAAGAACAGTTAACTGAACTAGATCATCTACGAGAAAAAGAATTACATGATGCACTGATCTCATTAGGGATTACGGGTAGTTCGTATGTTTTTCAAAAAAGACAAGAATATTATCAGCAAGCCCAACAGCTTTTTAAGAAAAAAGGGCAGAAACTGCTTATCAATCAGAAATTGAATGAGTGGAAGAACCTTCAAGAAAGAGTCCATCAAAAACAAGAGCAGGAATCTTTTTTCGGTGAACTCGTTCGACAAGAACAAGCCTACAGTCAAGATCAAAGAGAGCTACAAAAAAAACTCCAAGAGATAAACGAAAAAATTTCTCAGATCAAGCAGCAAGAGCTGAATTATTCTTTATACGAAGAGTGGCAAACACTTAAAGCCAATACCTTACCACAAGTTCCTGAAGAACAGTTGCTTTTAGACTTAGAGGAATTCACTAAACGCTATCAGCAGATGACGGAACGCCTAGATGAGCTCGAAGCTACTTTAGAAAAACATAGCGGAATGGATCAACAGTCGGCACGATATTATTTCTATTTGGAACAAGAGCAAGTACTAAAAGAATTGCAACAACAGCAAACACAAATCGAACATTGGCTGAATGAATGGCAAAGACTCCAAGTGGAAGAACGAGAAATTGATTCAGAATTAAAAATTTTAGAACAAAGCTGGCAATGGCAACGGACACAAGAGCCACAAGAATTTTTGCATACTGAAGAGTGGCAACAACTATTTTCTGAAAATCGTTTGTTGAAAGAACAAGTCAATCAATTATCAATCAGATCAGAAATCGTCTTAGAGCAGCAGCGGACGATTGAAGCGGAGATCAACCAATTAGAAGCCACATATCCAGAATTATTACAGTCGGCACCTTCAGAAGTTCGTTCAAAGAACAAAACACCGTTTGCTATTATCGGCGGATTCTTTTTTGTGGTGGGGATCTTCCTACCAATGCCTTGGAAACTAGGAGTCTTTTTATTAGCCTTAGGTACATTGGGGTATTCATTTTATGAAAGGAAATCACTGAATGGTCAGAAAAGTGATTTATCAGAAATCAAAGGTAAGTGGCAAGAAAAACTGGGACAATTAGACAATACGTTAGCCCAAATCGAAGAAATCAATCAAAGTAAAAACAAGCTAGTGATTGAACAACAAAAAATCCAACAAAAAGCTTTCGATTTTACAAAGGTCCATCACTTAGGAACGATGAATACCTTAGAAGCGATGAAGGAATATGGGCATGAAGTATCCGATTATCAAGACTTGTATAGCCGCTTGATCAAGAAACAAGAACGAGCAAATGAGATTCAACAAAAGTTGGTACAGCTTGATCGTCAGTTTGAATTGATTAAGGAATGGTTACCGTTACAAGATAAAGGAATCGCTGAAAAAATGGTGCTTTTAACGAACTTCATCCAAGAAATGGAACAATTGAAATTCGCTAGAAGTTATCAACAAAATACACTATTGAAACAAGAAATCAACCAATTGAAAAAGAAACAAAAAAGTTTGATCGAACACTATAGCGGACAGATGGAACAGGTCGGACTTGCTTATCCATCCGAAGTAGCTGCTTATTTGCAAAAAGCGCAACAAACAAAAACACAACTTCAACGACTAAAAGAGTTGGATGAGATTCTCGCGCCACTTTTTCCAAAAAAACGGACACGGGAGCAATTAAGTACTGAACTGTATCATAATCAAGAGAAACAACGGCAGTATCAGTTTGAAGAAAAACAATTGATCGAACAACTTCAGCGGTTAAAGATCCAAATCGAGGAATTACAAAAAGATGGTACGTTGGATGAGATGTACCAAGAAGAAAGTTTATTGAGAGCACAACTGCAACAACTGATGGAACATTGGGGCGGTCTAATGGTCGCTGGGACTTTTTTAGGGGATCTGTCTACAGAAATGAGTGAACGTCAATTACCACAATTGTTAAAAGCTGCTGGTCACTATTTAGGAGTCTTAACACAAAATCATTACCAAGAGATTTTATTGAGAAATGATACTTTGACACTAACAGACGGTGTAACTGATTTTCCCATTTATGAATTATCTACAGGAACGAAAGATCAACTGATTATGGCCATGCGCTTTGCCTATCTATCGTTAGAATCAAAACGTTCGATTTGTCCAATCATCATTGATGACGGTTGGTTGCATTATGACCATCAAAGAAAATATCAATTAGCGAAATTGTTAGCTGATTTTGGTCAAAATTATCAAGTTATTTGTTTTTCTTCTGACCAAGAAATGGTAAGCTATTATCAGGAGCTTCAACAATCTGTGAATATATTAAAGGATGTATAAAGAATGAAAAAAATTCGTGAATTAGTTGTCGATGAACAATTTGAATTGTTTGTTTTAATTAAAAATGCTGATGTCAGAGTTGCGAAAAACGGAAAAAAATTTATTGCATTTACTTTTCAAGATACGTCTGGAACGATTGATGGCAAATATTGGGATGCTTCTGAAGAAGAGATCAACAAGTTTACTGCTGGGACAGTTGTTTTCTTAAATGGGAAGCGGGAAATCTATCAAGGAAACCCACAAGTAAAGATTTTGCATATGCGATTGACTAAACTTGAAGAGCCAAGTGATCCTAGTTTTTATATGGAAAGGGCTCCTTTGAAAAAAGAAGAAATGGAAGAAGAAATCAATCAATTATTATTTGATATAACAAATGCTCATTGGAATCGGATTGTCCGTCATTTACTAAATAAATATCAAAAGCAATTTTTTGAATTTCCCGCAGCAAAACGGAATCATCATGCTTTTGCGAGTGGATTAGCTTACCACACATTGACTATGTTGCATTTAGGTAAAGCGATTGCTGATGAATATCCAGAATTGAATCGATCGTTGTTATACGCAGGAATCATTTTACACGATCTCGGAAAAGTGATTGAATTATCTGGACCGATGAGTACGGAATATACTTTAGCGGGTAATCTAGTGGGGCATTTGGTACTAGTAGATGAAGAAATCACGAGAGCATGTATCGCATTGAAAATAAATGAAGCAGATGAAGATGTTTTGGTATTAAGACATATGGTCTTAGCACATCACGGCTTATTAGAATACGGGTCGCCGGTTCGACCACGGATCATGGAAGCAGAAATCTTACATCAGATCGATAATCTCGATGCTTCAATGCAAATGATGTTGACGTCGATTCGTCAAGCAGAACCTGGAAAATACACTGAACGGATTTTTGGAATGGAAAATCGTAGTTTCTATGTTCCCAAAGAACTATAGATAACTAAAGGCACGTAGCCTAACACGAACTACTTGTGAGCCTACGTGTCTTTATTATTGGAAAATTTATTTTGTTATTGATAAAAATCTACAATAGTGTAAGATTGTAGTCAGATGAGAAACCGTTTTACTAATAGGGGGAAAATAGTTAATGAATCATTATATCCAATCTCTTGGCGTTCAAAGAGATCCGCTATTTTTCTGGGTATTGGGAATTTTCTTCTCAGTATGTTTGTTGTATATGGCTTATAAATTGAGAAACAAATCCAAGATTGCTTTGATTACTTTAACGACTACGGGCGTCTTTATTTGTATTTTTGCTATGTTTGCAACGATCGTTACACTAATGACCAGAATCAGTTACTAAAAAACAGCTCTTTGTCAAAGTGAATAGGTAGCGAAAAAACATCAAAGTCAATCATTTACTTTGGTGTTTTAATCTATGCTTATCTTTTATAAAAATAAGGTGGAAATTACGATCCTTCTTAGAAATTATAGCGTCAAAAAAAACAGACCAGGATAGGTCTGTTTTTTTCATCTTATTTGCTTGATGATTCAGTTGTTGATGATTCAGAAGATTTTGTTGATTCAGTTGTTTTAGATTCAGAAGATTTTGTTGATTTTGTTTTAGACTCAGATGTATTGGTATTAGCTGTTTCCATAGTAAATGGCGTTAATACATTTTTAAAGGCATCATCTGTGACTTTTACATTTTCTTCTTTTAATACTTTAGCGATAATTTCTTTTTGTAGGTCTTGATCACTTTCTTTTGTATCTCGGGCGATTGATTCTAATTGTTTCTTGTATTTATTCATGTCATCGCCTTTATTTTGGTTTTTGACCATTTTTACAACATAATAATCTGTTGAGTATGAAGTTGTATTTGTCGCTGAGATAACGTCAGATACTTGACCGTCTTTTAATTTGAAGGCTGCTTCTTTCACTTCAGTTGGAACATCTGTCGTTTGAGAATCAAATTTGATTTTTCCGCCATCTTTTTTAGTTGCTTCATCGGTTGATTTTTCTTTTGCCAGTTTCGCAAAATCAGTTCCATCATCTGCTGATTTTTTCACTTCTTTTGCTTCATCTTCACTGCTTACTTTAATGATTTGTGCTTCAACTTCTGGATGGAAAGTTTTCCAAGCTTCTTTTAAATCTTTTTCTGTCACTTTGACGTTAGCACTTATACCAGCTTTTAATACTAAACTGCTTCTAAGTGCTTGTTTATATGAGTCTTCTGTATAACCAGCTGCTTCTAATTGTGATTTAAAGGTGTCACCGTAAGTTTCTTCATTCTTTTTGTATTCAGCATTGACATCTTTATCCGTTACTTTATCGCCATATTTATTTTCAAAGGCTTTGTAAATAATCATATTTTGAACTAATTGTTGGTTGTTTTGCGTATGTTTTGCTTCATTATAAAAATCTTCAACCGTGATAGTTCCGCCTTTCATTGTGGCGATGTCTTTATTTGTACTACCTGAACAAGCAGCTAATGCTAATACAGCTAGCGCACTAGTTGCAGCTAAAATTATTTTTTTCTTTTTCATTAAAATTGCTCTCCTGTGATTTATTATTATTCTTACAATAATAACTATACCATATCTATTTATTAATAAAAACGTTCTCGTGATAGTTTCAAATAAAATTCAAATTTTGATCACATTCCTAACTAAAAATTAAAAAAACAATAAAATTAAAATCAAAAGTGTTATAAAATTCCGCATTATTGCATGTCTTGTGGCAAATCATTTGTTAATTTTTCAACTTGTTCTTGGATTTGTGCAATTCTTGGTTCTGCTTGAAATTTAAAATTTTCAATATCTTTTTTCATTGATTCTTGAAAAGCGGGGATCAAAGTATTAGCTGTTTCTTTTGTGTCAACTAATGCTTGTTTGAAATTATTAAGACTGTTATTTAAATCATTTGTTAATTCCGTTGCTTCGTCTAGTTCAGCGATCAATTTTTTTCTGGTTTCGTTCCCGCTTCTAGGAGCAAATAACAACCCGGATATAGCTCCAACGGTCGTTCCAAAAACGATTCCTTTTAAAAAGTTTTTAATCAATGTTCTTCACCTGCTTTACAATGGTATGTTGAATTTGTTGCAATTCTTCCGCACTATATTCTGACTGATGGTTACCAAAGTGGATCGAAAAATCATCTTCTTTACTATAGCGAGGGACCAAATGGACATGTGAATGAAATACAGATTGATAAGCCAATTCACGGTTATTATTCAAGATATTCAGTCCTTGCATCTCAGGAAAAGCTTCTTCAATTGAACGAGCGATTTTAGGGATACGTGAAAAGACATCAGCTGCTAGTACTTCGTCATATTCAAAAATATCAGAAACGTGTTGTTTTGGAATAACTAGTGTGTGTCCTTTTGTAGCTTGGGATATATCTAAAAATGCATAGACTTTTTCGTCTTCGTAGATTTTATAACTAGGGATTTCTTGCTTAATAATTTTACAAAAGATACAGTTTTCCATAGGAAACATCCTTTCCATCAAAAATATTATTTATGTTAACTTTACCATATGTTCAAAGATTTGTATGAAAAAAAATAAATTGACTTCGTTTTCTTCATGGTATAATAAAAACAATCGAACGACGGAGGAAAAATTATGAGTCTAATTGTGGAACATGTAACAGGTGGCTATGGACATCTACCTGTTTTAAAAGATACTAGTTTTAGTGTACAGCCTGGCGAAATGGTGGGATTGATCGGTTTAAATGGCGCTGGAAAAAGTACAACGATCAAACATATCATTGGCCTCTTAGAACAAAAAAAAGGATTTATCACGATTAATGATCTGAGTTTGAAAAAAAATACTGAAGAATACCGAAAACAAATCGGTTTTATACCTGAAACGCCTTCTTTATATGAAGAACTAACTTTAAGAGAACATATCGAAGTGACTGCGATGGCCTATGATATTCCAATCGATATAGCGATGCAACGAGCTGAGAAATTGTTACATACGTTTCGTTTAGAGAATCGTTTGGAATGGTTGCCAGCCAATTTTTCAAAAGGGATGAAACAAAAGGTGATGATCTTGTGTGCTTTCTTGATCGAGCCTTCTTTGTACATTATTGATGAGCCTTTTTTAGGATTAGATCCATTAGCAATCAATGCTCTTTTAGAACTAATGGTAGAAATGAAAAATGAAGGTTCAGGGATCTTGATGTCTACGCATATTTTAGCTACGGCAGAAAAATATTGTGATCGTTTTGTAGTTCTGCACAATGGAGAAATACGTGCAGATGGAACCTTAAAAGACTTACAGGAGGAATTCCGACTACCTGATTCTTCACTGGATGAAATTTATATCTCCTTGACAAAGGAGCAGGATCATGAATAATTTCTTTCAATTGCGATTAGCAAAACACCAGAAAAAAATGATGAAGTATTTGCGTTATGTACTAAATGATCATTTTGTATTGGTTTGCTTATTTCTATTTGGCGGAGTCGGCTTTTACTATTCAAACTGGTTAAAAACGTTAACGACTCCTTTTCAAATGGGTGGGATTATCCTTACGATCTTTTGGTTTATTTGTTTGTTTTTTGGTAAATTTGCCACTTTCACGCAAGCGGCCGATCTGGTTTTTCTACTACCGAAAGAAAAGGAGATGCATCAGTATCTCCAACGAGCTTTTCTTTATTCCAGTCTATTTCCTTTTCTGTTCTTAGGACTAGCTTGTGGCTTTTCAATGCCCCTCGTGGTTGTGACAACCGGGCAGCCTTTTTCTTTTTATTTCGTTTATTTACTGATTCTCTGGGGATTGAAGAGTAGTCAACTACAAATCAAACGAGTGGAGCTTTTCCGAATTGAAGAGAAAAAATTGATGGTATGGAAAGCTTCTTGGTATCTTTCGACATTGCTGATCTTGTTGCTTACGGTCTATGGATGGCTCTGGCTTGGATTGTTAGCTATGTTGATTCAATTAAATATTTACTTTTGGTTTTTATGGAAAAATATGACGTATCGGTTGGATTGGGAAAAAATGATACAAAAAGAAGAGCAACGTTTACATCAAATCTATCAATTCATCAATCTTTTTACTGACGTGCCGGAAATCACTTCTAAAGTCAAAAGAAGAAGGTATTTAGACCCGTTGCTTCAACATACGAAGAAAACGAAAGATAATACTTATTATTATCTTTATGTCAGAAGATTTATTAGAGGTTCTGATTTCAGTGGTCTTTTCTTACGCTTAGTGTTGATTGGAAGTATCTTGATTGCAGGTATTGAAGATGTTTATTTTATAACTGCTATTGGTGCGCTTTTTATCTATTTGATCGGATTCCAAGTGATTCCTTTATACAATCAATTTCGTTACATGACACTTGTCCAACTTTATCCAATCACGGAAAAGCAAAAAGAAGTTGCGCTGCAAAAGTTATTGTTAAATCTTTTGCTGATTGCCGCTAGTCTTTTTGGATTGATTGGTGCGATCGTATTAAATGGTCTAGACAAACTCATACCGATTATCAGTTATTTGATCGTCATCGGCTTGTTTATTAAAATCTATACACCGACTCGAATCAAGAAAATGAACGAATAAAAGAGGTGAAAAAACGAGAGAATAAGGCAGATTTGCTTTTTCTCTCGTTTTTTTGATAAAAGATGGTTTTTTAGAGAGGAATACAGGAAAAAAGAACGTATATGTGCTTGACGTTCGGGGCTTAGGCGACTAGAATAATAAGTACTGCAAATCATAGAGTTTAGAGGACGGGAGAATGCATGATGGAGTTTCAGTTAGACCAAGAATGGCGTTTACGCCCAATCAAAGGTGATACGGGAAAAACATACATAGGCATGCGCGATGAAGATAAGGTCTTTATTAAACGCAATACGACTCCAATGCTTGCTGCACTATCCCGAGAAGGAATTACACCAAAACTGGTATGGACGAAACGGACAGGAAATGGCGATACCTTAACAGCACAGGAATGGCTAGAAGGACGTTTATTAACTCCGACCGAGATCGGCCAGCGAAATGATGTTATTGATGTCTTGTATCATTTGCATCATTCTGCTTCACTTAAAACGATGTTGACTCGGATCGGTGGTAGAGTGATGACACCAGAAAAAATGTTGCAACAATATGAACTGGAGTTACCTGAGACACTCAGAAAGAATCGATTTTTACAAATCGTTCACCAGTTTTTGCGTCAACAAATTCCACAGATGGATAAAGAGAACTTTGCAGTTGTACACGGAGATGTCAATCATCGGAACTGGTTAGTGTGCAAAAATTATTTGTATCTAGTTGATTGGGATTCAATTATGTTTGCTGATCCAGCGGTGGATATTGCCACGATTTTAGGGAATTATGTTCCATTATCTAATTGGAATCAATGGCTCGTTACTTATGGGATTCGCCCAACGGATGAGATATTAGAAAAATTACATTGGTATGCTGCGATGAATCTTTTACAAGAGATTACCCGATATTGTCAGCGTGAAGATCATCGACGAATGAATGAAGAGATCTTACAGTTGAAAAGAATTTTTAGTGGTTGAGCAAAGAGTCAAAAAGAATGAGTACGGTGTACGAATAAAGCATTTATTGTCGATTATTTATTCAGAGTTAAGATCAGAAGAGTAGAACATCACTTGTCTGATCTTTATTTTTTTAGGAAAGAAAGGAATGGAGTTTTCATGCGTGTACGTAATCGCCCAGGTGCTGCTGAAATGCTAGCAGCGCATCCAGATCTAGTAATAAGTGAACCAACCAAGTGGAGAGGTAAGTGGAACGAACTATTTGGCAATGAGCAGCCGATTCATATTGAAATTGGTATGGGAAAAGGTCAGTTTATCACAGGAATGGCTAAGGCTCATCCTGAAATCAATTATATCGGGGTAGAAATGCAAGTCAGCGTTGTATCAATTGCTTTAGATAAATTAATTGAACAACCATTACCAAATTTAAAACTATTGCATGTTGATGGTTCAGCGTTGACGGAATATTTTGCAGATAGTGAGATTGATCAAATCTATTTGAACTTTTCTGATCCGTGGCCTAAAAAAAGACATGAAAAACGCCGGTTGACGTATCATACATTTTTAGCGGTGGATGAACAAATTCTACGCCCTAAAGGAGAAATCCATTTTAAAACAGATAACCAAGGACTATTTGAATATTCATTAGCTAGTTTTTCTCAATACGGCATGATCATCAAACAAGTATGGTTAGATTTACATCAAAGTAAATATGAAGGAAATATCATGACTGAATACGAAGAAAAATTTTCTTCAAGAGGTCAAAGAATCTATCGTGTTGAAGCTCAATTTCCAGATAAAACGAAGAAATAATGACTTCATTTAATCAAAAGCAACCGAAACATTTTTGTTTCGGTTGCTTTTTTGGTTGTAGATGCAGCTGTTCGAGCAAGGAAAAATTGTAGGACAAAATATTTTCGTATTTATTTTATATAGAAGGTTCAATCAAGTTAAATTTAGAAAATGAAAATAAGCCTTTATCTGTGATCTTTAATTCGGGGATGACAGATAATGTTAAAAATGAAAGTGTTAAAAATGGATCGAATGATTGACTGGCACCTAACGCATGTGCTTCTTTAGTTAAGGAAACTAACTGTTCATTCACAGCTAAAAAAGGTTCTTGAGACATTAAGCCACCGATTGGTAAGGGTAAACAAGCCAACTCTTGACCATCTGCAACAGCGATCATTCCGCCACCTTTTTTGATTAATTGGTTTGCTGCTATTAACATATCTTCGTCATTCGTTCCCACCACGCCGATGTTATGAGAATCATGCGCAACAGTTGTTGCAAGAGCTCCTTTCTTTAGTTGAAATCCCTTAACGATCCCAACGCCAACATTTCCTGTTCGATGGTGACGTTCGATCACAGCAATTTTTAGTTGGTCGTTGGCAATTGAAGGAACAAAGACACCGTTTTTTGTGTCTACTTCTACGAGACAATCATTGGTCAATAAACTATTAGGAATGACTTCGATCATGTGGGCTTTTTCAGTACAAAGTGGTAAAGCAAAAGAATCGACCGTTAATGGTTTCACATCCATTTTTGGTAATTTTTGAGCATAAGTATTTTTTTGTCTCGGAAATTGTTCCAGATTCAATTGTGCATTCTCTACCACGATTTTTCCATTAGAAAAGACAGTATTGATTGGAAGAGTCGATAAATCATTGGTTAAAAAGAAATCAGCTTGATAGCCAGGTGCGATGGCGCCTAGCTGACTTAAGCCAAAACATTCTGCCGCGTTTAGTGTGGCCATTTGAATAGCTTGTAATGGTTCCATTCCTAAATGGATTGCTTGGCGTATGATGTGATCGATAGAGCCTTCTGCAACCAGATCATCGATCAGTTTATCATCCGTGACAAATAAACAACGTCGTGAATTTTCTGGTGTTACAACGGGCAGGAGTGCTTCGAGGTCTTTTGCAACTGTCCCTTCTCGAATCATTAAATACATCCCTAAAGCTAGACGTTCTTTTGCTTCTTGTGCGTTAGTCGCTTCATGGTCGGTTTTTATACCAGCCGTCAAATAGACGTTTAGCTCATCTCCTTGAATACCAGCTGCATGACCATCGATTTTCATATTTTTCTCATGCATCAATTGTAATTTATCAATGATGGTTTTTTCGTTATTTGCAACAGCTTGGTAGTTCATCACTTCAGCAAGTCCCAACACTTCAGGACGATCAAGAAAAGGAATGAATGATTGGGCGTCTAGCACTGCGCCGCTTGTTTCAAAAGGTGTTACAGGAACGCAGGATGGCAGCATGATAAAAATATTCATTGGCACGGATTGGGCATCTTCAATCATAAAATCAAGCCCAATACTTCCTGCTACGTTTCCTATT
Organism: Enterococcus sp. DIV1726a; assembly: GCF_051710985.1. Taxonomy (NCBI): domain Bacteria; kingdom Bacillati; phylum Bacillota; class Bacilli; order Lactobacillales; family Enterococcaceae; genus Enterococcus; species Enterococcus sp. DIV1726a. The sequence goes on along the minus strand of NZ_JBIOLS010000001.1, from coordinate 2,441,500 downwards.
TCATGAGGATCAGTAATTACCGAAGTGACGCCATGTAATAAAGAAATTTTTGCAAACTCGCTTGGAGATAAAAGTGAACTTTCGATATGCACATGCCCATCAATAAGTCCTGGTACGAGGTATTGATTTTTTGCATCATAGATTTCTTTGCCTTCGTATTGACCGATCCCTACGATTTTACCGTCACAAATCGCAACATCACCGGTTAGGATTTCTTTTGTAAAAACGTTGACGATTTGTGCATGTTTGATTACCAGATCAGCTGGTTCTTTTTTCCCAGCGACTAAAATATGCTTTGTTCGTAATGATTCCACCATGTTCCCTCCAAAATAAATTTTTAATAGTATAACATAAATTCGGATTTTGCCCATCTTTTAGCATTTAATGATACAAAAATAAAATAGTATTAGAAAAAAGACGTATGTTTTTTATGGAGGGGATAAGATGGATATAAAGGAGATATCAGATGATCTCATTAATGAAAGTTATAAAAATCGTGTTCAAGATATCTATATAATGCCTAATCAAACTGATTTCAATATTTATTACCGCTATAGTAAAAAACGAACATTCCAAAAAAGTATTGCATCAGATATTGGACAACAATTAATCTCACGCTTTAAATATTTAGGAGAGATGGATATCGGTGAGAGAAGAAAAGCGCAATTAGGTGCAATGACTTACGTCTTAAAAGAAAAAGAGGTCAGACTGAGACTGTCTTCTGTAGGTGATTACTTACAAAGAGAAAGTTTGGTGATTCGATTACTTTATGATTTGTCTGAAAAACAGTTCCGCTGTTTTTGTCCTGATGATTTAAAGGTGATCAATGAGCGGAGTAAAAATCGTGGGCTCTATTTGTTCAGCGGACCAGTTGGATCAGGAAAAACTTCTTTGATGTACTATTTGGCACAAGACAAAGAGGTACAAGTAATTACAATAGAGGACCCAGTAGAAATTGAAGAAACAGCCTTTTTACAATTACAAGTAAACGACAAAATCGAACAAACGTATGAGGAATTGCTGAAGCTTGCATTACGTCATCGTCCAGATTTATTGATCATTGGAGAAATCAGAGATAGCAAGACAGCGAATGTAGCAATTCGAGCAGCGTTGACAGGTCACCGTGTATTTGCGACGGTTCATGCCCGCCATTTAGATGGAACCGAAGCGAGAATTCTTGAATTAGTTGGCAGAAGCGATGAGTTTTTTGAATGTTTATCTGGCGTAATCTACCAAGAAATCCTTTTAGACCAAACACAAGCAGCAGCGGCTTTATGGGGTTACAACTTTACCTACAATGATTTTGAGAGGAAAGGGTGGGACCAAAGCTATGAAGAAGCAAAAAATAGTCGCTGGCGATCGTTTGCCTTCTAAGAAAATGTCACTGAACCATCAAGCAAAGTATATTCGACTGATGGGGGAGTTACTTGACCATGGATTTAGTATTCAAGAAGCAACGGAAATATTGTTGAAGATCACACCTGTCCCCCATATTTATTTACAGCAAGGACATCGTTTATTGCAAGAAGGACATTCTTTTTATGAGGTTCTACAAGCATTGGGTTTTACTCAAGACAAGCTTGTGCAAATCGAATTAGCCAGTGCGCATGGGAACTTGATCCAAACATTGAATGGGATGGCAGAACAATTTCGTCTCGTAGCAGAATTTCGAAAAGAATTAAAAAAGATGATCAGTTACCCGTGTTTACTGTGTTTGTTTTTATTAGGGATCTTAGTTGCATTACGCCAATTTATTTTGCCACAGTTATTAACTTCGGAAATGGTCATGGATACGCATTGGGGAATCCGATTCTTGCAGTCCTTTCATTGGTATGTTCTTCTTGTTTTACTATCTGTTGGTTTATTATGTCTGTTTATCAAGATCAGACTCCTAAAAATGGATATGATTCAACGAGGGGAATGGTTCAGCAACAAACCATTGATTGGTTCTCTTTTTTCCCTCTACCAGTCTTCTTATATCGCTTTAGAATTTGGAAAATTATTCTACGAGGGATTAGAATTGCGCCAAATTATTTTTTGTTTGAAAGAAACAAAACAAGGGAGTTTGATCCAACTATTAGCATTTCGTCTGACAAAAGGGTTAGAATCAGGAATTTCTTTAGCACAGCAGTTTGAGACTTATTCATTTTTAACGGCTGAATTTAGTCAAATCGTTTTACAAGGGGAAGCAAAAGGAAACTTAGGTAAAGAACTTTTGTTTTACAGTAAATTAGCAAGACAGCATTTTTTCCAAAAGGTGAACCGTGGACTTTCATGGATACAGCCAGTCCTTTTTCTAGGAATTGCCAGCTTGATTCTATTGATTTATGCAGCAATTTTACTGCCGGTTTATGGCAACATTGAGGAGGTTTTATTATGAAATATCTAGTCAATTTTAGACGAAAACAATTAAGAAATGTTGAAAGTTTTACGTTGATCGAAATGCTGATCGTCTTATTAGTGATCAGTGCATTAGTTCTCTTGTTCATCCCTAATATTTCCCGCTATCGAGATCATGTCAATCGAGAAGGCAAACAAGCAGTGATGCAATTGGTCGATGCTCAAAAAGAATTGTACTCTTTGCAAAATAATGGGAAAGTCCCAACGATCGCAGAACTCTTAAAGGAGGGATATATAAAGCAAGAACATGCAGATGCCTATAACCGCAAATAAACCAATTTGCTTTACTGGTTATACTTTGATTGAAACCTTATTTGTTTTGACGATCACTTTAGGATTATTTCTATTCCCTTCACTTTCGGTTTCAGCTTGGCAAAAGCAGATGACAATAGAGCAATTTTTTGCACAATTTGAAAGTCGGATATATGCCACTCAGAAAATAGCCATTGTCAGCCAACAAGCTACAAGAATCTTTTACGATCAATCAAAGAATCAAATTGTTTTTGACGTACCTAATCCCAATCTCGGTTGGTCAACTTTAGAGGTGCCAGATGAAATCACTGTCCAACAGATGGAAAAGCTCATATTCGCTTCGGGAACCGGCAATGAAAGTTCATTGCAAGCCTATCGGTTCTATTGGACAAATAAAAGACAAACAATCGTTTATCAATTTCAGCTAGGGAGTGGCCGATATATTAAAAAAATCGAATAGACATGCTTTTATTCTATTAGAAACAGTAATGGCTTTATCCATTACCTTATCGTGTATCTTTCTTGTCAGTCACGGGAATTTGTATTTATTAACTGCAGAAAAGCAAAATAATCAGGAAATCTTATTACTTCGCAGACTATATGAAGATGTAAAAACCTACCGAATGTATGAACAAATACCGAACCGAACGTTAAATGGACCAGATAGTCAGACAACCATAACCGCTAAAAAGAAAAAGATCGAAAAAGTGAAGCTCACACAAGGAGACAAAGTGATTGAGATTACCAAAATACCAGAATAAAGCTGCCTTTACACTGATTGAATGTTTGATTTCGCTTGCCATTTTAAGTGCTGTTTTACTTTCAATCAGTCTTTTAATCACGCAAACAACGAAAGTGGAACAATATTTACAACGAAAGGATCAAAAAGAGTGGCTGATTTTTTTAGCTCAGTTTGAAGAAGAAATAAAAAAAGGAAAAAATGTCGTCATTAAAGATAACCGTATTTATTATGAGTTGGAAAAGAAAACCTATTTATTTGAGCAATATCATGCGTTGATACGTAAACGAGAAGTATCAGGGGGACACCAACCTGTGTTGATACAAGTCAAGCATTGGGAAGTGAGAGATTCTAATGCAGCTATCACATTTTTAATCGAATTTATAAACGGAGAGAAGTATGAGGGGATTTGGACCAAGCCACTATCATAAAAAGCATAACAAGGGGTTCAGTAGTAATATCTTATTCTCAACCTTACTATTGTTTTTAGTTTGTAGTTCCTTATTGTCGATCATTGTACAAACTTATCGCTCGACAGTAGATTTGAATCAACGCACCAAAAATTATTATGTAGCAAAAATAATCAAACAAATGGTTTTATCTGAAAGTAACGAGTTGAAAGAACAGGGAATGTATCAATATAATTTAGGAAAGGTTCATTACAAAAGAAAAGCGAATCAGCTAACGATCGAAATTCAGATCGAATCTCAGCATTTTCAGTTCATGGAAATGCTTAACAGTGATACAGAAAGTAACACAGAAAGTGAGTGAATCCATGAAAACGCACTCTTTTCTGTGTTACCGCTGTTTACATAACGTTTATGTTTTTTATTTCACAAACAAAAAAGTGTGAAAACGATTGAAATTTTGCTCATAGTTCGTTAAAATTAAACAGGTAAAATAATTGTTATAATATATCTAGAAATGAGGTGCACCATGTTACCAGAAAAAATGGAACAGGGGTTTGAACAAAACCTAAAAGCGATTCAGCTTTTACAAAATGCATTGGGAACTTCCTTTTTAGAAGCCTATGTCGAAAATGCTGAAAACTTAATCGACAACTATCAAGTACGAGTGGTAGATGGAGTACCGTCTGAAGAAATCAAGCAACAGATTTCTGCTTTGTATAAAGAACTCAGTCAACTTTCCTTTGAACCAGAAGAGTGGCGCCGTCTGTCACAACTACTGTTACTAAAGGGGAGTCAGACAGAACATCTTCAAGCGAACCATCAACTTACTCCAGATAGTATTGGTTTTTTATTTGTCTTTTTAATTGAACAGCTATTCACAAATAAAGAAGAGCCAATCAAGATTTTGGACATTGCAGCAGGAATGGGCAACTTGTTATTAACAGTTCTTTTAAACCTATCAAGTGCGGGATACCAAGCGGAAGGGATGGGTGTAGATATTGACGATACGTTATTAGCGGTTGCTGCTTCAACAAGTGATCTGACTCAGGCGAATGTTCAATATTTTCACCAAGATGGCTTACAAGAATTACTGATTGATCCAGTGGATGTAGCTATCAGCGATTTACCGATTGGTTATTATCCGAATGATCAAAAAGCAAAAGAGTTTTTAACAAGCACCACACAAGGGCATAGTTATGCCCATCATCTGCTATTAGAACAGGCAATGAAGTATGTCAAACCAGATGGATTCGGTCTGTTTTTGATGCCAAGTAACTTCTTAGAAACAGAACAAAGTGAAGAAGTCAAAAGATGGTTTAAAGAAGAAGGATATCTTCAAGGAATGATCCAATTACCAGATGAATTATTCCGTAACAAGCAATCACAAAAAAGTATTTTGATCTTGCAGAAAAAAGGAACAAAGGCAAAACAAGCACAAGAAGTATTACTTGTAAAACTTGATTCACTAAAGAAACCAGAGAAGGTGACTGAATTTTTTAAAGAATTTGAAACATGGAAATCGTCTTCTCTTTAATCACGCACTAAGAAGGAGAATTATATGTCTAAAACAATTGCTATCAACGCTGGAAGTTCAAGTTTAAAATGGCAGCTATATCAAATGCCAGAAGAAACCGTAATTGCTAAAGGAATTGTCGAAAGAATCGGTTTAGAAGATTCAATTTTTACGATCAAATATGGTGAAGATCAAAAATTTGAGAAAATCATGGACATCGATGATCATGAAGTAGCAGTAAAAATGTTGTTAGATCAACTGATTGCATTACAAATCTTAAGCTCTTACGATGAAATCACTGGTGTAGGACATCGTGTGGTTCATGGTGGAGAAACTTATGCTGATTCTGTAATCGTGGATGAAGCTGTGATGGATCGCATTGAAGAATTGGCAGAGTTTGCACCATTGCATAACCCTGCTAACTTAATGGGTATCAAAGCATTTAAAAAAATCTTACCTGATATCCAAAGTGTGGCTGTGTTTGACACGTCATTCCACGCAACAATGCCAAAAAGCAGTTATTTGTATAGCTTACCTGTTTCTTACTATGAAGATTTCAAAGTAAGAAAATATGGCTTCCATGGTACAAGTCATCGCTATGTAGCAGAACGTGCGGCTAAGATGTTAGAGAAACCAATCGAAGAGTTGAAATTGATCACTTGTCACTTAGGGAATGGTGTTTCAATTACGGCAGTAGATGGTGGAAAATCAGTTGATACTTCGATGGGATTCACACCACTGGCAGGTGTAACAATGGGAACACGCTCAGGGGACATCGATCCAGCTGTTTTACCTTATCTAATGGAAAAATTAGAGATTGATATTGATGAAATGGTCAACATTTTAAACAAAAAATCAGGTTTGTTAGGTCTAACAGGTTTATCAAGTGACATGCGTGATCTTGAGAAAAACTATGAACAAGAGCATATCCATTTGGCATATGACATCTTTGTAGACCGTATCCGTAAATATATTGGTGGATATGTGACAACGATGAACGGCGTTGACGCAATTGTTTTCACTGCTGGAATTGGCGAAAATGATGGGCACGTCCGTAGTGAAATCATTAAAGGGATGACATGGTTTGGTTGTGAAATTGATCCTGAAATGAATAAAAAACGTGGGGAAGAATTAGATATCTCCACAAAAGATTCAAAAGTCAAAGTACTTGTCATTCCAACTGATGAAGAATTAATGATCGCTCGTGACGTGGAACGTTTACGTAAATAAATATTCTAATGAAATAGTTGTTAGCCTTTTTTAGGTATGAAATAGTGTAACGAACGTATCATAATTTTAAGAATAAATTTTTTCCGAAGTGAACATTGTTCACTTCGTTTTTTTGTTTTGTCTATAAAAAGTGATTGATTGAAAAAAAGAAATGTTCTTTTTTAAATCAATAAAAAATATAGAAATAAAATAAAGTATTATGAAAAAAAGGGAGGAGATTGAATTGATAAAAACAAATCGATTAACGATAACGATTATGAGTGTACTAATATTAGCTAATTCATCTATAACTGCCAGTCCATTTGTATACGCAGAACAAAATGAAGTCTCAGGAAAGAAAACAATGAAAAGTGAAATCAGCCAGGCAAATATTTCAGGTGAACATTCAGATGTGAAACAAACGAACATTCCTAATGATCAAAACGTTAAGAAAGCGACTGAGGCAGTGAAACTTCTGTTTGATGAAACAGGAGCAAAAACAAGTAATACCCAAGCAAAAATTAATGAAGTAAAGCTACAAGTAATGGAATTAACAGAAAGTGTACAAAAAACAAAATTATTTGAAAAAATTGTTCAAGCGCAAGAAATGTATGATTCAAAACAGACTAAAATGACAAATTCTAAAGAAAAAAATGGACAAAAAGAATTTGACGAAAAAACTCCTTCCTGTACAATCGACCCCTATATTTATGGAAACGTATATATGACTGGTGCTTATGAAGGGGAAATCAATCAATTTAAATTGATTGTTGGCGATAAAGAATATACCCCAGGTTTTACTTTGTTACCAAATAATCAGTTCAAACTTTATATTGGAAAGAAAATTCCGCCTTCAATTTTTTCAGTCACAGTAAAAATCTTTGATAAAAAAGGAAAAGAGACAAGTTCTCAAAACGTTTCAGTTCAAGCACCGAAACTCACCATTAACAATTACACATTAGGAGAAAACTATGTCAAAGGTGAGTTTATTGGTGATGTTGCTAAATTTAAATTGAGGGTGGGGACCACAGGAAGCACGAAAGAATACACTCCAGGTTTTAGACGATTAGCGAATAATCAATTTGAAGTCTATGCGAAAGATAAAATATTACGTGGAAGTAAAAGAGTCGTTTTGGTTGCTCTGAATTCAGAAGGAGATTTGTTAAAATCTGGTTTAGTTAGAGTCCAATCTCCCTACTTAGATATAAATGACTATAAATTAGGAAATGAATATATTACAGGTACCTATGCTGGGGCAGTAAAGAAATTTAAGTTAGTAGTGGATGGAAAAGAGTATTTTCCAGGATTTAAATTGTTAAAGGATAATCAATTTGAAGTCTACGCGAAAAACAAGGTATCGGCGCTAACTAAATCTATTACTTTGATTAGTTTAGATGAACAAGGAAAAGAAATCGTTAGTAAGCAAGTGGTTTTCATTGATTCAACGAATAAAGACTGACTATTTTTATAGCTGAAGCATTAACGACTCGTATAAAAAGTTACTTGAATAGAAATAGAAGAACAGCCAGTGTCACAAACAAAAATTTTTTTACCGAAGTGAGTAACTTTAACATTGTTTTTTATTTTATAAAATAGTCTATTTAAAAAAATGACATTTTTTTTTAAATAATTAAAAAAAATAGCGAGCCCGAATAGGTTATTATTTCCTTAAATCAAATAAACAAAAAAGGGTGGTTTTTAATTGAAAAAGGGGAACTTGAAAAAGAATTTAGTGTCGTTTTCAACTACGAGTGCATTAGTATTATCTAGTTTATCTGGAGTAGTGACACCAATGGTCCATGCAGATCAAAATGGGGCGGGAGAAGGCATCACTATTACTACTTCGGAAAAAAATGAGAAAAAAGAAGAAGCAAATCAATCAAATCAATCAAGTCAGGCGAGTGAAACAAGTCAAACACACGCTTCAGAAGAAAAAGAAAATAAAAAAGTAGAAGAAACAACAACATCTTCCACTACAAAAGAACAGAACGCATCAAGTGTGCCAGTACCGGAACAGAAGAATACACTTGCAGATGAAGTGATTCAACATGCTACTGATGCAGTCAATAATCTATTTGATGGAAATGGAGCAAAAGTAGGCAATACTAAAGCTCAAATTGATGCGGCGAAACAACAAGTCGAAAGCTTACCAGATAGTGATCAAAAAACAGCGTTGTTGGAAAAAGTCAATCAAGCACAAAAAGCATACGATACATTGATGCAAAAATGGCAAGTTGCGAATGAGACGATGGATAAACACTTTATTGATGGAGATATCGGTAATCCTAAAGGTAGTTTTACAACAGAAGAAATGATCGATCTTGCAGAAAAACTAGGTGAACTTCCTTATATAAACATTCCATTTTTAGAAGGCTATACGACCAATGAATTGCATGAAAAATACGATCAGTTAATTGCTGTATCAAACGCAACGCCAGTGGTGGATCGTCTGTTTTTTAATGGTAAACCAAGTACAAACAATACTCAAAATGATATTAATACTGCATTGAATCTTGTCCACCGTCTTGTGGATGGACCTTATAAAGACAGACTATTAGCGAAAGTACAAGAAGCACAAAAAGCTTATAATGATGCACATATTGTCCAAGATCCTGCAGAAAAACAAGCGGTAGAAGCTGTAAATCAGCTCTTTAATGGAGACACTCCCAAAGAAAGTAATACTCAAGAAGCAATAGATGAAGCTAGAAGAAAAGTAGATGCGGTAAATAATATATCTCCTGTTAAAGCACAATTATTGAAAAAATTAGAAATCGCTCAAGCAGCTTTGGATGATAGAGTAAATGCATTCAAAGTGGATGTTTATCATTATGGAAATGTCCATATGACGGGAGAATACAGTGGGAAAATCAAGAAGTTCAAGTTGATTGTTGATGGCAAAGAATACACACCAGGATTTAAATTATTAGCAAATAATAAATTTCAACTTTATATTGGGAAAAGGATTCCTTCGACAACAAAAACAGTTACAGTGAAAAGTTTTGATTCAAATGGAAAAGAAACAGGTACAAGAGAAGTTGCTGTACAATCACCTAAATTAACGGTGGAAGAATATACAGTAGGTAAAGATTACATCAAAGGTCAAATTGCAGGTGAGGCTAAACAATTCAAATTGATTGTTGATGGCAAAGAATATACACCAGGATTTAAACTTTTAGAGAATAATAATTTTGAAGTGTATGCAAAAAATAAAGTAACAGTAGATTCTAAAAAAGTGATTTTAAAAGTTTTAAATGCTGAAGGTATAGAAATCGGCATGCAAGAAATCACCCTTAACGCTCCAAGCTTAGTTGTAGATTATTATAAAGTAAACACTGATTATATTACAGGAAGCGTGACCGGCAATGTCAAGAAATTCAAATTGATAGTAGATGGAAAAGAGTACTTCCCAGGATTTAAGTTGTTAAAGAATAATCGATTTGAAGTATATGCAAAAAATAAAGTATCAGCAACGTCTAAAACAATTACTTTAGTGAGCTTAGATGAACAAGGGAAAGAAATTTTGAGCAAACAAGTTTCTATCTTGAATTCAGCAATCGAAGATGCTTTAACGATAGTAAATAATTTGTTTGATGGAAATGGAGCAAAAGTAGGCAATACTAAAGCTCAAATTGATGCGGCGAAACAACAAGTCGAAAGCTTACCAGATAGTGATCAAAAAACAGCGTTATTGGAAAAAGTCAATCAAGCACAAAAAGCATACGATACATTGATGCAAAAATGGCAAGTTGCGAATGAGACGATGGATAAACACTTTATTGATGGAGATATCGGTAATCCTAAAGGTAGTTTTACAACAGAAGAAATGATCGATCTTGCAGAAAAACTAGGTGAACTTCCTTATATAAACATTCCATTTTTAGAAGGCTATACGACCAATGAATTGCATGAAAAATACGATCAGTTAATTGCTGTATCAAACGCAACGCCAGTGGTGGATCGTCTGTTTTTTAATGGTAAACCAAGTACAAACAATACTCAAAATGATATTAATACTGCATTGAATCTTGTCCACCGTCTTGTGGATGGACCTTATAAAGACAGACTGTTAGCGAAAGTACAAGAAGCACAAAAAGCTTATAATGATGCGCACATTATTGTACTTCCTAAAGGAAATAAATAGGCGAATTGATGACAAAGAAATATTTTTATCATGAAATCGATTAGGTTAGAAAAAATGATTGATTGGATAAATAATCTAAAAAAGAGCTTGGAACAAAAGAACGTGCCAAGCTCTTTAGCATATGTAAAAATAAATAAAAGCGGTTGTGACATACTTTTGTCACAACCGCTTGTTTAGTAATTAATCATTCTTTTTCAGGTAATTTATTCTCTAAATCAGTACGTACCACTAGAACATCACAAGTGGCGTTACGAATCACATATTCTGAAACAGAACCAATAAATAGACGTTCAACAGCATTCAATCCTGTTGCACCTAACATGATTAAATCTACATGGTTATCCTCAGGAATTTCTTTAGCGATGATTTGTTTCGGCGAGCCGTATTCAATCACGGTAGTAACATTGTTCAATCCCGCTTTTTTAGCATTTGCTTCATAATCAGCTAGCGTTTGCTTCGCCATTTCAGTTGCTTGCTCTGCCAACATGCCATCAAATGATGAAACGGTTTGGAAAGAACGAGTATCAATCACGTGTGCTAATAAAAGTTCTCCATTATTTCTGATAGCAACGTTTACGGCTTTTTTAAAAGCTAATTCAGCTTCATCAGAGCCATCTACGGCAACCATAATTTTTTTGTACTGTTGTAACATAAGCATTCACTCCTTCAGATAAATCAATCATTTATAATTCTATTGTAAAACAAGTTGAACAAAAAGAGAATTATTTACTGTTTGGTTTGACCATTTTCCGAGCGAAAGTAAAACTGAAGACAGAAGCAACAATAATGACCAAGAGCAGGTAAGCCAAAGCAATAAATCGTTGATTGAAGAAGGCGACAAAAATACCTAACACCCCTAGGAAAGCGTAAATGGCACCATAGAATTGTAAATAGCCACGATTTTTCTCTGTTTCTTCTATTAATACGAAAAAGATGGGTTGTTTTTTTAATAAATAATAGCTAACAAATAATAATAATAATGCGGCAATGCCCATTAAAAGTTGAATCATAGAAATTCCTCCAAAAGTCTAAAGATTGGTCAAATAATGTTTTTCAAGGGATCTACTCGAAAAAAAAGGAGCTGTACCAAGTAATTGGCATAGCCCCTTAATCTTCAAAAAATGGTAATCTCCGTTAATGCCGTTGTTCGTCCTGTAGTATTGATCCCGCGAATTCAAGCAGGTGGGTCCCACGGTCGTAGCCTCGAACTACCAAATGATAAGGCATGTTACCAGCAGTGACACAAGACGGGTCCCAAGATATCAATAAAAATGTTCGGTCAACACACAAAGAGGACAATTCGAACATCACAGATTTCCCACCTCTATAGTAGCATATGGAAATAAAAAGAGCAATGAGAGCGCTCATGGAAAATCAAGTCTATGTCGTTGGCTTATTGCCTCCTGATTTTTTCCATTCTTTGATTCGCTGATATTGTTGCCCAAGGGCTTGTTCATATTTTCCTGTAGTCTTCGGATGATAATAAGACGCTTGTTTTAATTTGTCGGGTAAATATTGTTGGTTCACCCAGGCTTGATCAAAATTGTGAGGGTATTGATAACCAATCCCACGATTCAATGCCTTGGCTCCTTGGTAATGACTGTCTCGTAAATGATCGGGCACTTCGCCAGCGTTGCCTGAGCGGATATCAGCAATCGCTTCATCTAAAGCGGCATAAGCAGAATTTGATTTAGGAGAGAGACAAAGATCAACTACGGCATCTGCTAAAGGAATCCTTGCTTCGGGAAGTCCTAGACGTTCAGCAGCTAAGACAGCATTGACAGTTCTAGCTGCGGCAGCAGGGTTTCCTAGACCAATATCTTCATAACCAATCACCATCAAGCGCCGACAGATACTTGCCAGGTCACCAGCTTCAACCAAACGGGCTAAATAATGAAGTGCTGCATCAACATCGCTTCCTCGGATCGATTTTTGAAATGCTGAAATCACATCATAATGAGCATCTCCGTCTTTATCATGAGTGAGGGCTTTTCGTTGGATACATTCTTCAACGATCGTTAGCGTCAAGTGAATGATGCCCTGTTCATTTGGCTCGGTCGAACGAGCCGCTAATTCCAAGCCGTTAAGTGTGCTTCGAAGATCGCCGTTCGTTGCGCGTGATAGATGGAGCAAGGCGTTTTCGTCTAGTTGAATAGCTAGATGACCAAGTCCACGCTCTTTATCACTTAGTGCTGATCGAACCGCTTGCTGGATATCTAATTCGTTTAAGGGTTTTACTTCAAAAATCTGTGTTCGACTGCGAATAGCAGGATTAATCGTGATATAGGGGTTTTCAGTTGTTGCGCCAATCATGATGATCCGTCCATTTTCCAGATGAGGGAGCAAAAAATCTTGTTTCGTTTTATCAAGACGATGGATTTCATCAAGTAAGAGAATGACAGTGCCACTCATTTTGGCTTCTTCGGCAACTACTTGTAAGTCTTTCTTGGAATCAGTTGCTGCATTGAGCATGCGAAAGGCAAATTTGGTTGAGCCAGCAATCGCACTAGCAATACTGGTTTTACCAGTTCCTGGTGGACCATATAAAATCATGGAAGACAGCATTTTGGCATCAACCATTCGCCGAATAATTTTTCCTTCACCAACTAAATGTTCTTGTCCTACGACTTCATCGATCGTTCGTGGACGCATCCGATAAGCTAAAGGTTGCTGCATAAAACGGCCTCCTTTTTTTATTTTTCGTTCGTTAATTATACCATACATTAAGACAATCCACTTTATGGTAACGCTAATTTAGAACGCCGTAAACTGTAAAAGTGAAAGGAAACGAGTTTACTCATATTCAAGCTAAGTTTAACAGAGAGGATCCTTATTGAAAGGACTGGGGGACTTTTAAAATAAAGCACCAGCTTCCTCGTTTATTCTGATTTGAGGTAAAATAAAGGGAGTGAAGACATAGATGGCTTGGAGGAGGAAAAAAATGAAAGCGACACGATTATTGAGTGAAACATTGTTACGAGCACAAGAACGGTTTGAAGAAACGTTAGACCAGCTAGATGTAGCAGAAGCAAATACGATGCCGGCACCTTTGATCAAATCAGTAACTTGGCTGATCTGGCATACTGCTCGAGAATTAGACCTTCAAATATCCGATTTGAAAAATAGTGAACCACTGTGGTTTAGTCAAGACTGGTCTGGAAAATTTGCATTAGATCTGCCTGATGATACGCAAGATTGGCAACACACACCTGCGGAAGCAAAAAAAGTCGTCGTAACAGACAAAAAACTACTTACAGATTATTTAGCTAATAGTGTTTCATTGACGATTGAGTACTTGGAACAAGTCGATGAAGGAACACTTGATGAAGTCATTGATTCCAACTGGACACCTCCTGTCACACGTGAAGATCGTCTCGTGTCGATCATTGATGATGCAGTGATGCATTCTGGTCAGGGGATCTATACTCGCCGACTGGTGCTCGGTAAATAATGAATGCTAAACCTTGTTCTGGTTTGAACGGTCTATGTAAAATCCTATAAAAGGCTGTGACAGAAGTGTCTAGTTCTGAAAAATAAGCCGGAGAATCCGAAGATAGTTCTTCCTATTTTTGGGATTTTTCGGCTATTCTTATCTGCCTGTCTATTGCTGTAGGTTTTTCTTGGTTTCCATAGCTTATGCTTTCAATATTGTGTATGATAAGGGTGGTGAATAAAATGACAAATAAAGAGCAATTAGATGAACTTTTATTGAATAAAACAACACCCGAAGTTGCCAGAGATCTTTTAGGGATGTATTTAGAATATGTTACGCCAACTGGTACCGTTGGTGGTTACATCGTTGATGCAGAGGCATATCTTGGTCCAGAAGATGAAGCGGCTCATAGTTTTGGGATGCGCAGAACCCCACGAGTGGCAGCGATGTATGAAAAGCCAGGAACGATTTATCTTTATACGATGCACACCCACCGTATTTTAAATATTATTACGCAACCTGAAGGGATTCCACAAGGGGTAATGATCCGTGCAATCGAGCCTGCAACTGGTGTGGCTCAAATGAGCATTAACAGAGGTGGGAAGACTGGTCCTGATATTAGTAACGGTCCCGGAAAATTGGTAGCGGCATTAGGATTACCACAAGAACTTTATGGACAATCGATTTTAGACAGTCCGTTGCATTTTGTTTTTGAAAAAACAAAAATACCTAAGAAAATCATGGCTTTGCCAAGGATCGGTATTCCTAACAAAGGAGAATGGACAGACAAACCATTACGTTTTGTAGTGGCTGGAAATCCATATCTATCATTACAAAGAAAGAACCTGGTGGAGGAAGACTGGGGCTGGAGGAAGAAAAAATGAAAAAAACAAACTTACTAGACTACTTAGACAAAACAATCGAAAAAACGATCACTGATTATGATGTGGCATTAGACTGGGATACGAAAAACCATACGATTGAAATCATTGTCCGACTATTTGCAGAAAATAAAGCGCATTTGGAAATCGATGATGCCGAAGGTGTAGTTTCCGAAGAAGAAATCATTGAATTTGAAGATGGTATTTTATTGTTCAATCCACAAAAATCCCATTTTGATGAAAAAGATTATTTAGCGGTTATTCCTTATGAAGGAAAGAAAGGGATAGTCAAATCGGTCATTGATGCATTGATTGAGTATTTGAACGAAGTATTAGCGCAAGGGCAAAGTGATCTCTTAGATTTTCTTGATGCAGATGATGAAACAGCAGTGTTTGAGTTGAATTGGGACAATCAACAGTTAGCAAAACTAGTCGAAGAAAAACAGCAAAATGAGACGGACGTCTATTTGCCTTATCCAAGTTATTAAGGAGTGAATGTCATGAAATGGAATGAAGTAAAAGTTGAAACCGCCAGTGAAGCAGTGGAAGCTGTGGCTAATATACTAATGGAAGCAGGAGCAAGCGGTGTTGCGATTGAAGATGCTTTAGACGTTGAAAATTTCAAGTCTGATCAATATGGGGAAATCTTGAATAAAGAAGATTTTACTTCATTAACAGAAGGCGCACTGGTGATGGCTTATTTCCCTGAAACGATTTTTTTACCAGAGATTTTGCCTTTTATCAAAGACCGTGTAGCCCAACTCCCAGAATTTGGCTTGGCGATCGGTAAAAATATCATCACCGTTAGTGAAGTGGAAGAAAGCAACTGGGCAACTGCTTGGAAAAAGTATTATCACCCAGTACGGATCACCAGAATGTTAACGATCGTGCCTAGTTGGGAAGCGTATCAAACAAGTGATCCATTAGAAAAGATCATTACATTAGATCCTGGAATGGCATTTGGAACAGGGACACATCCAACTACCTCTTTAACATTGCAAGCATTAGAAACGGTATTGCGTGGCGGAGAAACACTTTTAGATGTAGGAACTGGTTCTGGCGTCTTAAGTATCGCAGCAAAATACTTAGGAGCCAAAGATGTTTATGCCTATGATCTGGATGAAGTGGCTGTTCGTGCAGCGAAAGAAAATATGGATATGAATGAAGTAGCCAAAGATGTTCACGTAGCTGCTAATGATTTATTGAACGGCATCACAATCGAAAGTGATGTTATCGTGGCGAACATCTTAGCAGATATTATTTTGTTGATGATCCCTGATGCTTGGCGCTTATTAAAACAAACGGGGCGCCTGATCGTATCTGGTATCATTGAAGAAAAAAAACAAATGGTCATTGACGCCATGAAAGAACAGGGCTTTGTCGTTGATCAAATTTTCCAACAAAAAGATTGGTATGCAATTATCTTGAAAAAGCCTGAGGTGGAATAAATGCAACGTTACTTTTTAGAAGAGGCGTATCAACCAAATACACGCTTCGAACTTTCGGGAGAGGCATTTCATCATATCGTACGGGTCATGCGCATGGCGCCAAAAGATCAAGTCTATTTAGCATTCAACGATCAAGTATCGATTCGTGCGGAAATCACAGAAATCAGTGAAGATACCGTTTATTTGAGCGAGCTTGAAAAAGAAAAAAGCCAAAAGGAATTACCCAATAACATCACGATTGCCAGTGGTTATCCAAAAGGGGATAAACTAGACTGGATCGTTCAAAAAGGAACAGAATTAGGTGCGCATGGATTTATTGGCTTTCCAGCTAAAACATCTATTGTAAAATGGGATGCGAAAAAAAGAAACAAACGTCAAGAACGTTTGAACAAAATTGCTCAAGAAGCAGCTGAACAATCTCATAGACAGATTGCGCCCCAAGTGGAATTATTGGAAAGTCAGCAAGCTCTTTTTGATCGACTATCTGCTTATGATGTGTTGTTGATTGCTTATGAAGAGTCAGCAAAACAAGGAGAACTAGCCAATTTAGCTAAGGTATTCCAAGAACTCACTGATGGTAGTCGGATTTTAGCCGTTTTTGGTCCTGAAGGAGGTCTTGCTCCTGAAGAAGTCGAAGCCTTTGTTGCAAAAGGTGGAATCTTATGTGGATTAGGACCACGGATTTTACGTACGGAGACGGCACCTCTTTATCTTTTAAGTGCGGCAAGTTATCAGTGGGAGCTCACTCACTGATAATAACTGAATAAAATCAGGAAAAATTGAAAAAATTCCGAACAATCTGTATAATAAAAACAATTATTTTATTGTAAACAACGGATGACATCAAATGAATGGTGTGCATGAGTTTGTTTCTAGTTATGTTATAAAAAAGAAGAATGGTTTTTAATATTATTCGGAGCAACAGCTGTTGTTCGTAACCTTTGAAAGGGGGATGTTCCATGCCAAAAGAAGAATTATTGACAGGTCCTGGAGTGATTAAATTGGTTAGCCAATACATGGGACCTGATCATGTAGCATTTGTTCAAAAAGCTTGCGATTATGCAACGGCTGCTCACGATGGCCAGTTTCGTAAATCAGGCGAACCATACATTATCCATCCTATCCAAGTTGCTGGGATCTTAGCTGATTTAAGAATGGACCCCCATACTGTTGCAACTGGTTTTTTGCATGATGTTGTAGAAGACACCGACGTTACTTTGGATGATTTGAAAGAAGAATTTGGTCCAGACGTTGCAATGTTAGTTGACGGTGTAACGAAACTAGGGAAAATCAAATACAAATCACATGAAGAACAATTAGCAGAAAATCATCGAAAGATGTTATTAGCTATGGCGCAAGATTTACGTGTAATTATGGTGAAATTAGCTGATCGACTACATAACATGCGTACGCTAAAACATCTTCGTGAAGATAAACAACGTCGAATCGCCCAAGAAACTTTAGAAATTTATGCACCATTAGCTCATCGCTTGGGGATCAGTCGAATCAAATGGGAATTAGAAGATACCGCACTTCGCTATCTCAATCCTAAACAATATTATCGAATCGTGCATTTGATGCAAACGAAACGAGAAGAACGAGAAAAATATGTCAACGCCACAGTCGAAGATATTCGTCTAGCAACAGAAGAACTAGATATCTATGCAGAAATCTATGGACGTCCTAAACACATTTATTCCATTTATCGGAAAATGAAAGACCAAAAGAAACAATTCAATGAAATCTATGATTTACTTGCAATACGGGTAATCGTTGACTCTATCAAGGATTGTTATGCTGTTTTAGGAGCAATCCATACCAAATGGAAACCAATGCCAGGGCGGTTTAAAGATTATATTGCTATGCCTAAAGCAAATATGTATCAATCCTTGCATACAACAGTCATTGGACCAGCTGGAAATCCGGTAGAGATCCAGATACGAACTCAAGAAATGCACGAAATCGCCGAGTTCGGGGTGGCTGCACATTGGGCATACAAAGAAGGTAAAAATGATAAGGTCGAACCAGATGGTATCACGAAACAATTAAGCTGGTTCCACGAAATCATTGAACTGCAAGATGAAAGTTATGATGCTTCAGAATTTATGGAAGGTGTCAAAGGAGATATCTTTAGTGATAAGGTCTATGTTTTCACTCCTAAAGGGGACGTGACAGAACTGCCAAAAGGTTCTGGACCTTTAGATTTTGCTTATAGTATCCATACTGACATTGGAAATAAAACAACGGGTGCCAAAATCAACGGCAAAATGGTTCAATTAGATTATAAGTTGAAAAATGGAGACATTATTGAGATTTTGACTTCACCTAATTCGTTTGGTCCAAGTCGAGATTGGTTGAAATTAGTTGCTACGAGTAAAGCTCGCAATAAAATCAAACGTTTCTTCAAAGCGCAAGACAGAGAAGAAAATATCATCAAAGGACATGAAGCAATCACAAAATGTATCATCGATCTAGGCTTTGCACCTAAAGAAATTTTAGCAAAAAGTAAGCTGCAAGATGCTTTAGAAAAGCTGAATTATCAAACGGAAGATGATATGTATGCAGCTGTGGGTTATGGTGAAGTCAGTGCATTGACGATGGCGAACCGTTTGACTGAAAAAGAAAGAAAAGAACAAAAGATCGAGCAACAAAAACAAGAAGCTGAAGAAATCATGAACCAACCGAAAAAAGAACCGGAAAAAATGAAGGTTCGCCATGAAGGTGGTGTCGTGATTCAAGGTGTCGATAACTTGTTGATTAGGATCAGTCGTTGCTGTAACCCGATCCCTGGAGATGATATCGTGGGTTATATCACTAAAGGAAGAGGAATCTCGATTCACCGAAGAGACTGTCCGAATGTCCAAGTAGACAAGCCGAATGTGGCCGAACGCCTGATCGAAGTTGAATGGGAAGATACCTCAAATACCAGAAAAGAATATGATGCTGATCTGGAAATTTATGGTTATAATCGTTCCGGCATGTTAAATGATGTCTTACAAACGGTAAATACCATGACTAAAAACTTAAACAGCGTGGAAGCGAGAACCAACAAAGACAAAATGGCAACGATCCATTTAACAGTAGGGATCCAAAATCTTGCTCACCTAAAGAGCATCGTGGATAAAATCAAAGCTGTACCAGATGTGTATAGCGTGCGACGAACCAATGGTTAGGAGGAAAACACGTGAGAGCTGTTGTCCAGCGAGTAAGTAAAGCTTCAGTGACGATCAATCAACAAGAAGTTGGGAAGATCGATCAAGGGCTGGTTATTTTACTAGGTATTCATGAAAAAGATACGCAAGATGATGTTGATTATTTAGTAAAAAAAATTGCACAAATGCGTATTTTTGAAGATGAACAAGGAAAAATGAACCGTAGTGTAGAAGATGTCGAAGGACAAATTTTGAGTGTGTCCCAATTTACGCTGTTTGCAGATACTAAAAAAGGAAATCGTCCAAGTTTCATCTCAGCAGCTCGTCCCGAAACAGCTATTCCACTATACGAGGCTTTTAATGAAGGGATTAGAAATAGAGGGATTACCGTAGCAACCGGCCAATTTGGTGCTGACATGGCAGTATCTTTGATCAATGACGGTCCGGTTACTATTATCATTGATTCTCAAAATAAATAAGAGATATTAGTGTATTCATAATTGATTGGAATAAGATAAGCATGTCTCGTCAAGTCCAACCGATCCTCAGAGATTCGCACAAGTGATGAATCTTTGAGTGATCGGTTTTTTACGTGCTTACTCAAAAAGTGTCATACAGATGGGGGAACCTATTTTTTAAGGAAAAAAGAGTGATTTTAGAGGAGAAATAGTTCTAAAATCGAGTCCATTTGGTCTTTTTGGTTTTAGAACACTTTTTTTGTCAGCTATCTAAAAAAAAGATAAGCTAATAATAGATGAAGTGTTCTATTGGAGGAGATAAAAGATGAAAGAGGTACCAGTAGTCGATATAAAGATAACCGAGATTAAAAAACGATATGAGCAAGGTTATCACTTGTTAGAGGAATTACGTAAAGAGGCAAATGCGCCAGTAGTGAAAGCAAAAATCTTCAATAAAGAAGCGATTGTGATCTATGGAAAAGAAGCCGCTCAAATTTTTTATGATCCAAGGAATTTCAAACGAAAAGGAGCAATGCCTAAATTAGTATTAAAAACGTTGTTTGGGAAAGATGGTGTTCAAACACTAGACGGTGCCCAACACCATCATCGCAAATCGATTTTTATGGATTTGATGACACCGGAAAGAATGGATACGTACCATCAAATTTTAGAAAAAAATTTGTCTCAAGCGTTAAACGAACAACATGGACAATTTGAATTATTTGATTTAAGTAAACAAGTACTATTTACTTCGATTTGTGAATGGTCAGGAATCAACTTAGCAGAATCGACCGATGAAGAAATCAATCAGTTCGCTGATTACCAAATTTCTATGATCAGTGGGACATTTACGTCGCCAATCGATCATATCAAAGGGGTTGAAAATCGTAAAAAATCTGAACAATGGGCTCAAAGGTTGATTGAGGATGCACGAGCAAACCCTGTTCCAGGTAAAGAAGATGTCGCTTTATATGCTTTTGCCCAAGCAACTGATCTTGATGGTAATTTGTTGCCAATCGAAGTGGCTGCGGTGGAATTGCTCAATATTATTCGACCAACTGTAGCATTGACAGTCTGGGCAGCTTTGATGGGACATGCTTTATTCAGTCGACCAGACTTAAAACAGCAGTTAAAAAATGACTTTACAGAACTTCAAGATCCGTTTATTCAGGAAATGCGTCGTTACTATCCATTTTTCCCAATGTTGCCAGCAATTGCTTTAAAAGATGTGTCAGTTGACGGCTATCTTATTCCTAAAGATAGTTGGGTTATTTTGGATCTATACGGGACGAATCATGATGAGCGTACAATCGATGCGCCAGATTCATTCATAATCAAACGTTATTTAGGGAAAGCAAAAGATCTTTCTTACGAAGAGGAATATGAGATGATTGCTCAAGGTGGAGGAGACTTTCGACAAATGCATCGCTGTGCAGGAGAATGGATCACTTTACACAGTTTACGGGTCTTTTCTGACCAATTAGTCAACCATTATGAATTTTCAGTACCTGAACAAGATTGGACGATCCCTAGTAATCAATTTCCAACTTATCCTAATAGTCGTGTACTCTTATATAAAGAATAGTGCGTAGAAAATAAAAAGTCTGAAATATAAATCTCATTCTGTAGCGCCCCCCCAAAAAAAAGTTAGACTAAAAAAACTAACTTTTGGGGGGCGCTTTATTTTTTATTCTAAAACAAGTAAACGGTGTTCAAAGAGCTGACCTTCGGCGATAAGTCAAAAAATCTCAAAACATGGGGAGCTGTTTCGAGATTTTCCTCCTTAACGCTCAGGTCAAAACGCTCTTTTCACAACCTCTAATTCACGGTGTTCAAGAAGCAACTCCTCAGCAATAAGCGATGATTTTCTAAAATATGAGAAGCTATTTTAAAAAATCCTCTCTTATTCGCTCGTAGCTGATCGCTTCTTTCACAACCTCTTGTTTTAAACGGTGTTCAAGCAACAGCTCCTTGAAATAAGCCTGAATTTTTCAAAATATGAGAAGCTGTTTTAAAAAATCCTTTCTTATTGTCATCGGAGCTTCCCGTTGCTTTCACAACCTCTTTTTTCAAAAGTTCTTTTAGTTTAGCTTTTTTTCTTTTTGTTTTAGACTAAAGAAAAAAGGAGGAATTGCGAATGGCAGAAATAAGAATTGGACATTCACAAGTTTACGCTGAACAACTTGGCTTAGGAGCGAATGCGATCGGTGGTCATAATCTTTTTGCTAACTTAAAAGATGAAACTGGGAAAGAAGTTGTACGAACCGCTTTGCAAAACGGCATCAATTTAATTGATACTGCTTATGCTTATGGAAATGGACGTTCAGAAGAACTGATCGGTGAAGTCTTGCAAGAAAATGAATTTGATCGTTCACGGGTGATCATTGCCACTAAAGCTGCCCATGTTCCTGGGCAAAAAGGGGTATTCAATAATTCACCAGAATTTTTGACCCGTTCTGTAGAAGAAGCACTCCGACGTTTACAAACTGATTATATTGATATTTTTTATATCCATTTTCCAGATAAAGAAACGCCAAAAAATGAAGCAGTCGCTGCGTTGCACAAACTAAAAGAAGCAGGGAAGATCCGTGCAATCGGAGTCTCTAATTTTTCAATGACTCAACTGAAAGAAGCAAATCAAGATGGCTATGTTGATGTTGTTGAAGATAAATTTAGTTTGATCCATCGTGAAGCTGAAAAAGAACGTTGGCCTTATCTTGAACAACATAACATTAGTTTTGTCCCTTATTTTCCACTTGCTTCCGGCTTGTTAACGGGAAAATATCATTTAAATAGTCTTAAAAGTATGGCGCCAGATGACCCTCGTAAGAAGAATCCGGATTTTCAAGGAGAGAGGTTTGAAAAAATCATTCAGGCTGTCGAACAACTTGCACCGATTGCGAAAAACAATCAAGCTAGTATTGCTCAACTCGTTTTAGCTTGGTATATGAAAAATCCACGGATTTCTGTCGTGATACCTGGAGCGAAAAAACCGGAACAAGTTAGAGATAATGCTCGTGCATTAGATATTCATTTATCGTCCACTGATTACCATACCATTGATCAACTCTTTAAAGATTTTTAGAAAAATACAGAGAAGGTCGTGACAGAAGAAGTTAGCTCTGAAAAAATGAGCGTGTGCTGGAATGAAGGATGCTAGTAATTAAGGAGATGTTTTATTCAGCTAGTTGGTTAGCGCTTATTAATTCTCAGTTGATTTACAGATTTTTCTTGACTTTACGCCTTGTTTTTAGTAGGTTATAGGTAATATTGAAAATATCAATGAAAGAGCGAGTAAGTTTCTGAAGCTTTACAAGAGAGGATCATCAAGGCTGAAAATGATCTAAAGTTTTAGGTTCTAAAAGACACTCTGGAGATGGACGAGTGAAAAGCCGTCCCGTGTACGAGCGTTAATCGTTAGAGGAAAGAGCAATCTTTCAAAAATAGGTGGTACCGTGTATGAATTAGTCATTCACCCTTGTTCGTAATGAATAAGGGTGGATTTTTTTTTACATAGAAAAGTAAAGGGGAGAAAAAAATGAGTTTCCAAAGACCAAAAGGAACAAATGATATTTTACCTGGTGAGTCAGAAAAATGGCAGTTCGTGGAAGAAACAGCGCGTTTATTGTTTAGAGATTATCAATACAATGAAATCCGCACGCCTATTTTTGAACACTATGAAGTCATTTCTCGAAGTGTAGGGGATACAACGGATATCGTGTCAAAAGAAATGTATGATTTCTATGACAAAGGGGAACGCCACATCACTTTACGTCCAGAAGGAACAGCACCGATCGTTCGTTCTTTTGTGGAACATAAATTATTTGGACCAGAATATGCAAAACCTTATAAAACATTTTATATGGGACCAATGTTTCGTTATGAACGCCCTCAAAAAGGTCGTTTACGTCAATTCCATCAAATAGGAGTAGAAGCTTTTGGTTCTGACAATCCAGCAACTGACGTGGAAAGTATGGTTATGGCCCTTGATTTCTTTAAACAATTAGGAATCACTCAAATTCGATTAGTGATCAACTCGCTAGGAGATAAAGAAACGCGTCAAGCATATCGTCAAGCATTGATCGACTATCTTTCACCATTTGAAAAAGAGTTGAGTGAAGATTCACAACGTCGTTTGCATGAGAATCCGTTGCGGGTGTTAGATAGTAAAGACAAACGTGATCAAAAGTTTGTTGCTGATGCACCATCGATTTTAGATTTCTTAAGCGAAACAGCACAAAAACATTTTGATATGGTCGTTGCTATGTTGGATGCACTTAATATACCTTACGAAATCGATAGCACGATGGTTCGAGGGTTGGATTACTATACACATACAATCTTTGAGATTATGAGTGATGCACCAAAGATGGGCGCACAAGCGACAATTTGTGCAGGTGGACGTTACGATAATCTGGTTGAAGAACTAGGCGGACCTCAAACACCCGGTTTTGGTTTTGCGATGGGGATCGAACGCTTGCTGTTAACAATGGAAGCAGAAGAAGTCGTGATTCCGGCATTTAATGAATTAGATGCTTATGTTGTGGCTTTAGGCGAAGAAACGAATATCGAAGCATTGAAACTGGTGCAAACGATCCGCAATTTTGGGTTTTCAGCTGATCGTGATTTTATGGATCGTAAAGCAAAAGCACAATTCAAAACGGCTGATAAAGCGAATGCTAAATTAGTGTTAGTTATTGGCGGAGATGAGCTGGAAAACCAAACGGTCACAGTCAAATCAATGGCTAATAGAAAAGAAAAAAGCTTTAGTTTAACAGAAGTTTATGAACATTTTGATGAAGTCTATGATGAAATGACTTTATTCGAGTAGGAGGAAAAAGAAAAATGGCACAAAGAACAACTTATTGCGGTTTGATTTCAGCAAAAGAACTAGATCAAACTGTTACATTAAAAGGGTGGGTACAAAAGCGAAGAGACCTAGGGGGAGTAATCTTTATTGATTTACGTGACCGAGAAGGAATCGTCCAAATCGTTTTCAACCCTGAAGTCAATAAAGAAGCATGGGAAATCGCGGATAAATGTCGGAGTGAATACGTGATTGAAATCACTGGTGTGGTTCGTAAACGTGAGGAGCTAGCCATCAACCCTAAAATGGTCACTGGTGAATATGAAGTATTCGCAAACGAAATTGTTATCTTGAACAAAGCAAAAACACCACCGTTTTTGATTGAAGACGATCAAACAGTCGGAGACGAGATCCGTATGAAATATCGTTATTTAGATTTGCGTCGTCCAAAAATGACGAAAAATATCAAAATGAGAAATGAAACAACGAAAGCAATCCGTCATTATTTAGATGATAATGATTTCATGGATATCGAAACACCTTATTTAGGAAAATCAACGCCAGAAGGGGCTCGTGACTATCTTGTTCCTTCGCGTGTTTACCCAGGGCACTTTTATGCTTTACCTCAATCACCGCAGTTGTTTAAACAATTATTGATGAACGCAGGGTTTGATCGTTACTACCAAATCGTTCGTTGTTTCCGTGACGAAGATCTTCGTGGTGATCGTCAGCCAGAATTTACTCAAGTAGATATTGAAACGACATTCTTGACGGCAGAAGAAATCCAAGATTATACCGAAGGCTTGATTGCGAAAGTGATGAAAGATGTTCGTGGAATCGACGTTACTTTACCGTTTCCTCGCATGACGTATGACGAAGCAATGAATCGCTACGGTAGTGATAAACCAGATACACGTTTTGAGATGGAGTTGATCGACTTAAGTGAAATCGTCAAAGATGTTGATTTCAAAGTCTTCCAAATGGCTCTTGAAAAAGGTGGCGTCGTCAAAGTTTTAAATGCTAAAAATGCTTCAAGCAACTACTCTCGTAAAGATTTAGATAATCTTGGGCAATACGCTAGCCAATTTGGTGCGAAGGGATTAGCTTGGCTAAAAGTAGAAGAGGACGGCTTGAAAGGTCCAATCGCTAAATTTATGGGAGATGCAACAGAAGCAATCGTTCAAGCGACAAACGCTGAAGTTGGAGACATTTTATTATTTGGTGCGGATACAAAAGAAATCGTAGCTGCAACACTAGGTGCAATCCGTACACGCTTAGGAAAAGAATTAGGCTTAATTGATGAATCAAAATTCAATTTCTTGTGGATCACAGAATGGCCACAATTTGAATATTCTGCAGAAGAAGGACGCTACGTATCCGCTCATCATCCATTTACGATGCCAAAAGAAGAAGATCTTGAACGCTTGAGTACAGATCCAGCTAGTGTCTATGCAGAAGCATATGATATCGTATTGAATGGCTATGAGCTAGGCGGTGGTTCAATCCGGATCCATACTCGTGAAATCCAAGAAAAAGTCTTAGAAACTTTAGGCTTTACGAAGGAACAAATGGAAGAACAATTTGGTTTCCTATTAACTGCATTGGATTATGGGTTCCCACCACATGGCGGTATTGCTCTTGGCTTGGACCGTTTTGTGATGTTACTTGCTGGTGAAGAAAACATTCGTGAAGTTATTGCTTTCCCTAAAAATGGTAGAGCAGCAGATGTCATGAGTGATGCACCAAGTACGGTATCAGATGCCCAATTATTTGACTTGAATATTGATGTAACCAGCATGGACTAAGTTTATTCGTATTGAACAAAAGACTAGTAACTCAATTCTATTGATCGTTTTATAAATAATAAGTACGGGAGTCTGGACTAGGTGTAAAAAGACTCTCGTACTTGTTTATGTTGTCTTGATTTAATTCCAAAACGATTTATAATTAAGCCATAGCGTATAATGTCAGTTGAGTTTTAACCCATATTTTCAATGGATGCTACGTTTAGTGATGCGATAGGCGAAGAATGAATCCTTCTTTTTGGTTAGTGTAATGATGGATCATTATAGAGTAGTCACTGAACGTAATCGTTCGTTCTTTCATTATATACTACGTATCTTTACTCACTATCCAAATTAAAATTAAGAAAGGAAATTCCGGGAAAAGAGAGAAATTGACTTCCAGCCAATGATTGTCTCTTCATACGAATTCATATGAAAGTACGAGATCGTAACCGGAAATACAAAGCAATGAAAAAAACTTTCGAAAATTGGGCGCATCATGATTATACGACCAAGCTTTCGGTATCTATCGTTTATGCATTGATTGCATCAGTAGCACTAAACTTTTTTTATCAACCAGGACATATTTATTCAAGCGGAATCACTGGCTTGGCACAAATACTGACTACTTTATCTAAATCGTTGATTGGATTCGAAGTACCCGTCTCAACGACTTTATACTTATTGAATATTCCTTTATTTGTTCTTGCTTGGGTGAAAATCGGTAAGAAGTTTACGATTTTTACATTTATCACCGTGACATTGACGTCACTTTGTATCCATATCCTTCCTCTAACGGTTCTTTCAACTGATCCAATCATCTGCGCGATTTTTGGGGGAGCTGTGATGGGGTTAGGGATCGGGTTAGCCTTAAGAAATGGCTTATCCTCAGGTGGTTTGGATATCGTCAGTATCACTATTCGTAAAAAGACAGGAAAATCGATTGGTTCAATTTCGATTTACTTCAATGCATTGATTGTTTTCGTAGCTGGTATCCTTTTTGGCTGGCAATACATGTTTTATAGCGCACTTTCGATCTTTGTCAGTGGGAAAGTAACCGACGTGATGTATACGAAACAAAAGAAAATGCAAGTGATGATCGTAACGAAGCATCCCGAACGAGTAGTCAATGAAATCCAAAACTGTATGCGTCGTGGAATCACGATCATCAATGAGGCAGAAGGAGCTTACAAGCACGATAAACAAACGGTGTTGATGACGATCGTTACACGCTATGAGTTGCCTTTGTTAAGAGAAGCGATGAAAGCTTCTGATCCACAAGCGTTTGTCAGTATCGCCGAAAATGTCCAAATTCTTGGTCGGTTTTATGAAGAGGGCGTTTAGTGCAAGTGCAACTTATTGACAGAAAAAGTGACATATCCAAATAAATGAATCGATCAGTGTGGCTGGAAACAACTTTATTCTACAAATCGTTTGATAAAGTTGGGCATTGTGTAGCTTGATTTGTATCTGGAGGGTGAGAATCTTCAAACAGTTTATCCTGTTTTGAGATTTTCACCCTTCATTTTGCTAAATTTGTCGTAACGATCTTAGTAAAGTGATTCTTTCAGTTAGATGTAATCTTACTGAGACTTCAAGGTTATTTTTAGTTATACGTTGTCCATAGTTGAATTTTTATTAAAGTTGCGGAAAAAGTTATTCTTTTTTTCAAAGTTTTATGGGAAGATAGAAATGATAGCGAAAATCACATGAATTTTTCTTGCTATTTTTGTGCAATACACGTATATTACAAATGAAAAAAGTTTATGAAAAGTTGGAATATTGAATGGAAAAACAAAAAAGGTTAAAAAATAGTCGCTACATTACTGGTTTTGACGGTATTCGTTCTTTGGCAGTAGTAGGAGTGATTTTGTACCATTTGCTCCCTACAAGTTTGAAGGGTGGTTATTTGGGCGTCCCGATATTTTTTGTTGTATCAGGCTATTTGATCACTGATTTATTACGGCAAGAATGGGAACAAAATGGCAAAATCAATATTTGGCAGTTTTATGTCCGACGAATGAAAAGGTTATATCCAGGATTAGTGTTTTTACTAATCACTGCATCTGCTTATATTACGTTATTTCAACGAGGGTTATTGAATAACTTACGAGGAACAGTCGTTAGTAGTTTATTGTATGTCAACAACTGGTGGCAAATAAAAAATGGTTTGTCTTATTTTGATCGATTTGCCAATGAATCACCGTTTACCCATATTTGGTCATTGGCGGTGGAAGGTCAAAACTACTTAGTTTGGCCCATTCTTTTTGTTTTGTTAATGGTTTTTGTACGTAAAAAGAAGTGGATCGTTTATACAGTCCTAGGAGGATCACTTATTTCTGCGATCCTCATGATGATCCTGTTTACGCCAGGCGGCGATCCAACTCGAGTATATTATGGAACAGATACGCGATTGTTTTCAATTTGGTTAGGAAGTGCTTTGGCTTTTGTCTGGCCAAGTACCCGATTGAAAAAAAATATTCCGAAGCAAGCAAAACGGGTGTTGAATCTAGCCGGATTGATTTCACTGATCGCATTGATCCTCTTCTTTTTCTTGTTAGATGATCATTATAGTTTTGTCTATTATGGGGGCATGCTGTTAGTTAGTCTCTTCTGTGTCGTTTTAGTTGCGGTAACAGCGCATCCAGGCGCAAGTGTGAACAAATGGTTAACCAATCCCGTGTTTTCTTGGATCGGTAAACGAAGTTACGGCATCTATCTGTATCAATTTCCAGTCATGATTTTTTATGAAGCAAAAGTTGCGAATATTGCGGATCATGTTTTGCTTCATACATTGATCGAGATTTCATTGATCCTGATTATTAGCGAACTTTCTTATCGCTACATTGAACGTCCTTTGGCACGATTCGATTATGGACAAACGATTCAAGTAGTCAAAGGCTGGTTCACTAAGCCGATTATCAGCAAGCAAAAACCTTGGGTTATTCCGGGAACATTGATGGTGTTGATCGCTCTTGTTGGTTTTGTTACAGCACCTAAGAATTCAGTGACTGCGGATCAAAAAAAATTACAAGCACAAATTGCTGAAAGTAAAAGATTGGCGGAGGAAAGCCAGAAAAATGAAGATAATAATTCCAACACCGTTGATCAAGCAGTTCTTGATAAATATGGGCTAACAGCTAAACAAGGAAAGAAAGCGCAGAAATTAGAATTGACAGCATTTGGGGACTCAGTCATGTTAGATGCAGCGACTGATTTGAAGGAGTTATATCCTAAAGTTGTTGTTGATGGAGACGTTGGTCGACAATTATATGCGAGTGAGCCATATATTGAAGAACTGAAAAAACAAAACTTATTGAAAGATACGGTTTTGATTGGCTTAGGAACAAATGGAGCCTTTTCTGAATCGCAATTTGATAGCATCATGAGTGCCTTAGGAGATCGTAAAGTTTACTGGGTAAATGTCCGCGTTCCTACAAAACGTTGGCAAAACGATGTGAATGCCTTGTTAGCACAAATGGCTAAAAAATACGATAATCTTACATTGATCGACTGGTATGATTATAGTAATAGCCACAATGATTGGTTTTATGATGACCAAGTACATCCAAATCCAGAAGGAATGAAACACTATATCCATTTAGTAAGTGAAACTTTATTAGGGAAAGATAAAACGAAGAAAACTGTTTCAAGTGAATCAACCCAAAATGATACAAATACTAATAGTGGTAGTGTAGCTAGTTCTGCTAATGGAAATGGTAGTACGGAATAGTTGAATAAGAGATAAGACATCTTGATTTTCCGGCTCTTTGTCAATAAGGACTGATGAGTGGTATAAAATCAAATACGGGTCAGAATGAACCTCATTCTGACCCGTATTTTTTGTTATTTCATGTTAATTAATTGATTGCTCAAAAAGATCCTAATATTCATGTTCTCAAATGATTTAAATCCGTAAGCTACACGTTTGACTGTCTTTATGTGGGGATTCTTTGCTTCTATTTTTCCATTAGAGTAAGGGTAAATCAGCGCATTGGTAATTCCTTCTTCATAAGAAAGAAGGTTTTGAAGTTTCGCTCGAAAGCGATCATCCAGCGCTTCTGGAAGTTTTTTTAATAAGGAGAAGAATAAGATAGAATCTTTGAGATGAAACATCTTCTTCTTCCTAGGTCAATTAATAGTTGAAAAAATAATAAATAAAATCAAAAGTATAATTTCAATCAGTGGTTCAATCCAAATTTTTTCTGAATTTATAAATACATTCTTTTTATTTTTAACTAGTCCACCACCATATTCTTTTGGAAGTATTAGTTCCAAGAGAAAACCAAATAATAATGGTATTAAAAATACATACTTAGATCCTTTTATTAGTAAGTAGACAGAAGAAAAACTAAGTAAGAACTGTATTACTTTGACTATTCTAATAGAACGAATCGTTTTTAATTTCAATATACTGTCACCTTTCGTTTATATAAGAATCATAACTTTATCTTTCCTATAAAGTTAATACGCCAGTGTATTGATAATATGCACCAATATGCGTGCCGTTTTTATACTTACCCGTCCACTTCACATAGCCTTGGTATTTTTTTCCGTCTTTATATTTAACTTGCCAAATTTTTGTCAAGCTTGGAATCCAACGACTTGATCCATGTGGTTTGTTTTGCATATAAACATACTCAGAAAAATTAAGCGTGCTGGCGCTACTATGTATCATTAATCCTGACATGTCATACTGTATATTATTAGTGGGTTCGGCTATAACTTCTTCAGTACCAGCCATAGTGTTTTCACTGGCAAAAGCAACTTCACCTATAATAATCATTGAACACGTCATTACCATGTATGTAGTTAAAATTAAGCCTTTTAGTATCACTTTTTTCATTATTCTTCACCTCCTTAAATTAATTTGACACCATACTTCCTATTTCAATTTATCACGTTACCTTTAAATGCTGCCGATATTTTCACAAAGTATCGTTTTAAACTCATAACTGCTAATAATTTTTGATTTTTGGTTGTAACTTTATGTAAAAATCATCAAATCCATAAAACGCCTCAACATTATTTTAATTCTTTGTCAATAAGAACCGATGAGTGGTATAAATTCAAATCCGGGTCAGAATAAACCTCATTCTGACCCGGATTTTTTGTTATTTCACGTTAATTAATTGATTGCTCAAAAAGATTCTAATATTCATGTTCTCAAATGATTTAAATCCGTAAGCTACACGTTTGATTGTCTTTATATGGGGATTCTTCTGGAAGGTTTCGTAAGCAACCTCGATACATCATCAGTCCCATAAATAATAGAGCCGATTTTCCTCTATCAATAAGTGCTGAACTCATTTGAAAGGATCTCAAGATGTCTTTTCAATTGTTTGAAGTAGGTAACAATCAACAGCCAAAAAACTAATTTTTGTGTTTTTGTTTCGTTCTCGTACATTCCCTTAAAAGGTCGATTCAGCCCCAGTAATATTGACCCAAATTATTGTTCTGGCAACATGTGAGAGGGCTGTGTCTTCAAATACCGTTCTTTTTGAGTGCGCGTGAGTTTTTTAAAGGCTGCTTCGGCTTTTGTTGCGTCACTCCTAGTTGCAAACACCTCAGCATGGATCATTTTGACGGGGCGCCTTTTTTGTAATCGGGTATATTTAGCTCCTGTCCCATGATTGTGTTCTGCTAATCTTCTTGAAAGATCTGTCGTATAGCCTCCATAAAACGTGCCATCCTTACAAGCTAAGACATAAAAATAATGCTCATTGGCCATAAAGAATTTCTCGGATTTCATTTGTATAGTTCCCATCAGGCATGTATGTGATCAACGGTGCAGCAACTTTAAAGCCATCTAACTTGCCTTCTTTGATTCCTTCGATCAACAAAATATTTGCCTCTTTCCCCATTTTTGGATAAACGAATTGAATTTTTTTAGGGGCGATACGGTGCTTTTCTAGTAACTGAATAATTTCTAAAAAGCGGTCTGGGCGATGGACCATTGCAAAGCGTCCATTGGTTTTTAATAATTTACTAGAAATTTGGATCACATCTTCAAGAGTAGTATGGATTTCATGTCGAGCAATCGCTAAATGCTCATTTGGATTTTTTTTATTGGTTGGTAATCCCTTAAAATAAGGGGGATTACAGACGACTAAATCACATGAATTATGACGAACAACGGATAAACTTTCTTTTAAATCAAGCGTATGGATGGTCATTTGGTGTGTTAGCTCGTTTAATTGGATACTACGTCTTGCCATATCCGCTAAACGTGGTTGAATTTCGATTCCATCAATCAACGCATTCGTTCGCTTGCTCAAAAAAAGACCGACTGCACCATTTCCTGCACAGAGGTCAACGATTTGTCCTTTTTTCGGTACACGTGCAAAATGAGCAAGTAAAACAGCATCTAGTGAAAAAGAAAAAACGTGAGGACTTTGAATGATTTTAATATCATTTGCATATAATTGATCGATCCGTTCATCTTCGTGAAGCATGGGTTCCCTCCAAAATGAAAAAACTAAGTGATTGTATTATACTATTTTTATAAAAAAGAACCAAGGTACCTTGTAAAGTTTCCTAAATTTAGGCATACTATGACCATACACCTAGAAAGGAAGAGACTATGTTCTATCGATTTATGAGAGGGCTAGTCCGAGTGATCTTAGCAGTGATCAACGGCAATGCCCGATATGAAAATAAAGAAGTTTTACCACAAGATGAGAATTATATTTTGGTAGCGCCACATCGAACTTGGTGGGATCCTTTATATCTTGCTGTAGCAGCTTCGCCTAAAGAATTTAGCTTTATGGCAAAAGAAGAATTATTCAAAAATCCAGTATTACGCTTTATTTTGACACATGCCCATGCGTTTCCAGTAAAAAGAGAAAATCCAGGACCTAGTGTCATCAAAACGCCAGTTAAAATTTTAAAATCTACTCATTTAGGTTTGATTATGTTCCCAAGTGGAACAAGACATGCAACGGAATTAAAAGGCGGAATGGCATTGATTTCTAAAATGTCAAAAGCAAAAATCGTTCCTGCTGTCTACCAAGGACCATTAACTTTGGGTGACTTATTCAAGCGAAAACGGGTGGTTGTGCGTTTTGGTGAACCAATCGATTTGTCTGATATCAAAAAAACGGACAAAGAAGGAATGGCAGAAATCGAACGTAGAACACAAGCCGCTTTCGATCAATTAGACAAAGAAGTCAATCCTGACTTTAAATATGAAATCAAAAATAAAAAGTAAATGATTCTTTTTCAATAAAAATCAAAGCGCAAGGTAATGATAAAAGTTGCGATTCTTTCTAAGCATGGGATTATCTATGTTTATACGGAATCAGCAACTTTTTTTCATTGCCTATTTGTTTTAGTCCGTAATGATCCTAGGTATCATGTAATGAGGGGAAGTGTTATAATAATTAGAAGGACATTTTTTGAGGTGATGAGATGCGTTTTTTACATACAGCTGATTGGCATATTGGAAAAAAACTACAAGGATACGATCGAATCAAGGAACAAGAGCATGTTTTAACCCAGATCTTAGCAATTGCAAAAGAAGAAAATGTTGATGCAATCGTGATTGCGGGAGATCTTTATGATCGAAGTGTTCCGTCAGTGGATGCCATTGAAGTGTTCAATCAATTGATGGTCGAATGGAATCTACGGGAAGGATTTCCGATTTTTGCGATATCCGGAAATCATGATAGCGGTATTCGTCTTTCGACAGGAACACCTTGGTTCAGTCAGTCCGATTATTATTTACAAACTAGATTGGCAGAAGCCTTTCAACCAATCATATTCAAGGATACGCAATTTTTCCTTTTGCCTTATTTTGAACCAATCTCAGCGAGGATATATTTTGAAGATGAGCAGATACGCACCATTCAACAAGCAATGGAAAAAGTCATTGAGAAAATGAAAACGCAGTTTGACTCAACGAAAAAACAAGTATTAGTGAGTCACTTTTTTGTGACCGGGAGTATGAAATCAGATTCAGAAACCAAAATTGAAGTAGGCGGATTAGATGCTGTTCCAGGAGATTTACTTGAACCATTTGATTATGTCGCATTAGGACACCTCCACAATCAAGCAGCATTGAATCAAAAAAATGCCCGTTACAGTGGGTCGCCTTTAAAATTTTCATTGTCAGAAATCAATCAAAAAAAAGGTGTTTGGATCGTAGATTTAGAAGAGGACGTCTCTTTGAATTTTCGAGAACTGACCCCGTTATATGATATTGAAGAAATAACAGCAAGTTTTAAAGAGCTGTTGAATCCAGATTTTTATCAGACGATCAATCGTGAAAATTATCTCCAAATTTATTTGGAAGATCGAACAATTATCCCTAACATGATGAATCAATTAAGAAAAATCTATCCACGGATACTTGGTGTGGAACGTTCAAACGGTCGAGTAGAACTGAAACAGGGAAAACAAAAAAAGATGATGACAAAGGATCCACATAAGATCGCACAAGGCTTTTTCAAAGAAATGACCAAGGAACAGTTGACGAACAAGCAGGAAATCTGGTTAAAAGAAACGCTACAAGAACTCACGGACAGGAATGATCAGTAATGAAACCCAAGAAATTACGACTAAAAAATTTTGGTCCTTTTATTGACGAGACAATTGATTTTGCGAAATTGACCGAAGCACCACTATTTTTGATTACTGGAAAAACAGGTGCAGGAAAAACGACTCTTTTTGATGGAATGACTTATGCATTGTTTGGTGAAACTTCTGGCAGAATCAGGACTGGTAAAGAAATGCGGTCTCTTTTTGCTACGCCTGAAGAAGAAACGTGTGTCTTTTTTTCATTTGAGCATCAGCGACTGAATTATGAGATTGAACGTAAGCCAGAACAACTCTTGGCCAAACGTAAAGGTGAAGGCAATCGAAAGCAAGCAGCAAAGGTTTCTTTGACGATCTTTGATGAAGCGGGCAAAGAAATGCGCCAATACACGAAACGTAGTGAAGTGGATCAATTAATCAAAGAATTAATGAATCTGGATGCGAAACAGTTTTCTCAGATCGTTTTACTACCTCAAGGAGAATTTCGTAATTTTTTAATTTCATCAAGTAGTGAGAAAGAAATTGTCTTACGTAATTTGTTTGGTACGCAATTTTTCCAACAACTTAATGAACAATTGAAAGAAAAAGCCAAAGAACATCAAAAAAAATTAGATCATCTTGAGCAAGAATTGAGTTTGCTGCAAAAACGGTTTATCCCTTTGGACACAGGAACGGTTCCTGAAACCTTAAGTTTTGATGCGTTATTCACTTATTGGCAGGCAGAGCAAACAACATTACAAGAAAGACTTCTCCAAGAAAAAAATAAACTGGTTCATTTACAAGAACAACAAAAGCAATTAGAAGATACCTATTATCATTCGCAAACATTGCAAACACGTCAGGAAGAAAAGCAAAAATTAGAGCAAAAATATGCAGAATTGATCCAGCAAGAAAGTGAAATCAATGAAATAAAACAATGGATTACTCATTATGAATTTGCTGAACGACTGGTCGATACGTTGACACGAAGCCAAGAATACCAGAAAGAACAAGCAGAACTGATTGATAAAGAACAGACTTGTTCTGAAACATTCGTTCAACAAGAACAAGCGTATGCACAGTGGCATAAAGATGAACCTGAAAGAAAAAATGCCCAACAAGAAATGGAACATGCAACGAATCGTTTGCAAGTCATGAAGTCATTGATCCCAATTGCGGAAGAATGGCAAAAAAAGCAAAATGAAAGTGAAGAGTTACAAAAGGCTAAGAAAAAAGCAGAAGAAAAAGAACAAAAAATTCTTCAAGAACAAGTCCAGTTAAAAGAAGAAGAACAAAGACTAGCCGAACAGCTGCTTGACCAAGATCGCTTGCACAGTGATCAATTGTGTTACGAACAACTTCGGCATGAGCAAGAAAAGTACCAAACTATCCTTACAGAAAATCACCAGAATACAGAACAGTTAAAAGTGAATCAAACCAAGTTGTCCGAACTGATCACGCAACTCCAAGCTCAACAAGTAATGTTAAGCAAACAAAATAATCAAGTTGATCTTTTAAAGAGTCAATGGGCAAGCCAACAAATTGCGAAGTTGCAATTGCTATTATTACCGGGGCAACCTTGTCCAGTTTGTGGGTCAACGGAGCATCCTAAACAACAAAATGAGCATGTATTGCCTAATCAAGAAGAATTTGTCCAACTGGAAGCAAACTTAGCCGAGGCAGAAACAAATCTTGAACAAATCAATCAAGAAATAGGACGTAGTGAAGCAGAAAAAGCACAAATAGAACAAAAAATAGCTGACTTGGAAAACTTCGGAACAGAAAAACAAGTAGAGATCCAAAAAAGCAAAGAACGATTACAACATTTGATCCAGCAATCGTTTAAATTTGCCATAGGAGATGATCCTCTTGTATCCTTAGAAAAAATCCAGCATGATTTGGCGTCGCGTGCAGAGGCCATCACACAGGCAAAAATCGCTACTCAAACACTAACTGAACGTTTAAGTCTTATAGAAGATCAGCGAAAGAAGATCACCGAACAAATCAGCCAAAACAAAGAAGAGCTCCAACAAGTACAAGGGGAGCTTGTTACCTTGACGAAACAGTTAGAAGGACAAAATACTCAGACTTTGATTGAGGATGTCAACCAATTAGAAGAAAATGTTGCGATGAAAGCCCAATGGTTAGCAGAAGAAAAAACAAAAGAACTTCGTTTTTCTCAAGAAATCAGTTTGTTAAAAGCGCAAATGGCTAATATTCATGAGCAACAGGCAAAAATTGAAAATAAAATTCAGCGTATCCAAGAGCAAATTTCAGCAAAAATAAAAGAGCAAGCTTACTTTAAAGAAGCAGATGAGGTATTGACATTTGCTAAACAAACAGTTGAATACCAAGAGAAGAGTCAACTGGTCAACGAATATGAGAAAGAACGATTAATCGTTGAAGACCGCTTAAGCCAGTTGAACCATTTTGCTTTAGCTGAAACACTTCCTGATTTAGAACAATTGGAGCAACAACTAGATGAGCTAAAAGCTGCGGTTCAAACACAACAGGAACATTGTTATCACTTGCAAGAGCAAGAACAGCAGAATCAGCAAATCATCGAAGAATTTTCTTCGATTTATCAAGCGAGTCAAGAACAATTAGATGAATTGATCCAACTACAACAATTATCGCAAACGATGAATGGGGAAAACCCTAGAAAAACCAGCTTGGAAAGATACGTACTACAAGTGTATTTACAAGAAGTACTACAAGTGGCAAATGTGCGATTGCAACGTCTGACGAAAAATCGTTACCAATTTGAGCTTGCAGATGAAGTGGGAAGTTACCGTGGGAAAACAGGGTTGGAGATCAATATCTATGATGATGAAGCAGGTCTGACACGTGGGGCTCATACGCTATCTGGTGGTGAAAGTTTTATTGCAGCTTTATCCTTAGCGTTGGCTTTAGCTGAAGTGATCCAGACACAAGCCGGTGGTGTGTTGATCGAAGCGTTATTCATTGATGAAGGATTTGGATCGTTAGATGAAGAAGCACTTGAAATGGCGATTGAAGCATTAGAAACAATTGAAAGTGAAGGCCGTATGATCGGGATCATCAGCCATGTGAGAGAATTAAAAGAACGAGTAGTACAACAAATCAGAATCGAAACAGAAGGTAGCGGACAAAGTAAAGTACGCTATCATCTTGGATAAGAGGGGGATTAACTGATGAAATGGAGCATTCCAGAAAAAGTCATTGCAAGAGGACGTCAATATCTGCAAGAAGGACGGGTATTATCGGTTGTCCCTGACCAAGAAGAAAAAGTTTGGCATGCGGAAGTTTTAGGCAGCGAATTGTATATGGTCGATTTAGATGGGACAGCCAAAGAAGTCGATTTCTGCCAATGCCCTTATTGGGAAGAACATCATTATTGTAAGCATACAGTGGCAGTGGAACTATACTTGCGTTCTAAGAATCTTTCACGAATAATCAAGGCAGATCAACCAGCGTTAGAACCCGTCAAAAAAAGTAGCGAAGGTGAGATTTTAACGAAAGGTTTTTCAAGATTAACTGTCAAAAACCATTCACCACGGATGCAACCATTAATTGTGGAATATCAAGTAGAAACGATTGAGACCAATCATTATCATCCGGAATTAGCTATTTTAGCCGTTTATTTGCGGATTGGCTATTTAGATCAGCCAAAGAAAACGTATATCGTTAAAAACATTTTTGATTTTTTACATTCCTATATGGAAAATGAACGTTACACTGTGAATAAACAATACCAGTTCCATCTAGATCAACGAGCTTTTCAAGGAGAAGATCAAGTAATCTTAAAAACGTTAGCTGAGTGTGCCCAAACGCAACTTCTTTTAGGTGCAAACGGCCTACAAGTCAAAGGGAAATTAGATAAACGTTATTTGTTATTACCGATCGAACAAGCAAAAACATTGTTAGAACAGATGAACCAAACGACAAAACTCCAAATGAAGATCGGAGAAGTGAATTATCAAGGGGTTCGATTTTCTGATAATGAGCCTTCCTTAGAATTTGAAGTAACAAAAAAAGAAGAGGCCTATCAATTAAGCGCACTGAATGACTTTGAGTTGTTCTTTACTCATTATCAATGGGGAATGATCCAAGGAACTTTTTATTCATTAACAAAACGTCAACAAGCAGTCTATTTAACTTGGAAACAGCTTATGAGAAGATTTGAGAAACCCGAAGTATTGTTTCTTAAGCAAGAACTATCCTCATTATTCAAAGAAATCATTCCATTGCTATCTGAAATTGGTCAAGTCAGCATAGCGGATGAAGTGAAAGCAGAAGTTGCTGACGTGCCAGTGGAATTTATTTTCTTCTTTAGAAAATCGAAAGGCAAGATCCAGGCTCGTGTTGATTTTGTCTATGATGAAGTCGTTTTTTCAACAGATAAAAAACATGAAGTTATTGCTGAAAATGCTTCTGAAGTGTTAAGAGACAAAGCCCAAGAACAACGTGTATTAGACTTGTTCAAAATGTATCGCTACCAACGAAATGATACAGGCTATGAACGTTTATTGCCAACAGGAGAAGAGTTGTATACTTTTTTCCGTACGGAGTTAGCCGTTTTTCGTCAGTTTGGTGAGGTC
Organism: Enterococcus sp. DIV1726a; assembly: GCF_051710985.1. Classification (NCBI taxonomy): domain Bacteria; kingdom Bacillati; phylum Bacillota; class Bacilli; order Lactobacillales; family Enterococcaceae; genus Enterococcus; species Enterococcus sp. DIV1726a. The sequence continues at coordinate 2,401,779 of NZ_JBIOLS010000001.1, read as the reverse complement.
CGCCTTGGGAAAAAACTTCGGGAATTGTATTTAGATGCACATCGACATCAACCGAAGATCGAAGTGGAAGAAACCAGTTCATGGTTAGATATTCGTTTTGATGTGACTGGGATTGAGGAACAAGAAATCAATCAGGTCTTACAAAGTTTGTTGCGAAATGATGCTTTCTATACGTTAGAAAATGGGCAAGTACTGTCCTTTGATTCCGAAGAGTTTCAGCAAACAAGCCAAATCTTGCAACAATTCCGTGAATCGATCCGTTCAGAATCTGGAACGATCCATGTGCCTAAAAACCAAGGATTGATCATTCAAGATAAGTTAGCAGGAAGTTCAGCAACTTTTGGTGACTCCTATCAAAAAATGATCCAAGATCTAATACAACCTGAACAATATCAAGTATCCTTGCCAGCAGGTCTACAAGCTGAATTGCGTGATTACCAAAAACAAGGATTTCGATGGTTGAAAATGCTGGGAAATTACCAGTTTGGCGGAATTTTAGCAGATGAAATGGGTCTAGGAAAAACCCTTCAGACAATTGCCTATTTGCTTTCAGAAAAAGAAGAAAAAGGCGAACTCTCTGCTTTGATCGTCGCTCCTGCTAGTTTGATCTATAACTGGCAAGCAGAAGTGAAAAAATTTGCTCCTTCTTTGAGCATCCAAGTAATCAACGGGAATAAAAAGGAACGAGAAGAACTATTAGCTCGTAAGGCAGATATCAGAGTCACTTCTTATGCTAGTTTAAGACAAGATTTAGCAGATTATCAAAAACATGCGATTAATTATTTGATCCTTGATGAGGCTCAGATGGTTAAAAATAGTAGTACTAAAACAGCTCAAGCGCTACGAGAATTAAGCGTACCGCAACGTTTTGCCTTAAGCGGGACGCCAATTGAGAATAATTTAGAAGAACTATGGTCGCTCTTTGCGACGATTATGCCGGGATTTTTCCCGAATAAGACCCGCTTTAGAGAGCTGGCACCTGAAGAAATTGCCCGAATGATTCGTCCATTTGTGTTACGAAGGGATAAGCAAACCGTGTTAAGCGATCTGCCAGAAAAAACCGAGATGAATCTTTATTCTGCATTGACAGAAGAGCAAAAAACCGTGTACTTGGCTTATTTACGTCAGATGCGAGAAGAGATTTCTACTATGGACTCAGAAGCTTTTAAAAAGAATCGCATCGGTATTCTAGCTGGTTTGACACGATTACGCCAAATTTGCTGTGATCCAAGATTATTCTTGGAGAATTATGAAGGTGGCTCAGGAAAGCTAGAACAAGTCAAAGATCTACTGGTCGCAGCCAAAGAAAACAATCGGCGGGTTCTGTTGTTTTCTCAATTTACAGGTATGTTGACCATCTTACAAGAAGAACTAGCAGAATTAGGAATTTCTACTTTTTACTTAAGAGGAAGCACCAAACCGCAAGATCGTTTAACGATGGTAGATGCATTCAATGAAGGAGAACGAGATGTCTTTTTGATTTCATTGAAAGCTGGCGGAACCGGACTCAACTTAACGGGAGCAGACACGGTAATTCTGTATGATTTATGGTGGAATCCAGCCATTGAAGAACAAGCGGCAGGACGTGCGCACCGTATCGGACAAAAAAATGTGGTCGAAGTTTGGCGCATGATTGCAGAAGGAACGATTGAAGAGCGGATGGATTCGTTACAACAAGAAAAAAGAGAGTTATTCCAAAAAGTCATCCAAGGAAATGAAGACCAATTAACCAAATTAACGGAAGATGATATCCGGATGATTCTGAGTGTCGGAGACCTGGAAGACTAAAAATTTTGAAACAAAAAATAATTAAATCTTAAGACTCAATAATAAAAAACTCTCGAAACAAGATTATGTTTCGAGAGTTTTTTAGTTATTTGTTTTGCTAGGAGCTGTGCATGGATGCTTTAGCTGAAAATTACTTTCATCGTTTCTAATAATTGATCAAATGAGGTGATTTCGATGTCACAGTTCAATGGACCATCAACTTTTCGTTCACGATGGTTAAACCAAAGCGCTTGCCAACCAGCTCTTTTAGCACCTAATACGTCATTGTCGTAGTTATCGCCTACATATAGAGTTTCTTCTGCAGTTAGATTGAAACGTTCTTCAGCAAGTTGAAAAATCTCTTTTTCTGGTTTCTGAAATCCTGTTGCTTGCGAAACGATCATATGCTGTGAAGGAATCCAGTTTGCTAATTGAAGTTGATTCAATTTTTTTGTTTGATGATCGGTGGGACCATTGGTAATGATTCCGAGAGGGATATTCATTTCAGTCAAGAAGTCCAATGTTTTCTTTACTTCCTCATGAAGACAGATATTATCTAATTCTTCTTCATAAACTTGTTGGAAATAAAGACCTTCTTCTTCAGTAATATGTGGATAATCTAAGTCTTTTAGTGATTGGCTGATTCGATGTGCACGCATATACTCCAAGGTCCATTTTCCTGCCATCACTTTAGGGAAATTTTCATCACTGTGATGACGGAACCGGAGATATAATGGTCCCATATCTATATCTGAAACAAGCGGCACTACTTTTTTTACCGCATTTCTAAATGGCTGTTGTTGATCGTACATCGTATCATCAACGTCAAAAACAACTGACTTAATCAAATTCTACACGCCTTTCGGTTTTCATCATTTTTTTCATAAATCCTCGACTATTGTATCAGAAAAATACCGGTTAAAACGTTGTTAAATAAAGGTTTTTATTACTATATTTCGCTTTTCTTGACAGAATAAGCTTTTTAAGTTTCAGTTTTTTTCACTAAAATAGTAAAATTGAATATCATTTGATTATCTGATGAATAAATTAATCCTCAATGAAACGAAATTCTGACTAATTTTAATAGAATAATCCTATTTTACTTGATAAAGAATGTTTTTTTTAATACAGAAAAACGAAAATGATTAAAATATAAAATAACACTTAGTGATGACGATAAGGCGTTTTGTAGTGATTTTCATTTTATAACCATTGTAATATAAAAGGGTGCTTAATTAGCGGACAAAATAAGGGTTAGGTTCAATTAAAAGGACTGTTGTAATAGCAAACAAAATAAAGCAGACAGAAATAAAAAACATAATTTTTTCAAAGAAACCGTTTTTTTGTGGGGTGAGTAATAAAATAATAGTACAACTTTAAAGCCTGTTTCAATGGCAGGTTATATTTGAATTAAATTTGAAAACTCTCATTTTTTAATTGCTAACTAAACGTAAAGTGTTGGTTTTACGGAATATAAATCTTAGATAACTTTCATTTTTTTGATAAAATATTATGAAAAAAGCTAGCTATTTAAAAGTTGATTATGTATAATAGAAACAGATGGAAGATTATAATGATCTTCTGTTACAAAAAAGTGACATTAGTCATGAAAAGGAGTGGTGCACGTTGTTAACACTATATACTTCCCCAAGTTGTACTTCCTGTAGAAAGGCCCGTGCGTGGTTACAAGAACATCAAATTCCATTTGTTGAACGAAATATCTTTTCTGAACCATTAAATAGTTCAGAATTAAAGGCAATCTTACAAATGACTGAAGATGGCACAGAAGAAATTATTTCAACACGTTCAAAAGTTTTCCAAAAACTAAACATGGATCTTGATGATTTACCATTGCAAGAACTGTTAGAACTCGTTCAAAATAACCCTGGATTGTTGCGTCGTCCGATTATGATCGATGACAAACGCCTACAAGTTGGTTTCAATGAAGATGAAATCCGTCGTTTCTTACCACGTGATGTACGTCAATTGGAATTGCGTCAAGCACAATTAATGGCTGGATTATAGAAAATAAACGTTAACTTAGAAAAACTATTTTTGTAGTTTTTCTAAGTTTTTTTTTTTACCAGAATAGAAAGTACATATAACTAGATGTAACATGCAAAGGAATTTTACTCTTTGGGTGGTAGCGAGATTTGAGAAGACCAAAATACTTGGTATCAAAAATTCGATTTATTGTTAAGGATTACTTTTTGAATGCCGTTTATTCGTTCTCGCATTAGGAGTGGCTTTTTGTCCTAAGCTCTTTTTTACGTTTAGCTAAGTGAAAAAAATGATGTCAAGGTTAAATTAAAAACTTATTTTGATTTTAAATGGTAATTTTTTTTCTTTACATTTAAGCTTATTTCGCTACAATGAAGTTATATTGATAGTTGTGGAAAAGTGAGGTGTAGCCAGATGGAAATGGAACATATTAATGAAAATACGATCCGAGTAATGATCGGTCATGAAGATTTAGAAGAGCGAGGCGTCTCATTTTTAGACTTGCTTGGTAACCATAGAGAGATCGAAAATTTTTTCTACAGTATTTTAGAAGAAGTTGATATTGAAGATGAGTTCCGCAGTAGCGAAGCTGTTACATTTCAAGTGCTTCCTAAAGGAGACGGGTTAGAACTTTTTATTAGTAAAAACTTACCGAATGAAGAAATGCTCCAAGAAGACGAAGACTCTTTAGATTCTGATGATGTAACTGAATTTATCCAGCAACAAATCTTAAATAATGAAGAAGAAACGACTGAACGCATTTCCGATGAAACAGAACACCAAGCGATTTTTGCTTTTGAAGACTTTGAACAAATGATTCAACTAGCCAATGATGTCGAGTTGGAATCAGCCTGGACAGATTTGTATTTACTAGATGGTATCTACTATTTAGCCGTACATTTTTGGATGGAAGATTTAAACCAAACAGATGTCGCTAATGAAGTAGCTCGAATTTTAGAGTTTGCAGAAAGAAGCGATCGGACCATTGAAACATTGAACGAATATGCGCAATTACTTATGGAACGAAATGCTTTGGAACGTACAAAATTTTATTTTGCTTAAGCAGCAAATAATCAAAGAAACAATTTGAAGAATCTGATCAATGAAAATGATCAGGTTCTTTTTTTTGACGTATTTTCTTTTAGAAGGGGGGCAGCTAATTTATGATGGTTGCAATCGATAAACATGGAAAAAGATTTCTGGCTACAACATGTACGAAACGGCAAAGTCTTTTCTGCCCAGCTTGTAAGGAACCAGTGATATTAAAAACTGGGCAGCAAAAAACAGCACATTTTGCTCACAAAAATTTACAGGATTGTTTTGGTTTTAGTGAGAAAGAAACAACGGAGCATCTCCAACTCAAAAAATATTTTTTTGAGTGGTGTAGACAATTTGTTACTCATCCGCCTGTCTTAGAAGCCTATTTACCAGCCCTTCGACAAAGACCAGATATCCTTTGCGGGGATCTAGCCATAGAAATTCAGTGTTCAGTTCTCGCTTATGAACGGATGAAAGAACGAACAAAAGGATATCTAAGCAAAAACTATCGTGTTTGGTGGATCTTAGGCTCTGCTTTTTTCAAAAATGATCGTTTAAAAACGAGAGAAAAGTACTTTTGTATGTACAATGACACCATGGGTACTCATTTATGGAAAATCGATTGGCTGGAAAAAAGATTATATTTGTTTTATCATTTGGCAGAATTATTTTCTGGAACAGTAACCTATGAAACAATCAGCTGGCCTTTCTTTAGTGAATCTCCTGTAAGTCTATTAGAAAAACAGTGGGAGAATCAAAATCGGCAAAAAGTTTTTACTAATGTTGGCTGTCAAAAATGGTTACAAAAAAAGTTATACTATCGTCAGTCTAAATACGTTCATTTACAAAAACAATTCTATCTTAGAAAAAAACATTTACTTTATTTATCTCCGTGGATGTACGCAGAAAGTCGATTTTTTTTTATTTTCAAGAAAAAGTTTTCTTTTATCGTCTTTTATTTGAAGAAATCATCAGTGAACAAGCAGGCAGAAGCAAACAATGGAAGTATCTCAATTGGCTCCAAAAAATTGAACCAAATAAAACAACTTGGCTTTATCCAGTGGTTGATAAGAAAAAGATTTTCCGATTACTTTACCAGGAGTGTGAGGAGATATTCTTGATGTCAAACAGAAATAAATTATGATACACTAATTAAGAGTAGCTGATTTTAGTAGGCTTATTCATTTTTCTATTTTCAATATGAATTAGAAAAAAAGAGTGAAAACAATAAAGGAGTGTATTAAATGAGTGAAACGACCCAATTACCAAAACGAGAAGAATTGCCTGAAGAACTGACTTGGGATCTCACCAAAATCTTTTCTAGCGATCAAGAATTTGATGAAAAATACCAAGAATTAACAGAAGAATTAAAAAATTCCGATCAATATAAAGGAACATTAGCAAAGGGTGCGACAGAATTTCTGAATGCGCTTGAATTTGTTTTAGATGTTTACCGAAAAGTGGAACTCATTTATGTCTATGCTCATTTAAAAAATGACCAAGATACAGCAAATACGACTTATCAAGCGTTATATGCGAGAGCAGGAAGTTTATTTTCTAAAGTAAGTGAAGCAGTCTCTTGGTATGAACCAGAAGTCCTTCAACTTTCGGATGAGCAGATTTGGCAGTATTTTGAGCAAGAGCCGAAGTTAGAACTGTATCGTCATTACGTAAAACAAATGGTGGACAATCGTGCGCATATATTATCTGCAGAACAAGAATCATTACTAGCTGGAGCAGGAGAAATTTTTGGCGCTTCCAGTGATACATTTGCTGTTTTAAACAATGCCGATCTAGAGTTTCCTACGATCGTGGGAGAAGATGGGAAAAAAATCCAGCTTTCTCATGGTGTCTATGGTCAATTGATGGAAAGCACAGATCGTACAGTTAGAGAAGCTGCATTCAAAGGGCTTTATAGTGTCTATGATCAATTTAAAAATACGTTTGCTTCAACTTTGAGTACCCATATCAAAGGGCACAATTACAAAGCAAAAATTCGCCACTATCATTCTGCTAGAGAAGCTTCTTTGAGCAACAATCATATCCCAGAAAGTGTTTATGATACATTGATTGAAGTAGTCAATAAAAATCTTCCGCTATTGCATCGCTATATGGAATTACGCAAACGTCTTTTAAATGTAGAAAAACTGCATATGTATGATCTATATACACCAGTATTAGGAGAAGCTCCTATCAAGTTCACTTACGAAGAAGCGAAACAGAAAGCTTTGGAAGCTTTGGCACCAATGGGGGAAGAATATCTGTCAGTGGTAGAAAAAGCTTTTGCTGACCGTTGGATCGATGTGGTCGAAAATAAAGGGAAACGAAGTGGCGCTTATTCTTCAGGAAGCTATGATACCAATCCTTATATTTTAATGAACTGGCATGATACGTTGGATCAATTATTTACGCTCGTACATGAAATGGGACATAGTGTGCATAGTTACTTTACTCGTTCAAATCAACCGTTTGTTTACGGTGATTATTCCATTTTCTTAGCAGAGATTGCTTCAACAACTAATGAAAATATTTTGACAGAATACTTGCTTGAAACTGAACAAGATCCACGTGTTCGTGCATATGTCTTGAATCATTATCTTGATGGATTCAAAGGAACGATTTTCAGACAAACACAATTTGCAGAATTTGAGCATTTCATGCATGAAGAAGATGCCAAAGGTGTACCTTTGACCAGTGAATATCTAAGCGACAGTTATGGGGAATTGAATGCCAAATATTATGGATCAGCGGTAGAAAAAGATCCGGAAATCAAATATGAATGGTCTCGTATCCCACATTTCTACTATAATTATTATGTTTATCAATATGCAACAGGATTTTCAGCTGCCTCTGCTTTGGCGCAGAAAATTTGGGGTCAAGAGCCAGATGCTCTAGAAAAATACCTTACTTATTTGAAATCAGGAAATAGTGATTACCCAGTTGAAGTCATGAAAAAAGCAGGCGTCGACATGACAAAAGCTGATTATATCGAATCAGCTATGACTAAGTTTGAACAACGATTAAATGAATTAGAGGAACTAGTTGAAAAATTGTCATAAGTGTTCGAGACAAGCATGCGTTGATTATCAAGAGATAGCTTCTGTTTCTTTTATCTGATCTAAATAGCTGAAACCCACAAAAGTCCTATGTGGATTTCTGTGGGTTTTAGTTATTTACCTCATAATTAAAATAAATAAGAGCATTTTATTTTTTTATAGTTGCTTGTTTATATTGACGTAAATTTTATTTTTTCTTATGCTATAGAAAATAATTTGTCTGATAGATGTTGGGGATGCCTATCAATACTTCTAAAAATACATAGATGGTATTCAAGTGTCAACTCTATGAAATAAGCCGAAATTTTTCTTATTGTCAGAGAAGTTGCACAATATTTTTGTACCATACACATTCAAAAAAGAAATGGAAGGATGAATATGTCTTTTTGGGGATTTGAACAAGAGTCAGATGAAGTAGTGTTAACTTATGTCAATTGTCATGTACGTTGTCTGCGAGAAGCTGCTCGCTTGGAAATGAAGAAAAGAAGAGCAAAGAACGCGAAGAATAAAAAACAGAGCTATAATAGGAAGAAGGTGTCCCAGAAATGATGGAAGTACAAATCACTAGAAAAAGTGAGTTAACAGAAGGTGGTTGTAATGCCTGTGGTATCGTAGATGCTGCGATCTATTCGCTGCAATTAGGAACGAAAACAGCAATCATCGCTGATTTGACTGTGGGTTCGTTAGTTGATAGTCTAGCACTACTAGAAGGATATGAAGGTGAGGACATCTATGAAATGTTAGGAGAAGTTCGCCAGTTGAGTAGAGCGGGCAAGACGATCAATGTTTCTGAAGAATTAGGGAATGTGACTTTTTGTACAGCTGATCAGCAACTGACCGTCAAAAATAGGATGGAGCGTCCAGCTTTATTTGAGCAAGTGAATCAGATCCTTCAACAGTTTTTTGAATTAGGACCATACAAATTTAAAGAAATAGCCACTGTACCAAAACATGATCCTGAATGGCAAAAACGAATCGAAGATCAAACGGATCATGCGTATTTATTTCAATAATAGTAGATGTTTTATTGAAATGGATATGGTGAGAAAATTAGCTGCAAAAAGACCGACCGCCAAAAGTTGTTTAAATGAACTTTTGACGGTCGGTCTTTATTTTGACACTTATTTTCAGGTAGCATTTCATGTTTATTTGTTTTTTTGAAAAGTGACGATCTTAATTTTGCTTTATTCTTTTGAAACGTAACGTTGAACTACCTTACATTTCTTTCATTGGATTAAGCTGAAACACTTTCTTCCATAATCTTTGTAGTACCATTGCCGATGTGTGCCACATAAAATTCTGGGGCGTAGCCAACGACGTCTAAGTATTCATCATAGACCTTGTTTTTAAAGTTAGGGATATTTTCTTCTTTGACTAATGCGATCGCACAGCCACCGAAGCCAGCTCCTGTCATACGGGCGCCTAGAACACCTTCTTGTTTTTGAGCTGCATCGACTAATGTATCAAGCTCGATACCAGTTACTTCATAATCATGTCTCAACGAATCGTGTGAAGCATTTAATAATTGACCAAAAGCAGCCAAGTTTCCTTGTACCAGTTCAGCTTTAGCTTCTAATGTTCGTTGGTTTTCAGTAACTGCATGACGAGCACGACGAATCAATGTGTCATCACCAATCAAATCAATGTTTGCTTCAAATGTTTCTTCGTCTAAATCACCTAATGCTTGAATAGCTAATTTTTGTTGGAGACGTTTTAGTGCTTCTTCACATTCACTACGTCGTTCATTATATTTAGAATCAGCTAATTCACGACGTTTATTTGTATTCATGATTACTACTGCATAGCCATCTAATTTTACTGGAACCATTTCATATTTTAACGTATTTGTATCAAGTAGAATAGCTTTGTCTAATTCGCCAAAGCCAATCGCAAATTGGTCCATGATCCCCGAGTTGACACCGATAAATTCATTTTCTACTTTTTTACCAATTTGAACTAATTCAAGTCGATCAATGGATAAATGGAATAAGTCTTCTAAGGCAACACCGACTAACAATTCTAAGGAAGCGCTACTTGAAAGTCCTGCACCGTTCGGGATCGTCCCTTCAACTAAGAGTTCAAAACCATGTCCAATTGGGTAGCCTGCTTCGTTTAGTTTAACGATCATACCTTTGACATAGTTTGCCCATCCTGCTTGTTTGTCGTAATCAAGTTGGTCTAAAGTAAAGCTGATGACACCGTCGTCTTCAAAGTTTGTTGAGTAGACCAATACTTTATTATCCTCACGAGGTGCGGCAACTCCTTGTGTGCCATAAGTGATGGAGGCAGGGAAAACATGACCACCGTTATAATCTGTATGTTCACCAATCAAGTTGATTCTGCCTGGAGAAAAATATTGTGTGGTTTTTTTAGGTCCAAAGATTTCTGCGAATTTTGTATTTAAACTGCGTTTGATTTCCATAGTTAGATATCCTCTCTTGTGTCGATTTTAAATTCTGTAGTTGTTTCAAATGGTGTGTGTGCTGCTAAATGAATATTTCCAAAAGCTGGATACTGTTCTGCTCCGGGAGCGATTTGAGTCTCAAACGTGATACCACCGTGGTTGGCTAGTTTCTTTCCATGCATTTCTGGGGTATCTTGCCCAAAGTTAGCAGTGAAGATCACGACACTAGGTGAATCGGTCATGATGCTTACTTTGATTTGTTCATCGGGACTTAATAAATAAGCCGATACATGATTCATATCTGGGTTATTTAAAAAGAAAGGATGATCGATCCCATCAACAAGTTGTTTTTGTTCAAATTGACTAGTAAAGACGGTGGCTAATTTTTGAGGTGTTTGAAAATCAAAAGGTGTTTGAGCAACACTCGCTTTTTCGCCAGTTGGTATACTATCAGGTCGTAATGGAGCGAAAGACTCACTGTCTAGCCAAAGTGTATGTTGATCAATTGATTCTTCTACATCGCCACTTAAATTGAAATACACGTGGTTGGTCGGATTGAAAAGCGTATCCTGATCACTGATTGCTTGCGTTCTAACACGCCAAATGTTGTCTTCTGTCAAAGTATAACAAACTTCTACGGATAGATTTCCAGGAAAACCATGTTCTCCGTCGGGACTGGTAGTAGTAAATGTGACTGAGCTTTCTTCGTCTGTTTCACTTAGTTGATACGTCCATTTTTTCTGTTCAAATCCTGGTGTACCTCCATGAAGTGAATGCCCTGTCTGAGGATCGACACTCAATTGATAGGTTTGATCATTCAAAGAAAATTGTCCTTTTTCAATCCTACCTGCTGTTCGTCCGATCGTTGCTCCGATATAGGCATCTTTTGTCAAATATTCTTGTGCGGAGTCAAACCCTAAAATTAATTCCCGATCATTAGCAGTTAGTTGAACGATCCGTGCACCTAAGTCAGTGACGGCTAATTTAAGTCCGTGAGTATTGGATAATGTGATCAAATGGTACCCCTGACCAAAGTCTTTTTCTGTAATCGTCATAATATAATTCCTTTCTTAATGTTGTGGAATGATAAAGTCATCTTCTAATTCAGATGCGAGTTCTTCATGTGAAGCTAATTTATTTTCTAGTTCTTTGACGATTTGCGCATGTTTTTTCTCTGTCAAAGTGATCTTCCAAGCAAAAATGATGGCAGAAAAGAACATCAATGCTGCAGGAACATAAAATGCATACGCTTTAAAAGTCATGATCCCATGATTGGTAATATCAGCAGCAGAAGCATTTCCAGTCATACCAGCTGCGATTGCGACAAACCCAACGATCCCATTAGATAAAGCACCTGCAATTTTATCGAGCAGTGGGCGAATCGATAAAGTCACAGCTTCGTTACGAATCCCATTTTTCCATTGTCCATATTCCACAGAATCAGTGATTGTCATCAAGGCAGATAAAAAGATCAACTGTTGTGGGAAGTAAAATAAAACAAGACCAACGATCACGATCGGTAAGCTGGTGCCTGCGATAGAGAAGAAGAAGTAAGAACTGATCATCATCGCAATACCGCCGATATAGACATAGCGTCTAGAAATCAATCGTGTCAAAGCAGGGAATAAAGGCACAGCAACTAGTCCAAGCAAAGCTGCCACTAAACCGACAATCCAGAATTGAGTTGGTTGACCTAAGACATATTTGAAAAAGTAGAATAAAACGGCAGTTGTTGCTACATTGGCAATAGCATAAGCAATATAAGAAAGTGCTAACCACATTAATTGGTCATTTTGGGCAATTGCTTTGAAGACATCTTTGATACTTGCTTTTTCATTTTGTTGACGAATCGCCGTGTCGACTTCTTTTGTTCCTAAAGCTGTAATAATTGCAGTTCCTCCAGAGATCACAGCGGTAATCACACCGAACCAGAACCAACCTGAAGCGCCTTCAACATGATGAGCAGTAACTAAATAAGTGAAAAATGTGACGATTGGTACGACGACCAAAGTGGTCCCGTTTGCTCCTAAGGAAGAACCGAATCGAGCAAAAGTCGCGAATTTTTCTCTTTCTTTGGTTTCAGTACTTAAAGCTGGAATCATTGACCAAAAAGCAATATCTTTAAATGAATAAAAACTATCTAATAATACAAAAACAATGGTAAAAAGGATGATAAACAAAGTTGTATTGTGAGTAGCAAGGCCAAAGAAATTAGTAAAAAGAAAAATCAAAAGGAATGAACTAACTAAACCACCAATGACCAGCCATGGTTTAAATTTTCCATATTTTGTCCGAGTATTATCAATAATCCCGCCAATCAATGGATCGAAAACGATTTCAATCAAACGAATACCAACGACTAAACTGGTCACCGTAGCGATCATTCGAGCAGTAGTTGCTTTATCTGTACCTGCAAACATCTCGCTTGTTACAAAAACCATAAAATAAGTGCTGAGAGTAACATAAAAAGTATCATGACCGAATGCGCCTAAAGCATAAGAAACCCGTTGTATCATTTTGTTCTTCATAGTATCTAATCCCTTCTTTGTTAAATATACAATAAAAAGTTAACCGGTTACAATAAATAAAAAAAGTTCTTTTTCTACTATTGACTTTATCAAGAAAACGCTTCCTGATGAATATATTTTTGTGACTAATATTTAACTTTTTGTTGCACGTTGTAGAACAAGAAGAGTAAAGTAAAAACAAAGGAGTGAGAGCGATGGAGCAAGCAATATTTTTAAAAAAAGAACGTCAAGAATTAGTTAAAGGGTGTTATTTTGACTTTTGTGGATTTTCAAAAACTTTGCCATATCATTCTTTCGGTCCAGCAATCAGACAAGATTATGTGTTACATGTCGTGATGGAAGGTAAAGGAACTTACCATGTGAAAGAACAGCAATATCAATTGCAAAAAGGGGATCTGTTTTTGATCCGGCCAGGGGATTCTACTTTTTATTTAGCAGATGGTGAAGAGCCTTGGGTCTATTGTTGGTTGTCTTTTGGTGGGCCATTAGCGAAAGAGATCATTGAACGTTCCTTATTCAAAGAAGATCAGTATACAATGGTTTCTGCAGGTATTTCGGCATATATAGATATTATTTTGGACTGTCTTCATTATTCACAAGACGGTTTAGCAGATGAATTAGAATTGACGGCTTTGACTTATCGCTTTTTATCCGTATTACTAAAAGATGGCGGGAAAATCGGTTTGGGAAATCAAAAAGTCTCTTCGCCACTAGCAATCGAAACAGTGAAGTATATTGAAGAACACTATCCAGAAAATTTAACAGTAGAGGAAATTGCTCGACAACTGTCAGTCAACCGGAGTCATCTATCAAGAGTCTTTAAAAATCAATTAGGAACGAGTATTAAAGAATATTTGATTGGCGTGCGAATCAACCGAGCAGCATTTTTATTATCGTTGACTGATGATTCAGTGGAGAGTATTGCTTATCAAGTTGGTTTTAATAGTTTAGTTGTATTTAGCCGAATGTTCAAAAAGACAACTGGAGAAACAGCAACAAATTATCGGAAACGGATGAAAAATGAAGCGTCCAAAAACCTTTCATTAGGTGCTTTGAAGAAAGAATTAGAAGAACAAGAGATTGTTTCCTGGTCTACCTAACCATAAGGCAGGAGACTAATGACATTTTGTGTTCTGTGCTAAACTAGGAAATAGCAAGAATGAAGAGGAGTCAAGAAATGAGAACTTTGATTATCGTTAGTCATCCTACGATTGAGACATCATTGAACCAACAGTTTTTCAAAGAAGCAACTGAAAATTTAACGGTTACTTGGCATCATTTGGAAAAACATTATCCAGATTGGACGATTGATCGTGATACAGAACTTGAATTATTAAAAACACATGACCGGATCATCTTCCAATTCCCTTTGTATTGGTATAGTGCGCCAGCTCATTTAAAACTATGGGAGGACACTGTATTGGAACACGCTGACGAATTTCTTAAAGGCAAAGAATTAGGGATTGTCGTAACAACTGGCGTTTCTGAAAAAGAATATCAAGCAGGCGGGAAAGAAGAATATACCATTTCTGAATTATTAAGACCGTATCAGCGGGTTGCCCACAAGTTTGAAATGACTTTTTTACCTCCATTTGTGATGGCGCAATTCATGTATCAAACAGAAGAAAAGCGTTGGGAGCGTTTAGTGGCGTATCAACAATACCTGACATTAGTAGGCAAACCGACCTTGATCAAGCGAATAAACTGGTTTATTGAGCGACTAAGCAGCAATCATTCTTTACAACAACTAGATCAGACTAAGCAAGCATTCTTAATCGACTATTTAGAGAATGAAAAAGAAGAGATTGAAGACCTCACATTTATCTTACAAGAATTAAAGGAGCAATAAAATGGCGGAAGAATGGTTTGTACGACAATTGGAAGAATTAAGTACATCGGTAGATTATGAAACAAAAGCTGTGTTGCATGAAACAAAAAAACTTTTACTGGAAATTTCAGAACGAAAAGTCCAATTACAAGGAGAAATCGATGGAGAATCCTGGAAACATCAAAAATGGTGAGTTTTGTTTATAAATAACACAGTTTAAAATGTTCAGAATGATGATTATTTGCTACAATGGGATTAAAGTAGGATTGAGAACGCTATTTTATATACTAATGGGTGGTGAAAGAAATGAACGAAGAAAACGAGCAAAGAGTCAATGTCCGAATGGCTCGTAGACAACAACAGAAAAAAGAAACGCAACGCCGATTGATCAAAATTGGTTCGGCTGTTGCTGTTTGCTTAGTCCTTCTAGGTGCTGTTACAGCTCTTTATTTTCATGGAAAGAATAGTTCGAGTGCAGAAAGCTCGGTCGCAAAAACAAGCGAAACTACCACAAAAAAAGCTTCTTCCACAACGAAACCAAAAAATAAAGAAACTGCAAGTTCGACTCAAGAATCGAAAACAGGCACACTGACGGATCAGTTACAAACGATTATGACAGATTATACAAAGAAATTGGAAGAACAAACACCTCGTTTGATCGAAGAATACCAAGCTGAGATTCAGAACAATCAAAACGGTGTGATGGGGTTGTCTGCGATTGCTAATCAAAAGGCTCGAGCGCTACAAGCTATTTCTGATGAAGGGATCAGCAAATTACAAGCAACGTATCAAGCAGCACCAACCAAAGAAGGCGTAGATCTTGCAAATTGGATCAACCAACTTTCAGCAGATTATACGGAACAAGTAGCTAAAATTTCTGATATCTATCTCCGAACAAGTGCTTCGGTACAAGCAGAAACGTCAAGCAGTCAAACAACTAGTGAAACGGAAACTAGTGTTTCTCAGACGACTGACTCAACGACACAATCTTCCAGTCAAGCTACCCAAGGAACCGAAGGACAGACAGCAAGTGCTACTTCAAATGAACAAGCTGCTACTACTGTCGTTCAACAAGGAGAAGGTCCAAACCAGATTGCAGAACGTACAGGGATACCAGTTGATAAGCTTTTATCATTGAATGGGATGACGATGGACAGCTATTTCTTCAGTCCTGGAGAAGTATTGAAATTGAATTAAGCCACTGACAAGATGCCTTGATCAGCAAAAATAAGCTAGCGACCAATCAATTGATTGGACACTAGCTTATTTTTTTGAATTGAAATGGTTTGTTTAAGTTCATCGTGAACTGAATAAAAGATATAGATAATAGTAAGATAGTGATACATAAATAATCGTAGAAATTTTTTTATTTTAGACCATAAAAAAGCAGGGTCCCATTTGATGGGGAGCCCTGCTTTTTTGATGAAGATTAGCGACTTTTCAGTCTTCGTTCACGTAGAAAATAATGAATCGTCATGTAGCACAAAAACACGAGACCAATAATCAATGGAATTCTTGTTTCTTGATTGATAAACATAAAAATCAAGACAATGGCTAAAAATAATAAAGTAAGATAATTGGTATAAGGTGATAATGGCATTTTAAATGGATGATCTCTCATTTCTTCTGGGTGTTGTTTTTTAAATTGGATCTCACTAAGTAAGATAACTACCCAAGGAACCATCCCCGGTAAAATACTGGAACTATAGACAAAAACGAAAATATTTTCTGCATGATTCACAAACAAAGGTAACAGGTAATTTAAAACTAGGCCAATCAATATCCCGCTAGAAATCGCTACGACTGGATAAAAAGGTACGCCATGACGGGTTAGTTTTAAAAATTTCCTCGACATTTTTCCATTGATTGCTAAGGTGTAGATCATTCGACTGGCACTGAAAATACCAGAATTACACCCAGATAAGGCAGCCGTCAAGACGACGAAATTGATCAATCCGGCAGCAAATGTGATCCCGATTTTAGAAAATGTTTGAACAAATGGGGAACCTATTGTGCCTAATTGATTCCATGGATAGATACTAACGATAATAAAAATAGCACCAATGTAAAAAATCAAGATTCGTCCAATAGTTGATTGAACAGCTTCAACGATCGTTTTTTTCGGATTTGCAGCTTCTCCAGCGGCCATTCCGATCAGCTCGATTCCTTGATAAGATGCAACAACAATGGATAGCGCAAAAAAGAAACCTTTTACTCCGCCGGTAAAGAAACCGCCGTTTTTCCAAAGATTAGAGATCCCGACTGCTTGGCCTTGATTTCCTAAGCCAAATAAGATGACACCTAGCCCTACCAGAATCATCAAAACGATCGTGCCGACTTTAATCATTGAAAACCAAAATTCTAGTTCACCAAAAGCTTTAACAGAAGCTAAGTTGGCAAGCATCAAAAAGAGGATGACAACAATCCCAGGAATGATTGTTGGCAGATGAGGCCACCAATAATTCATATATTCACCGACTGCAATGACTTCACTGATCCCGACAACAATAAACTGAAAGATGTTACTCCAAGCAGTTAAATAACCAGCGACAGGATGAAGATAATTACTAGCATAATTCGCAAAAGAACCCGTTGAAGGATCGACATAAAGCATTTCGCCAAGTGCTCGCATGATCAAATAAAGAAAGAGACCTGCGACAGCATAGGCAACCATTACTGAGGGACCTGTCCAACGAATGGTTGAGGAAGCACCCATAAACAATCCTACGCCGATCGTTCCTCCTAGTGCAATCATCTGAATGTGACGGGCACTAAGGCTTCGAGTTAATTTTTCTTCTTCCATACTAAAACTCCTTTCATTTTTGAGTAAAACAAGCAAATACGAATAAATGATAGACATTAATAACAAATAAATGGTCAATAAAGACAATTTGCTTTTAAAACTCTTGATGTGATTTTACAGAAAGTTCTCACAAATTGCGAGCCTTTCTTGTAAAAAAAATCATGCGGGATACTTGAAAATGCTTTCGTCTTTAGTTAAACTATAGTTAAATAAAAAGTTAGGTAAACCTAAAAAGGAGTGGAGAATGTGTCAGAAGCGATCATTAATATCCAGCAATTAACCGTTGCTTATCAAGGGAAGTTAGCGCTAAACGAAGTTGATGTAATGATCCAACCCAAAAAAATCACTGGGATCATCGGTCCAAATGGTGCGGGGAAATCAACTTTTATGAAAGCTATACTGGCTTTGATTCCCAAAGTATCTGGAGAAATTTCTTTTGGCGGTTCATTGCTAAAAGAAGCACGTAAAAAAATCGCTTATGTTGAACAACGAAATGAATTGGATCTCTCTTTTCCAATTGATGTGTTAGGTGTGGTCTTATTGGGGACTTATCCATCATTAAGGTTGGGACAACGTCCGGGAAAAAAAGAAAAAGAACGAGCACAGCAAGCATTAGAAAAAGTCGGTATGGCTTCGTATGGGAAGCGACAAATAAGCGAATTGTCGGGTGGACAGTTACAACGTGTTTTTATTGCCCGCGCATTGGCGCAACAAGCAGAATGGATTTTTCTTGATGAGCCATTTGTGGGGATTGATGCCGTAAGTGAGAAAAAAATTTTTTCAATATTGAAAGAATTAAAAGCAGCAGGTAAAACGATCATCATTGTTCATCACGACTTGCACAAAGTAACAGAATATTTTGATGAAGTGATTTTATTGAATCAGCAATTGATCGCTGCCGGACCTATTGCAACGACATTTACTTCAGAAAATCTGAAGATTGCTTATGGTGAAGTGATCGGGCAATTAGTGAAAGGAGCAAAAGAAAAATGATCCAATCGTTTATTGAAGGAATGATGAACTACCAGTTTTTACAATATGCATTGTTCACATCAATGCTCGTTGGTTTGGCTTCCGGGGTGATCGGATCTTTTATCATCTTACGAGGGATGTCGTTGATGGGAGATGCTATTTCACATGCGGTCTTACCAGGAGTAGCAATTTCCTACATGTTTGGCTTTAGTTATATTTTAGGTGCAACGGTCTTCGGCATGTTGACGGCAGGGCTCATTGGTTTTGTCACCCAACGAAGTCGATTAAAAAATGATACAGCAATCGGTATCGTCTTTAGTTCATTCTTTGCATTAGGAGTCATTTTGATTTCTTTTGCCCAAAGTGCTACGGATCTGTACCATATATTATTTGGAAATGTGTTAGCGGTGAGAGAAAGCGACCTGCAGATGACGGCGATCGTTAGCGGTATTGTGTTATTGTTTGTGTTCATTTTCTATAAAGAACTCAAAATTACTTCTTTTGATCCGATGATGGCTAAAGCTTATGGGCTAAATATTACCTTGATCCACTATTTGCTCATGTTTTTCCTGACGTTAGTCGCAGTGGTTAGTTTACAGACAGTAGGGACGATCTTAGTGATTGCGATGTTGATCACACCAGCTGCTACAGCTTATCTATTAACGAATAGTTTAGTGAAAATGATTGCTATCTCATCAACAGTTGGTGTATTAAGTGCAATCTTGGGGGTATTTTTTAGTTATAGCTATAACTGGCCTTCCGGTGCAACCATCGTTTTAGCTTGCGCGCTATTCTTTCTGTTGGCATTTTGCTTTTCACCTTCTAAGGGAATCTTTTTTGCTCATAAACGAGTCATAAAAAACGAGTAAAAAGAATGATCATGTAAAACAAATCATTTGAAAAAAGGAGTAATGAGATGAAAACTAATAACTATCGGATTTTTTGGATAATGTTCGCAAGTTTCTTTTTGTTAGTGGGCTGTGGCAGTCAAGAAAAGCAGGAAGCTAATAAAGAAACGACTAAAGAAACATTGAATGTTGTAGCAACCAACTCTATCTTAGCGGATATGGCAAAAGAAGTAGGAAAGGAACATGTAGCTGTTCATAGTATCGTGCCTGTAGGAACAGATCCTCATGAATATGAAGTGTTACCAGAAGACATCAAAAAAGCGAGTGATGCCGATGTGATTTTATATAATGGGCTAAATCTAGAAACTGGTAATGGCTGGTTTACAAATTTAATGGAAACCACACATAAAAAAGAAGAGAAAGATTATTTTGCAGTGAGTAAAAAAGTAACACCCATTTATTTATCAGGTGGGAGTTCCAAGAGTAAAGCTGACCCTCATGCCTGGTTAGATTTATCGAATGGGATGAAGTATGTAGAAGAAATTACCCGTATTTTTTCAGAAAAAGATGCTGAAAATAAAGCAGTCTATGAAGAAAACGCAAAAAAATATATTGAAAAGTTGAGCGAATTGGATGAAAAAGCTAAAACAAACTTTCAAACAATTCCTGAAGATAAAAGATTATTAGTAACGAGTGAAGGAGCGTTCAAATATTTTTCCAAAGCTTATGGAATCCCAGCAAGTTATATTTGGGAAATCAATACAGAAAGTCAGGGAACTCCTGAACAAATGAAACGAATCATCAATCAAGTAAGAGACTCTGCAGTACCCGCTTTGTTTGTCGAAACAAGTGTTGATCCTAGAAGCATGGAACGTGTAGCGAAAGAAACAGGAGTAGCTATCTATGATCGATTATATACAGACTCTATCGATAAGGAAGGCAAACCAGGAGATTCTTATTATAAGATGATGGACTGGAATATCCGAACGATCCATGATGGGTTGACTCAAGAAAAATAAATGGTACAAAATAACTTTCATTCAAAAAAACTAGAAAAGAATGCGTGCTAATAGCCAGCCGAAGAGATCAAAATCAGTTCGTTAGATTTTGATTTCTTCGGCTTATTTATGCTAAAAATCAAGATTAAAAAAACAAGAAGCAGGAGGATTCATTTACCCTGATTTATGTGGAAAGGAAATCAAGCGAAGGCTCACTTATTTTGCAAGTAAAAAAATAAAAAAAACGTCTGCTTTTTGTTAGTTTCGGATACCTTTTTTTGTTGTTTTCCGTTATAGTTAAAGATAAGAAAGGAAGGTAAAGCTATGAATTTTACGCGTAAAGATAAACAACTAATCAAAGAAGAAATCCTTAAAGTGATCGAACAACAGGATAGCTCTGATAAAGATCAAGACCTTCAATTTCTTGAAACAGAAATGGCTAAATTATTCATAGCAAGTCCAAGTGAATCGGATGTAGAAGAACGTTATCCGGGGAAATGGCTTTTTGATGAATTTCAGCCATTAGATGAACAGACTGGAATTGGTTATTTTGTCTCGATTTCTTCTGTTGGATTTATTCCAGGAGTATTAGTGAAACAAAATAATGAAATCAATATCAAGGCATGGCCAGCATTATTTTCCACAATGGGGACAGAAGGGGTCATTGAAAAAATTCAATCGGCTTATTATAAAAGTTCGTTTATTGCAAATAGTAAACTAATGAATACATTCTATAATCGTTTGGTTTTGATTGCCCGCCCAGGAGATATTCCACAAACATTTACCTACTCGCAGCAAAAGAATCTCTACGAAGAAACATTATATTCCAGAGATTTATCCACTTTTTCTGCAGTAGAACAGGTTCGATTGCATGAATTGTTGCATACTAAGCCAGTATCGCTCAACTTTTTTCAAGCGCTAGATAACCAAAGAAAATGGTTGTCTCTCAACTATTGGGAAATCTTTGCTACTAGAAAAAGATGGATGGAAGAACGAAAGATCGCAGATCAACAGATCCAATTTGTCCAGCTAAAAAGAGATCGGCTTTATTACGGAATTTATAGTCGCTAGCAATTATTTGAATAGGTGGAAAAGATGACAAAAACCTTAAAAGAAGAAATCATTGAAGAAAGCAAACGTTTAGGTATTGATAAAATCGGATTTACGACGGCAGAACCCTTTGATTATTTAAAAGAGTCTTTAGAAGAACAAAAAGCCGCTGGACATACTTCGGGATTTGAACATCCAGTAATTGAAGAACGTTTATATTTAGAAAAAACTTTTGATCGCCCACAATCGATTATCGCTATTGCTTTAGCTTATCCAACCAAGATCCATGAAGAGGTCCCAAAAGATGAAAAAAGAGGACAATTTGCACGGGCATCTTGGGGAATCGATTACCATGATATTTTACGTGACCGTCTCAATCAATTGATCACTTTTATCCAAAGCAGAGCAAGTGTCTGGCAACAAGAAGAAGCTTGGCGGTTTGCCCCACAAGTGGATACTGGAGAATTAGTAGATGTGGCTGTTGCACAAAGAGCAGGACTAGGATTTATTGGTCGAAATGGGTTGCTGATCACAGAAGAATACGGTTCATTCGTGTATCTTGGAGAAATTGTCACCAATATCGTATTTGAACCTGATGAACCAGGTGTTTTTGGCTGTGGTGATTGTACTCGTTGTGTGACAGCTTGTCCGACAAAAGCTTTGTTAGGCGATGGCAGGATGAATGCACAAAGATGTTTATCTTATCAGACCCAAACCAAAGGGCTAATGCCAAATGAGTATCGGAAAAAAATGCGAAATGTCATTTACGGGTGCGATATCTGTCAGTTAGTCTGTCCTTATAATCAAGGGAAAGATTTCCATTTCCATGAAGAAATGGAACCAAAAGTAGAAGAAGTCTATCCGAAATTAAAACCAATGCTTTCTTTATCAAATAAAGAGTTTAAACAACAGTTTGGGCATTTAGCTGGTTCATGGCGAGGGAAAAAACCATTGCAAAGAAATGCTTTGATTGCTTTAGCAAACCTTGGGGATACTTCGGCTTTACCTGAGATCGAAAGCTGTTTAAGTGATGTTCGACCGGTTATTCGAGCAACCGCTGCTTGGTCGATTGGGCGTTTAGGTAGAAAAGAACCAGAAAAATGGTTGGAAACTTTAGAGCGAATGAAACAACGCGAAGAAGACCAAGAAGTGATCACAGAAATTATAGAAGCGCAAGAAATGTTAGCCAAGAAAACGAAGCGAAAAAAGAGGACATGAAAGAAGCGGTCAGCTCCGAGCGAATAAGAGAAAATTTTATGTACAAGATTCCTTTCACTTCTATAATAAGAAAAAAATAGAGTATTATGCTAAAACAAGCGTAGTACGACAAAGAGACTAGGACAGTTAGTTTGTTCTAGTCTTTTTATTGATTAAAGTAAAATAATGGATCATAACTAAATAATAAAAAGAATCTGTATTAGAAAATTTCAATACTTAGAGTAGTATAATCCACTGAATGTTCGACTTGTTTATAATTGAAGCAGTTCAAAAAATAGAATACTATCGGTTTTTTTAGCAAAAAATCTAGAAATACCAGAAATTTCAAAAATATTAAAAAACTTATCCTAAAATTTTTTAGTAAAGGTTGTAATAATTACTCAATTTTTTGTCGTTTTGACACATAATTACTAAAAAAAAGGATAAATTAAATAAAAAAATCAAAAAAGTTAAAAAAAAATACTAGAAATATTACAAAATATAAGATTTTCTAAACTTTATAAGAAAATGTTAAAAAACGGTTTCTTTCTTATGAGATAAGGGTTCTAGGACTTTAGTCGTACTTTTTTGTCCAGAGTTATGTTACAAATGTTAAAAATTAGGGTATTTTGTCATTAAATGTCATATTTCTTTTACCTATGAAATATTTCTAAATGATAAAGTTAATGACGTTGATAAATACATGGAAAAAAAAGGAGATAAACATGAATTCAATTAAGAAGATCGTTTTAGGAACAACTTTTGCTGCTGGTGCAACTGCAATGTTTGTAGGAACAACTGCTCATGCTGACGAAGTCTATACAATTAAATCAGGTGATTCATTATCAAAAATCTCACAAAAATTTGTTGGAGATAACTCATTAATCAATGCAATCGCTGAAAAAAATGGTATCAAAGACATCAACCGCATCTATGTTGGCGAAGAATTAACGATCCCGACTTCAAGTGATGCTTCAGCAAAAACAGTCGAAGCACCAAAAACAACTGAAACAGTAACGGAAGAACATACATATGTTGCTCCAGTTAAAACAGTTGAAGTAACACCTGCTGCTCCAGCTGCTCAAACAGCAACAGCTCCAAGCAATTCAAGTTCTGCAAAAGAATGGATTGCGAATAAAGAATCAGGCGGTTCTTACACAGCAACTAACGGCCGTTACATCGGACGTTACCAATTAGATGCATCATACTTAAATGGTGACTATTCTGCTGCAAACCAAGAACGCGTAGCTGATCAATATGTATCATCACGTTATGGCTCATGGGATGCTGCTCAAGCATTCTGGTTAGCAAACGGCTGGTACTAAGTCGATTATTGAATACTAATAAAAAGACAAAACCAAGAAATCGTGTCATTCGATTTCTTGGTTTTTTTGCTGTTTAGGGATGAGACGGTAATGACGAAAAATAAAGATGAATGAAATAGTTATCTCTTTGTTCATCTTAGGTTTTCTTGATGTAGTTATGGAGATCTTTTTGATAGTCCGTTCCATGCCACGTACCAGTGTTTATAAATTCAGCTAAAAGATAACCGATATAAGGACCAGTCGTTAAACCAGAAGAACCGAGTCCACTTGCGACAATCAGATTTGGTTCATCGAATAAAGGACCAAAAAACGGAGCAAAATCAGACGTATATGCCCTCGTTCCTACTTGTAACTGATAAGGCTGTGAAAGTAATTTTTCTGGTTGTACAAAAAAAGCTTTTGTCTGTTCAGTCAACTGTAAAAATGCTTCATTAGTAGGAGTCAGATCCCATCCTTGTTCATTTTCATGTGTAGCGCCCAATAAGATTTTTCCGTCATTGAAGGGAATGAGGTCTGCTTCTCCATCTAGCATGGCAACAGGCCATTTTTGGCTTTGGAGCTGATGAGTAGTAAAAGCGATCAACTGCCCTTTTTGAGGACGAAGATCGACCTGATAGCCTAATGGTTCCAATAAAGGCTTCAAGGAAGGACCAGGAGTCAAAATGACCCGGTCAAACGGTTCTTCACCAAATTCTCCGAGGATCAGCCAATCATCATTCCTTTTTTGTAGGCGAATCTTATCGTTTATTACTGTTACACCAGCCCTTTTCAAGCGTGCCGTTAAATAATGAAGGTAAGCTTTTCCGTCCAAACGGCCACCACCAGTGATGAATAAAGAGGGGGTCGGTTTTAATAAAGGAAGTAAATCAGCTGTTTGATCCGCTTTTAATAAATGGATTTCTCCGATCTCAGGTGCCTCTTTTTTTCGTTCTTCTGCAAGATCAAGTAATTCTGCTAATTGTTCTTTTTGTCGAAGCAAGAGTGTACCGGAACGAGCATAAATGGTCGGATCAAGTGCGAAATCTTGCACTAATTTTGGGAAAAATGCCGCACCGTCTTTGGCTAAACGATACCATGTTTTATTTCTTCTTTTGGATAACCATGGAGAAATGATTCCCGCACTTGCTTTGGTTGCCTGACCGATTCCATGGTCGAATAAGGTGATGCTGTATTTTGTGGTATCTACATAATTGGCTAATGTCATACCGATGATTCCACCACCGATAATGGCGATTTTTTCCATGTTTGATTCCTCCTTTACTTACAAATTGTATTTTTGCACAAAAAAACGGCAGTTGCAAACGACTGCCGTTTCAATCAATCATGAATGTTTTGTAGTTAAACTATAACGAATAAATAAGATAAAGCTGATAACTAATAGAAGAAGTAATACACCTAAAGCAACTTGTGAACCGAATGTCGTGGCGACTTTATAGCTCAAATCAGCATGCGCTTGAATAAGGTTGATAATGATTGCCACTAATGAAGTAGCAACGGCACCAGAAAATTGTTGTAAGGTATTAAAAACAGCATTGCCATCACTTTGATAGTCATCCGTTAAAGCATTCATCCCAGTGGTCATCATATTGCTATAAGACAAACCAATCCCTATCATATAGATTACGTGGCAAGTAATCAACAATAGCAATGAAACATGTCCTAGAAGAAAGACTAGCGCGGACCAACCAACAAGAGCAAGGAGTAATCCGGCAAAAATCGGTTTTTTAGGACCGTGTTGATCAAGCAGTTTTCCAGAAAACGGCGATAATACAGCGCCAATCGTAGCTCCTGGCAGCATGGCGATTCCAGCGATGAAAGGACTGTTTCCTTGAACAATCTGAACAAAATTTGGTAAGACAAAAGAAACGCCTAGCAATAAGAACTGGTAGATTAAAAAGCTAAATAAGAACAAGCGAAATGTTTTATTAGAAAAAATGGTTAGTTGGATCAATGGATAATCGGCTTTTTTTGTTCGTTGATAAAAAAGGATCCCACCAATAATCGCTATTAGTAACGCAAACCAACTAAGCGTTTGTCCTAGCATACTCAAAAACGTTAAGCTGCCGCTAAATAATAAACACAAACTAAATACACTCAACACATCCAAACGTCCACTTTTTTGAACGGGCATTGAAGGAATAGCAACTAAGCCGATCCCAAGAGAAAGAATCAAAATAGGAATCAAGAAAAGAAAGATATGATTCCAAGTGAAATTTGAAGTTAAGATTCCCCCATATGTTGGCCCGATAGCCGGAGCAATTGCTGTGGTCAGTGTTCCCACCCCCATCATCGCGCCGCGGCGGTTCATAGGCGCAAAGGTCAAAATAATATGGAACATTAGTGGTAAAGCAATCCCGGTAGCTGCCCCTTGTAAAAGCCGACCAAGTAATAAAATGAAGAAAGTCGGAGAAAAGAAGTCAACAATGATTCCTGCTAAAAAAAGCAGGTTTGAAAGTAAAAAGAGACTTCTAAGGCTAAAATTTCGTGTTAAATAGGTCGATAATGGCACGATGATCGAGATCATCAGCAGGTAAATCGTTGTCACCCATTGAACTTGTGCAGTCGTTAATTGAAACTGGTTGATCAACGTTGGAAATGTGACGTTCATTGCTGTTTCGATCAACACTCCCGCAAAAGACATCATACCGGTTGCAATAACTGCTGGTACTAAGAGTAATTGTTTTTGTTTTGTCATGTCCTCACCTCAAAAAATTTCGTAAAAAAAGAGAGTGATTTCTATTATAAAAATAGAAACCGCCTCTCTCTCGACACGTAATATACGTGTTATCTGTACGATTTATTTCCATCGCTTATTCTAGCATAGAGGTAAAAAAAGTGTCAACCAGGTTAGCCAAGTCTTTTGAAAAGAGTTATGATAGTAGAGAATAAATCATCGCAGGAGGAAAAAATGGCTACGATTGATTGGAAAAAAACGGAACCAGCTTATAGTAGTAAGAAAAAGCCACAGATCTTAACGTTATCTCCACAGAATTTTTTTAGCATAAAAGGAGTGGGAGATCCAAATGAAGCTGATTTTCAGCGTCGGGTAGCAGCTTTATATGCTGTTAGTTATGCGATCCGAATGGCACCAAAGAAAAATTGGCAGATTCCCAACTATCTTCCTTACACTGTTTATCCATTAGAAGGACACTGGGGATTACAAGAAGCCTATTTGCAAGAAAAAGTAATGAAGAAGAGTCATTTTGCTTATCAGATCATGATCAAACAACCTGAATTTGTGACGAAAGAAGTTGCACATGAGGCTCTACTACGTGTAGCGGACAAAATTCCCAATGATTTGTTCGACCAAGTAGTATTTAGTAGCATGGATGAAGGATTAGTCGCTCAGATGCTTCATGCGGGACCATATGAGGATGAGCCACAAACCTTTGAAAAATTAACAACGTTTATCGAAGAGCAGGGGTATCAACGGATAGCTAAAGAACATAAAGAAATTTATTTAGGGGATCCGCGCAGAGCCAACCCAGAAAAACTGAGAACGATTTTGCGTGTCAAGATTGCGCCAAAAAATCAACTAAAAAAATAAAAGTAAAAAATACCAAAAAAGGCAGAAAAACGATTATTTTTTTGCTATAATCAAAGACAAGAGGTGTCTGCTATGAAAAAAATCCAACGACAAGCATTGATTCGTCAGATCATCACAGAAAAACCAATCAGCACACAAGAAGAACTATTGCTTTGTCTTCAAGACGCAGGGGTGACAGCCACTCAAGCAACTATTTCGCGTGATATCCGTGAGCTGAAGTTAGTGAAGTCTACGGATGAAAATAAGCAAGTTCGTTACAATCTATTCAGTCAGCCTGCTGAAACGTTACATGAAGAACGACTACAAGCAGCTGTTAAAAGAGAAGTTTTGAAAATACAAGTTGTTCAATTTATGATCGTGGTGCTAACAGAAAAAGATGGGGCGGATGTCGTAACCAATTGGCTAGATGAAGTCGCTTATCCAGAAGTTGTTGCAACGATTGCTGGAGTGGATACATTTATTGTGATTTGCCGTTCGGAAGAAGAAGCACAAGATTTTGCAGAAAAATTAGAAAGAATGAGGGAATAAAAGAAGGGAGAATGATTTATGTCTTTGTTGAAAGCGCTACAAAACGGATCTGATATTCGAGGGATTGCCATGACGACGGAAACACATTCAGCTAATTTGACACCAGCTGAAATCCAAAAAATAAGTTGTGGCTTGGTTAATTGGTTAAAAAGGGATCATCCACGCAAATATCAAGAAGGTAAATTAACGGTAGGAGTGGGGCGGGATAGTCGAATCAGTGGTCCAACGTTAGAAAAAGCGCTGATTGACGGATTAATCGAACAAGGCATAAATGTTCTTGATTTTGAGTTAGCTACGACACCGGCGATGTTTATGGCTACTCAGTTTTCTCAATTCCAGTGTGATGCAAGTGTGATGCTAACAGCTAGTCATTTGCCGTTTTACTTTAACGGCATGAAGTTTTTTACAGCTAATGGCGGCGCAGAAAAAGAAGATATCGCATTTATTTTATCAGAAACAACACCAAATAAAACCAATCATAAGGGGACAGTCCAAAAAGCTGATCTGTTAACACCTTATGCAGAAGACTTAGTTCAAAAAATCAAAAATGGTATTAGAAAGAAAGGAATGTCTGACACAAAACCGTTAGCTGGCTGGCGGATCATCGTAGATGCAGGAAATGGCTCCGGTGGTTTTTTTGCTGAAAAAGTACTACAAC
This sequence comes from Enterococcus sp. DIV1726a, assembly GCF_051710985.1. Taxonomy (NCBI): domain Bacteria; kingdom Bacillati; phylum Bacillota; class Bacilli; order Lactobacillales; family Enterococcaceae; genus Enterococcus; species Enterococcus sp. DIV1726a. The sequence goes on along the minus strand of NZ_JBIOLS010000001.1, from coordinate 2,373,231 downwards.
GATTAGGGGCAGATACGACAGGTTCGCAATTTTTAGAGCCCGATGGTCATTTTCCGAACCATATCCCGAATCCAGATAATGCTGAAGCCATGGCAAGTATCAAGCAAGCTGTTTTAGAAAGTCAAGCCGATTTAGGAGTGATCTTTGATACGGATGTTGACCGTTCGGCAGTAGTCAGTGCAAGTGGTCAAGTGATCAATCGTAACAATTTGATCGCCTTATTAAGTACGATCGTGTTAAAAGAATACCCTGGAGCGACGATCGTAACTAATTCACCAACGTCTAATCACCTAGAAACGTTTATTGAAGAAAAAGGTGGCAAACAAGATCGTTACATTTCAGGTTATCGTAATGTCATCAATCGTGCAATTGCATGCAATAAAGAAGGAATCAATGTTCCATTAGCGATTGAAACAAGTGGGCATGCAGCATTCAAGGAAAATTATTTTTTAGATGATGGTGCCTATGTCATTGCAAAAATTTTGATGCTTTTGCCAGAACTGAAACAAACAGAACAAACGTTGGAAGAGATTATCCACGACTTAAAACAGCCACAAGAAGTACAAGAAATTAGGTTAAGGCTTAGTGGAGAGGATCCGAAAAAACAAGGGGCAACAATTATTCAAGGGCTAGTGAACGAATTGAACGAAGAGGGGCTGGTATTTCATCCGGAAAATGAAGAAGGAATTCGTTACGATCTAAAAGAACCATATGGGAATGGCTGGTTTTTATTACGAGCAAGTTTGCATGAGCCATTACTGGTGCTCCAGATCGAAAATGATGAAGTTGGAAAAAATCAACACGTTTTACAGCTACTTGCGGAACATTTAAAGAAATACTCAAATGTTGAACCACTGATAGTGGATACTAAGGAAGCGAAGGGAAATGAAAAGTAAAAATGGTTGCGAACATAGTAATTTTTTTGACTGTATTAGTTTATGGTGTTAATTTTTTAGTTTTTCTTTATCTTAGAATCAATCATATCAAAAATTGTGTAGAGAAATTAGCTATTTATTTGGGAACAAACATGACTTTATTATTTACGAGTGGTATTTTTCTCTTTTTTGGAAAAATCATTGAAGATGGCATCCTTGTTTTTGAATAAGTAACTTTCATGAGAAAATAAACTAAAATGCTCATGTTAATCAAGAAGTCCTCAATCGTTGCAGTATGAATCTAGGAGCAGAATTTTTGAACAAATTGCTAGATATGCTTACACTGGTAATAGACGAAGTGTCATATCGAAAGGAGCAGTACAATGAAAAAATTATACGAAACAGCGATGATCAATCATGGTGGACGAGAAGGCGAAGTAGCAGCACCAAATGGTTCGATGCAAATGAAGATCACTCCTCCAGGCATCCATGCTGAAGGAACAAATCCGGAACAACTATTTGCTGCGGGCTATGCCTCATGTTTCAATGGTGCACTGCAACATATGATCAAAGAAGCTAATTTGTCCGTAGACTCCACAGTTAAAGCACGGGTTTCACTTTACACACTTGATGAGGGGGGTTATAAAATCGGTGTGGTCTTAGAAGTACATGTTGACGATGTGAGCGAGGAACAAGCCAAGCAATTAGCGGAAGATGCCCATGATTACTGCCCTTATTCAAAAGCGACAAGAGGAAATATTGATGTTGAGGTAGTGACAGTTTAAACGATTTTTCTATCTAAGGAAGAAGTAAGTACCTTTAGATAACTACTTTTTTTATAAAAAACAGGACCGGTAGAATTTTCTATCGGTCCTAAAAATGATGGTGACGAGTCTCAAACTATTCTTGGCTTATAAATGCCAATAGAAGCTAAAAAATGATCGACCAGCAAGCATTTCTACTGTCTTTAGTAGGATAGCAAAGGCTTGCAGGTCGATCATTCTTATTTTTATTCTGTTGAGTGGTAAGGACCCAAAGGATGTTGGACATAACCACTTTTGCATGCTTTATTTTTTACTTGGCGGTGTTCCATACATTTTTGGTGTAACCCGTTGTAATTTTGGTTTATCACCTTCAATTTTTGGTTCTGCTAACCATTGGTATTCGCCTTCACCATCTAAGGCTTCGCCACTTGCCCAAGAGCCTTTACTGCTTTCATCACCTTCTGAGAAATTATAAAAGTCATAGGCGATATCTTTTCGTTCGTTTTCACGATTGAACGTACTTGGTACAAGAATGGAGCCTTCATTTTCTTCTAATTCTTTCACGGCACTTGCCCATAAGTTTTGATGATAACTATCTCTTGCAAGCAAGACTGCTAATAAGTCTTTGACGCCACGGTCATCGATCATTTCATAGATACGAGCGACTTGTAACCGTCCCTGAGATTCAGCATTTAGATTGGCACGGAAATCAGCTAACAAGTTTCCACTTGCAACGATATAACCGCCACTCCAAGGGTTGCCAACACTATCAGCAGGGCGTGGTCCTAAGCCAGCGACAATTGCATGCTGAGGATTCATACCAGAGATGATTGCGCCGATCGTAGGATCTTTTTTCATTGCTTCTTCTTGGTCTTCAACTGGCGCATCTTCTAATAATCGTGCGACCATCGTTGCTAACATTTCGACATGTCCAAGTTCTTCTGTTGCGATATCCATTAACATGTCTTTATATTTTTCTTCTCCTCGGCAGCTCCAACCTTGAAACAAGTATTGCATTGCCACACTCATTTCTCCGTATTGTCCACCGATAAGCTCTTGTAAATATTTTGCGATTAACGGATTCGGACGATCTGGTTTTGCTTCAAACTGTAGTTCCTTTTGGTGTCTGAACATCAAAAATTCCTCCTAATCTTTTATTAATACATTTACATTCTGCGCTTTAAAATGAGAAAACACAAAGGAAATGCTTAGAAAAAATATAGTGGTAGATTTAATCTGATATATGAGTAGACGCGCCTAATGAATTGTTATTTTCTGATTAAAATGATATCGTTATATTAAAATGTTATCGGTTGCAAATGGCGAAAGATAACCTTTTTATTAAAAAATGGAGGGATAAAATGAAGAAGTTGTTAGTTACTGGGGTGCTGGCAAGTACAGCATTATTTTTGTTGGGAGGTTGTGGTTCAAGTAGTGCAAAGTCAAACGCAGCTAGTTCATCTGAAAAAACAAGTGACGGGAAGAAAACTATTGATTTCTGGTCATTTTGGGGATCAGGAGCACGTAAAGAAGTGATCGAAGAGATCATTGACGATTACAATCAATCACAAGATAAGATCCAAGTAAATTATAAATACCAACCGTGGGGGGATATTTGGACCAAATCATTGTCAGCGATTACAGCGGGGAATGCACCAGACGTGATTGTTCAAGATATCAATTCAGTTGCTCAAAGAGCTGAAGCGCAACAGGCCACAAACTTATCTAAATATGTAGATGAAGAGACCTCAAAAGATTTTTATCCACAATTGTGGGATACAGTGGAGTACAAAGGTGATCCATATGCGATTCCGTTCAACACAGATACTCAAGTTATTTTTTATAATAAAAAATTATTTAAAGAAGCAGGAATCGCTGAAAAAGATTTACCAACTACATGGGATGAATTAGAAAAAACCGCCCATCAATTGGATAAAAAAGATAAAAAAGAATTCACACGAATTGGATTTTATCCTTTATGGAATTTAGGGGCAGATGTCTGGGCATTAAATGCAGATAATGGGACAAGCTGGTTTGATCAAGACGGCAAAATCAAAATCGATACGAAGAATAAAGTTGAAGCATTAGAGTGGATCCAAGATTGGCAAGACTATTATGGGAAAGATACGATCAATAAATTAGAGGCAGAATTTGGCTCAGGTGTTTCTGATCCATTCATCTCAGGTTTAGTCGCAATGCGTGCCCAAAATATCAATTATTATTCGAGCTTGATGGAAAATGCTCCAGAAGATTTTGATTTTGGTGTCATTCCGCTTCCAGAAAAAGAAAAAGGTTCTGGTCATTGGTCATGGGGCGGCGGCTTTGTACTCGAAGTACCTTATGGGGCAAAAGATCCAGAAGCTTCTTATGACTTTATCAAGTATCTTTCTTCACCAGAAGTTCAAGAAAAATTTGGCGAAAAGAGTTTTGATATCATGGCAAGTAAAACAGCCAATGAGAACTTAGTGAAGAATGAACAGCTAAGTGACAAGGGACGAATGATCTATCAAATGGCTGATGAGAATTTCAAAAATACGGTCATTACACCTGTCCCATTAGCAGCACCAGATTATACGACACTAGTGAACGAACAAATCGATCAAATTCTCTTAGGAACAAAAACACCAAAAGAAGGTTTAGCTGATGCTCAAAAAGCGGTGGAGAATCTAGTAAAACAAAATAACTAATCAACTGTTGACTAATTGAAAGAAAAAAGGAGGCAAGAAAATGAAGCGTTTATCAATCCGAAAGAAAAAAGAGGCAAGATGGGCCTATTTATTTATCTCGCCTTTTATTATTGGCTTTGTCGTCTTTATGTTAGGGCCCATGCTTTTTTCTGTTATCGGAAGTTTCACTGATTATAATTTGACTTCTAAAATGAATTTCATTGGATTAGCTAATTTTAGACGGATGTTTCTACACGATGATCTTTTTTGGAAATCATTATACAATACAGTGTATTTCGTCCTATTCAATGTTCCTTTAACCACAATGTTTAGCGTATTTCTAGCAACGATTTTAAATCAAAAGATCAGAGGTATCAGTATTTTCCGAACGATGTTTTATTTACCTGCAGTCCTATCTGGTGTTGCTGTTTATATTTTATGGATGCAGCTGCTTTCACCTTCTGCCGGGTTGATCAATACGTTTCTAGGTTGGTTCAATATTTCTGGACCAGCCTGGTTGTTTGATCCTAACTGGACAAAGCCAGCTTTGATTTTAATGAAAATCTGGAGTTCTGGCGGAGCAATGTTGCTTTATTTAGCGACTTTGCAAAACGTTCCACGCTCTTTATACGAATCAGCAGCGATTGATGGTGCTGGCGTATGGGGGAAATTTAAAAATATCACGTTGCCATTGATCACACCGATTATCTTTTACGATGTGATTACTTCAACGATTGGTTCTTTTCAAATTTTTCAAGAAGCTTATGTGATGACTAAAAATGGAACAGGTGGACCAGCTAACTCTTTACTATTTTATAATCTTCACATGTGGAATAAAGCTTTTGTCGCATTCGACATGGGGTACGCAATGGCGATGTCAATGATCCTATTTTTAATTGTGTTAGTGTTGACTTTTATTAATTTGAAACTGGCACCTAGATGGGTCTATTACTCTGGAGGTGATGGCAAATGATGGAATATTTCAAAAGAACAAGTGTTAATCGTCAAACCAAAAAAATCATTAGTTATCTCCTTATGACTGCTATCGGGATCGTATTGATCACACCATTATTGTGGATGGTATTTACTTCTTTAAAACCAATGGAAGAGATCGTACGTTATCCTCCAACCTTTTTTCCAGAAAAAATTGTTTGGCAAAACTATCTGGATACCATTACTGCTTTCCCCTTCTGGCGTTATGCAAGGAATACTTTATTGATCACAGTCTTAGTGGTATTTGGCAATGTTCTCTCGAATTCCTTCATTGCTTATGGGTTTGCGAAATTAGATTTTCCAGGAAAAAAGCTAATGTTTGCTTTAGTCCTTTCTACGATGATGATTCCAGGTTTTGTGACCATGATCCCCCAATATGTTCTATTCTCAAAAATAGGCTGGGTAGGAACTTATTTACCATTGATCGTTCCATCATTTTTCGGCAATGCATTTAATATATTTTTGATGCGTCAATTTTATTTATCCATCAATGATGAATTAATTGAAGCGGCAGAAATCGATGGAGCAAATCATTTCTATATTTGGAGCCGTCTGATGCTGCCGCTGACTAAACCAGCGTTAATCACGATTGCGATCAATTCATTCAATGCGGCTTGGAACGATTTTTTAGGGCCGTTATTATACATCCAAGATCAAGAGAAGTATACTCTACAGATTGGGTTGCAAGTTTTCCAAAATCAGGCGACGACTCAATGGAATTATTTGATGGCAGGAGCCACACTTGTTTTGATCCCAACGATTTTGATGTTCTTCTTTGCGCAACGTTACTTTATTGAAGGAATGGATTTGACAGGAGGGTCAAAAGGCTAAATGAATAAAATTCATAGTGAAAAAATCAATCAGCATTTTTTGACAGTCATTGAATGGATTCCGTCATTGCTTATTTTGCAATCCTTATGGCTATTAACTAGCTTACCGCTGTTGACGATTGGCAGTGCTAGTCGTACGGTTATGTCTACCATTTATCACTACCACAAAAACGAAGAGAAAAAGATCCATACGTTGTTTTGGCAGGAACTTCGTCATAATTTTTTGACCTATCGTAAGCAAGACCTCATAGTCAGTTTCTATTTATTGCTTTTACTGATTGATAGTCGTATTTTTCTTTACTGGGGCGGAGCATGGGGATTGATATTGATGTATGCTTCGTTAAGTATCCTTTTTTTAAGTATCGTGATGGTTAGCTACCGTATGTTGCTCCAACTAGAGAGAGCAAACGAAGTCCCTTTTTTTACTGCTTTTATTTTATTTTTTTATCAATGGAAAAACGCTCTCCTACATTTAGGGGGAACCCTGCTACTACTGCTTTTTTTATTCTTCCTGGGACCTATTTATGTGGTTTTAGTCGGAGGAAGTTCATTGCTTTATTTACAAACTTTTTTGTTTTTTGGACGGAAAGAAATAAAGAGCCCTTCTAAAGTTTAAGAATAGTCAAAATATTTGCGATGAAAGAATCAACTACCTGACTAAATATTGAGGAATAAACCCATCGTTTCAGATGTAAGGCGTATGGAGAGAGAAATAGTTGAAAATATGGTTACTTGTCACGTTCGGCCTTCTTTGTTATGGTTATAGCAAGAAAGAAGTAGGGGGACAACAAGATGGCAAAAATTATGGTTGTAGAAGATGAAGAAATCATCCGCCAACTCATCATGGAAGAACTGGAAAAGTGGCAGTTTGAAACGTTCGGTACCTCTGATTTTAATCAAGTATTTGCAGACTTTGAAAAAGAAGAACCTCAACTTGTTTTATTAGATATCAATCTTCCGGTCTTTGATGGCTACTACTGGTGTCAAAAAATTCGAGAAGTCTCCAAAGTGCCGATTATTTTCATCTCCAGTCGAAATACCAATATGGATATGATCATGGCGATGAATATGGGCGCAGATGATTTTGTCACCAAGCCTTTTCAAATTGATGTGCTGATTGCCAAAATCAATGCTTTATTGCGACGTTCATACAATTATGGGGAACTGTCGAGTGAAGTCATGAGTCATAATGGGATCACGTTGAATGTTGATAATGGGAGTATGGAAATCAACGGTGAAATCATCGATTTGAGTAAGAACGAATACCGATTATTATTTATCTTGATGAAGCAACATGGGAAAATCCTTAGCAGAGAAAAGTTATTGAGAGCATTATGGGATGATGAGCGGTTTGTTGATGACAATACATTGACAGTCAATATCAATCGTTTACGTCGGAAAATCGAACAAGCAGGGATCAAAGGATATATCGAAACAAAAGTCGGGCAGGGCTATATTGTTCCCTGAAAGGATGAAAATAAATAATGAATTTCTTTAAATACTTAAAGGATCAATGGTCGTTGCTCTTAGGCTGGCTCTTTTTTGTCTTGCTAACGATTTTTGTCATGTGGTTAGCACCTAATATTTTAGTCGACTGGACGATGGTTGGCTATCTGGCGCTTATTCAAGCCGTATTTTTGTTTTTTTATTTACTTGTCCGTTATTTAAGCAAACGTCATTGGTGGGAAAAACTTGCCGATCTCAAACAAATATCTCCGCTACAAAGTTATTTGAGTGGCGGTCATACAGAAGAAGAAAAATTAGTCGAAGATTATATCAATCAATTGATCCGTGAGCACCAAGAAGTCATGCAAGAGGCGATTAGTAACCAACAGGATCAAAAAGATTACATTGATTCGTGGGTCCATGAAATCAAGGTGCCTTTAGCAGCCTCTGAACTCTTGGTGCGTTCGATTGAATTCGATATTGATGATCAAAAATATACCCTACTAGAAAACGAACTAGCTAAAATCGATGAATATGTAGAACAAGTTCTTTATTATGCTCGGTTGGATAGTTTTTCGAGAGATTATTTAATTCAAGAGTATGAATTAAAAAGCATCATTCAGCCAGTGATCCGCAGTCAGGCGAATTACTTTATTCAAAAAAATCTTCGGTATGAGATTATTGGAGAAGATCAAAGAGTTTTAACAGATGCCAAGTGGGTAGCTTTTATATTCAAACAAATTTTGAGCAATGCGATTAAATATACACCTGACCATCGAGAAATCATTATTTCGATCGAAAAGAACCAACAAGGGATCTCTTTAGCCATCAAAGACTCGGGCATCGGTATTCCTAAAGAAGACTTGTCGCGGATTTTTGACAAAGGATTCACAGGTTCTAATGGACGATTGAGTAAAACACATTCTACTGGTTTAGGGCTTTATTTGGCTAAATCCTTAGCTGAAAAACTTGGGATCCAACTACTTGCTGAATCAATTGTAGGAGAGGGAACAACGATGACCCTGTTTTTCCCAATCTTAAATTTCTATAATGAGAAACGTTAGAAAATAGTTAGAATCGAAAAAAACTTCTTGTATTGTGAACGTTTTCGCTGATAAGTTTCATATCATGTGAAATAAAAGGAGATTAGTTATGGAAATTTTAATAGCATTAATCCCTATGGTAGCATGGGGAAGTATTGGTTTAGTAAGCGGGAAAATTGGTGGTGATGCCAATCAACAGACATTAGGGATGACGATTGGTGCATTTATCTTTTCATTAGTTGTCTTTTTCATCGTTAGCCCAACAATCACACCATGGATTTTCTTGATTGGATTCCTCTCTGGGTTAGCTTGGAGTGTTGGTCAAAACGGACAGTTCCATGGAATGAAATTTATGGGCGTTTCTGTTGGTTTGCCTTTATCGACTGGTTTTCAATTAATTTTGAATACGATTGCGGGAGCCGTTTTCTTTCATGAATGGACACAAACGAAAGATTATGTATACGGTATCCTAGCTTTAGTACTTCTTGTTAGCGGTGCCTATTTAACAGCACGCCAAGATGATGAAGGAAAAGTTGATACTGACAATAAAATGCTTGATTTTGGTAAAGGGTTTAGAGCATTGATCTATTCAACGATTGGTTATGGTGTTTATACGATCATTGTGAACTGGGCTAACTTGGATGCGATGTCAATCATCTTACCTCAAAGTATCGGAATGATCTTAGGTGCAAGTTTCTTTGCCTTTCGTAAAGTGAAAGTGGATCAATTTGTTTGGAAGAACATGATTTGTGGTTTGCTATGGGGAATTGGGAACGTGTGCATGCTCTTAACTGTTAAATCACTTGGTTTAGCTGTTGGATTTTCATTATCACAGATGGGGATTATCATCTCAACTTTAGGTGGTATTTTCATTTTGGGAGAAAAGAAAACGAAAAAAGAACTTGTTTACGTTATTGTCGGTTGCCTTTTAGTCATTTTAGGTGGTATCATTTTAGGGTATATGAAAACGGCTTAATGGCCGTTTTCCAACCTAAAATAGGGAGGTACTGCCATGGATTTGTTTCGTAAGAAAGAAATCAATCTCAACCACACAAGTGGGATGAAGAAAGATCTGAAAACGTCCGATTTAATTATGCTTGGAATTGGCGCAATTATCGGCACAGGAATATTTGTAGTGACAGGGGTTGCGGCCAATCAAAATGCGGGTCCAGCACTGTCACTTTCATTCGTTTTAGCTGCAATCGTTGTCATTTTATCGGGGTTAAGCTTTGCTGAGTTTGCCTCACGTGTGCCAGTCATTGGTGGCCCGTATGCGTATCTTTATGTTGTTTTTGGTGAATTTGCCGCCTGGTTAACAGGTTGGTTGTTGATTGGCGAATTTCTATTAGCAGTTTCGTCGGTTGCTTCCGGCTGGTCTGGTTATGTTCAAGGGTTCTTGGAAGGATTTGGAGTCCATTTACCACAAGCCTTGACCAGTGGTTATAATCCTGACAATGGCACCTATGTCGATTTGATCGCAGTGTTCGTTGTCATATTTGTGACATACATCGTTTCTTTAGAAGCCAAAAAAGCATTAAGATTGAATAATATCATGGTTTTTGTGAAATTCGGTATTATTGCATTATTTATCGTTGTAGGGATTTTCTTTGTAAAACCTGAAAACTGGCAACCATTTACACCATTTGGTTTTTCAGGCGTTTTAGATGGAGCAGCTCTAGTCTTCTTCGCTTTCTTGGGATTTGATTCAGTTGCAATGGCAGCCGAAGAAGTGAAAGAGCCACAAAAGGACGTTCCTCGAGGGATCATTGGTTCGATCTTGATTGCCACAGCTTTATACATCGTAGTTACCTTGATTTTAACGGGGATTGTTCCGTTTACTGAATTAGGGGTCAGTGACCCAGTTGCCTTTGCGATGCGTTACGTTGGTCATGGAACAATCGGAGCTGTGATTGCAGTCGGTGCCATTTTGACGCTCTTGACCGTAACGATTTCTATGATGTATTCGCTAGCTCGGTTATTGTTTGCTGTAAGTAAAGACGGTCTTTTACCTAAATTTATGACAGAGATCGATGAAAAGCATCGGACGCCTAGAAAGGCGACTTTTGTAGCTGGGGTAGCGGCTTTATTTTTCGCTGGTTTCTTCCCATTGAATATTCTCGCTGAACTAACAAACATCATGGCGTTGACCTATTTGATGTTAGTCAGCTTAGGATTACTTAAACTAAGAAAAATGTTTGGTAAACCAAAAGCCGGTGAATTTAAAGTGCCATTTGTACCGATATTACCGATCATATCTATCGGTACATGCTTGGTATTGATGCTTCGTTTACAACCAGTCACATGGATCGTCTTCGGTATCGTGATGGCGATTGGATTAGTGATTTACTTTGGTTATGGGTACCAACATAGTAAAATGAATCAACAAAATTGATGATTCGTGCTTTTCAAACGACCTAGGTTTAGAACCTATAGCGTAATTTGATAAGACGAGTGTAAGACATCTTGAGTCCTTCGATGAATTGGTTAGCCAAATTCATTTTGAAGGATTTCGAGGTGTCTTTTCTATCCTTTTAAAGCATAAAAAAGATGTTGGCGAATTTCACCAACATCAAAAAGTATAGAGCCTTTTTTGATTGATCCATGCAAAATAGTCTTATTGTGTTAAATCGAGTAATTTTTGTTTCAAGTCGTCTTCCATATGACCAAGTTCGACTTCTGCATGACGACGTTTTTCTTTTCCTTCTTTTTGGATGCGTAATGTTTCTTGGATCGTTTCGATCAAATCATTTTGAGTTGTTTGTAAGGTTTCAATATCAACGATCCCACGTTCATTTTCTTTTGCTGTTTCAATAGCAGAGATTTTCAACATTTCTGAATTTTTCTTCAATAGATCATTGGTTGTCTCAGAAACTTGACGTTGGGCAGTTACCGCATCTTTTTGGCGAAGTAACGTCAAGGCGATCACTACTTGGTTTTTCCATAGAGGGATCGCTGTTGCGATTGATGCTTGGATTTTTTCTGCTAACGCTTGGTTAGTATTTTGGATTAAACGGATCTGTGGTGCTTGCTGGATAGTGATCTGTCTTGCCAAACGTAAATCATGGGTTCGTTTGTCTAAACGATCTAGAAATTGAGTATAATCATTTGCAATTTGAACATCCATTTGATCGCCTGTTTCTTCGGCTTTTTTCATTGCTTTAGGAATGATCGTTGTTTGAAGTTCTTCCATCTTCAATTCGCCAGCTGCGATATAAATATTCAGTGCATCAAAATAATCTTTGTTTTTTTGATAGAGTTGTTCGAGCATCAAATTATCTTTTAAAAGCCCGTCTTTTTCTTTTTCTAGTTTAACAGAGATTTTATCGATTTGGGCACCGATCTTTTGATATTTTGCAGTCACTTCATAAATCGATTGTTTTACTTTGCCAAACATCCGTTGGAAAATATTGCCTTCGCCAGCTCGCAATTCATCAGGATTTGCTTCTTGCAGACGATACATCAATTCAGTCAATGAATCTCCGACAGGACCAATATCTTGTGCCTGTACATGATTTAACATGGATTGTGAAAATTCACTTAACTTCGTTTGAGCAGCAGAACCGTAGCTGATCACCGACTGTGCATCTGAAACATCGATTTTAGCTGCTAGCTCTTTGGCTTGCTCTTGTCGTTCAGCAGGTAGTTTATCAATCAAGCGTGCAGCGGTTTGTTGTTCTTGCAAAGCATTGATTTCTGACTGTTGTGTTTGGGTTAATTTATCTGTTGGGGTAGAGAACGGATTATTTAACAAATCATCTAACGTGTCATTTACAGGTGTTACCTCTTTAGGTTTATTATCCATTTAAAACTCCTCCTCGTGGTTCAATGTGATGCGATAGGTTCAATGTTATCATTTTTGTAAAAAAACAGTTGTTCATCTTATTCATCTATTATAAAGGATAAACAAAAGAAAGGATAAGCAAAAGGAGTGTCTAAGAAACAAAACACTCCTTTATGATTCTATTAACCGATCATTGAGATTGATTGTTATCATCAGATAGATTCTCTCGTTTTAAGCTTTGTTTCGCAACTGATATTTCTACATCTAGATCATCTAAATCTTCAGAGACAAATTGTTGATAGTCTTGAGCAATCAGATGTGCTAGTTGATCAATGATTTGTGAACTTTCTTCGAGCTTTTCATAAGTCTGTTTGTTTTTGATTTCATGGTCGTTGATCTCAATATATTTATTGGTCAAATCGACTAAGTTTGGTAAGTGAGTATAAAGAAATTGACTTGCTTCGTGTAATCGGTTGGGCTCTTTCACCAATGCTTTGAAGAGTGCTTTGGCCGCCTTCACTGTATCGTGACGAAGATCGACAGCTTTTAGTTTGGCTGTTTGTTGCATGTTTTGTTGCAATTGTTCAATTTCGACTTTCGTTTGATTCATTGTCTGTCTAAAGAAAGTAATCTCACTAGGTGTCATCCCGCTTTTTGTATAATGTGATTCAAGTTCATCAGATAAATCGGGCATTTCATTTTTTGCTGATTTTTTCTTGCCAGAGCCAAAGATTCCCCAAATCACTAAAGCTGCGCCGATAATCAAAATGACTGTTACTAAAGAAAAGTGACCTTGACGAATCAAAAGAAACACCAACAATAGACCTAAGATCCATCGCCAATTTAATTTTCGCATAATAAGCCCTCCATATATATTCCATCCATTTTAAGTAATGAAGCGTTGTTCTCATTTCCACCCTTATTTTAGCACACTCAACCTAAGAAAGAGTATGGGACTAAAGGAGGATTTTGTAGATTTAGAGAATTTCTAAGGTTTAGTTATGGTAAACTAAAAGAAAACTCTAGAAAAATTGAAAAGTAAACGAAAAGCGGGTATTATTACAAAGAAAGTGGGAGAAAGATGCTTGAATATGAGCAATTTGAAGAAAAAACGATCGAACGAAAAGAAATCTATCACGGAGCAATCATCGATGTTGCAGTAGATGACGTCCGCCTGCCAGATGGGAAACTTGCCAAACGTGAATTAGTGTTTCATCCGGGTGGTGTAGGGATCATCGCATTTGATGATCAGGATCGTTTATTATTAGTGAAACAGTTTCGGAAACCATTAGAAAAAGTGATTTTGGAGATCCCTGCTGGGAAAATCGATCCAGAAGAAAGCCAAACACCGGAACGTACCGCTGCAAGAGAACTGGAAGAAGAGACTGGGTATCGGGCAGGAAAGCTCAAACATGTTTCATCTATGTATCTTTCACCAGGATTTGCAAATGAGATCATGCATATTTATCATGCGATTGATTTACAGAAAGTAGAGAATCCGTTGGCTCAAGATGAAGATGAGGTGCTTGAATTATATGCACTGACTTTCGCAGAAGCTAAACAAGCAATAGATGATCAACTGATCTGTGATGCGAAAACCATGTATGCGATCCAATATTGGGAGCTATTGATTAAAGGAAAGTAGAGGGATCGGCTGATGGCCAAAGGACCGCTGATTACGAGAAGTGAATTACGTAAACGACAGCAGGCGCAAGCCCAAGAGTCATTAAAACGGCAAAGAAAAGAAGAGGCTGCTTATCAGCAAGAAGAAAAGAAAATTGCTAGTTTTTATCGAAAGGAACAAAAACGGAACAAACCTATCACAAAAACAAGAATCGGTGAACGTGAAAAAACGACGAAGTGGAATTCATTTTTGATGAAATCCTTGATTATTGTTATTCTATTATTGTGTGTCGTATTTTTTGCGGTCGCATTTATTTAGAAAGAAGGAAAAAGCTATGAAAATCGGTATTATCGGTGCAATGGAAGAAGAAATCAAAATTTTAAGAGAAAAGCTAAGTGAACCCTTGTCATGGGAACGAGCAGGAGCATTGTTCATTTCAGGCTCTTTAGGAAGACATGAAGTAATTGTGGTTCGTTCAGGAATCGGTAAAGTTTTGGCATCAGTCACTACTAGTTTATTGATCCAACAATATGGTGTAAATATGGTCATCAATACAGGTTCAGCGGGTGGTATCGGACAAGGGCTACAAGTAGGCGATATCGTAATCTCTGATAAAGTAGCTTATTTCGATGCAGATGCAACCGGATTTGGCTATAAGCCAGGACAAATACCAGGGATGCCGCTTTATTATGAAGCAAGTACGTATCTTCGCACAGAGATGGCAAGAGCAGCCAAAGCGATAGATCTGAATGTGAAAGAAGGCTTGATCGTTACTGGAGATACGTTTGTTGATTCTTCCGAAAAAGTAGAAGAGATTTTAACAAACTTTCCAGATGCGTTGGCTTGTGAAATGGAAGGAGCGGCTGTTGGACAAACGGCTCGTCAGTTCAATATTCCTTTCTTGATCGTTCGTGCGATGAGTGATACTGCTGATCATGCAGCGACACAAACCTTTGATGAGTTTATTGAAGATGCAGGGAAACGTTCTGCTGAGATGGTAATCGAATTTGTCAAACATCTTGTATAAGGAGCCCATTAATGAAAGCATTGATCTCGATTGATTACACGTATGATTTTGTGGCAGATGACGGGAAATTAACGACAGGTAAAGCTGGGCAAGTGATTGAACAAGCAGTGACGACTCACACGAAAAAGTTTATCGAAGAGGGAGACTTTGTGGTGTTTGCGATTGATGCGCATGACCCATCCGATAACTTCCATCCTGAAAATAAACTATTTCCTCCGCATAACGTGATTGGCACCAATGGTCGTGCCCTTTATGGTTCGCTACAAGCTGTTTACGAAAGCGCCCAAGAACAAGCCAATGTCTATTGGATCGATAAGCGGCATTACTCTGCTTTTAGTGGAACAGATCTAGATATTCGGCTCCGTGAGCGGGGGATCACTGAACTCTATTTGACTGGCGTATGTACGGACATTTGTGTGTTGCACACAGCTGTTGATGCATATAATTTAGGCTATCAACTGTTTATTTTTGAAGATGCTGTAGCTAGCTTTGATCCAGTCGGTCATGACTGGGCACTACGTCATTTTGAAACAGTCCTCGGGGCAACGTTGATCAAGTAAATATATAATAAGCTTGTTAATGATTTGTGGGCCTCACTGGTTCATGAAGTAACCAGATCGTTCTGTTGTACATTCTGTCGTACGATAGAGTAAGTCAATACGGAAAAATAAACCGATGGGGGACTGGGACAAAGTTGTCTCAACCTCTTCTTCGGTTTATTTTCTTTCATAATTTTGTAAGATTTTTTAAGTCAATCAGTATCCATTTTAAGCCGATGGTTCGATTCTTTTCCAATCGCTGAAATAGCGGCTTTTATTAGGAGATAAAGAGTTGGTTTGCTAGTTTGTGCTTATGAATGAGTGGCAATAACTTATAGGTAAGCAAACTAGCTACGAACACAAGTAAGATATCGCAACTTAAATCAATCAATGTCGAAACTGCTAGCACACTGTAAAGAACATTCGTTTCTTTAAGGTAAAAGAATAAAATCAAGCATTTATACAACAGACCGATTAAATAGAGATAAAGTAATCCTGAATAGTTAATGATCAGGATTTTTTTTAATGGGAGCCATTTTCTGCGCCAGAACAATTTTGACAGTGTAGCTTGAATCAGTGGGAAAGTTGCAAAAGATAGTAGAAAGCCAAAACTAGGTTTAAAAATATAAAAAATCCCTCCGCCACTAGCGAAAATCGGTAATCCAATGAGCCCTAGGATCAAATAACTGAATGTGACAATGAGCCCGTATTTTGTTCCTAATAAAGGATAAAGCAGATAAATCGTTATAATTTGTAAAGATAAATAATCGAATAGTGGTAACGGAATCACTAGTTTTGCTGTGATGATCAATAATGCCATCATCATCGCCATCATGGTGATATCTCGCCTATTTGTATACATTTAAATGCCACTCCTTACTAAGTTCTCTTTTTTTTGTTCTCGATTTTAACCAATGAGTTAAATCCTCTAAATAGGGTAATTTGCCAATTTGTGTGATTCCTGTCTTATCTGTCATCCATTGGCTTAAATCTTCCATGTCATTCTTTTCATTTGCTTTACTTGAATTAAAAACCAGACCTGCTATTGGAATGTTTTCGCTTTGTAATAAACTAGTCGTTAGCAACGTATGATTGATTGCACCTAAATAATTATCCGAAACGAGAATAACCGGTAATTGCAAAAGTTTGATCATGTCTAACATGGTTTGCGAGTCATTAATGGGAGAAAGCAGACCACCTGCTAATTCAAAAATCGTGGGTCGATTTTTTTTCAAGACAACATTTGCTTTTTCCTTCAAGACAAGTAGATCGATCCATTGATGTTCTTTTCTGCTAGCGATATGTGGAGATGCTTCTAATGACATTGAATAGAAATGAACAATATTTTGTTTCTCAATATGGCAGGCTTGATAAAAATCTGTATCAGGAAACGGTCCTGTTTGGATCGGTTTCACGAGTAACGGTTCCTGATTTGTCAGATCACGTAAATATTCATAGAGTAAGACACTGATCACTGATTTTCCACAATCGGTATGAATCCCGCAAATAATATAATTATTCTTCATCACAGACACCAGCCACAACTAAACCTAAACGATCAAGCATTTTTTGATCTTCAGAAATAGGTGCTCCTTTCTCTGTCAAATAGTTGCCTAAAAAAATAGAATCCACGATCAATAAAGCAAATGGTTGGAGTTCTCCTAAATGAAACTCTCTTCCGGCACTTACCCTAAGTTCTGTAGTAGGGAATAGTAACCTCAGCATGGTTAAGATTTTTAAACATTTCATAGGGGTTAATTCATTGTGTTCCTCAAACATTGTTCCAGCAATTGGAAGTAAAAAATTGACTGGAACGGAATAAGGCTCTTGATCTTTTAAGTCAAAAGCCAGATCGACTAATTGTTCATCTGTTTCTCCCATGCCACAAATAAAACCAGAGCAAATATTCATTTTGTGCTGACGAAGTTTGTTTAATGTTTCTAACCGATCATCATAGGAATGGGTTGTTGTGATGTTTGGGTAATTATCTCGACTAGTATTAAGATTATGATTCAACCGATCTACTCCACACGATTTTAAATAATCAATTTGTTCCTCTGTAACTAAGCCAATGGATAAACAAATCTCAATCGACATTATGCTTTTGATCGTTTGAATTGCCTCACCTAAAAGGTGGATTTCTTTTTTTGATGGGCGTGTTCCGCTTAACGCAATACAAAACACACTGGAATGATTCTTTTTAGCAATCAACGCTTTACGAATGATTTCTTTTTTGGGTAATAATCCATATGTTTCAATCGTTGCAGAACTTTTTTTTGATTGCGCACAATAACCACAATCTTCTCTACACAAGCCGCTCTTAGCATTCAGCAATGTATTCAGACGGATGATATTTTGTGACTTGTTTGTTTTGAGCTGAAGGGCTTGTGCATAATACCCCCATAAATTAGTTTTGTCTTTTAGTATCTCCAGACATGTTGTTTTTGTTAGCGGAACACAAGGTTCGAATAGATTTTCCATAAAAACACCTCTTTACTTTCGTTAACTAATTTTATTACAAAGGTTAACGAAAATAAAGGGGTAAATGAAATGATGCAGTTTTATGACTATTTATGGTCGGAAAGAGTAGATAACACTAGAGAACAGTGAAGGAAGATGGAAGGATTTATTTTTCTTTATTAAGTGGATTTGGTTTGTGGGTAGTCAAAATGAGCTTGGTAGAAAAGTAAATGATAATATTAAGAGAGGTTGAGACAAAAGTGTTCAGCATCAAGAAATAAGAAGGAATTTCCGAAGATGCTACTTTTGTCTCACCGTGAACAAGAGGTCGTGAAAAGAGTGTGTTGACCTGAGCGCTCACCAAGTAAAAACTGCGACGAGTAATCGCAGGAGCATTAAGGATGGAAATCTCGAAACAGCTTCCCATGTTTTGAGATTTTTTGACTTATCGCCGAAGGTCAGCTCTTTGAACACCGTGAATCAGAGGTCGTGAAAACATCGGGTAGCTCTGATGACAATAAGAAAGAATTTTTTGAAACAGCTCCTCATGTTTTGAAAAATTCAGGCTTATTTCAAGGAGCTGATGTTTGAACACCGTTTATCCGTTTTTAGAGATACTAGAAAAGACTGAGACAACTTTTGTCTCAGTCCCTCGTAAAGAGAAAAATAGTGTTCAAACAACCGCTCCTTGAAATAAGTCAATTTTTTTATATGAGAGGTTGTTTCAAAAAATTTTCTTATTGCCATTGGAGCGTTTTTTAACTGTATTACCAGATATGCACTCGTTTTTCAGGTGGAAGATACATCGCGTCTTTTTCAGTGATCGCAAATGTGTCATAAAATTCCATCAAGTTTTGGGGTTGGATATTGGCACGTAATTTAGCAGGGGCATGAACGTCGATTTGTAACAACAATTGTTGGTATTCTTTTTTTGCTTTTGTCCGCCAAATCGTCGCCCAGCTGATGAAAAAGTCTGCTAGTGAGTGATCTGCTTCGGTTTTTGCTGCTTCTAAAGCACAACTTAGACCGCCCGCATCTGCTATATTTTCTGAAACAGTAAGCTTACCATTAACAGTACCATCAGCAAATGATAAGCCATCAAATTCTTCGATCATTGCTTGGGCTTTTTCTTGGAAGTGCGCTAGATCTTCTTCCGTCCACCAGTTATTTAAATTACCATATTCATCGAATAAGGCACCATTATTATCGAAGGCATGAGAGATTTCATGGGCGATGACGGCACCGATCCCACCGTAGTTTGCTGAACTTGATTGTTCTAAACTATAAAATGGTGCTTGTAAAATAGCAGCTGGAAAAACAATGACATTTCTGAAAGGGTGGTAATAGGCGTTGACTGTATCAGCACTCATTTCCCATTCCGTCCGATCAACAGGTTGATTCCAGCGACCAAAACGTTCTTTCAATTCGATTTTGCTGAAGGCTAAAGCGTTGGAAAGCAAGGTTCCGCCTTCTTCTTGTGTCACTGTGTGGTACTTCGTATATAACGCAGGGATTTGGTCTGGATAGCCGACCTGAACTCCTAGTTTATCTAATTTGATGATCGCTTTTTTTCGAGTAGTATCGCTTAACCAGTTGTTTTTTTCTAAACGATCTTTATAGACAGAGATCATTTTTTCGATCATATGCTCAACATCTTTTTTGGCCGCTTCACCAAAGTATTTTTTGCCATAATAATCGCCAACGACTTGGTCAAATTGACCTGAAGCTAAGTAATAGGCAGCTTTTTTCTGCGGCATGGCTTCATCTGTGCCTGAGAGTGTCCGTGAGAAGATTCCGCTGATTTGTCTAAAGTCTTCTGATAGATAGCTACTCAACGAACGAATCGTTCGGACGATCATCCAGCTTTTGATCAATTGAAAATGTTCTGTGGTTAGTAGTTCGCCTAACTGTTCAAAATAAACAGGATCCGTCACGATTACTTTATCCGGTGTGGTACCAATCAATCCGACTGTCAACTTTTCCAGATCCAGTTTATCGGTATAGTGGATGAAGGTGTCAAATGACCGGGGATTGTACATTTTGCTATAATCCGCTTTTTCTTCCGCACTTTTAACATGAGGCGCAACCAATCGATCAAATTGGATGGCTTGTTCAACGATTGCCTCTGCTTGGCTTTTTTCTTTTCCGGTTAATTCAACGAGTTGGACCATCATATCAAAGAAAACGCCTAATAGTTGCGCACCATTTGGATGTTCTGCAGTATAGTAAGTTTTGTCAGGTAAAAATAATGAAGGGGGATAGGCAAATAATGCGTTTGTTTGTGCATTTTTCATATCCGCATCGACATCTAAGCTAAACGGTAAAGGTAAACTATCCAATGTCCAAGTAGGAAATTGTTGGTTCAAGTCTTCAAAAGAATCGATTTTTTCAATTCGTTCAATTAAAGGAAGCAATGGTTTAGCAGCTAACTGGTTTCTTCGATCATAATCATTAGCTAATTGATAAAAATGAAGAAAGTGACGCATCATATCTGATTGGACTTTATCAGGTTCAGCCAGCATATGATCAATATCTGTCATCAAAAGATCATCGATACCGTCAACTAAGTCCTGGAAACCGCCAGTGGCTGGTTTATCAGCGGGGATCTTGGCTGTTTTTAGCCATTCTTCATTCACAGCTTCAAAAAAGTCTTGCTTTATAAGTTCTTTGTTCATTCGGTTATCGCTCCTTTTTATCTAATGTTCCTATTATCATATAAAAACAGCGAATAAACAAATAGAAAGAGGAAAGAAGCACTTGTTGGGGTCTTGCCGTAGGCACAGCAGAACTAGTCTATCTGATTTGTTTTTCTCCTTATTTCACTTATAATAAAAAAGACGGAGGTGATTCGTTCTTGAAAACTGTATTTGAACAATCAATCGAATGGAATCTAGATGGTATCAAGAAACGGTTAAGCGCTGTGGAACAGTTGGCGATGAAGGATGAAGAAAAGAGTTACGCTTTAATTTTTGAAGATGGTAGTTATGTCATCCTAGATCAAAACAAACAACCAATAGAATACGGTCCTGCGAGCCACTCCTACCCAGATGCAAGAAAAGCTTATCAACTCGTACCGATGACTGAAGCAGAAGTCACCAATATTTCTCGTTGGCTTGCAGATAATCGTGAAAAAGCTTTGATTGCGCCAAAGGAAAACGGACAAGAACTTTTGGATTGTTGGGTGGGATTGCCTGAACAACGGTTTTTAAACTATAAAAATTGGCGGACACCGTCTGGCTATCTTTGTGGGACCTATGCTGCAACTGTCCTTATTGCTTATTACCAAGATTTTCAAAACGAATTGTTTTTCTCTCCAACGTTACGTGAAAAAGGAACGAAAGACCATGCGCAACTAAGTGAAGCATTACGCCAAGCGATCCAGCCGCTAGGACTTCCGACGGTTCCCGGTCAAGTCAGTCATGGTATCACGAAGTTTTTAAAACATACAGGAAATCGAGTGTCTGCTAGAAGTACGATGCTTGGTTCTTGGCAGCGAGCGACTAAACGGATTCGCCAAGGAAAACCTGTGATCTTAGGGGTGTTGAAAGTATTAGGGAGCACCTATGGCAATCATTGGGTCACTGCATATGCATATTATCAATCCTCTTCTGGAGAACGCTTTTACAAAGTTCATGACAACTGGGGCAACACGGATCAATTGATTCCTGCTAGTTGGTGTAATGGAACTGTTTCGCTGCCTTAAAAATTATTTACAGAAATTACCAGAAAAACTGGAAAAAATATGTTAAACTATCGAAGAAGAGAGAACAATAGGGAGGACAACATGAGTAAAAAGTATCAGGATGACACATTGAAAATCTTTAGCTTGAATGGGAATCGACCACTGGCAGAAAAAATTGCCAAGGTGTTTGGAACGGAGCTAGGAAAAAGTGTCGTAAAACAATTTAGTGATGGAGAGATCTCAATCAATATCGAAGAAAGTATTCGTGGGGATCATGTTTATATCGTGCAATCAACCAATCAGCCAGTTAATGATTATTATATGGAATTATTGATCATGATCGATGCGATGAAACGTGCCAGTGCAAAAACAATCAATGTTGTGTTACCTTATTACGGTTATGCCAGACAAGACCGTACAGCAAAACCACATGAACCGATCACAGCTAAATTGATTGCTAATTTGATCCAAGAAGCTGGCGCAACTCGTGTGCTGACATTGGATTTGCATACAGTTCAAGTCCAAGGATTCTTTGATATCCCTGTAGATAACTTATTCACAATGCCATTGTTTGCTCACTATTACCGAGAACTTGGTTTAACAGGTGACGATATTGTTGTCGTTTCACCAAAAAATAGTGGTGTCCAACGTGCAAGAAGTCTTTCTGAATATTTGAATAGTACATTGGCGATCGTGGATCACGCCGATGATGCAGATGAAAATAGTGGATATGTGATTGGCGATGTCCAAGGAAAAACATGTATCATGGTCGATGACATCTTGAATACTGGTGCAACGCTTGCTCGAGCTGCTAATGTTTTGAAAGAAAACGGAGCAAAAGAGGTTTATGCTTGTGCTTCACACGGCTTGTTGTCTGTTCCTGCAAAACAAATTTTAGATGATGCACCGATTAAAGATATCTGCATCACTGATTCTGTATTTACTCAAGAAGAACGTCATCCTAACAATTTAACGATTGTTACTTGTTCAGAGTTGATGGGAGAAGCGGTTAAACGAATTCATGAAAATACACCAATGAGTCCATTGTTCCGTCTAGAAGAAAAAGTATTTGATTAATCATTTTTTGTTAAGTGATGAAATAAAATTCGTTCGACAATCGTGGTAGCACGAATTGTGGAACGAATTTTTTTCTAAAAGTTGGGAAACTATCCTGGTTTAGCGATTGTTTCTTTGGTAACTTTCTTATTTTATGCTAGAATGTGCCTAGTTCTATTTGGAAGGGATGAAAGAAGTTGGAAAAAATCTATTTGGATCATGCAGCGACGACGCCCATGCATCCCTACGTCATTCAAGAAATGACCACAATGATGCAAGAAACCTTTGGGAATCCTTCGAGTATCCATGGCTTCGGCCGAATTGCCCATGAAAAGTTAGAAACAGCAAGACAACTTATTGCTGATAGTTTACAAGTCAATGATCATGAAATCATTTTTAATAGTGGAGGGACAGAAGGCGATAATACAGCGATCCTTGAAACGGCTTTTTCACGAAAAAAAGACGGGAATCATTTGATCACTACCGCTATCGAACATCCTGCTGTCTTGAATACAATGAAATATCTGGAAACACAAGGCTTTGAAGTCACGTATTTACCAGTAGATGAAAAAGGCAATATTTCACTAACTGACTTTGATGAAGCATTAAGCGATGAAACGATTTTAGTCTCGATCATGTTTGGGAATAATGAAATCGGGAATTTGATGCCAATCAAAGAAATCGGCGAACGGTTGCGGGAACATCCTGCTTATTTTCATACCGATGCAGTTCAAGCTTATGGGAATCAGACGATTCATCCAAGGGAGTTAGGTGTGGATTTACTTAGCATCTCTGCCCATAAAATCAATGGACCAAAAGGCGTAGGATTTTTATATAAAAAAGATGGCATAAATATTCCTTCACTACTTTTAGGTGGAGAACAGGAAGAAAAGCGGCGAGCAGGTACTGAAAATCTCGCAGGTATTTGGGGAATGGCGCAAGCGGTCAAACTTTTAACTGCCGAAGAACGTGAAGCTCGAAGTGAAAAATATGCTGGATTCCAAGAATTGATTTTGAATACCTTGGAAAAAGAAGGAATTTCTTATCAAGTCAATGGTGATTTAAACAACAAATTACCACATGTGTTAAACCTTCGATTACCTGGTGTTGCGAATGACTTACTTTTGATGAAGTTGGATCTTAATGGGATTGCGATATCTACTGGGTCAGCATGTACAGCTGGTAATATCGAACCTTCGCATGTGCTGGAGGCAATGTATGGGAAAGATACACCAATCCTTAAAGAATCCATACGAATCAGTTTTGGTTACGGCAATACCAAAGAAGAAGTCCAACGTTTTCTTGATGTATTGATCCAATCAATCTAAGTTGGAAAAAACCTAGTAAATGATGCAAGAAACTTTTATAATAAAAGTAGAAATCAATTTACCGAGGTGAAAATCATGGCATTTGAAAAAACAGCCACAGTTTTAGGAGCAAAAACAAGTTATCGTTTACATCCAGATGCAAAACGTTACACTTTGAGAGACAATGGATTTACCGAAACAAATGGCGGCAATTATCAGTTGATCCGTCCGCTAGATGCAACCCCACAAAGCAAAGAAGGGTTTAAACTAAAAATCACTGTTTCAAAGGATATCCAAACACTAAAAATGTCTATTACGACAGCTAACGGATTGAAAGCAGTCAATATTTTTAAAGACGACCGACAAAAAATGAGTCAAGATAAATTTTATTTTTTGATGGATGGTATGATCAGCCGAGGATTATTTGAAAAAGTCTAAGGAAGTCGAACGTATCTATCATTGTTGCCAGTAAAAAAAGCAAAGAGAACAGCTAGTAAAGCTGATTTCTTTGCTTTTTTACTATCTATTGAAACGGGACAATCGCTAGAGAATAACCATTCCTCTATTCTACTTTTGTCCACTCATCTAAGGATTTACCATTTTCATCAATGATTTCTAACCAGCTGTTTGTTCCACCGAAGTAGAGTAACAGACTTGCTTCATTGACGCTTTTGACGATAATATCTTTGCTCGTTTTATTTTCTACAATGCTATCTTTATAATCATCACGTAATTTATCCCCATATTTTGCCGCATAACTGACGGAACCGTCTTTATTTAAAGGAGCTTTCGCTAATAGTATAGCCCCCTTTTTGATCAATAATTCATTTCGACTGATCCAATAAAGTGTTGCCTGACTGTTTCTAAAATTAACGGTAAAAGGGATCTCACTAACTTCTTTCGTCCAACGATGTCTTGCTTTTGCCGGCTTTTTCTTTTGAGGACTGCTTTTTTCTAAAGAGTAACCAAATACTGCCAAGATTTTTGTGATTTCTTCGACTGGTTCTGCTAACTTTTTGACTTGTACTTGAGGGATCGTTTCTTTTGCGGAATCATCGATTTCTACTGTCAATCCTGTTGATTCTGCCTGTTCTTGAAGTAGGTAGCTTAGATGACTGGCTTCAAGATCCCAAGGAAGTTGAACCAATACGATGTGATCCCAACTTTTAGGTACCACGGTTTGACCGATTGCGATACATTGTTTGTTTTTGAAAAATAGATAAAGTGAATGATCAGGTAGAGCTGGTTTTTCTTTTGTGATAGTCATCTTCCCATGTTCATTTGGTAACGTAATCTCGATTGCTGAAGGAGTCAGAGTAGTATGAAAGCTGATAGGCATAATCAATACCTCCTGTTTTTCCTTAAGTTTACCATGATTTACTTGTGATTACTTTTTTCTAGCATTGTACACAATGGGCAATGAGAACAATGAACAACCGCTTTTTAGTTAAACAGACAATCACTTTTGCTAGAAAAAGAGCTAATATTTGTTTAATTCTTTGATGTTGTTTACCCTAAAAGAAAAGGAAGTAAGAAGGGGTCCATATGAATTTTTTTATTAGTGATATGCACTTTTTTCATAAAAACTTGTTAGGCAAAAATGATTTTGCCCCTCGTTTATTTGCTAGTGTGGAAGAAATGAATCAGCAGCTAATAGATAGTTGGAATAAAGTTGTCAAAGAAACCGATCACGTGTATCACTTAGGCGATCTGGCGATGCATCCACAATATGAAAAAGGTAGCCAAGACATACTGGAGTTGGTGCAACAACTCAATGGGACAATCCATTTGATCAAGGGGAACCATGACAGCCGTGCTTTTTTCAGGTATTTAGAAAAACATGATCCAGGAAACAAGGTTGGTTCAAAAAAGTTTTATTTTTATGATGTCGGAACTATCATCAAATTCAATCATCAGCAATACTATTTGACTCATTATCCAATGTTGCTGGGATCAAACGATAGTATCCGTAATCTTCATGGACATATCCATCATTATAGTGTACCGATCGGTAATGATGTGAATGTCGGTGTAGATGCGCCAGAAAGAGAACTGTTGAAAGTGCAACAACCCTTTGGCACACCGTTGTCAGAAGATGACATTGAAGAAATTTACGAAGCCAAACAACAAGAATTAGCACGTCTGAAACAAAAATAAGAGCATGAAATACTTCTGCTAGTCTATAAAAAATAGGCCTCTTAAGTTCGTCTGATAAGGCGAACTTAAGAGCCTTTTTTAATTCCTTTGTATATTACTTTGATTGTTTGAATGTAACGAAAGGTTTTTCTTTGTCGTTAATCAGATGAATCTCTTCATAAATTTATTTCACGATAATGACATAATGTAGAGAAACTATATCTGGAAAAAAACGCTCGTTCTCTCCCAAAAATAATATTTCTGGGCTGAGCGGTATTCAATAAATCATAGATATCGTAATTTGGCTTTTGTTCAAAGGTTTGACTAAAGGGAGCGTATTTATTTTTGGGAAAATCATCGTATTCAGTCAGCTGATCATTAGTCGTTGTATCTACATGGTCATTAGTGACAGAGACAGCAAACAAAAGTGTCCATAAACAGGTAACGATATAAAAGAATTCAAATTCCACGGGTATTTCACTTAAGTTTTTATGGTAAAATAATAACAAATGAAAAATAATTGTATATCTTTAAATTTATATTATATATGTTTTTTTATTAAGATGTAAAACAAGGGGTAACAGCTAGGACGAAATAAATTAAAGCATAATTGTGAGCGGTATTGTTTTTCTTTTACAATAATATCATAGATTATTATAAATTTCATTTAGAGGGTTATAGAAAGGGGAATAAACTTAGTCAATAATTATAATATTTATATGTTATTAAATTTTAGTTTTTATTTAATTTAAAATAACGTTTTTTTGGAAAAAATTAACTTTTTTGCTGAATCTAGATTTTGTAATCGATTATTTCTAGAAAAAATGGTAAAAGGGTAGTTTTTTTTATAAATGTTTTTTTCACAGATTATGATAATTCTATTTTACTTTGTTCATTAATATAAAAGGAGAAGATGAGAATGAAGGCTTATCTAGTTGGTTTGGTGCTATCCATGTCAGTGTCTATATGGTTTGGGATAGAGGTGTTTAGAACAGTCAATCAAAAATACATAAACAGATGAACTTTTAAGGAGTGAGGCAATGTTACCATTAACAAGTAAGACATGTACGAAGCTTTCGAAGATTTTCTTGGCTTGTAGTATTTTGCCGTTGGTTTTACTAGTAATAGCTTTTTACGGCAACGGCATGTTTAATCAATTATTTGTAGGTATCAAAAATGTAGCATACATATATTATCCTGGTTGTTTACTAAGTGGGCTTAGTTTGTTTTTTTCTACAAGATCCTATTCAAAAACGTTAAAAAGAAATGCTACTTTCATTCATTTTAGCTATGTTTACTGTATTGTTCTCGTTTTTATCGGTTTTGTAGGTATCAAAAGATATGATTTTTTCATTGTACTAATTGCTTATTTACTGCTATCTATCCGATTATTGAAAAAAAACACAAACAATCAGAAAAAGATAGCAATCGTTTGCTTGGGAATACCGATGTTATTTTCAACAGGATTCTTTCTCAAAATCAATTACGAGCTACTAACTTCGGGGACTAGCTGGGAATTGATTGGTTATGTGATTCTACTGAGTTGGTCTGGGTTAATTGGACTTATTCTCTCATTAAACATCAATAACGAGAACAGAAAAGTCAAATGGATGCTCTTAGGGTTGAATTATATATTTGCTGCTTATTTCCATATCGTCATTCTGATTATTGGTCTATAACTACAATCAGATAGTCGATAAAGGCAAGTGATTGAAAGATGAAATGTTTTTTTAGATAATCAGTTGGCACCTAAAAAAGGGGAGTTATTGTATTTTTTCACTAAAAAGTAAGGATTATACGAAAGTCCCATTAATTTTATTAACTATTTCGATTGTTTTCATAAGTTTTTATTTTATTCCTGACAAGAAGGCAAATCCAGCATTTTTTTCGTTTACATATATGAGTGTTAGATTAGTGGCGGGATCAATTTGATTATTCCACCAAAATATAAAGAACTGAAAGGAATCATTATATTCCTTAATTTGTTCTGTATTATCTTGGTTTTAGAATGTTGGTTTCGTTCTTTCTTATCATGGTGTCAGGATTGATCGGTTTATTTTCTGTTACATTTTTAAAAAATTAGTTAGAAAAATAAAAAAGGAGTGGTACAAATGCTATCGCTAGACAGTAAAACGTGTATAAAGGTTTCAAGAAATTTCTTAATCGGTAGTTTTTTCTTAATGATGTTGATGATTGTTGGTTTGCTTGGTAAAGTTTATGGATTTATTCCGTTAAGTGATCTTCCAGAAGGAAGTCTGATGATTTTCTATTATCTTAGCTGTTTGCTCAGTGGTCTCAGTTTGATTTTTTCTACAGGTACGCATTCAAAAATTTTGAAACGGACAGCGGCGATTATTCATTTTAGTAGTGTTTATTGGTTTTCTCTTTTTATTTTTGCTTTTCTTTTCTATGTACTTTTTTTAATCGTTCTTTATTTGTTCTTAGCTATCGTTTTACTGACAGCAAGCAAGCAGAAATGGCTAGCGATCACTTTCTTCGGGATACCGATGATTATTTCAACTGGCTTTTTTATCAAGCTCAATTACGAACTAATCCTTTATGGGGGACGATGGTCATGGGACACCATTGGATACATAGTCATTCTTCATTTATCAGGTTTAAGTGGTCTGATTCTTTCAGCGCAGCTCGATAAGGGAAAAGCCAAGTGGATACTTTTGGGTATTAATTATTTATTTGCAACTTATTACCATATCTACATCTTTCTTCATTGAGACGTCTTACATACATATCGATTACTGGAAAGGAAAGTAGCTTGTTAGAATATAAAAAGGTTTTTTGTTAGAAAGGAGTAGTATGGATGTTGTCGCTAACAAGTAAGACCTGTACGAAGTATTCAATGATTTTCTTCGTCTGTAGCATTTTTCTAGGTACATTATTGGTAATGAGGGGCTCTGTTGGGATAATTGTGAAATCTTTTCACAACCTTTCAGAAGTAAGTTTAGTGTTAATCTATTGTCTTTGCTTTTTACTCAGTGGACTTAGTTTGTTGTTTTCTACCGGAGTGTATGCCACCCCTTTAAAAAAATGGACAGCTATCGTTCATTTTGGCTGTCTTTATTGGGTTTTATATATTTTTATCGGTTTTATTGGTATTCAAAGAAATGATTTAATTGCCTATTTGCTACTAACAATTTGGCTACTGAAAAAAAAGGATCAGAAACGCGAGGCGATCATTTGTTTGGGATTGCCAATGGCTTTGTCAGTCGGACTTTTTATAGAGATCAGTCTAGTGTTCATCTATTATCTTTGTTGTTTACTCAGTGGACTCAGTTTGCTTTTTTCTACTGGTGTACATTCAAAACTTTTAAAAAGATGGGCAGCTTTCATTCATTTTGCTTGTATTTTTGGAGTCGTATTTATTTTTATCGGCTTTGTTAGTATTGCAAGATTTGATTGGCTTATTGCGCTAATTGCTTATTTGCTACTATCTATCTGGTTAGTGAAAACAAAAGATCAGAAACGAGTAGCGATCATTTGTTTAGGATTACCAATGATCTTGTCAGCTGGCTTTTTTATCAGGGTCCACTACAGTTACCTTACCTCTGGGGATTATTTGCGTACGCTTGGATTTTTGATTTTACTAAGTTTGTCTGGGTTGGTTGGTCTTATTCTTGCGGCGAACCTCAAGAACGAGAATAGAAAAGTCAAGTGGGTTCTCTTAGGGATCAATTATTTTTTTGCAACCTATTTCCATATCGTCGTTTTGATTTTTGGTCTATAACTATCAGGTATTTGACAAAGGCAAGTGTTTAGGAGAGATGAGTATTCTTATTAAAAATACTAAAAAATGTGTTTGAAGAATGAAAAGGAGAGAAGAAAATGATCCCATTAAAAAGTAAAACCTGTACCATCATTTCATTTGTTTTGTTAGCGTTATCTCTTAGTGTTGCTTATGTTGGCTATATCCAAACAGATGAGCTTAAGTTTCTATTGTTAGTGAGGATTACGTGTTGGTTATTAGGTGGCGCTAGCCTTTTCTTTGCTACCAAGATCAAATCTAATTATCTAAAAATAGTAGTGATCCTTCTAAATTTTATCAGTCTCTATAATTGGCTGTATAGCTGGCTTGATAATTGGTTTGATATTTGGCGACGATTTAATTGAATCGGTTTGGCATTTTTTAAATTATTGAAGGAGAAAAGATGAAAAAAATAGTTGACCATAAAGGGCTATGTCTTGCTATGATTCTATCGATTAGTTGTTTCCTAACGCTGTACTATATTTATGATTTTTACTTAGATATCGAAGGGTTATTTTTAGAATTATTGATGATTATTCTTGGTATTACAGGAATTTACTTATCAATGAAGATCCGACAGACACGTTGGCGATGGTTCTTATTAGGGATCAATTATTTTTTTTGCTACCCATTTGCAAATACTTGTCGTTTTCAATACCTTTGTGAAATTTTTTTGGCAATGAGCGTAAAAATAAGAGCAAACGAACTTAAATGAGTAAGAACCAAGCAATGAACGGTGAGAGAAATGTTTCTATTGAAATTAGATCCAGTCTATAAAAAAGGAGCTGTGTGGATGATTTCAAAAAATAGTAAAACCTGTACGATTGTTTCGTTGGGGTTGTTAGGTAGTTGTATCGCTTTAGGTGTTTTGCCATTCGTTATAAAGGAACAAGCAGCGTGGTTGCTCTTATCCTATTATTCTTGTTGCGTGTTGAGTGGAGTCAGCTTGATTTTTTCGAGAGGTAGCCGGTCTAAGTTCTTAAGAGGATTCGTCGTGATTGTCCATTTTCTTTGTGTCCATGGACTTGCCATTTTTATCGTTTTAGGACTTTTTATTTTTGAACCCTCTGGTTGGTTAATAATTATGGTAGGATTGTGCTATTTATTTGTATCAACGATGCTATTTTTTAGTTCACAAAAAAAATGGGGAAAAATGGTTATAGTTAGTTTACCATTGCTATTTTCACTTGCCTGTTTTATTTGGGGGAATTACTTATTAGCTGGACATTTTTCTTGGGAGATAATTGGGGCGTTGATTTTACTGACTTACTTTGGCTTGATTGGACTTATTCTTTCCGCACAACTCGAGGATGGAAAAATCAAGTGGGTATTACTAGGGATCGATTACTTCTTTGCTACTTATTTTCACGTGGTCTTTCTGCTCTACATAATTTTTGATTTATAAGGATAAATTGACGAATGAAAACGGTTGAAATGGATCAACGGTTTGTATAAAAAGTGAGAAAAATAAATGTAAACGAAAAAAGTCTAGACGATAAAAAAGGAGATGTATGAATGTTTCTAGAAAAAGTAAAACCTGTGTGATTGTTTCGTTAAGTTTATTAAGCATTTGTATTATTTTAATTGCTATGCCCGTCGTTATAAAAGAACAAGCAATATGGTTGGTCTTATTCTTGTTGCACAACTCGAGGATGGAAAAATTAAGTGGGTATTACTAGGGATCAATTACTTCTTTGCTACTTATTTTCACGTGGTTCTTTTGATTAACGAAATTTCTTGGCTATAAAGAATAAGTTAAGAGTGAGGGAAAAGCAAAAAATTAATTGGCTAACAGGTAGTAATTAGTTCTTCACCACCTACTTTAAGCAATTTATTTATTAATAGAAGGCTATATTTTTTAGGAATATCCCTTGGTTTTATTATGCTTATTGTACAAGATACAACGTTGATTTTCTTATGCGATCGATTGTTTCTTGTTGGAGATGCAGTAGAGGGAGCTTGCTTTTTTTGAAAGTATTGCTTCTCAAGGATTAAAAAGATTAGTGATTATACTTAATCTTATTTGTATCTATGGTTGGATTTGGCTTTATTGTCATAGCGGATGAAAGGAGGGAAAAAGTGAATAAAAAATTTTATTTAATATGTCTAGGTTTGTCTATGTTTTGGTCAATTAGTAGCTTAGTATGTGTGCATTTTTATTATGGAGTAAATAGCCCCCAAGGACTGTTTTTAATCATGAGTATGATTATACCTGGAATAATTGGGCTCTACTGCTCCACCAAGGTTAGCCATCAAAAAATAAGAGGGATCTTACTTTTTACCAACTATCTATTTTTTACATATTTCAATTTTATGCAACTTAGGGAAATTATAGGTTATTTACTTAACTTTTTACAAAACAAATAAACAAAAAACATCACTTTTATTTCAAAGGAGAAAAAAGATGCCATCATTAAAATTAAAAAAAGCTACAATGCTAACATCGTTTTTGTTACTTAGTCCGATTGTTTTGACTAGTTTGTACTTCATTCCACGTATCAACAACTATCATTACGTCTTTTTTATATTCGTGATGATGAGTTGTTGGATCATCAGAGGGGTTAACTTGTTTTTATCCACAAAAATTGAATCCAAATTCTTAAAAAGAATCATTATTTTCCTTAACCTAATCTGTATTTTGGGCTGGCTTTTTTTTGGGGGGTGAAAAAAATGATACAAATTGAAAAGAAGAAAAATCATTTTATTTAACGTATCAGGTATATCTTTTAACAAAGATGGTGCTATTAATCCTCAATTATTTGTTTGCTACTTATATTCTTTCCTTACGCTTATTTTCTTCATGTGGATAGTCTTTAAC
The DNA here is from genome assembly GCF_051710985.1 of Enterococcus sp. DIV1726a. Lineage (NCBI taxonomy): Bacteria > Bacillati > Bacillota > Bacilli > Lactobacillales > Enterococcaceae > Enterococcus > Enterococcus sp. DIV1726a. The sequence goes on along the minus strand of NZ_JBIOLS010000001.1, from coordinate 2,340,424 downwards.
TATGATCAATCGACTGAACAAAAGCAAATGATAAAAAGACGATTCCAATTTTTTTGAAAGTCATTAAAAGGCTCTACTGATACTTTGATAAATAAGGGATGAAATTTTCAAAAATATATCGTATAATGTAAAGCACTGAAAAGTTGCGACCTTCAACTCGTAGATGATTTCAGAAAATCTAATTGAAATGATGGTGATACCATGAAAGACAACAGCAAGACACGTGTTGTCGTTGGGATGAGTGGCGGTGTCGACTCATCTGTAACAGCACTTTTACTAAAGGAACAAGGCTACGACGTCATTGGGATCTTTATGAAAAACTGGGATGACACGGATGAAAATGGTGTATGTACAGCTACGGAAGATTATAAGGATGTAGCGAAAGTTGCTTCACAAATCGGGATTCCTTATTATTCTGTCAATTTTGAAAAAGAATATTGGGATCGTGTATTTGAATATTTCTTAGCTGAATACCGAGCAGGACGGACACCTAATCCAGATGTGATGTGTAATAAAGAAATCAAATTTAAAGCATTTTTAGATTATGCGATGGATTTAGGTGCTGAATACGTAGCGACTGGGCATTATGCGCAAGTAGTGCGTGACGAAAATGGCGTAGCACATATGCTTCGTGGTGTAGATAACAACAAAGATCAAACTTATTTCTTAAGCCAATTGTCACAAGAACAATTAGCGAAAACAATGTTCCCACTAGGTGGTATGGAAAAAACACAAGTACGTGAAATTGCGGAACGTGCAGGTTTAGCAACTGCTAAAAAGAAAGATTCCACTGGGATTTGTTTTATAGGCGAAAAGAATTTTAAACAATTTTTAAGTAATTATTTACCAGCTAAAAAAGGAAATATGGTGACACTTGATGGTGAAGTCAAAGGTCAACATGCTGGATTGATGTATTACACGATCGGTCAAAGACAAGGCCTAGGGATTGGTGGTGGCGGTGCATCACAAGAACCTTGGTTTGTAGTCGGAAAAGATCTTGCAACGAATACGTTATATGTAGGACAAGGATTTCATCATCCTGCCTTATATGCAACAAGCCTTGATGCGAGCGAAATCCATTTTACAACGAATGAACCAATGCCAAAGGAATTTAAATGTACAGCTAAATTCCGCTACCGCCAACAAGATGTGCCGGTAACGGTTCGGTTATTAGAAGGTGATCGTGCCGAAGTAATTTTTGATGAACCTGTACGGGCGATCACACCAGGTCAAGCTGTCGTCTTTTATGATGGAATGGAGTGCCTTGGTGGTGGCTTGATTGATCATGCCTACAATAAAGAAAAAGTCTTGCAATATGTGTAAATCTTGCTTGCGAACAGCTCTTTGAACAACTTTCTTTTGTTAGAAGAACAAGAAAAGAGTTAAGACAAGTTTAGTTCTGAGAAATAAGCCGAAGAATCCGAAAATAGTTTCGCCTATTTTTGGTATTCCTCGGCTTTTTTTGCTAGAGTGTCTTCTGAAATATCAGTAAGGGGTTTTTGAAGCAAAGAGATTTCAGATTTTTGTCTAATAATTTTTTCTGAAGAAAACAGTGTCAGGCGACTTTTTCAACAGGCGGTTCTATCTATTTGAAAGCGTTATTTTTAAAAAGAGAGTATAATAAAAAAGGAAACCTACCGTTTATCTCATTTACATGGCATCTAGGATTAGGAGAGACGAATGGTTCTTGGTTTGTTTGAGTATCAACGAATAGAAAGTAGTGAATCAAAAATATTGAAGAAAGCAAAAGGAGCGAAAAAGATGGAAATCACACATTTTGGACTGGAAGAATGGTTGAATAAGTGGGAAAAAGAAGCAGTATATGACCTTGCACAAAGTTCCATCGAAGCACTGACGTTAGAAGAACTGATTGGGTTAGACGGAACGACAGTTACTGATTTTTTTCAATCTTTGAGTAAAACGTCGTTGGATTATGGGTGGAGCGAGGGGACGGCAACTTTCAAAAAAGAAGTCGCTTCTTTGTATCAATCGCTTTCTTCAGAAAACATTATTCAAACCAATGGGGCGACTGGGGCGAACCTTTTGGCGCTGTATGGATTGATTGAACCAGGAGATCATGTGGTCTCCATGTTGCCAACCTATCAGCAATTGTATGACTTACCCAAATCTTTAGGTGCAACTGTTGATTTCGTACCACTCACAGAAGAAGAGGAATGGCGTTTTGATAGTGTGAAATTAGTTGATGTGATCCAACCAAATACTAAAATGATTTGTTTAAACAGTGCCAATAATCCAACAGGTACATTGTTGGATCGCCAAACATTGGAAGAAATTATCGAAATTGCCGAAAAAGTCGATGCGTATATTTTGATGGATGAGGTGTATGCCCCATTAGCAGGGGGAGATTTTGTCTCAATCGTGGATCTGTATGACAAGGGGATTACGACTAATTCATTGTCAAAGACTTATTCTGTTCCTGGTATACGCATCGGCTGGGTAGCAGCGAATCAAGAAATCATTGAGCGTTTAAGAAAATACCATACCTATTTAGTACTTAGCGGTGGTGTTTTGTCAGATGCATTAGCGGTTCACGCACTGAGGAATAAAGAAAAGATCCTTGCACGAAATAAAAAAATCGTTTCGGAGAATTTAGCCATCGTTGAAAAATGGCTGGCTGATGAACCAAATGTCCAATTAGTGTTGCCGAATCACGTGTCAACGTCATTCATTCGCTTGAACATAACAGAAGATGATGAGCAATTTTGTATTGATCTTCTGAGAGAAACTGGTGTCTTACTGGTCCCAGGTAGTGCCTATGGGGTGCCTCAACATGCGCGCTTAGGGTATTGTTGCAGGAAAGAAACATTAGAAAAAGGGTTAGCCTTACTTTCAGAATATCTAAAAGAACGTGGAAATAACAAAGCTTGAGAAATTGAAGAAATCTCCAAATGTTAGATTTTTTGGTCTATCTTTTGGAGGTCTCTTTAATTTAAGGTGTGTTTTTATCAATTTTGTTAGGAATAAAATAATTATTTTTGATGTTGCCAAACACGCTCTTTTTTATTTTTTGTTCTTCAAATTTTTTATAATATAAGTGATAGAGAGGACTACTAAAATAATAACTAAAAATGTAAAAATAAGTCTAAAAGATAACACTAGTTTTATAATTAAATTCCCCATTTTAATTATTCTCCTTTTTATAAAAAAGCTTTATTTTAATACAAGATAGCGTTTTCTTTGTATATTTTTTAATAAGTGTTATTATAACCTTGTGGAAAATAATATCATATACTATAGGAGGAATGCAAATGTTTTTTAGGAAGATGGTTGGATTAGGAATATTAAGTGTTACAGCTTTAACATGTTTTAATGGTGTTACTAATGTTCATGCTTCAGATATAATTTCATCACAAGCCAATGAACCATTAGAATTAAGTCTTGATAATGTTTATAATTTGGAACAAAAAACTTCAAGAATAAGCAAATATGTGTTTGAAACAAAAAATTATACTAATAACAGAACGACAAGCACATTTGAAAAGATTCAGGTAGATTTTACGGATGCAGTATTTTATGATGAAGAGGGAAATATAGTCAATAAAAATAGTGTAATAGAAAATATCGCAAAGGATATTGAAGACTCTCAAAATACAAATCAAAAACGTAGTACTTGGAGAGAAGGTGGAAGTTGGACTAGCGGATCTGGGTATTCTATTTGTAAAGGGACAGCTATTCATGGATTTTCATTTGGGTTTGAATTAGTTTTTAAAGCTGATTATACAAGTGTGCAAGGTGGATATGATCAAATTGATAGAATCTATGGTGTAAACTTTGCTGGTTTTGGCTCTTGGTCTCCGATTTCTAGTGGGATATTTAGAAAAAAAGAACAAGCAGGTTATTCAGCATATGGTGGAGTAAAAGGTGCCTTGTCTAGCAATGGGCTCACTAAGTCAATGTACCTTTATCTTCGAGTAGGTAATGATACTGCTTGGATTGACAGTAATATGTAAAATGATCATTCATTTATAACTTAGAAAATATAAAATTTATGAGTGTGGAACAATAATCCTTTCTCAAAAAGAAGATAAGTCTAATTTTGATTTATAACATCAAAATTAGACTTATCTTTCCTATTATTGACACCTTGTCCTTTATTTTCCAAATTTTATCAATCTAAATCGATATCAATCGTTGCTCCTTGTTTCCAAATGTAAATAAAAGCAATGGAACGCCAATTGAGCTTTTGGGGGTCTCTTCAATCTGGAATATGACTATTGTTCTTGTTTATCCAGATTGACTATTAGTAAGCAATCAATGTCCATGAGGTTGTGTGTGTTTGTCTGAAGAAAGGACAGGTGTATCGGATGTTTCTGATGAGTCAACAAGCTCATTGTCATGGATTTCTTGTGTGTTACGACGTACTAGTAAGAAGTTCACTAAAACAAGTAAAGAAGTGGAAAGAAAGACTCCTCGGTAACCAAACACGCTTGAAACGCTCGAACCAATCATTGGACCAACGACATTCCCAGTTGCTTGGAAGGATTGATTGTAGCTAAAAATCCGACCGGCGGCGTGATGTGGGGAATATTTGGTGATCAAAGCTTGGACAGCTGGAAGCAAACAAGCATCTGAAATACCGATCAAAAAACGCAACGCAGCCAGTTCCCAGACATTCGTCACAAAGGCCATTGGGATATAAACTAAAATTGCAAATCCTAAGCCAATGGCTAAAATACGTTCACTCCCGATTTTATCTCCTAAGCGACCAAAACGAGGAGCGGCGATCAATGTGGCAATTCCTGGGATCGAAGCAATGATCCCACTAATCAGCGTGACACTGCCATGTCCATTTAGTAATTGACGAATATATAAACTAATGATTGGGCTAATAGAATTATTCGAAGCTTGAATAATCATTGTTGTGACGAACATACCAATCACGACATGGGGATACTTCAATTCTTTGAATATTTGTTTGGCAGAAGCCATATTTTCTTTTTTAATAGGTACAAATGTTTCATGAACAAAGAAGAGACTCAATAAAAAGACGAGAAATAAAATGATTCCTGTGATGAAGAAAGTTGGACGATAACCAAATGCTGAGGCTGAAATCCCCCCAAGTAAAGGACCAAGCAACGTTCCTGTGACGGAACCAGTAGCCAATGTTCCTAGGACTTGACCACTTTTTTCTTTCGGCGTACCAGTAGCGACAAGGGCAGTAGCATTACTGATGTAACCAGAAAAGATCCCTTGTAACAACCGAAGTGCAACGAGTTGATACACACTGGTCACACAACCCATCAAGGCAATAACGACAGCCATCCCTAAGGAAGCACGCAAGAGCATCAATTTTCTGCCTTTCTGATCGGCTAATTTGCCCCACCAAGGAGAAATCAATGTGGTGACGAAAAACGTAGAAGAAAAGGTCAACCCACTCCAAAAATTCAATTGCGACGTACTATAGTTACCTAACGTATCTATGTATAGTGACATAAACGGCATAACTAAGCTAAACCCAATCCCTGCCATAAAAGTCCCAAACCATAAGACAAATAAGTTTTGTTCCCAAGTTTCTCTTTTCCTAAATAATTTTTCTTTGATGCGTGTGGTCACTGTTATGTCCTTCTTTCTGAAAATTTTCATTTACATTCGTTTATTATAAACTACAATGTGTAGTTTATCAATGGAAGCCTCTTTTTTAAGTTCGTTTTTCATGGTAAACTAAAGTTGTTAAGTAGTTAACATACGAGAGGAACAACGAAATGAAAAAAAGAAATCTATCTCAAGAAAAAATCATCGCTTGCTTTCGTGGACTAGCGGAAGAGATGGATGTTCAACAAGTCACTTTTCAACACCTGGCTAAGGCGCTAGACGTCAAGTCTCCTTCCCTCTATAATCATTTTAAAAATATGCGTGATGTAAAGACCGCATTGACTGCAAAATTATTACAAGAGTTAAACGAAGCGTTGCGTCGTTCTTTGGTTGGAAAAAGCGGAGCAGAGGCGCTGCGTGTCTATGCACAAGTCTATCAGTCTTTTGCTTTTGCGAACCAGGCCGTTTACGAGTTGCTGATCAGTGTCCCTCACACCAATGAGGAGATTTTGTTAGAAGGAATCTATGAAACGAACCAGATCATTCTACAATTATTTGATGCCTTTGACTTGACCCGAAAAGAAAAAACGCATCGCAGCAGAGAATTGCGAAGTATCATCCATGGCTATTTGTCTTTACGATTTTTAGGCTATTTCACAAAGGAAGCAACTGTGTCTCCTGAAGAGAGTTATTCTTGGATGATCAATGACTTTATTGCCACTTTACCAAGTAAATAAGTAGTACGTTTCTTTAAAATAGACAAATTCATAAAATGTCCCTTTTATAAGAGAAATTTCTTGCAACTTTCTTGAAAAGTGTCTAAGATGAGTCTAGTAAAATCGTAGAGAAGGAGCACGAGTATGTATCAAGTAGTGACAATGTTCGGAGATAATGAGCCTTGGTGGTTCTTTGAGAATTGGGAAGAGGATATCGAAGTAGAAGAAACATTTGATTCTTTTGAAGAAGCACAGGTTAATTATGAACAAAAATGGCTTGCAATCAAAAATAAATACGAATATATCCATGCAAAAAGCAACTTTCTAAGTGCCTTCTGGAATGACGGAGACGAGCGCTGGTGTGAAGAATGTGATGATGATCTTCAACAATATAAAGGGTTAGCCTTATTGAAAAATCATCAGCCAATCACTTTAGAAAGCAGAAAGGAATTTTATGAAACAACTAATTCTAGCGGAAAAACCAAGCGTTGCGAAAGACCTAAGCAAGGTGCTTGGTGCTAATCAAAAACACAAAAATTATTACGAAGGACCCAAGGTGATCGTTACTTGGGCCCTTGGTCATTTGTTAGGGCTGAAAATGCCTGAAGACCTCAATAAAGAATGGCAAAGTTGGCAAATGGAAACGTTGCCGATGATTCCTAAAAATTTAGGAATCAAACCACTGCCTAAAACAGGTCACCAATTAAAAACAATCAAGCAATTGGCGCAACGTAAAGATGTGTCAGAGGCTGTGATCGCTACAGATGCCGGAAGAGAAGGGGAATTGGTTGCTCGGTGGATCTTGGAGTACGTCCGTTTTAATAAACCAGTGAAACGTCTTTGGATTTCTTCCCAAACAGATAAAGCAATCAAGACAGGATTCAAACAATTGAAGCCCGCAAAAGACTATGATGCACTTTACTATTCGGCGCTAGCTAGGGCAAAAGCTGACTGGTTAGTAGGATTGAACGTAACACGGGCGCTGACTGTGAAGTATCAAGATAATCTATCTGCTGGTCGAGTTCAAACTCCAACACTCGCATTGGTTAGAACACAAGAACGGAAAATTGAAACATTTAGACCACAAACCTATTTTTCAATTTTATTAGATGTGCAAAAACAACAAGCAAAGATGGTTCAAAAAAATCAATTCGCATTGAAATCTCATGAAGAAGCTCAATCGTTAGTGAAAGAGTTAGCTAAAAATAAAGGGACTGTGACAGCCATCCAAGAAAAAGTAAAAGTGGAGCCGGCACCATTACCTTATGATCTAACGGAGATCCAGCGAGAAGCAAACCAACGTTATGGCTACTCTGCTAAAAAAACTTTGGGACTGGTCCAAAGTTTATATGAAACGCATAAAATCGTGACGTACCCTCGTACAGATAGCAAATATCTGACGAGTGATATGAAAAGTACGATGAAAGAGCGTTTACAGGCGGTCAGCGATTTTTCACCAGAAGTGAAACAGTATTTAAAAAATGGGGCAGTTGTTCGACAAACAAAAGTCTTTCAAGACAGTAAAGTCACTGATCACCATGCGTTATTACCAACTGAAAATCGTCCACGCTATGAGAAACTTAGCAACGAAGAACAAAAAATCTATCAGATGATTGTTACTCGATTCTTAGGATTATTCGCTGAACCACACAAAATCAGTCAAACAAAAGTGACTGTGACATTTGGCAAAGAACAATTTGTGTTCCATCAAAATCAAGTCCTTCAAGCTGGCTGGAAAGATGTCAGTCAAAAGGACAGCAATGAAGTGGACTGGGTGGAGGGAATGCGTATCCAACCAGAATTTACGATCAAGAAAGAACTATCGGCACCGCCTAAGCCTTTGACAGAGGCGAGTTTACTAGGACTTATGGAAAAACATAGTTTAGGAACACCGGCAACTCGTGCTGAAATCATTGAAAAGTTGATCAAATCGGAATTGATGGAACGAACACCGCAAGGCTTGCAAGTCTCACCAAAAGGAAAGCAATTATTGGAATTAGTCAATCCTTCCTTAGTGACCCCTGATTTAACAGAAAGCTGGGAGAAAGACTTAGAAGCAATTGCAGCGGGGCAAAAACAAGCCAGCCAATTTTTAAAGGGCATTGAAAAAGAAACGAAACGATTGGTACAAGAAATCAAAACAAGTAAACAATCTTACCAAGATTTCTCGATCACACAGAAAAAATGTCCAGACTGCGGTTCCAATCTTAGAGAAAAAAATACTCGAGATGGCAAAATCTATGTCTGCACGAATCAAGATTGTCATTACCGTAGAAGAAAAGATCCAAAAGTCTCGAACCACCGTTGTCCGCAATGTCATCGGAAAATGGAGATCATCGAAGGCAAAAATGGCGCTTATTTCCGTTGTAAATATGATGGGACGACCGAAAAAATGTTAGATAAAAAAGAACAAAAGAAAAAAATGACGAAGCACGAAGAACGTCGTTTATTGAAAAAGTACACGCAAGCAGAAGAACCGGAAGAAAGCCCACTTGCTGCAGCTTTAAAAGCTGCAATGAAGAAGTAATGTGTCATTCGGTGAAAATCAGTAATGGTTTTTGAGACCACTATTGTATGTTAAAAATGGTGATTGGTTTCAAGTGATTGCTGTTTATGTAACATGGTTTAGAGTGTGAAAGAAGCTTAGTCTGAGACATAAGTCATGAGGTTCCTCTTATAAATTGTTGTTTTTACGTACAATTTTTAGGAGGAACCTCATTTTTTGTATGTTGGGCTTTTTATCACAAATAGCCGTGCTTATAAATCTTCGTAGATAGGTGGATGTTCAAGGTATTCTAAAATCTTGATGAAATCTAAAAACGATACGATCAATGTTGTCGTGTTGACATTTGGATGAAATCCTACGGTAGAAGTTTGATCAATGGCTGAGTCAATCACTACTTGAATCGCTTTTTCTTGATCATGCATCAATGCAAAAGGTGTAACAGTACCGGGAGCTACCCCTAATAAATCAAGGAGCTGTTCTTCTGAAAGAAAAGACAAACGCTTCTCATTCAGCTGTTCTGCAAGTTGTTTCAAATTTGCCTGCTTTTCATCAGGTAAGATAACAAGATAAATTTGTTTCCCTTTTTTTGCTTTTAACACGAGATTCTTCACTTGAGGTCCTGGTAGTGTAAATGGCAGATTTTTGACAGAAGTAATCGGTGGATGATCCACCTTTTGATAGGGAATGCCTAGTAAATCAAGTAATTGATAGGCTTCTTTTTCAGTAGCAAAAACCATTGATTGATCGCTTCCTTTCTTTTTCTTTCATTCATTATAAAAAAATAATTGACAAAAGAAAAATAATCGTGTAAATTACACGTAAGTTAAAATCAACGACATCGAAAAGAAGAGTAGCGATTAAATGTTTGAAGAGAGTCTCTGGCAGGTGGAAAGAGATAGCAGTTAATGGTGAAACACATCTTGGAGTCGATTTTCTGAAATACAGTAGGAAAATCCGGGAAGCCCGTTACAGCTGCGGTCATTGTTTGATGACCAGATAAGGTTAGTTTCCGTGAGGGACTAACAAAAAAAGGTGGAACCACGTAATTTACGTCCTTTGGTCATTTGACCGAAGGACGTTTTTTTATTTTCGTGTGAAGTAAATGTCCAACAACAATTACTTTTGTTTTACCTCATTTTCTGGAATGACTGCGTGAGGTTTCTTTTGTGAAAAAGAAACAAACAGAGGTGGGAACACGTGTGATGCGTCCTCTTGACGAGAGTCAAGGGGATTTTTTTATTTAAAAGGAGGAAGAAAGAAATGAATTATTTGCTGGAAGTCATGCCACAACTATTAGTAGGGGCTCTTACAACGTTGAAATTATTTATTTTCACCTTGATTGGTTCATTGCCATTAGGGATCATTTTAGCATTAGGATTGTCTTTACATTTTAAACCAATTCGTTATATCTTGCAGACCTATGTCTGGGTCATGCGTGGTACACCGTTATTACTACAATTGATTTTTGTTTTTTATGGATTGCCAACGATCGGGATCGTCTTTGACCGTTTTGAGGCAGCATTATTGGCTTTTGTTTTAAATTATGCCGCTTATTTTGCTGAGATTTTTCGTGGGGGGATTCAATCGATTCCCCAAGGACAATATGAAGCTGCGCAAGTGTTACAGTTGAGTCCTTTTCAAACCGTCACAAAAATCATTATCCCACAAGTGACAAAAATCGTTTTACCATCGGTTGGGAACGAAGTAATCAACTTAGTGAAAGACTCTTCATTGATCTATATCTTAGGACTAGGAGACGTTATGCGAGCAGGGAAGATTGCGATGGAACGTGATGCAACATTGCTACCATTACTAGGGGTGGCTTTCATCTATCTAGCACTAACCGGTATCTTAACGATCATCATGAAACAAGTAGAAGGAAAATTAAACTATTATCGCTAGGAGGAATGGACATGATTGAATTAAAGAAAGTAAGTAAAGCATTTGGAGAAAAGAAAGTAATCAACGCGTTAGATCTAGTCATTCCAGATGGTCAAACCATGGCAATCGTCGGTCCTTCTGGTGGAGGGAAAACGACACTTTTGAGAATCTTAGCAGGATTGGAAAAAGCAGACAGTGGGGAATTTTATCTGGATGGTGTAGCCTTTGACCCATTTGAATTGAAAACGAAAGAGCAAGTCGTAGGTGTTGTTTTCCAAGATTTTCAACTGTTCCCACACTTAAGTATTTTCGACAATATCACTTTAGCACCTAAAATGGTGTTGAAGCAATCGAAAGAAACGTATACGAAAAAAGCACAGGAATTAGCCGATTCACTTGGCATCAGTGATTTACTTAACAATTATCCTTATCAATTATCTGGCGGTCAAAAACAACGGGTAGCGATCGCACGTGCCTTGGCAATGAATCCTCGAGTTCTTGCTTATGATGAACCGACAAGTGCCTTAGACCCTGAGCTGCGACAACAAGTAGAAAACTTGATCGTCTCATTGAAGGCAGAAGGTGTGACACAAATCATCGTAACCCATGATTTAGTGTTTGCGGAAAATGTGGGAGATCAACTCGTGAAGGTCATCCCAAACAAGTAAGAAGGAGGGACACTTGATGAAAAAAATCAGTTTGCTACTTGCGATAGTTGTAGGGATCGTCTTTCTTTCTGGTTGTAGGAATGAGAAGACAGATAAAGACAATTGGTCAACGATTCAATCAGAAAAAAAGATCATCATCGGGTTAGATGACACCTTTGTACCGATGGGGTTTCGTGATAAAGAAGGAAAACTAACAGGTTTTGATATTGACCTTGCTAGAGCAGTTTTTAGAGAATATGACATCAAAGTCGTTTTCCAACCCATTGACTGGTCCATGAAAGAGTTTGAATTGAATAATGGGACGATTGATCTCATTTGGAATGGGTATACTAAAACAGCTGAAAGAGCAAAAAAAGTCCAATTTTCAAAACCTTATATGCAAAACGAACAAGTCCTGATCACTACGAAAAAATCAGGGATCACCAGCTTTGCTCAAATGAAGGACAAAATCCTAGGAGCTCAAAATGGTTCTTCTGGTTATGATGCCTTTATCAAACAACCAAAAATATTAAAAGATATTGTAAAAAATCAGGATGCTGTTTTATATGATAGCTTTAATGAAGCATTGATCGATTTGAAGAGTGGACGGATCGATGGGTTATTGATGGATAAAGTATATGCTGGTTATTACTTGAAGCAAAAAAATGAGTTGGATCAGTTCAATATGATCAAAGGGGATTATCAAAGCGAAGATTTTGTCGTGGGTGCCCGAAAGAAAGACAAGGAATTAGTGAAGAAAATCAATGAAGGGATTGCGGAATTAGAAAAAACAGGAGAATTCCAACAAATCTCAGACAAATGGTTTGGTGAAGATGTGACACCCGTTCAGAAGTAAACAGGCAATCTAACATCATTGAGTGTCTTAAAAAGAAGCGTGGTAATTTGAGTGTCTCTTAGTTCACACGATAAAACCTATGAAATTAACCTGCGCCAAATGAATAAGCAAGAATTTTTGAAACACATATTTTAAAAAATTCTTGCTTATTTTTTGTCTGAAAAATTCCAATGATCATAAAATTGTTCAATGATTGATTTCTCCTTTTGTATTGAAAGGGGTTTCGTGTTATCCTTTTTTAGTAAGGATTGAAGCAAGAAAGGAAGAGATTGATGGAACACCAAAAATTAACTGAATTTCCCCAAGACTTTCTTTGGGGATCAGCCTCAGCGGCTTATCAAGTTGAAGGAGCCTGGCAAGAAGACGGCAAAGGAGAATCGGTCTGGGATCGTTTTGTCCGTATTCCAGGGAAAACTTTTAAAGGAACAAACGGCGATCTAGCGGTTGATCACTATCATCGCTTTAAAGAAGATATTGCTTTAATGAAAGAACAAGGATTGAAAGCGTATCGTTTTTCAGTTGCTTGGACTCGCATTTTTCCTAATGGTCGTGGGGAAATCAATCAAGCAGGGTTAGCTTTTTATGAAGAGCTGATCGACGAGTTGATTGAAAACGGGATTGAACCAATGTTGACATTGTATCATTGGGATCTTCCACAAGCCTTGCAAGATGAGTATGCAGGTTGGGAATCACGCCAAATCATTGAAGATTTCACTAATTATGCTGAAACATTATTTAATGCTTTTCGAGGAAAAGTCCATTATTGGATCAGCTTGAATGAACAAAATATTTTTACTTCACTAGGCTATTTATTAGCTGCTCATCCACCAGGTGTTACTGATCCAAAACGGATGTATCAAGTGAACCATATTGCTAACTTAGCAAATGCAGCAGTGATCAATAAGTTTCATGAATTAGGAATGCCAGGTAAAATCGGTCCAAGTTTTGCTTACACACCTAATTATCCGATCAACAGCGATCCTAAAAATATTTTAGCTGCAGAAAATGCGGAAGATTTGATGGCTCATTACTGGATGGATGTCTACATGTGGGGCAAGTACCCGATCGCCGCTATGAAATTTTTAGAAGAACGTGGCTGGGCACCTGAGATGGTTGAAGGAGACGCAGAACTGCTTGAATCGGCTAAACCAGACTTCTTGGGGATCAACTATTATCAAACAGCGACTAATGCCTTTAATCCGTTGGATGGTGTAGGAGCTGGCAAAATGAATACCACTGGGAAAAAAGGATCTTCTGAAGAAACAGGCGTCCCAGGGATGTACAAAAAAGTCGACAATCCTTTCGTTGAACGTACGAATTGGGATTGGGAGATCGACCCAGAAGGATTGAGAATCGCTTTAAGAAGGATTACGAGTCGCTACCGGATGCCTGTATTGATTACTGAAAATGGTTTAGGGGAATACGATGAATTGACAGAGGACAAAAAGATCCACGATGAGTATCGTATCGCTTACCTTTCAAGTCATGTCAAAGCGATTAAAGAAGCGATCTCAGATGGTGCTGAAGTCCTTGGCTATTGTACGTGGTCTTACACTGATCTGTTAAGTTGGTTGAATGGCTACCAAAAACGTTATGGATTTGTTTATGTCGATCAAGATGAAACTCAAGCAGGATCATTGGATCGCTACAAGAAAGATAGTTATTATTGGTACCAACAAGTGATCAAAGAAAATGGCTCAACGATCTGACCTTTTTGATAGTAAACGTTCAGGGAAATAAAGCGTGATCGCTTTTTTCTAAAAATAGAAGCAGTGAGGATAAAACTTTCCAGCTTCATTGAGTTCACTGAATGAACCAAATGAATTGAATGAACCGAAATTCCCAAAAACTTTCTTGATTTTTGTGGAATTTCGGTTTTTTTATCATAGTTTCTCGCTAGGGGTGCAGGATCTAGCCATTGGTTATTTGAAAAAGTTTCTTAAAGTATTTGGTATAAATACAGGGTTCGAAAAGAAAAACTTTAAACTTAGAAACAAAACTTTTGTTCCCTCGCTTTTTTTTGTATAATGGAACTTGATGAAATGAGGGATAAAAATGGCAAAGAAAAAACGTCCTGCAAAGAAAAAGAAAAAGACGAAAAAGCAACAACAGCAGCAGGAACAACTTCTTGCGATCAGTATCGGATTTGCATTGATCTTATTTGCCGTATTTGGCTTTTTAAAACTAGGTTTTTTAGGTATTTTAGTGGCAAATGGTTTTCGGATCATTGCAGGGAACACTTATCAGCTTCTCTGTATATTATTAGCTATTTTAGGTTTTTGGGTCGTTGTAAAAAATACCGATTTTAAAATCGGAAAAAGCCGTCGGTGGTTTGGAGGCATTCTTTTTTACTTAGGAATTCTTCTCTTTTTACATGCCCATCTATTCGGAAAACTCCATAGTGGCGAACCAAACATTCTAGGAACCACTTGGGATCTGTTAGCAAGTGACATCCAGCATGCTCGAGTCAGCAGTAATGTTGGTGGTGGGATGGTTGGAGCAGCACTCTATAATTTTACGTATTTCTTGATTGCTCAACCTGGTAGTTACTTTGTTGCCATTTTATTATTAATAAGTGGTGCAATTTTATTTAGCAATATCGAAGGCTATCAATTAGTCAATAGCTTGCAAGTGATGGGAGAACGAATGCAAGAACTGCTGGAAGGAGATCCTGCAAAGCAAGCGAAGAAACAAGCGGCGAAAGAAGAACGGCAAAAGCAACGAGCGAAAGCACGAGAAGAGAAAAAATTAGCAGCAAAAGAAGCGGCAGAAGCTGAGATTGCTGAGCTGGAAAAACGTCGTTCCGCTGAACAACAAGCAAAGTCTGCGCCTTCTTATGAAAAAATTGCAGATGATGAACCCGAACAACTCAGTTTTGTACCGATCGATAGTTTTCAAGGAACTGTCCCATCTGCGACAATGGATATGCCAAAAGCAGAGCCAACGGTCACAACGCCTACTGCATCTGAACCGTTAGAAGCAGAGAGCTTAGAAGATGATGGGACAGCATTAGAATTTGAAATCGAAGCAGAGCAGGAAAATCAAGATTATGAGTTACCGTCAATCGATTTACTCGATTCAGTAAAAACGACGGATCAAAGTGACGAGTATAAAAAAATCGAGAAAAATATCGGAGTCTTGGAACAAACTTTTCAAAGTTTTGGCGTAGATGCGAAAGTCGTCAAAGCAAGTTTAGGACCCTCTGTGACAAAATTTGAAGTCCAACCAGCAGTGGGTGTCAAAGTAAGTAAAATCGTCAGTTTAACGGATGACATTGCATTAGCATTAGCGGCTAAAGATGTTCGGATGGAAGCACCGATCCCAGGTAAATCATTGATCGGAATCGAAGTACCGAATAGCAAGATCAGCATGGTGTCATTTAGAGAAATCATCGAAGCGCAACCCAATCATCCAGATAAGCTGTTAGAAGTGCCATTAGGAAGAGATGTTTCTGGGCGAGTCCAAACCGCAGATCTTTCTAAAATGCCTCACTTATTAGTAGCCGGATCGACAGGTAGTGGGAAATCGGTAGCAATCAATGGGATCATTACCAGCATTTTGATGAGAGCAAAACCCCATGAAGTCAAATTGATGATGATCGACCCCAAAATGGTGGAGTTGAACATGTACAATGGGATTCCTCATCTTTTGACGCCAGTTGTGACAAATCCGAGAAAAGCTGCTCAAGCGTTGCAGAAAGTCGTTCAAGAAATGGAAGAACGTTATGAAAAATTCGCTGCTACTGGTGTTAGAAATATTACTGGTTATAATGAATTTGTCCAACAAAAAAACTTGGAAAATGGAACGAAACATCCTACCTTGCCATTTATCGTGGTGATCGTGGATGAATTAGCTGACTTGATGATGGTTGCCAGCAATGAAGTCGAAGATGCTATTATTCGTTTGGCACAAATGGCACGGGCAGCGGGAATCCATATGATTTTAGCGACCCAACGTCCAAGTGTGGATGTTATCACAGGGATCATCAAAGCAAATGTTCCTTCTCGTATGGCATTTGCAGTCTCTAGTGGAACGGACTCACGTACGATCATTGACTCCAATGGTGCGGAAAAGCTTCTCGGACGTGGGGATATGCTCTTCTTGCCAATGGGTGAAAACAAACCGATACGGGTTCAAGGTGCGTTTATTTCTGACCACGAAGTAGAACGAGTGGTCAACTTTGTAACAGATCAACAAGAAGCACATTATGAAGAAAAAATGATGCCTTCTGATGAAGTAGAATCAGGCGGTACCGCAGAACAACCACAAGATGAATTATTTGAAGAAGCTAAAGCACTTGTCATTGAAATGCAGACAGCAAGTATTTCATTATTGCAAAGAAGATTTAGAATTGGTTATAATCGGGCAGCACGCTTAGTCGATGAATTAGAAGCACATGGCGTAGTAGGACCTTCAGAAGGAAGTAAGCCAAGAAAAGTCTTCATTGAGCAAGTCGAAGAACCAATGGATATGATGCCAACGGATCACGAAACATAGAAAAAGTGCGTATGTGCTTGTCAGTTCTAACAATGAAACCGAAGAAACGCCAAAAGTAATTTTGGGTGTTCTTCGGTTTTTTTATGAGATTGATCACTTATTCATAAAAATCAAAAAAACGATAGTTAAAAAAGGAGGAGCATTCATAAACAGCCTAAGATTTGGTATCTTTGTTTTGTGAACTATTGCATTAGTTGTGAGAATCAGTTATAGTATGTAGCGATACTTTGAAAAAAAGAGGGAAACGATTTTGGAAAAACAATCCATTTATGGTTTAACAATCGAAGAATTAACCAATTGGTTTTTAGAAAACGGCGAAAAAAAATTCCGTGCCGCCCAAGTGTGGGAATGGCTTTATCAAAAGCGTGTCAAAGACTTCTCCGAAATGACCAACTTGTCAAAAAACTTGATAACAAAGTTAACGGATCAGTTTGTGATCAATCCGTTAAAACAAATAGTGGTTCAAGAAGCAACGGATGGCACAGTCAAATATCTATTTGAATTACCAGATAAAAATATGATCGAAACAGTCTTGATGAGACAAGAATATGGATTATCTGTATGTGTGACGACACAAGTCGGCTGTAATATTGGTTGTACTTTTTGTGCAAGTGGTCTGTTAAAAAAGAATCGAGATTTGACAGCTGGAGAAATCGTGGCACAGATCATGATGGTTCAACACTATTTTGATGAACGACAAGAAGGAGAAAGAGTGTCCCATGTGGTTGTGATGGGCATTGGCGAACCGTTCGACAATTATGATAATGTCATGAACTTCTTACACATCATCAATGATGCCAAAGGGTTGGCAATTGGCGCACGACACATTACTGTTTCAACAAGTGGTTTGGCAAATAAGATCAAAGAATTTGCTGATAATGGGTTGCAAGTCAATTTAGCGATCTCATTACATGCACCAAATAACGAGATTCGGACCTCCATCATGCGGATCAATCGGAGTTTCCCAATTGAGAAATTGATGGCTGCAGTAGATGAATATCTTGAAAAAACCAATCGACGAATCACGTTTGAATACATCATGTTGAATCAAGTCAATGATCGTCCGGAGCATGCACAACAATTAGCGGATCTATTAAAAGACAAAAAGAAATTAACGTATGTGAATTTGATCCCTTATAATCCAGTCAGTGAACATGACCAATACTCTCGCAGTCCTAAAGCAGATGTGCTGAAATTTTATGATGTATTGAAAAAGAATGGCATCAATTGCGTGATCCGTAAAGAACACGGTACAGATATCGACGCTGCGTGTGGTCAATTACGGAGTAAACAAATGAAAAAAGAAAAAGCAACGACTAAATAGCATTAGCTAATATCCAGCATCCATGGAGAAGAAACAACAAAGACGACAAAGCCTTATGCTTTGTCGTCTTTTGCTGAGTTTTCTTAGAACCTCAAATTACTGTTTGTTCTTGCGGTTCATCCCAATGCCATACAATATCCATGAGAGAACGAAACAGGATAATGCATACAGAATATCTTTTGTCACGTTCAAGACAGCGAGACTTGAGATGATTGATAATGATAAAAATATCAGAAACTTTCTATTATTCATTATACCAAACATTTGATACTCATTAAGCCTAAAGCAGCAACTACTACTGGGATGGTAAATTCGGCACCAGCTACTTCAAAAACAAGAGCAGCTATTTCTTGCCATGCTTTTTTCTGGATCAATGCCCATAATCCACCAGCAGTTAGACTCATATAGATCGTATCTCCTACATACTCTTTAATACTCTTGCCCATACAATCGGTAAAGCCTCTTCCATTTATAGAATCGATTTCATGCATGGAGCGTTCATTTTCGAAAAATTGCTTAAATAGATAATATGAATTTGAGTTAATTTGTTCAGGAAATTGTGATTCAATTCTAGTGAAATTAATTCCGATAACTTCACCAACACTATTTTTTATTGGTGCTTTTTCAAGCATAAACGCTAGCTCTTTAGCAATTTTGTTGATTTCTATTTGCTTTTGATCCTCAGATAATAGGGGTAATCGATTATTTTTGATATCCATACTCAATTGTTTTTGAAATTCTTCAGGGGAAGTACTCTCGTTGGCATAAACAACTGTACCTGTACTAATCAGTAGACTTAAAACCATCAAAAATGACATTGCCAAACAAAAAAATTTTGAATTTCTTGATACATGTAATTCCATCTATAATCACTCTCCTATTTTTTTGGTAACAAGCACTTGTTGTAATAATCTTAATAGAATATACATATTTATACATTAAATCAGTATTTAATTTTTATTAAAATATAATATTTATATCATTTGTTTTTTAAATTTTTTTATTTTTAAATTAAATTTTTGTCAACTTTTATATACAATATTTCTTTATTATAATTATAAAAAATAACGAAATGTATTGAAATATTGGGTCTGGTATTTATTTATTATAAGATGCTTATATGTATTTTTATTTATTTCGAGAGAGTTAAACATAAAAATTGATATTTCGTTTTCTATTATCTATTTAAAAAAGCAAAATTTTAAAGTAAATCGTTTCTGTTATGACCTCCTTCACGGCGTTCAAGAAGCAACTCCTCAGCAATAAGCGATGATTTTCTAAAATATGAGAAGCTATTTTAAAAAATCCTCTCTTATTTGCTCGGAGCTGAACGCTTCTTTCACGACCTTAAGCATAAACTTTTCTTTTTTCTTTCTAGTACTGCTAAAATAGGCAGAAAAGGGAGGGATAGCGATGATTATCAGTGAGTTTGATCGTGAGAATATTGTCTTGCGAGATCAGCTTGCAGATCTTTTAAGATTGACTTGGCCTGATGAGTATGGGACAGAGCCGATGAAAGAAGTCGAACAGTTGATGGTTCCAGAACGGATTGCTGTATCGGCGATTGAAGGGGAGGAATTGGTCGGTTTTGTTGGAGCGATCCCTCAATATGGCAAAACAGGGTGGGAGTTACATCCTTTGGTAGTAGCAAGCGCGCATCGCAAACAACAAATCGGGACACGATTGGTTTCCTATCTGGAAAAAGAAGTCGCTTCATATGGTGGCCTGGTCATCTATCTAGGGACAGATGATGTTGAAGGACAAACAAATTTAGTTGAAACGGATTTATTTGAAGATACCTTTGCAAAGTTACAAGAAATCAAAAATATCAATCATCATCCCTATACATTTTATGAGAAACTTGGCTATCAGATCATCGGTGTGATCCCAGATGCGAATGGGTGGAACCAGCCTGATATTTGGTTAGCAAAACGAGTGGCCAAAAGAGAGCCAACGGAATAAATTAAGACACTAATATTAGAGAAATGAACGATCCATTTTGTTCTCTAGTATTAGTGTTTTTTTGTTAGAATAAAAAATTATAATCTTTTTATGAGCTAAATCCGAACATTATAGCTGTTTTTACGATTTATTTTTTTTTGATGAAAATTATTTTATTTTTTTATCAAGTAGAAATAAAACCTTATAAAATAAGTGTATTTTCAGAAAAGAACAATAAATATTTCACTATAATGACATTATTTAAAAAAAAACCGAGAAAAAAGTATTGCTTTTTTAATAATTATTCATTAAACTCTTAAACAACTCAGAAAAAACTAATTATTCTGAAAATTTCGACAAAAGGGGTACGGGAAATGAAAAAGAAATGGGCATTTAGTGTTGTAGCCTTGAGTGGGCTGGTACTTGCAGGCTGTTATGGCGGAAGTGCAAATACAAAAAGTAGTAATTCAGCGAGTGGCAACTCTACAGATGGAGGCGGAGTATTCAATTTAGTCGTACCTCAAGAAATGCCAACAGCAGATTTATCTTTAGCAACGGATACAATTAGTTTCACTGCATTAAATAATGTGTATGAGGGAATCTATCGTTTAGATAAGGATAGTAAACCACAACCAGCAGGAGCGAGTGAACTGGCAGAAGTTAGTGAAGATGGGTTGACTTACAAGATCAAATTGCGTGAAGACGCTAAATGGTCCAATGGTGATCCAGTAGTTGCGGCTGATTATGTTTATGGTTGGCAACGTACAGTGGATGCTGCCACAGCTTCTGAATATGCGTATCTTTTTGCTCCAGTAGCGAATGCAGAAGAAATCACAGCAGGCAAAAAAGATAAATCAGAATTAGGAATCAAAGCAGTAGGCGATCATGAATTAGAAATCACATTAACGAAACAAACGCCATACTTCCAATATTTACTTGCTTTCCCATCATTCTTCCCGCAAAAACAATCAGTGGTGGAAGAAAACGGTGATGCTTACGCTTCAGCAAGCGATAAAGCAGTATACAATGGACCGTTTACCTTAACAGATTTTGACGGACCAGGGACAGATACTGAATGGTCATACAAGAAAAATGATAATTATTGGGATAAAGATGCAGTGAAGTTATCTGAAATCAAAGTTAGCGTGGTCAAAGAATCTTCTACAGCGTTGAATCTCTTTAAAGACGGACAAGCAGATGACGTCATCCTTTCAGGGGAACTCGCTCAACAAAATGCGAATGATCCAGCATATACGTCAGTCAAAGAAGCACGTACGAGCTATATTGAGTTGAACCAACGTGAAGCTGATTCACCATTTAAAAATGTCAACTTAAGAAAAGCTATTTCATACTCAATCAATCGTGATGCGTTAGTGAAACAAGTTCTAGGAGATGGCTCGGTTGTGTCAACTGGCTTGATCCCAGCGGACATGTCTAAAAATCCAGAAACAAATGAAGATTTTGCGAAAGAAGCAGGCAAACTTGTTTCTTACGATAAAGACAAAGCAAAAGAATATTGGGAAAAAGCGAAAAAAGAACTTGGCATTGATTCCCTTGAATTCAATTTGATGGCTTCAGATGATGATGCATCGAAAAAAGTGATCGAGTATATCCAAAACTCAATCCAAGAAAATTTAGATGGCGTAAAAGTTAAACCAACACCAGTCCCATTCTCCGTTCGTTTAGACCGTTCATCTTCAGGTGATTTTGATACTGTATTAGGCGGTTGGGCAGCAGACTATGCTGATCCAAGCAGCTTTACGGACCTATTTGTTGCAGGTAACTCTTATAACCGTGGGCAATGGAGTAATGCGGACTACGACAAAGTAGTAGATGACTCAGGGAATAAAGATGCGGGCGATGAGCAAGCACGTTGGGCGGATCTACAAGAAGCAACTAAAATCATGTCAGACGATATGGGTGTGATCCCAGTTTACCAAAAAGCAGAAGGACACTTAGTCAATGAAAAAGTCAAAGGAATTGTCCACCACGCTGCAGGAGCTTCATGGGATTACAAATGGACTTATGTAGAAGAATAGGCAAACATTAAGACAAAAAAAGCGGACTAGAGATTAAGGCAGTTGTCTTAATCTCTCTCCACTTTTTAAAGGTTACGTATCATAGAAACGAAAAAATCACCAGCACGATAGAAAGAGCAAGCAAGATTCCGGCAATGATCAGCCAAAAGGTATACATACCATAGCTGGCAGACGAGAGTGAAGAAAATTCTGGTTTTTTCTTGCGGTTTCTTGTTCGGGCTAAATAGATCGATCGTTGAAAATGATCAAAGAAACCCGAGGAAAAAACCCATAAAAATCCGCCGATAATCAAAAACGGCATCGCACATAAAAATAAATCATTTGATAATTGAGTGAGTGTTAGTTGATGATTCAAACTATTTTTTACAATAATCAGGAGAATCAAGACACCAGCAATCAGGTAGGGAAGAGACTTCTTTTTCATCAGTTTGCTCCTTTATCTTTGGTTCATTCATTAATAATGTAGCGAAACATTTGTCAGAAGTCAAAAGCTAGGGGGAAACATTAGTGAATAGTTATCTAAAATATGTATTGAAACGTGTCTTCTTTATGGCCATTACGCTTTGGTTGATTGCCACAATCACGTTCTTCTTAATGCAATTATTACCAGGAACACCTTATACCAACCAAGAGCGCTTGAGTCCTGAAACGATCGCTATGTTGAATCAACAAGTTGGACTGGATAAACCTGTGATCGTCCAATATGGTATTTACTTGTCAAATTTACTTCAAGGAGATTTCGGTATCTCTTTCCAATTTAAAAATCAGCCTGTTGCTCATTTATTAGCTGGTAGAGTAGGACCTTCATTACAACTAGGACTACAAGCGATTATTTTTGGAACAGTGATCGGTACGATCTTAGGAACGATTTCAGCAATGAAGCAAAACACTTGGGCAGACACTTCTTCCACGTTGGTTGCTATTTTGGGTCGCTCGATCCCTAACTTTGTTTTTGCAGTCTTATTACAATATATTTTTGCGATCCGCTTGCATGTACTGCCGATTGCTAAATGGGACGGCTTCATTTATACGATCCTTCCAACCATTGCATTGGCTATGTCACCTTTAGCCGATTCAGCTCGTTTTATCCGAACAGAAATGGTCGAAGTATTACACAGCGATTATGTGGAATTAGCGAGAGCCAAAGGATTAAGCCGTTGGGAGATCGCCTTTAAACATGGTCTTCGTAATAGTTTGATCCCGTTAATGACATTGTTAGGACCGTTAGCAGTTGCTTTGATGACTGGTTCGTTAGTAGTTGAAAATATTTTTGCCATCCCCGGTATTGGTGAGCAATTCGTTAAATCGATCACGACGAATGATTATCCAACGATCATGGCAGTAACGATCCTTTACTCATTTATGTTGATCTTTGTGATTTTAGTCGTTGACCTGCTGTATGGTTTAGTTGATCCAAGAATCCGTGTTTCAGAAGGGAGTCGAAGCTAGATGGAACTGATACCAAAACGTTATGAAACAATAGCAGATATTCCTGCAGATAAATTTCTTCCGCTACAAAAAAACACTGAAGAAGAACGAGAACAAATTGCAGCTCCATCGCTAAATTTCATTCAAGATTCTTGGCGACGTTTAAAGAAAAACAAAGCTGCAGTCGTTTCGATGATTTTACTATCAGTGATCATTTTGATCTCGATCGTTACGATCTTTGTTTCGCCACACAACCCAACAGCACAAAATATTGATTACATCAATCTACCCCCACGTATTCCAGGGTTAAATATCGATGGATTGAATGGAAAAGCGATGGTTGGTGGTGAGTTAGTCGATAAATATGCCCAAGCAAATGTCCCAGCAAATGTGAATTTCTTTTTAGGAACGGATGGTCTAGGACGTGATGTATTAAGTCGTCTATTCATGGGAACACGAATTTCCTTACTGATCGCTTTTATTGCTGCATTATTAGATGTGACGATCGGTGTTGCTTATGGGCTGATTTCTGGTCTGCTAGGTGGACGAATCGACAACGGAATGCAACGTTTCTTAGAGATCTTATCTGGGATTCCTAATCTGGTAGTCATGATTTTAATGTTGGTTGTTTTTGAACCAGGTATTTTTTCCATCGTGGCAGCAATGGCGATCACGAACTGGATTCCGATGGCTCGTATCGTTCGAGCGCAAACCCTGAAACTGAAAGATCAAGAATATGTGTTAGCTGGTATGACATTAGGTGAATCGAAATTGAAAATTGCCTTCAAACATATTTTACCGAACATTTCCAGTGTAATCATTATTCAAATGATGTTTAGTATTCCATCGGCAATTTTCTTTGAAGCCTTTTTAAGTTTCATTGGATTGGGGCTAACGCCACCATCTGCTTCATTGGGAACAATGCTGAGTGATGGCTATAAAACTTTCTTGTACCTGCCATATCTATTATGGATCCCTGCGGCAACGTTATCTGTTATCATGATCGGCTTCAATTTACTAGCGGACGGATTACGTGATGCCTTTGACCCTAAAATGAAAGAGTGAGGAATATGACAAAAGTTCTTGAAGTTAAAAATTTGCAAATCTCATTTGATACGTACGCTGGGAAAGTCCGAGCGATCCGTGGTGTCAATTTTCATTTAAACAAAGGCGAGACTCTAGCAATTGTTGGAGAATCTGGTAGTGGGAAATCAGTCACTACCAGAAGTATCATGAGATTGTTATCAAGTAATGCTACGATCGATTCGGGCGAGATTTTATTCAAAGGAAAAAATATTGTCGATCAATCAGAAAAAGCCATGCAAAAAATTCGTGGGAAAGAAATCGCAATGATTTTCCAAGATCCAATGACTTCTCTCGATCCTACGATGACGATTGGTAAACAAGTGGCTGAATCCTTGCGAAAACACAATAAAGTTTCGAAAAAAGAAGGACAAAAAGCAGCATTGGAATTACTAAACTTAGTCGGGATTCCTGAGGCTGAAAAACGGATCAACAGTTATCCTCACCAATTTTCAGGAGGACAACGGCAACGGATCGTTATTGCGATTGCGTTGATCTGCTACCCGGAGATTTTGATCGCTGATGAACCAACAACTGCATTAGATGTTACGATTCAAGCCCAGATTTTAGAACTGCTAAAAGAAATCCAAACGAAAATCGATACCTCGATTATCTTCATCACACATGACTTAGGTGTAGTAGCAAATGTAGCGGATCGGGTAGCGGTGATGTATGGCGGAAAGATCATTGAAGTCGGTACCTCGGAAGAAATTTTTTATCATCCGCAACATCCTTACACTTGGGGCTTGTTAGGTTCGATGCCGACCTTAGATAGTGCAAATGAACGGCTTTATGCGATCCCGGGTTCACCACCTGATTTATTGAACCCACCTAAAGGCGATGCCTTTTATCCACGGAATGAATATGCCTTGCAGATTGATGCAGAAGAAGAACCACCATTTTTTGAATTATCAAAAACACATCAAGCAGCAACTTGGCTTTTAGCACCTCAAGCACCAAAAGTAGAGCCACCTGAAGAAATCAAACGTCGTTGGGCGATTTTTGAAGAAAAGCAAAAAGCGAATGGAGGGATGACGAATGCCAAAAAAACTGCTAGAGGTTAATGGTTTAAAACAATATTTCAATATTGGGAAGAAAAATGAAGTTCACGCAGTCAATGATATTAGCTTTCATATTTATGAAGGGGAAACCTTTGGCTTAGTTGGTGAATCAGGTAGTGGTAAATCAACCACTGGGCGGACAGTCATTCGCTTAAATGAACCGACCGATGGCGAGATTTTCTTTGATGGAAAAGATGTCACCAAGCTAAAAGGAAAACAAGAAATGGCTAAGTTTCGCCGTGAGGTTCAGATGATCTTCCAAGACCCTTATGCATCATTGAATCCCCGAATGAAAGTTCGTGACATCATTGCAGAAGGGATCGATGTCAATGGATTGGTCAAGTCTCCTGAAGAACGTTCAGAAAAAGTAGATGAGCTTCTTCGAACGGTAGGATTGAATCCGAGCCATGGTACACGTTACCCTCATGAATTTTCAGGAGGACAACGACAACGGATCGGTATTGCACGTGCCTTAGCAGTTAATCCTCGTTTTATTATTTGTGATGAGCCGATTTCGGCTTTAGACGTATCGATTCAAGCGCAAGTGGTCAATTTATTACAGGATCTGCAAAAACAACAACAACTAACGTACTTATTCATTGCTCATGATTTATCTATGGTCAAACATATCAGTGATCGGATCGGTGTCATGCACAACGGTCGTTTATTGGAAATGGGAACAAGTGATGAGATTTACCATCATGGCGTTCATCCTTATACGGAAAGTTTATTATCTGCAATTCCACTACCAGATCCCGATCATGAAAGACAGCGGAAAAGAATCAAGTATCAACCAGAACCAGAAGATGGGCAAAAACGGACATTAAGAGAAATTGCCCCAGAGCATTTTGTCTATGCGACAGAGCAAGAAGTGGCTTATTACGCAAAAAAATTGAAACGGCAAAAAGAAGCGAGCTTACTTGTGACGTCTTAGGAGGTAAGTGCTGATGCTAAAAGCCTTTAAATTCCGAATTTATCCCACGGCTTCACAAAAGCAATGGTTTGTTCAAAATTTTGGCTGTGTTCGTTTTACGTATAACCACTTACTAAAAGCCCGTCAGGAAAGCTACGCTAAAACAGGTGTCATCGATTATACACTGACTCCTGCTTCTTTAAAAAAGCAATATGATTTTTTAAAAAAAGCAGACAGCTTAGCGCTTGCGAATGCACAACTAAATCTAGATCGTGCGTTTCGTAATTATTTTAAAAAACGTGCCAGTTTTCCAAAATTGAAAAATAAAAAAAGTATGTGGCAGTCTTATACAACAAATAATCAAAAAGGCACAATTTATTTGAAAGATAAGTATCTAAAACTGCCAAAACAGAAAGAACTCATTCAGGTAAACCTCCATCGACCAATCGAAGGAGAGATTCGTTCAGCGACGATCTCCTCACGTTATAATGAAGCTTTTTATGTTTCTTTACTCTGTGAGATTTCAGCGAAAGAAATAACAGAGTCTCGTCGTTGGATCGGTGTGGCTTATGATCCGCAAAAACTAATCGAGACATCCTCTCCAGTTGATGTACCATTACCATTGTTGAAAAAAACTGAAAAAGAAATGCAGCTGGCTAAGAGAAAATTAGGGATTAAGGGACGGGCAGCTCAGAAACGAAAAGCTCGTTTGGAACGATCGAAGAACTATCAAAAACAAAAGCGTAAAGTAATGGATCTTTATTTAAAACAAAAATTTCAAAAAGAAAATTATTTGGAACAGTTATCTGGCAAATTGATTCGTTATTATGACTATTTGTTTGTAGAAGCTGTCCCTAATGAAACTTTCTTGTCAGACTTCTCACTTCAAGATTGGTATAAATTAGTGACTAAGCTGAGGTATAAAGCAAACTGGTATAATAAAACGTTGATTTTGATCAATATGAATGAACAAACCGATCCTTTAGTGATTAATAAAAGTCTAGAACTAGAAAAAATCGGGAAACAAGTGATTTTTGAATAAATGAACTGGTAGGAGCGCTAGGGATCGCCTTGTTGATAAAAAACACTTGCTGTTTTTGTTTCTAGGAATTTTCTTCTCAAGAAAAGCTCACTAATTATGATAAACCAAACATAGAGGTAATGACCTTTCTGGCTAACCTCTAAAATAAGCCGAAGAATACCAAAAGCATTGCTTTTGTGTAATTCTTCGGCTTATTTATGAGAAGTATTTATCCATCAGATGGTCATTAATGGGTGACTGATCAGGTATTTGCTGATTGCAGAAAAATCGAATAAAAATCTTTGGTATTTCAGCTTTCTGAAATCTTCACCTTATTCATAGTTTCCAGGCTTCAACTGATAAATCTTGGATGGACGACCAATTCCTACTGGTCGTTCACCAATTTCATCAAAATATTGCAGCATCGCTTTTTTGAAATTTGAATGATCAATCATTTTAAAATCGATCCCTAAAAATTTTGCAAATACTTTTCGGGCTTCTGTGATCGTAAAATCTTTACCTAATACTTGTAAGACTTGTGGTTCATGTTCCATTTTATTTGTCACTCGATTAAATGCTTTCGTAATGATCTCACTATGGTCAAATGCTAAAGTATCTTTGCCAGAAGATTCACTTGTCAGTAAATCTAAAGAAATAGCAACTTCATCACTCGTTAGATGGATTTTGTTTCCTTGGCGTGTCAAGGTAAACCATCGGACTTCTTCTGCATCGTCACCAGCAATCAACGGTTCTTCACCAATAAAAGCCAAGTAACTGACAGTCACGACCCAGCCTCGAGGGTCTCGGTTCGGTGTGCTGAAGGTGTGTAGCTGCTCAATATTTTCCTGAGAAATCACGACACCCGTTTCCTCTTTGGTTTCACGTAAGACACTTTCACCAGTGGATTCATTCTTTTGGACAAAACCACCTGGTAAAGCCCATGAATTTCGGTAGGGATGCCCTTTTCTTTGGATCAGTAAAATTTTTAACTGGTCTTCTTCCTTGTTGTAACACATCAACACGATATCAACAGTCAAAGAAGGTTTGTCATATTCTGGGCGTTCTTGCTTTTGATACCAGTCAAGAAAATCAGCTTCACTTGCTTCATGTTCATAATATAACTTTTCCTCTTCTTTAGAAGCAAATTGTTTCATCTTTTAACCTCCTGATGACGTTCTTGTTTAAATATACTTTTATCTTATTTTAGCAGACTCCAAAAAAAAACCAAAGTTTTCCTTGGAGAAAGACTTCTATACTTAGATAGGGAATAAAAACGGTAGGAGTAAATTGAAGAAGAAGAAAAGTAAATAGATTAGTAACAGTTTTCTATTTTCTTCACGAAGCGTTACATACCCACAAAAAATGATATAAAAATTGAGAACAAAACGAAAAACTTGGGTAAATAAAAGAAACTGATTCAAGCTTCCTTGGAGGTTAAAATAACCATATAATCGTATATAAAAATAGCTGAACAGCCAGTGTAACACTGAAAGCAGTGCAATACTGATTGTAAAATAAAGATGTTTTTTTTGCATAAAATTTCAGCCTTTCTTGGACAATGAACTGTCTATTAGTCGTAAACATAAACAGCCTATTTCAGATCCACTTGCTTTTGGGTTGTTATAAAAAGGTTTATTTAGAAGGGAGAACGATGTTTTCTTCCTATAAGCAACTATTAAGTCGAAGCTATGTTTCGTCAAAATAAAACAACGGGACTGCTACAAGATTCCGTGACATTGTGAGAGATAACCTACATGTAAACGTGCTGCTTACTAAAAACGAAACTTACTGATTCCTAGGTTTCTTTTCACACACTATTAATTATTATAGCATGTTTTACTAGGAAAATAATAAAGAGGAAAGGCATTTGTTAGAGGGTAGCGAAAAAATCGTCGCAGTCTTTTTGATTTATGGTATACTAGCAAGGAAATGAATTCGCATCATGCGATAAAGGAGGAAGAGCCCCATGGCAGAAAAGGAAACTTTTTATATTACGACGCCAATCTATTATCCAAGTGGCAAACTGCATATTGGTAATTCGTATACAACGATTGCCTGTGATGCAGTTGCACGTTATAAGCGATTGATGGGCTTTGATGTGTTTTATCTAACTGGGGTGGATGAACACGGTCAAAAAATAGAAAAAAAAGCAGCAGAATTAGGTGTTGAACCACAAGCCTATGTCGATAAGATGGCTGCGGATGTGAAAAAACTTTGGAAAACGCTGGATATCAGTTATGACAAATTCATTCGAACAACGGATGATTATCATAAAGCGGCTGTTCAAAAAATCTTTGATCGTCTAGTTGAACAAGGCGATATTTATCTTGGCGAATATGAAGGCTGGTATTCTGTTTCGGATGAAGAATTTTTCACTGAAACACAATTAGCAGAAGTTTATAAAGACGAAGAAGGAAATGTAATCGGTGGGAAAGCTCCAAGTGGGCATGAAGTCGAATTAGTCAAAGAAGAATCTTATTTCTTCCGTATGAGCAAATATGCTGATCGTCTTTTAGAGTATTACCAAGAGCATCCTGAATTTATCCAACCAGAATCTCGTAAGAAAGAAATGATCAATAACTTTATCAAACCAGGGTTAGAAGATCTTGCTGTTTCCAGAACGACATTTAGTTGGGGAATCCCTGTGAAAGACGACCCTAAACATGTCGTTTATGTTTGGATCGATGCGTTATCCAACTATATTACTGCATTAGGTTACGGCTCTGATGATGATAGCTTATTCCAAAAATATTGGCCGGCAGATGTCCATATGGTTGGAAAAGAAATTGTCCGTTTCCATACGATCTATTGGCCAATCATGTTGATGGCATTAGATTTACCGTTACCGAAAAAAGTCTTTGGTCACGGTTGGTTGTTGATGAAAGACGGAAAAATGTCTAAGTCAAAAGGAAACGTGGTTTATCCAGAGATGCTAGTTGAACGTTATGGTCTCGATGCGTTACGTTACTATTTACTTCGTGCTGTTCCATTTGGTTCAGATGGCGTATTTACACCAGAAGATTTTGTTTCTCGGGTCAACTATGACTTGGCGAACGATCTTGGAAACCTATTGAATCGTACCGTTGCAATGATCAATAAATATTGTGATGGGATCGTTCCTGACTATGCTTCTTTAGTGACGCCTTTTGATAGTGAATTATCAACAACAGCTGCAAATGTCGTTGGACGATATCATGATGCGATGGAAAAAATGGAGTTCAATACGGCATTAGCTGAAATTTGGGTCTTGATTTCTCGTGCAAATAAATATATCGATGAAACAGAGCCATGGGTTTTAGTCAAAGACGAGGACAAGAAAAAAGAATTAGCGAGTGTAATGATCCATCTAGCAGAATCATTACGGATCACTGCGATCTTATTGCAACCGATCATGACAGAAACGCCAATTAAAATCTTTAATCAATTAGGACTAGACCCAGAAACGATGAATCTTCAAGGCTTGCACTTTGGCGAATTTCCTTCTGGAACAAAAGTAGTTGCTAAAGGTACGCCAATTTTCCCACGGTTGGACATGGAAGAAGAAATCAGCTATATCCAAGCGAAAATGTCTGAAGGAACCCAAACGAATGAAGAATCAGTGAAATGGGACCCAGAAGAAACTGAGCTTGTTTCAACTAAAGACAAACAAATCAAATTTGATGTATTTGAAAAAGTGGAATTAAAAGTAGCTGAAGTCATCAACTGTCAAAAAGTTGAAGGAGCAGATAAGCTATTGCAATTCCGTTTAGATGCGGGAGATAACCAAGACCGCCAAATTTTATCAGGTATCGCTGAATTTTATCCTGATCCAAGTGAATTGATCGGCAAAAAACTAGTGATCGTAGCGAATTTGAAACCACGTAAGATGCGTGGACAAATCAGTCAAGGGATGATTCTTTCTGCAGAAGCACCAGATGGCACGTTACAAGTAGTCGAAGCGCCAAAATCAATGCCAAATGGTTCAGAAATTGGGTAAGATGAACATCCATATGATTTAGGTCAATAATCAGTAAGCGTGAATGGTGAGCCAATCATCATAAAAAGTAGTGTAGTCAAATGATGTTGGTAAAGAATAATCTTAGAATAATTTGGACAGAAAGAAGAAATATTTCTTTCTGTCTTTTTTATTTGGTTGGTTTTAACACGACGAATCATAAAACGTCGCAATAACTGGACTTCTAACAAAAGATCCTAGAGGGGACGACAAATGACAATGTGGATATTCTTCGGGCGTGTATTGAAGAGTATCTTTGCCAATCAATTAAATTTACCATTATATTTTTTGGGGTTAAATTATTTTCCTCAAAATAGATAATTAGGTTTAGAATATTTAAAGTCCTTCGATAAGCTGAGTATAAGCCATTTTGAGTCCTCCTATGAATTGATTCGTCAAATTAATTCTAAAGGATTCCAGGTGTCTTTTTTACCCTTTTACATCATAAAAAAGATGTTGGCGAATTTCATCGACATCAAAGTTCATCTTGTTACAATTAAACTACCATGATATAATTTAAGTAGTGTATTTGTAACGAAAGAAGAGGTAAGTAAATGCAAGATAAATTGAAAGAATTGTTGGCTATTCGCGATGGAAATTTATCTATGAAGGAAGCCAGAAAATTTGGAATCGCAGCAACTACTGTACAAAGATTGGTGAATAAAGGAAAATTGATCAAAGTTGATCGTGGTTATTATGTAGAGGATGGTCATGGAATAGATGATTTATTTTGGCTTCAGCAACGATTTTCCAGGGGAATCTTTTCTCATGAAACGACTTTAGATATTTACCAGCTTTCTACGAATATGCCGAAATTCATTCATTTAACTTTTCCCCATGGATACAATGTTGATCGTTCAATTACAAAAGAGCAGCAGTTACAATTTCATTTCGTGAAGAAAGAAGTTTATGAGCTAGGAAAAGTAGAGGGAACTTCCTTCCAAGGGAATCCTATTACTATGTATGATAAAGAGCGTACACTTTGTGATATTTGGAATCCGAGATATGAAATTGAATACGAAATGAAATTAGCAGCATTAAAAGAGTACATGGAAGATCCATTGAGAGATCCGAGCAAATTAAGAGATTATATGACAAAACTACATGTAGAAAAAGAAATGAAATACCACATGCAAAGCTTATATTAATGGAGGGAAAAGATGACACCGACACAATTTGCATCAAAAACCAGAAATTTAGCAAAGAGTACAGGGCTAAATGCACAGTTAGTACAACGGCATTTTATGATGGATCGTTTAATTGAACAAATTTCTGAATCAAAGTACAAAAATGACTTCATTTTGAAAGGTGGCTTTTTATTAGGATCAAAATATGGAATCGATAGAAGGACAACAATTGATATCGACACGACATTTAGAAATAGCAAATTAACTGAAGAAAAATTGAAGAATATTTTTAATGATTTGATTAGGAAGCCCACGAAAGAAGGTATTGTTTTCTCTATTCAAGGAATGAAGGAAACAAGAGAAGCCGATTTTTATCCTGGATTTCAAATTAAATTGGTGGCTAATTTAGAGAAAGTGCGTGTGCCGTTTAAAATGGACGTGACAACAGGAGATTCTATTTATCCTGAAGTAGATACACACTATCACCAATTAATGTTTGAAGATAAAAAAGTGGAGATTCCAGCTTATCCAACAGAACAAATTATTGCAGAAAAGCTAAGTGCTACGTTCAGCTTTGGTACAGATAATTCGAGAGTAAAAGATTACTATGACTTATTTACCATACCAAAATTAGAAAATATTGATACGAAAGAGTTATATAAAAGTGTTCGAAATACATTCACAAAACGTGGAGATACCGAATCTTTGTCTTTTTATTATGAAAGAGAAATGGAAAAGATCAGAGGAAACGACTACTTGGAAGAACAGTGGGAAAAATATCGTTCAGTTAACACGTTTGCGAAATCCATTTCATTTACAGATACAGTCAACGAAATTGAGCACCTAATGAAAAGCATGATTAAAATTGAAAATTGAGAAACGAAGAGATTAAGCTGATAAATAATGTAACTTTAGAACGTATAGTACCATAACTAAGTTGAGCAATAGGAAATAAATCGCTAGTTAGTATTAGTACCAAATTGTGCTAAATTCTTATTTGGCAGCTATGTGAATCGCAAACTATTTTTACTATATATAATTCTAATGAACTGAAATATATTAAAAAAGATACACTTGGGAAATTTATTTCTTAGGAGGGGATTGTCATAAAGCAAATAGAGTTAGAAAGAATTGATACTACAGAAGCAGTAAAAATGTTTTCAAAATTAATTAAAGAAAAAAAGACATTTTTTTTAAATGGAACTTGGGGATCTGGAAAAACTGAATGTTTAAATATGGTAAGCAATCAAGCAGAAGAAAAAAATTTTATATTTTTAAAATTGTGGGAGTTGAAAGATGAGATTGTCGATAGTCATTCAAGAATGTCGTTTTGGACACACCGACATTTTTGAATGACTATTGACAGTCTTTATCAAAATTAGGACTTATTAACTTGATTTTAAACTGACGAAATTAATAATAAATTAATTAGGAGAATAAGCGATATAAATATTTTTTAAGCGAGGGTATTCGATTAAATCGATAGTAAACACTCCATCGTATGGGATAAGTTTATTTGATTTCAAAGATTTATTTTTTGTTTTATAGAGGCTAACTGTCATTTCGTCAGCACCACTTTCTACATAATACCCAGCTTGATTTCCTGTGATATGTAAAATAATTTTTAATTGATGGTCTTCAAGAAAAACTTCCTTTATTTCATGTTTCTTTAAGGTGGAAATTTCAGAATTTTTTGGAAGAACATCCTTAACAAAAATTATCGTAGGTTTTTTTGGATATAAAAGAAAAATGATAGTCCCAATAGCCACTAATAGTAATCCAGCCAAAATAACAGAGATCTTTTTTATCTTTTTTTTCTTTGTTAAATCATTATCCACGGCTTCCATTATTTTTTGATCTTCATTCAAAAGATAATCAAGAGATACACCTAAAACATTAGATATATCAATAATTGTTTGAATATCGGGATAATTTCTACCAATTTCCCAATTTGAAATCGCTGAACGACTTACATTTAATTGTTCAGCCAAATCCGCTTGGGTCAAATTCATTTTCTTCCTTTCTTGTTTTAACAGTTTTCCAAATTCCATAAAAACCTCCTATATTTCTTTTTCCTTTTTAATTATATTTAAACATAAAAAGAGGTACAATTAGTCAGAAATTGTGGAATATGACCATTATCATGATGTCACAGATTGTGACTTCATACAATCGAGATAACCAAGTTTTTGTAAACGATTTTAAAAGACGGAAAATAACAAAGCTGATATTTATGTAAAATGAATCAATTTTTAGGAGACTATTTTATAAATATGTAATACTTGTTCTAATCATATGATTAGCATTAAATAAACGAGGACGTCCATACGCCATTTTCTCTCTATTTTTTAGGTTGACACAATTAAGTTTTAAGAATATACTCTAAACGAATTGAATATTTCTTCGGGGCAGGGTGTAATTCCCGACCGACGGTGACGAGTTTACTCGAAGTCCGTGACCCACATTTTTGTGGTTGAGCCAGTGAGAATCTGGCACCGACAGTTAAAGTCTGGATGGGAGAAGAAAAATCGACTGAAGATCGGTTTTATTTGTATTAAAATCGATTATCTTTAGGTTTATTTAGTTATGCCCTGTGATTAATTTCGCAGGGCTTTTTTTGTTGAAAGGGGGAATTGATATGCACCAGTCTTTCATGATGGCTGCGATTGAAGAGGCAAAAAAAGGAAAGGGAAATACCTTTACCAATCCATTAGTTGGAGCAGCGATTGTAAAAGAAGGAAAGCTACTCTCACTAGGTGCCCATTTACAATATGGCGAGTCCCACGCTGAAGTAAATGCTATTCAAAATTGTGATTCCCCCGAAGAACTGTTTAATTCAACTCTATATGTTACCTTAGAACCTTGTAACCACCAAGGGAAACAGCCGCCTTGTACGCAAGCTATTATTCAGTCTGGTATCTCAACGGTAGTCATAGGTCAACTTGACCCAAATCCTTTAGTAGCAGGAAAAGGGAAAGAATTTTTACAAAATCATGGGATCAAAGTAATTGTAGGTGTGGAAGAAGAGAAATGTAGAGCACTGAACCCTTTTTATAACCATTTTTTTGAAAGGGATCGTCCCTATATCACATTAAAACAAGCTATTACACTAGATGGAAAGATTTCTTTAAAGGAAGGTTCGCGGTACTCAATAACAGGTACAGAGGCAATCTCAAGAGTACGGAAAGAGCGAGGAGAACATCAAGGAATCGTAGTGGGAAGCGAAACCGTTCTAGTTGATAACCCTATTTTGTTGCCTGATATCGTAACTAACTTTCCACCAGTGCGCATTGTTTTGGATCGTAGAGGGCGGATTCTTAAAAATCCTAAACTCAATCTTTTTCAAACGACAACAAATCCAGTCTGGATATTTACGGAAAACCCTAAGCTAAAGGAACTGTTTCCCCATGTAACTATTTTTTATACGCCTAAGTTTTCTTTTACCTTCTTTATTGAGACCATGAGAAAAAGAGGTGTTCAGTCGCTGTATATAGAAGGTGGAGCGAAAATTCATGATGCTTTTTTAGCAGAAAATCTCTGGGATGAAGTCATCAGTTATATTGCGCCCAAACTTTTTGGTGGAAACAGTCCGATGTCCTTTCATAGTAAACGTTTAGTTTCTAAAGAACAACAACTAGTATTTTTGGAAGTTGAACAGCTTGGAAAAGACATTCGAGTTAGGGGGAAACGAAAGCAATGTTCACAGGATTAATCGCCGAGCAAGGAAAAGTCAAAGAAATTAGACGAAACCAACAAATGATCCAACTCACTTTCCAAGCTTCAAACAGTATACTAAGTGATTACAAAATTGGAGATAGCATGGCAGTCAATGGCGTGTGTTTAACTGCTATTGAGGTTTCAAGCACATTTTTTAAAGCTGAAATAATGCCTGAAACTTTTAAACGGACTACTTTCTCCACTGTAAAAGTTGGAGAGAGGGTAAATCTAGAACGAGCAGTTTTGATGACACAACGCTTTGAAGGACATTTTATTTCGGGACATATTGATACTGTTACAAGATTGATCAAGAAAATAGAGAATCAAAACGCATTAATTTTGACGTTTGCTTATCCAACCAAATATGCAGGTGAAATCATTCCGCAAGGATCAATTGCAATTAATGGAGTAAGTTTAACGGTTACGGAAACAACAACAGCAAGCTTTTCTGTTAGCCTGATTCCACATTCTAAATCCTTAACAAATCTGGGGAATTTAGGTGTAGGACATCTTGTGAATATAGAAACGGATATCGTTGGGAAATATGTAAAGGCACAGAGAAATAAATTTGAGATGTACAAGGAGAAGGACTTATTATGAGGAATATTACTGAAGCAATAAAGACCTTGAAAAAGGGCAGATTAATCATTGTAGCTGATGATGAAGATAGAGAATCAGAAGGAGATTTGGTTGGTTTAGCCGAATATGTGACACCTGAGGCAGTAAATTTCATGACCAAATTTGGTCGAGGATTAATCTGTGTGCCGATTTCTAATGACATTGCGCAACGCTTATCTTTAGGAGAAATGACAACTCATAATACTGATGCGTTTGGTACAGCTTTTACGATTAGTGTGGATCATAAACATACGAAGACTGGTATTTCAGTATTTGATCGAGCTACTTCCATTAAAGCATTGGCTGATCCTCATTCGAAATCAAGTGATTTTCTTAGACCAGGACATATTTTTCCTTTGATTAGTGTAGATGGCGGAACGCTTATACGTCGAGGACACACCGAAGCTGCAATTGATTTAGCCAAATTAGCTAATAGTGTAGAGGCTGCTTATATTTGTGAGATTCTGAAAGAAGATGGAACGATGGCAAGAATGAAAGATCTGACCCGTTTATCTGAAGAATGGCAATTACCCTTAATTACGATTGATGAGTTGGTAAATTATTTAGAAGAAAATAGTCATATAACCGTAAATTTACCGACAGATTATGGTGATTTCAAATTGACTATTTATGAAGATGGAGAAAAACGGGAGCATCTATTGTTAACAAAGGGAGATATTCAAAATAGTCAGTTTCCTACATTAGTCCGAGTTCATTCGGAATGTCTAACTGGTGATGTCTTCGGGTCTCAGCGTTGCGATTGTGGGGAACAGTTACATGAAGCGATGAGAATGATCGAGGAAGAGGGGACTGGAGCTATTCTTTATCTTCGTCAAGAAGGCCGCGGAATCGGATTGAGGAATAAGTTAAAAGCGTATCAATTGCAGGAAAAAGGATTGGATACTTATGAAGCAAATACTGAATTGGGCTTTGCTCCGGATGAACGGGATTATCACTTTGCAGCAGAAATTTTAAAATCAATTGGTGTAACGTCCATTCGTTTACTTACAAACAATCCCGATAAAGTAATAGAGTTACAACAAGATGGAATTACGATTGTCGATAGGGTACCAATTGAAACCGTTCCGAAAAAGGAAAACCAAGCCTATTTAAAAACAAAAAAAGATAAGTTTCACCATTACTTATCAGTATAAAAATAAAGGAGCAAGAAAATGACAATTTTTGAAGGAAATTATTCTCCAAAGGATCTTCGAATCGGAATTGTAGTCGCGCGTTTTAATGAATTTATCAATCAAAAATTATTACAAGGAGCTTTGGATAATTTAAAAAGGCACGGTGTGAAAGAAGAACAAATTGATATTTATTGGGTACCAGGAGCTTTTGAAATTCCTTTTATTACCAAAAAGCTCAGCAAAAAGGACAGTTACGATGGGTTGATTACGTTGGGGACAGTTATCAGAGGTGCAACTACTCATTATGAATTGGTTTCCAATGAGGTAGCCAAAGGAGTCGCACATATTAACCTGGAGTCCAATATTCCAGTGATGTTCGGGGTATTAACCACGGAATCCATTGAACAAGCAATTGAACGAGCAGGGACGAAAGCAGGGAATAAAGGCAGTGAAGCTGCGCAAGGGTTAATTGAGATGATTTCTCTTTCACAACAAATTTAAGAATTCCTATTTTTTAGAGTATGATGAGTTTACTGTGTAAATAGCATTCTTCAGTTTACTAAATGTAACAAACGTAAATATTAATCTTAGTATGTTTTGCTTGAAATAGATACATTAAAGCGACCACCTAAAGTTAGACCAAAAAATCTAACTTTAGGTGGTCGCTATACAAATTGACACTATTTTTTTGAGGGGATTTTTTTGAATCGCTCTTTTAAACGAGTTGGTAACAAGAAACTTAAAAGAGTAAAAGGTATCGATACAATGTACCAAAAAATCGTTCGGCCAATCCCATAGCGTTGGTAAAGTTTTTGCAACATCAAATGGAGTAGCACTAACCCAGCGAATAAACTGCTATAAAGGAACCAAGGATTATCGAGCTGTGAGAGCGTTCTTAACGACATGATCGTTGCAGGGTAAAAATAAAAGAAACCAGCAACTAAAGTGACTCGCCAATTTTTGGTGAAAGTACTGAGATTCAATAGAAAGAAAAGCGCAGATAAAATGATACCTAGAGGAGGAAAAAGGCTGATTAAAAAAGCATAAATGGCTCCCCATAGAATCATTCCGGGACCTTTGATCAGTGCAACGAGCAGAATCAAGCTAAACAACAAAAGCAACTGTTGAGTGAAAGTAGCAAGAATGAATGTCCCGAACAAAATCAGCGTGAACCAATGCCAAAGTGATTGTTGTTGTGATTTTCTGGAAATGGCAAAATGATCCTTTAGGAAAGATGCCAGTTTTGGGTAAGAACGATTAAATTCCATAATTGGTCCTCCTTTATCTAACCTACATTAATTATAATTGAGGCGAATGGAGGATTCATAGGTCTAAGGTGGTATCTTTCAATAAATTTACTGAAAAAAATGATGGTAAAACAAAATATTCTCCGTTATACTGAAAATTATATTAAAAACTGCGGGGAAAAGGGGAATGTGAATGAAAGGCAAGTTAAAACGAGAGATCAACTTATTTGGCGCATTAGCAACTGTTATGGGAACTGTAATTGGGGCAGGAGTTTTCTTTAAAACAGCGGCTGTTACGGCAAGTACACAATCGACTAGTTTGACCTTATTGGCATGGCTATTAGGAGGATTTTTAACGATCTGTGCTGGTCTAACGGTAGCTGAGTTGGCAACTGCGATCCCAGAAACGGGTGGTGCAGTCAAATATATTGAAGCCGCTTATGGAAAATTACCGAGCTTTTTACTGGGTTGGTCCCAAAGCTTGATTTATTTTCCAGCGAATATTGCGGCGCTTTCGATTATTTTTGCGACACAAATGACGAACTTATTACAAATATCTACGGATTATCTTCTATTAATTGCGATTATTACTGCTATTTCTGTTACTGGTTTGAATTTACTAGGAACAAAAGTGGGTACGACTGTCCAGTCTGCGACACTGATTATCAAATTGATTCCATTAGCTGTCATCGTTATTTGGGGACTGTTGACACCAGGTAGTGGAACGATCCAACTATTCCCATTTGAAGCAGGGAAAGATGTGTCGTTTGCAGAAGGCTTAAGTAGTGCTTTACTAGCAACTTTATTCGCTTATGATGGCTGGCTTGGTGTCGGCGCAATGGCGGGGGAAATGAAACGTCCCGAAAAAGATTTACCTAAAGCAATTATTTTAGGGTTAAGTTTTGTAACAGTGGTTTACTTATTGATCAACTTTGTTTTCTTAAAAACTCTGCCAATTGATCAGATTGCAGGTAACCTTAATGCAGCATCTGATGCATCAGCGGTTATTTTTGGAAATATCGGTGGAAAGATCGTGACGATCGGTATCTTGATTTCTGTTTATGGGGCACTGAATGGGTACACGTTGACCGGCATTCGTATTCCTTATGCGATGGCTTTGGAAGGTGAGTTACCTTTTAGTAAACAGTTAACGAAATTATCAAAAAAATTCACAGTGCCATATGTTCCAGCACTTTTTCAATTAGTGATTGCGTGCATTATGATGAGTTTAGGTTCATTCGACTTTTTAACTGATATGCTAATTTTTGTTATGTGGCTGTTTAGCTTATTGATATTTATCGGTGTATTTGTTTTAAGAAAAAAACAACCAGACTTACCAAGACCATACAAAGTACCTTTGTATCCCATGATTCCATTGATTGCAATCTTTGGCGCTGTCTTTATTTTAGGGATGACTTTATTTACTCAAACAGCTTTGGCAATGATCGGGATTGTTGTCACATTACTAGGTATCCCAGTGTATTATTACAAGAAAAAACAAGACGAGCGTTAATTTAATAGTCATGTAAAAGGGACTGGGACAAAAGTTGTCTCAGTCTCTTCTAGTATCTCTAAAAACGGATAAACGGTGTTCAAAGAGCTGACCTTCGGCGATAAGTCAAAAAATCTCAAAACATGGGAAGCTGTTTCGAGATTTCCATCCTTAACGCTCAGGTCAAAACACTCTTTTCACGACCTCTTGTTCACGGTGAGACAAAAGTAGCATCTTCGGAAATAAGCCGAAATTTACCAAAAATTTGAGAAGCACCAAGTAGGTAACAATCAACATCAAAAACTAGTTTTTGTGTTTCTTGTCAATTTTCGGAAATTCCTTCTTATTTCTTGATGCTGAACACTTTTGTCTCAACCTCTTTTATTTACAACTAGAAATTTGCATTTCAATAAATTTGACCTGATTTTCGTCTTTCCTACTTCTGCCATAGCAACTTATATGCTAAAGTAATGAAGAAAAGGAGCGATAAAAAATGATATTTGATTCTCATACCCATTTGAATGCGGAACAATTTAATGATGATATTCCTGAAACTATTGAACGGGCCAAAGAGTTGGGCGTGACAAAAATGGCGGTAGTAGGTTTCGATACCCCAACGATCGAAAAATCATTACAGCTTAGTCACGATTATTCAAACATATATAGTATTATTGGTTGGCATCCTACTGAAGCAGGAAGTTATACTAAAGACGTTGAGAAAAAATTACAAGAGCAATTAACGATGCCGAAAGTGGTAGCGTTAGGTGAAATCGGCTTAGATTATTACTGGATGGAAGATCCGAAAGAAGTGCAAGCTGAAGTTTTTCGTAGACAAATTGCGATTGCGAAAGAAATGAATCTGCCGATCAGTATCCATACCAGAGAAGCGTTAGCAGATACTTATCAAATTTTAAAAGAAGAAGATATTCGTGATATTGGTGGAATCATGCATAGTTTTAGTGGCGATTTTGAATGGGCCAAACGATTTCTTGATTTAGGAATGCACATTTCATTTAGTGGGGTCGTGACTTTCAAAAAAGCGCAAGATGTTCAAGAAGCAGCCACTCATGTTCCACTCGATCGATTGCTAGTAGAAACGGATGCGCCTTACTTAGCTCCAGTACCTTATCGTGGGAAACGAAACGAGCCAGGTTATACCCGTTATACAGTTGAAAAAATTGCCGAATTACGTAATCTTCCGGTAGAAGAAGTGGCGCTCCAAACTTGGAAAAATGCTCATCGTCTATTTAGGATCGCTGAAAATGACTAAATTAAAAATCCAAGAAATTGTAGTCGTTGAGGGAAAAGACGATACTAGAAGACTCCAAGAAGTAGTCGACGTCGACACGATCGAAACGATTGGTTCAGCGATCAATGATGAAATACTCATGCAGATTGAACATGCGCAGGAAACACGTGGTGTAATCATCTTTACTGATCCTGATTTTTCGGGTGAGAAAATCCGCAAGACGATCATGGAAGTCGTTCCTCAGGCAAAACATGCTTTCTTACCTCGTCAACAAGCACGTCCTAAAAAACAAGGAAGTCTTGGCGTTGAACATGCTAGTGATGAGGCCATCTTAGAAGCATTGAAAAAAGTAATCACCCCATCTTTTGAGGAAGACGAAACGGAAATTACTAGACAAGTGCTGATTTCTCATGGTTTAATAGCGGGAGCGCAAGCAAAAGAAAAACGTGAAAAATTAGGGGACGAATTAAGAATTGGTTATACCAATGGGAAACAACTGGAGAAGCGTTTAAAAATGTTTCGGATCACACCAGAGGAATTTGCCCAAGCAATGAAAAAAGTGGAGGAACAACATGAGTGAACAGCGTGATATTGCGACACCTTCTAGAACAAAAGAAATCTTATTGAAACATGGATTTTCATTTAAAAAAAGTTTAGGTCAAAATTTTTTGACTGAGCCAAATATCTTAAGAAAAATCGTGGAAACTGGCGAAATCGATCAACAAACAAATGTCATCGAAGTTGGTCCAGGTATTGGAGCGTTGACGGAACAACTAGCACGTAATGCCAACCAAGTCGTTGCCTTTGAAATCGATGATCGCTTGATTCCTGTGTTAAAAGATACGTTAGCTCCTTATCCTAATGTGACTGTTGTTCATCAAGATATTTTAAAAACTAATTTAGATCAGGCAGCAACAACCTATTTTGAACAAGCTTTACCGATCAAAGTTGTTGCAAATTTACCTTATTATATTACGACACCGATCATGATGCATTTCTTAGAATCAGATCTGCAAGTAGAAGAAATGGTTGTGATGATGCAAAAAGAAGTTGCTGATCGTATTTCTGCAAATCCCGGTACAAAAGCATATGGCTCATTATCAATCGCTGTACAGTATTATATGGAAGCATCTGTTGCTTTCATCGTACCTAAGACTGTTTTTGTTCCACAACCGAATGTCGATTCAGCTATCTTGAAACTAACCAGAAGAAAGCAACCAGCTGTAGCGGTTACGGATGAAAAGGCATTTTTCCGATTGACAAAAGCAGCGTTTCAGCAACGAAGAAAAACATTATGGAATAACTTACAATCTTCATATGGCAAAGATGAAGCAACGAAAGCTTGGTTAACGACTAGTTTAGAAAAAGCTAACATCGATCCTAAACGTCGTGGAGAAACCCTCTCATTAGCCGAATTTGCTGCATTAAGTAATGCAATGGAAGAGATGAGCGAGAAAAATT
Source organism: Enterococcus sp. DIV1726a (assembly GCF_051710985.1). NCBI lineage: Bacteria > Bacillati > Bacillota > Bacilli > Lactobacillales > Enterococcaceae > Enterococcus > Enterococcus sp. DIV1726a. The sequence goes on along the minus strand of NZ_JBIOLS010000001.1, from coordinate 2,296,920 downwards.
AAGTTCTAATCTAATTCAATAAAGAAAACAAAACGCCTAAAAGTCTAGCATGCTAGCTTTTAGGCGTTTTGTTTATCTAAGTCCAATAAAATGAGTTGGATGTTCATCACTAATTGAAAAATAAGTAAATGACTCCTGTAACCCGATTCCTGTAATCTCAGTTTAAGATCATAATCGTTCATGTATTTAAGAATGGCTAACGGTTTAGACCGAAAAATAGTTTCTTATGAAAATAAATTTTTTTAGAATAAAACGATACTATAATCATAAATGAACACGATGAATTTTTAGAACTTATTTTGATTACTAAGGAGAAAGAAGGGTGAGGTAATGAACAAAATGAACCAATCGATTGTTTTGGGGTTAACATTGATTACCGTTGGCGGATCAATTGCCCCTGTTACCAATGTATTTGCTTCAGAAAAAGCTACAAACTTTACCGCCACAAACGAATTTGACAAATACTACAACGATTTATCAAATGAAAAGAAAGCAGAATTTGAACGATTAGTATCCGGGGCTCACTTATCCCAAGTGGAGCAATTACAAATATTAAAAGAAAAATACGAGTCCGATAGACAACCAACTCCTCGCTGGAAAATTGCCGTCATTAAAAAGATAGCCAAATGGTTAGTAGCTAAAACGGGTGAAAAAACGGTAAGTGATGTTACTAATTACTTATTCGAGTGGCAAGATAATTTAGAACAAGGTGCAGAAAATTGGTTAGTGAATCATGGATGGAATAGAACCGCAGCTCATTGGACTGTTAAGACTGCTAGCTTCATTTTCTTATAGGATGAGTGTAAGAAAATGAAAGGAACAAAGAGACTGATTTTTTGGGGACTGACACTATTTTTTTGTGTATCTAATTTCATTAGATTATTCATTCATGATGATTTTGGAAAAACAGTAAGAGTTTATTTCAGGGATGTTCCTGCCTATCTAAAAGTAATTTTTTTTATCGTGTTCATACTGTTGTTTTGGTGGAGCTATCCTTATAAAAAAGAAAAAAATTTTTTTGATTGAAGTAAAACAACCAAAAATAAACCTGTCATAAACTTCAGTGAGGGTGGACGGGTTTATTTTTGTATTTATCTTTCATCTATATAGACAAAAATTGAAGGAGATGATGTAGCTAGCAGAGACTATAGTTTAAAACATATTTCTTGTATAAGCTTCATTCAAAATTTACTTTATCTGGTGTCGGATAATTGAATACATGAAAAAGGCTCATTCAACATTTTTCTGATTGATGTGTCTTGACACATCTTGTTGTTAAAGTTAAAATAAGACATCATAAAGGTGTCAAGACACATTAGGAGAGAAAAAAATGAAAAAAAAATCAGTACGATCCCTGACTATTTCTGCCTTGTTGATAGCTATGGGGGTTATTATTCCAATGGTCATGCCAAAAATCATGATTCCACCAGCTTCTTTTACTTTGGCTTCTCATGTACCCATATTTATTGCGATGTTTTTTTCACCAGGAATTGCGATTACCGTTGCTTTGGGTACAACATTTGGCTTCTTTTTGACCACACCAGTAATTATTGCGCTGCGTGCATTATCTCATTTGATTTTTGCAGTGATTGGTTCTTGGTATTTGCAAAAGAAACCAGAAATCGTTTTAAAAAATGGCCAATTTACTTTAGCCAACTGGCGCTTCCAAAGTTTCAATTTTGTGATAGGTATCATTCATTCGATTGCGGAAATGTTAGTGGTTAGTGTCTTTTTCTTTGTAGGGAACATGCCAGAAACTTATTATTCTGAAGGCTATTTTTATACAGTCTTTATCCTAATGGGAATTGGTGGATTGATCCATAGTTTAGTCGATTACAATATTGCTTATTTTGTAGCCGGAACATTGAGCAAATACTTTGATATTCCAGTTTTCACTAAAGCTAAGCAAGTAAGTCAGAAGACACCTTCAACGAAATCAATCAAGAAAATGGCTTGAAAAAAGTACCATTATCAATCAGTTTTTCCTCTTTAACTAGAGATAACTCCTTTAAAATGAATAAGCCGAAAGTGCTGTGTATGAACACAGCACTTTCGGCTTATTTGTTATAGTTCTAGCTTTTGGCATAGTTTCTGCTAAAACTTACATCAAAAGCTGATTTTTTAATTTTTATGGCAATCCGATCACTTCTTCAGTTGATTTGTCAAAGAAATGTCCTTTGCTGATATTGAATGCTAAGTCGACCATTTCCCCTGGTTTATGGAAGTCACGTGCATCGACTTTTGAAATAAATTCAGTTGTACCTGTTCGGGTATAAAGCATGGTTTCTGCACCTAACAATTCTGATACAACAACTTCTGAATGAACAACTGCTTCGGGTTGTGCTTCTAACACCACTTGTTCACTGTGGATATCTTCAGGGCGAATACCAAAAACAACTTCTTTCCCTTCATAGCCTTTTTCAACTAAGACTTTGTTTTTTCCTTCAGGGATTTTTAATTTTAAGCCATGACCGTCACTGATTACTCCATTGTTTAAAGTAACGTTGAAGAAGTTCATTGCAGGTGAACCGATAAAGCCTGCGACGAACATATTGACTGGTGTGTCATACACTTCTTTTGGCGTACCGATCTGTTGGATAAAGCCATCTTTCATGATAACGATACGATCTGCCATCGTCATTGCTTCTGTTTGGTCGTGGGTTACATAGATGGTTGTTGTTTCTAAACGTTGATGGAGTTTGGCGATCTCAGCACGCATCGCTACCCGTAATTTTGCATCTAAGTTTGATAATGGTTCATCCATCAAGAAAACTTTTGCGTCACGAACGATGGCACGTCCTAAAGCAACCCGTTGACGTTGGCCACCTGAGAGAGCAGCAGGTTTACGTTTCAAATATTCAGTAAGCCCTAAAATCTCAGCAGCATTTTCTACCCGTTTTTTGATGTCTGCTTTGTCATACTTTCTCAACTTCAACCCAAAAGCCATATTGTCAAATACAGTCATGTGTGGGTATAACGCATAGTTCTGGAATACCATAGCGATATCACGATCTTTTGGTGCTACATCGTTCATCACTTTACCGCCGATGCTTAATTCTCCTTCCGAGATATCTTCTAGCCCAGCAATCATTCTTAATGTAGTTGATTTTCCACAACCAGAAGGTCCAACAAAGACAATAAATTCACGATCATCGATTGCTAAGTTAAAATCCGTTACGGAATAATTTTCTGCGTTGTCATATTGTTTGTATACATGTTTCAGTGCCATTTCTACCATGATTCATTCCACGCTTTCTGTTTAGTTTTAATGTTGAATTAAGTATAAATGAAAGCGTTATCTATGCTCAATGGCAACTTGAACAAGAATTGATTGTCTTTTTGGGCAATATGCTACACCTTGAGGTAAAATAGAGAGTAGGAACAAGATGTTGAGAGAGGAAAGGATGATCAATATGAAAATTGCTTTAATAGCTCATGACCGCAAAAAGCCCTTGATGATCAAGTTGACAACCGCATATAAGGCAATCCTGGAAAAACATGAATTATTCGCAACTGGGACAACAGGTGGTAAAATCACCGAAGCAACTGGCTTAAAAGTCCATCGCTTTAAATCCGGTCCTTTAGGTGGTGACCAACAAATTGGTGCAATGATCTCAGAAGATCAATTAGACCTCGTGATTTTTCTGCGAGATCCGTTGGCTGCACAGCCTCATGAACCGGATGTGACTGCACTGATCCGCTTATCGGATGTTTACGAAATTCCTTTAGCGACCAATATTGGAACAGCAGAAGTACTGTTGCGAGGACTAGAAGCTGGCTTTCTGGATTTCCGTACTGTAGTTCATGAGTTAGAAAATCGACCGTTGTCTCTGGAATAAAATTCGTTATTTGCTATTGATCGTCCATTTATGTTCGTTGAATGTGTGATTTTTCACGAACATGAATTGCTTTTTATTCGGGAATGTATGTTTTTTTATTTACAGTCGTGTGTGATCTATGCTATAGTTTTGCTGGGAATGACTTCCCAAAAATAAACAGAGTAGAAAATAAAGCGTTAAGTGCTGAGAGGATGGGATGTTGCCTCTTTGACGAAGGACAAGTTGTTCGCGGTTTTATTTTCGCATTCGCTGCATGTAGGATGTAGCAGCTCTTAAAGGAGATGCTAAGAAATGAAGAAAAATCGGTTAGACGCACGCATGATCGCTATCATGGGTTTGTTGATTGCTTTGATGGTCACTTTATCCCGTTTGGTATCGATCGAAACCCCTTTTGTGAAGATCAGTGTCACATTTATTCCACAAATGATCATGGGGATTTTATTTGGCCCGTTTTGGTCTGGAATTGGGGGTGTATTAGCTGACTTAGTAGGAATGGCGTTATTTTCAAAAACAGCTTTCTTTATTGGCTTTACTTTGAATGCCTTTATCGAAGGAGCAATTTATGGTTTCTTTTTTTACCGAAAAGAGATTACTTGGAAAAATTCGCTATTAGCTACACTTTCGGTCACGCTGATCATTAATTTGCTATTGACTCCTTTGTGGCTAGCGATGATGTATCATGTTCCATTATTTAGTTGGATCGTCTGGGCACCAAGGTTATTAAAAACAGTCGTTTGGATTCCTATTCAAACCATTGCGATGTATTACGTCGGACGTAGTATTCCATACAAAAAGATTTTAAGAAGTATGACTCTTCACGCAAAATAGTCAACTCAGAAACCAAAGAAGCAACCTTCCCATCCCAGAAGGTTGCTTCTTTTGCTTATTTATTGTAAGAAAGGAGACGTTTATTTCTATAAAATAGTGAACAACGATTGAAAGAGATGATATATGGCCATACCACCTAGAATACTACTGATGATGGTCAAAAGGATTGTGACACTTTTAGAGGGCTTTGTTAATGAAAGATAGTAATAGGCAAGCCCAATTTGAAGATTGAAGTAGAAAATAGCACTTCCAGATCTAAAATTAGGGAAAAGTGTCATAATAATATTTATACACAGTGATATCTTTAACAATTCTTTGTACCAATTTTTTTTAGCCATTTAGGATAAACTCCTCGATTGCTTTTTCATTTTTAAGGCCAATTATTCGATCAATAACTTTCCCATCCACAATTTTTATTATGGCCGGGATAGAATTAATTCCTAAGCTGTCAGCCATTATTTCCAACTTATCCTCATTCTCTTTACGAGCGTTATCTGTATTATAATATCCCATAGATTGGTGCTGGTTGTTTAGTACTTTTCGCAAAATAGGCTCAAATTCTTTACATTGGGGGCATGTAGGTCTCCCTACATAAACAAATAAAGTATCCTTTCCATTCATTATTTTTTCTAAAGAAATACTATCCACTTCATATAAACCTTCTTTAGATGTTGCCATTTGAGTATAGACATATAAAATAGTAGGTAAACTAAAAATAATTAAAATGAAACACATCAATTTTTTTGGATTAATATTTATCATAAACACAACCAGTTTATAATTTAAAACATGCGACTACTCCACCGATGGCACCACCAGCAAGAGCGACAAAACCTGTTATACAAGCAGCACATACTAATGGAACTGCAAGACAAGCAGCAGCACATGTAGGGGCAATGATGTTAGCAACTGCACGGCTTATTCCTAAAACAATTGCTAGACAGGCTGCTTTTTCAGCCATTCCACGGGCTTGCTTCAAATGAAGAAACTCACTTTGAACTTCTTGTAACTGTTTTTTCAATTCATTATTTGGTATAAATTTATCTTCAAGAATTTGGTGAGTCATTTCTTCGCCATTGGAAAATGTTCTAATCTCGAAAGTATCTTTTTCTGATTGAGTGATCAAAGATTCTTGGACTCCCTTAATGTTGTACATCATATCAAAGATTACCGTAACACTGCTGAATAGATTATAGTGTTCATTTGTGATTGGTACAGTCAATGAATAATAATCTTTATTTTCTCCATTTTCACTTATAATTTGTAACGCTGTAGCATTGTCCAATGTTAAATATTTTTCTGAAACATGTAATTGAATAGTAGAGTCAAGTTTAGATGAAAATACGTCCATTAGTTTGTTTTTTTCTTTCGAGCTAATTTCTTTTGCTGTTTCAGACAAAATGACCATATTTTTAACGATTGATGTAGCTTCTTTCGAATTTATACCAGGAACCGTCACTGGATTGCTTTCAAAATAGGTACTAATCGTTTGTGTCATTGGCACATAGTCAGTCTCTTGAATCATCTCTGCATTGACAATCATAGAAAAGTTAGGAATGATAAAGGAAGCTAGAGTTATAACAGCAATAAGACTTATAATGAATTTGTTTTTTTACATATTTTTTTAATTCCTTTCGATGATCCAGTTTAAGTAAAAAATAGTTACTCTTAGTCGTGTGAATTCTTACATAACATTTCTTTTTTGTACTTTGCAGTAAAAATAAGCACTTTATAACAATTTAGTGAATAAAACATAATCACCAAATAACTATATTCACAAATCTCCTGATATTTTCTCCTTTACTATTATTTAAAGCGCTTTTATTGCTTGTATCCATAGTATAGAATGAAAACGAGTAAATTATTTTATATGGTATCAATAGTCACATTGAATTTAAAAAAGGAAGTGAACGACGAATGGAAATTCATGAATTACTACGTAAATTTCGAAAGGAAAGGGGGTTATCTCAAAAAGAGTTAGCACATAAAATAACTTCTAGAGAATCTTTAGTAAAATACGAAAGTGGTAAAAATCAGATTCCATTGATTCCTTTATTAGCTTTTTTAAAAAAGATGAACATTGAGTTAGACGAATGTTTATTTTATTTAAATAAAATAAACGGAAATCATCCAAGACAAAAGTTAAATCAGCTACTTAGTCAATTGGAAGATGTCAAGTTACCAATTGACGACCGATTAAGAAATTTAGAATTAGATATCAAAAAAACAAAAAGCATTGTTGATAAGCGGAATTATCTAATAGCTAAAGGCTATCAATGGCATTTACTACCGAATGATGAAAGAAAGTTTACCCTACATGATAAGGTTTATATCAAAGCGATCATGAACCATCTAGAAAAAGTAGCAGAATATGGTCGTTTTGAAATAGTCACATTTACTTCACTGGCTTTTCTTTTTACAACAGAATTTATTCAAATGCAAGCTTCGAAAGTAGAAAGGATGGGTGATAACGAAAATTTTCTCTCTTCACTTTGCACGTTGTATCATGTTCTCTTTCTTTTAATGCTAGAAAGAAAAGAAAGCGGCTATTCAAAAGAATATCTAGAAAAATTAAGGATGGTTCGAGGTAGACTAGTGACACCACAAAAAACAGAGGTACACGAAAGGTTTGACGATTTGCTACTGAATAGCTTGGTCTAGCGTACAGCTAATCCTAAGCAATTAACAGATTTTTTTATGGGGATTAGGTTAATTGGGGCAACTCAACTTGAAGAGGAGTTTCTTTTAGCTTTAAAAAAATATGAGAGACTTTATGGTCTTTCTCTTTTACCTTCAATTATAGAATAAAAACCGTTGGTAGTAAGGAAGTTTTGGGCAGCTAAGCTATTTAAAGATGAGCTAGGGATGAAATGTTTTGCTTTTGTTTTTTTATGAAGAAGTATAGTTTTGATAACCATTTACATATAAAGTGAGTCATGTCGCAAAGACGTTGTTCATGTTTTAGGAGTGAATGAATAGGTTCTTTTAATGCTTTTCTCTAATAAAATAATAACTGTCCCACAAAAGTTAGTGAAAAACTAGCTCTTGAGGGACAGTTACACTGATTTATTACAACTACTTTTTGATTGAGTTAACTATTTTTAGTAAACTGCGCTTGATATAGTTGATGGTAGTACCCGTCTTTTTGTAGTAATTCATCGTGGGTACCCATCTCAACGATGGCGCCTTGCTCCATGACTAAGATTTGATCAGCATTTTTGATTGTCGATAAACGATGGGCAATCACAAAGCTCGTTTTGCCTTCCATCATTGTTAAAAAGGCATCTTGAATTTTCTTTTCCGTCAAAGTATCGACTGAACTAGTTGCTTCATCTAGGATCAACATAGGAGGGTTGCTGATCATTGTACGGGCGATCGTTAACAATTGTCTTTGTCCGTCAGAGATTTTCAGACCTTGTCCGCCGATTTTTGTTGATAACTTTTCAGGCAAGCGTTCCACAAATTCATACATATACGAAGCTTTGAGTGCTTGATTGATTTCTTCATCACTAGCATCTGGATTGCCATACTGTAGATTTTCTTTTAACGTACTGTCAAAGAGCCAAGTATCTTGTAAAACCATTCCAAAGCTTTTTCGCAAGCTATCTCTTTGGATATCTCGAATATCATACCCGTCGATCGTAATAGTTCCACCTGTCGCATCATAAAAACGCATCAACAGGTTAACTAACGTGGATTTACCAGCACCAGTCTTACCTACAATCGCAATCGTTTGCCCTGGTTTAGCAACAAAACTGAAATTTTCGATCAATCGTTGACTTGGTTCATAAGAAAAGGATACATGATTGAACGCTACTTCACCTTTGATTGTTGCTGGATTCAACGCATAAGCATTAGGTTCATCTGGCGTTTCTTCGGGTTGATCGATGAGTTCAAAGGCACGTTCTAATCCAGAAAAAGCGGTTTGGATCTGTGTCGTGATTCCAGAAAGTTCAATAAACGGTTTAGAAAACTGACTAGAATAGATCGTGAAACTAGAGATCACACCGACTGTAATGGCTGAGCCACTTCTTAATGCTAGTAAACCACCAACTAATCCAATCGAAAGATAAGCTAAGTGATCCACAAAACGAGAAGACGGATTCGTCAAAGAAGAAGAAAATTGGGCACGTTGTCCTTTTTGATAGAGATTAGTGTTCAATGCTTGGAATTGTCGTTGATTCATTTCTTCTTGTTGAAAGGCTTTAACGATTTTCTGATTCCCGATCCGTTCGGTAACAAAGCCAGAGATATTCCCGATAATCTTTTGTTGATTGTCAAAGTCGTTTTGTGATGCACGGGCAACGATCCAACTCACAAGAAAAATGATCGGTGTGGAGCAAATCACGACGAGTGTCAATAAAGGACTAAGGCGTAACATAAATATAAAAGACAAGACGATGATAGCCACGCCGGCAAACATTTGGTTAAACGCCGCAGAGATCGCAATGGAAATATTATCCATATCGTTGGTAAAACGACTAACGATATTCCCGTGTGAATTTTGATCATAGTAACGAAGCGGTAATTTATTCAAACGTGCAAAGGCATCTTTTCTTAATTTTGCTACGGAAAGATAAGCCAAGCGATTACTTAAGACTTGGATCAGCCATTGACTGATCACGTTGATCAATACGATCCCGCCAAATAATAATAAGAGGTGGAACAATTGAGCAAATCGAACTTGACCTGCGCCGATCATTTGGTCAATACTTTGACCAATCTGTAAAGTCATTACCACAGTAGCGATCCCGTTGATGATCCCTAAAAGGATCGCAAACCAGATATCTTTTGAATAGGCTGTAAGGTAAGGAACGAATCGTTTGAGGGTTTTCCAGGATAATTTTTTTGTTTTCATCTTATTCTTCCTCCTGTGATGCGACGATTTCGCGATACTCAACGGAATCCTTCAATAAATCTTCATGTTTCCCTTGCGCAACGATCTTTCCTTGATCCATCACGAGGATCTTATGTGCTTCTTGAATCGAGCGGATTCGTTGAGAAATAATAATGACTGTCGTATCTAGTGAGGTTTGTAATGCTTTTCTTAAGTTAAGATCGGTTTGATAATCTAACGCGCTTAAAGAATCATCTAAAATCAATAATTCAGGTTTGGCAATTAACGCACGTGCAATCGTTAGCCGTTGTTTTTGACCGCCAGAAAAGTTTTTTCCGTTTTCCATTACTTTTGTTTCTAATCCTTTAGGAAGTTGTCGAACAAAATCTTCTGCTTGAGCAATTCTAAGAGCTTCCCAACATTCTTCATCTGTGGCATCTTCTTTTCCCCATTGAAGGTTTTCACGGATAGTTCCAGTGAATAAAACAGCGGTTTGAGGAACTTGTGAGATTTGGCTTCTTAAAGGATCAAGTTTCCATGAGCGAACATCCACGTCATCAAAAGCGACGGAACCTGCGTTGACGTCATAGAAACGTGGAATCAATTGAGTTAAGGTTGTTTTTCCGCTACCGGTTGGTCCAATGATCCCCAAAACCGTGTTTCGTTTCAAAGCAAAAGTAATGTCTTGTAAAGATAATCCTGACTTTTCAGTATAACGAAAGTCGACATGTTCAAATTGAACGATGTTTTCGGATTGGAAATTCGGTGTCAAGGCATCTTCTGCATCTGTCAGTGTGGTGTCAGTTTCTAGGACTTCTTTGACCCGATTACCTGAAGCTTCCGCTCGGGTAAAGATAACGACCAGGTTAGAAACGACGATCAATGCCAGTAACATTTGATTCATGTAATTGATCAACGCAAGGACTTGACCTTGTTGCAAATGTCCGATATTGACTTTGATCCCACCAACAGTCAACAAACAAATAATACCGATATTCATGATCAATGTGGTAGCCGGTGATAAGAGAGCTGAGATATTTGAAACACGTAAGTAGTTTTTAGCTAATTCATCGGTGTCCTCATCAAAAGTATCAATTTCTGTTTTTGTGCGGGAGAATGCTCGAATTACACGAACACCGCTTAGATTTTGACTAACCGTTTCATTTAAACGATCCAGTTTTTCTTGGACTTTTTGGTACAGTGGAATTGTTTTTTTGATGATAAAGTATAAAATGATTGAAAAAATCGGTAGGATAGCTAAGAAAAACAAGCCGATTTCCCAGTCAATCACAAAGGCCATGACGACTGAACCGATACTTAGAAATGGCGCACGGATCAATAAACGGATTACCATAGCTAATGCTAATTGGAGTTGGTTGATGTCGTTCGTCATTCGAGTGATCAATGTATCTGTACCAAAATGATTTAATTCACTATGTGAAAAGGAATTGATTTTCTTGATTAGTTGATTTCTAAGCTCAGTACCAAATCCTTGTGAAGCTATTGAAGCATAATATTGACAAATGATCGCACAAATCAATCCAACAACTGACATCACGACCATCCAGATCCCCATTTGGATGATCACACCACGATCATTCATCTTTAGACCGTTATCAATCAATGAGGCCATCAATAATGGCAAAATCAATTCAAAGACAGCTTCTAAGAATTTAAAAACGGGACCCAGAATGATTTGTTTACGGTAATCTTTTGCATAACGCAATAACTGAATCATATGATTCCTCCTAAAATATATTTACCATTAGCTAAGAAAAAGCCAAATAAATTTTCTCGAATTTCTTTCTTAGCTACTTAAACGGTAGGCACGGATTTAAGAGAAAGGGGAGTCAGTTGCAAGAAATTTCTGTCTATTTTACATTGATGACCCTTTGTCTTAAACGAGTACTTTCCTATGTATAAGTAGGTACTCTCACATTGTATCTTATGAAATTTAGAATGAAAAGTGAATAAGCCTTTTCATAAATGAAACTTTGAAGTGAATTAGCAAAAAAAGTCATTGACGAATCTCGTTTGTTTCTCCTTCTTTTTAGATAAAAATAGCTATTGACAAAATGAATGCGTTTCCTATGATGGAGAAGAGGTGAGAGAATGTTAAAAGAAGAAATCCAAGATTATTTAGAAAATCAAACGGCATTTATCGATTTAGCACAATTAAGTGATGTTTTTACAGCGAAATATTTAGCAGCATACTTTAAAGTGAAACGTAATACGGTCAGTCATTATCTTAATCAATTAAATGAAGCTGGCATTTTGGTTAAGATCAATTCTCGTCCGGTCTATTACTTTCATAAAATGGCTTTTGAACAGCAATTTTTTGCTTTAAGTAAAACGTATTATGCCTCAACTGAAGAAATAAGGGCTGAACAGCCTATTTTTTCAAGAAGTAAAGATCTTTTTTCTTTAGTGATCGGTCACGAAGCAAGCCTGAAAGAAAGCATTGAACAAATCAAAACAGCTCTTTTTTATCCAGATGGTGGGCTACCTGTGTTATTAACTGGAGAAAGTGGTACAGGGAAAAGCTTCTTAGTCAATATCGTTTATCAATACTGTTTAGAACATGATCTCTTACCAGAAAATGCGCCTTTCGTGACGTTGAATTGTGCCCAATATGCCGACAATCCAGAATTGTTGACGAGTAATTTATTTGGACATGTCAGTGGAGCATACACCGGTGCGACACAAGATAAGGTTGGCGCTTTTGAGGCAGCCGATGGGGGATTATTATTTTTAGATGAAGTTCATCGACTTAGCCCTGAAGGACAAGAAAAATTGTTTACGTATCTGGATCAAGGGATTATTTATCGAATGGGAGAAACGAATCAGGGGAAAAAAGTCGATGTTCGGCTCTTCTTTGCTACGACTGAAGAAGTCACCAAACATTTTCTGCCCACTTTTATGCGTCGGATTCCTTTTAAGATTGATCTGCCTTCTTTACGTGCTCGTGGAAAAGAAGAACGATTGGAGCTGATTTATTCTTTTTTCTTAAATGAACAAAGAAAAATCGAGCGACCAATGAAAGTGAGTGGTCAAGTGCTGTCATTATTGACGAACCAAAGTTTTTCGGGAAACATCGGCGAATTGAAAAATAGCGTAAAAGTAGCTGTAGCCAAAGCATTCGCTGAACAAAAAGAGGAAGAGAGCCTATCGATCAAACTCCAACATTTACAAAGATATCTTTTGAAGGTTCCCCATCAAGACAGCCCAGCCCAATCAGCTGTGTGGATCACTGAGAAAAAAGAATTAGCTCATTTGGTTGAAAAAAGACAACCAGAACAGGAGCGAATGATCCGCTGCTTTGAACAACTATTATTGACCTTTAAGAAAAATGGCGCAACAGTAAGTAACTGTGAAGAAAAATTAAAAGAAGAAGTCGTTTATTTATTTGATTTTTTACTCTTTGAAACGAGTCGCCAAGAAAAACATGAACTACTAGTCTACTGGTTGCACTCCATTCGAGAAACGCTAAAACAAATGGAAAGTGCCTATCAGATCAAGTTTGATGGTAACAGCGTCTATGCGCTAAGTTATTATCTCTATCAAAGAAGCACAGTAAAGTGGTTACCAGAAGATGGGGAAATCGAACAATTGATCAAGGAACTAGACCGCCAGTTAGAACTAATGTATCCAGCAAACTATCACTACGCCCATCGGATCTTGGAATTGACACAAGCTAAGTTAGATTTAGAAGTTACTTTATTAGATCATATTTTATTAACGATCTATTTGAGACGGACGAAATGGACAAAAGAACAAAGTGTGCCTAAAGCAATCATTGCTGCTCATGGTTATGCTACCGCTAGTAGTATGGCAAACGTCGCTAATCGACTGTTGGGAAATGATCTGTTTGAATCCTTTGATATGCCCTTAGATGTGACACCCCAACAAATTGCGGATGAAATGATCGATTACAGTAATCGTCATGATATCTCTAATGGACTGATCATTTTAGTTGATATGGGCTCGTTAAAAGAAATCCATCAACTATTCAAAGATCAGGTCTTTGCCCCAATCGTTATTTTGAATAATGTGACAACACCATTAGTTATCAGCATTGGAGAAAAAATGCAAAAAATGACTGATCTGGAAGAAATCGTCAAGGAAGCGGTGGCCTCCTTGGAAGCAGAGTGGACGATCATTTACCCTCAAAAAAATAAACAAAAAGCATTACTGATCACTTGCATGACGGGGATCGGAACGGCTGTCCATATGAGTGAACTACTTGAAAAAAGTTTACCAGCAAACAGCGCACTTAAAATCATCCCTTATGAATACCAAGTATTAACACAAAGAAAATTAACGGAATCGGTTTTTTCGATGTATGATGTGATTGGCATCATTGGGACAACGAATCCTCAAATCGACACGATGCCATATCTGTCGCTAGAGTCATTGATTTCAGGAGAGAAGATGGATGAACTTGTTCAATGGCTGGCTCCTATTTTTTCATTGAAAGAACAAGCTAACTTTGATCAGCAATTTGTCCGAAATTTTTCATTAGAAAAAGTACTGGAGTCGGTGACGATCCTTGATACAGAAAAAGTGATGACAGAAATCGAGCTGTTTATGCGCGAATTGGAGATGCGTTTTGATAAGAACATCACGACGCCACAAAAGATCGCCCTTTTTGTCCATGTCAGTTGTTTGATTGAACGATTGATCAGGCAGATCCCGATTGAAAGTTACCATGGTCAAGAACAGTTGTTACAGTGTCAAAAAGAAACCTTGGATCGAATCAAAGAAGCATTTAGTGTCATCGAAGAACATTATAGTGTCACGATCCCACCATCAGAAGTCGCTTATATTTATGATATTCTCGAAAATGTAGAGGATAAAATAGGCTCAGAAGAAGAATTTTAATCGTAAGCAAGATACTGCCACTATGTTGGCACGTATCTTGCTTTATTTGTAGTGAGAGTAAGAAAGAGGTGGAAACATGGAAAGAACAATTATTCTAGCCTCCCATGGACGTTTTGCTTCAGGGATTTTAGATTCTTTGGAACTTATTTTTGGTAAAACGCATTCAATCCTAGCGTTAGATTGCTATGGAACTGAAACGTTTGATTTAGCAAAATCAGTGCAGCAATTGATCAACGATCATCAAGGGCAAGAGTTGATCATCATCACTGACTTATTTGGTGGCAGTGTAAACAATGAATTTTTGCAGTACATTAACCGACCGAATATCTACTTGATTGCTGGTTTGAATCTGCCATTGTTGATCGAGATTGCCACAAAAATTGAGACAGCTGATTCAATCGTTGAATTGATCCATCAGGTATTGAATGATTCAAAAGAAATGATCCAATTTTGTAATGAAAGTATCGAAAAAAAAATGGAAGAAGAAGAATTTTAGGAGGGATTGGAAATGATTATTTTAACAAGAGTCGATCATCGTTTATTACATGGTCAAGTCGCTTTTTCTTGGACACAATCAATTGGCGCAGATTGTATTTTGATCGCAAATGATGATGTGCCAAACAATGAAATACGCAAAACAACCATTAAGCTGGCAAAGCCACAAGGAGTGAAACTAGTGATCAAATCGATTGAAGATTCGATCGCTGCATTACAAAGTGGCGTAACGGATAAATATAAACTATTTATCGTAGTAGAGTCTGTGAAAGATGCGTATCAATTAGCAAAAGCTTGTCCACAGATCAAGCAAATCAATTTAGGTGGGATTAAAGCAAAGGAAGGAACGCGGAGTCTAGGTAAAGCGGTCAACGTATTACCTGAAGAAGAAAAATTGTTGGAACAAATGATCGCTGATGGGATAGAAGTAGAAATTCGTCAAGTACCAGCAGATAAAAAAATAGCAGCAAAGGAAGTCTTATGAGAAAGGAAGAATAAAAGATGATCCTACAAGCAATTCTTTTAGGTCTGGTTGCCTTTATTGCGCAATCAGAGTATGCGTTAGGAACTTCCCTGCTTTCTCGTCCGATCGTAACGGGATTATTTACAGGGATTGTTTTGGGAGATGTAAAAACAGGTATTATTATGGGAGCAACTTTGGAATTAGCTTTTATTGGTTCATTTTCAGTTGGAGCATCGATTCCACCAGACGTTGTGACCGGTGGAATCTTAGGAACTGCATTTGCCATTACTGCAGGAGCAGGAACAGAAACAGCATTACTATTAGGGTTACCAATTGCGACACTTACCCTTATTTTAAAAAATGTTTATTTAGGACTATTGATTCCGATCATGAACCACAGAGCAGATCGTTATGCGGAGGATGGAAATTATAAAGGGGTCGAACACATGCACTTATTAGCTGGTTTCGGCTTGTCATTGATGCTTGGTCTGGTAGTCATGATTTCTTATTTAGTCGGAAGTCAAACGATCGGGAATCTCTTAGCGAAAATACCAGATTTTGTGCAAAACGGCTTGACCGTTGCAACTGGGTTGATTCCAGCGCTTGGATTTGCCATGCTGGCACGTTTATTGATCAATAAAAAAGTAGCACCTTATTTCTTTTTAGGCTTTGCTGTAGCAGCTTACTTAGAGATTCCAGTAACAGGTATTGCCATCTTTGGGGCGATCTTAGCCGTCATTGTCGTCAATATCATGAACGTACGTCAAGTATCCGTTCAAACTTCAGCAGGGGAGGTAGAAGAGGATGAAGACTTCTAATCAAGAAGAACACAAAGTGACCAAAAAAGAATTGAATCAGGTCTTTTGGCGCTCATTTCAAATGGAATTTTCATGGAACTATGAAAGGCAGATGAATATGGCCTATGTCTTTGCCATCATTCCCATCTTGAAAAAGCTCTATCATACTAAAGAAGAAATGTCAGCAGCGCTTAAACGACACTTGGAATTTTTTAACACGACACCACATATCGTGACCCTGATCTTAGGGATCAATGCAGCAATGGAAGAAGAAAATAAAAATGACCCAGAGTTTGATGTAACAGCTATTGATAGTATCAAAACCTCACTGATGGGGCCTTTAGCAGGGTTAGGCGATTCATTCTTTTGGGGAACGTTGCGTTTGATCGCGACGGGTGTTGGGACTTCGCTAGCACTACAAGGAAATATTTTAGGACCAATTTTATTCCTTTTGATTTTCAATATCCCTCATGTTTTATTTCGTTACTTGGCAACAAGTTGGGGCTATCGACTAGGTACTGGATTTTTAAAGAAAATCCAAGCAAACGGAATGATGGAAAGTTTGACGTTAGGTGCTTCAATCATTGGATTGATGGTAGTTGGCGGGATGACTGCGACGATGATCGATATCAATATTCCTTTGAAAATCGGAACAGGTGAAAATGCTGTCACGGTTCAAAGTATTTTTGATGATATCGTTCCTCATATTTTAAGTTTAGGTGCCTTTGGAGCAGTCTTTTATTTATTGAAAAAAGAAGTCAAACCATTGATGATTTTGATTGGATTAGCTATTTTTGGGATTGCTGGTTCATGGATCGGTATCTTTTAGAAAAGGAGAGAACAAGATGGTCACAATGCTTGATTATATTCATGAAGAAAAAACGGTTTTATCAGCGATTCTTGAAAAGAATGATTCGTCACCCCATGTTTCTTATCAAAACATGCAACACGTTCTGATTCTGGCGACAGGTTCTTCGTATAATGCTTGTCTTGCTGCAAAGCCGGCACTAGAAAGCTATGGAGATATCACTGTGGATATCCAAGAACCTTATCATTTTAATCATTATGGGAAATTGTCAGAAGAAGTTGATACAGTCATCGCTGTTTCTCAAAGTGGGAAAAGTGCTTCGACAGTCGATGCCATTCGAAAGATCCAATCATCAAAACGACGGACGATCGCTTTAACTGGAGATGATCAAAGTCCGATCACCAAAGAAGTGGATCAAGTGATTGACTTGAATATGGGCGTGGAAAAAGTGGGGTTTGTTACCAAGGGCTATTCAGCAACCGTTCTTCAGTTGATTCTCTTAGGTCTAGCGATTGGAACCAGTAAAGACAGAATAACAGCAGCGCAAAAAGAAGAAAAACTAGTTCAACTAAGAGAAATCGTGATGAAAATTCCTCAGATCATTTCGCAAACAGAACAATTTTTTGAAAAAAATGAAGCACTCTTTCGTGTAGCAAAACGATTTATTGCGATCGGGTATGGACCGAATTGGGGAACAGCGAAAGAGTTTGAAACCAAGTTTACAGAAACTGTTCGGGAACCTTCCCAAGGCTTTGAATTAGAGGCATACATGCACGGTCCGTATTTAGAAGCCAATCCTGGTCACATCCTATTCTTCCTGGAAACCGATAGTGATAGTCAAAAACGTTCCCAGCGATTAGCACAATACATGAAACAATATGTTGGACAGGTCATTGTTGTAACGACTGAAGGAGAAACGACTGAGAATCAGCTTAGTCTGGGAATCACTAGCGAAGAAGAACTTTCTGTTTTAGCTTTAGTTGTACCGATCCAAGTTTTGGCTTATAAAATTGCGACTGCTAAAGGGATCGATTTAGGTCAAAGAATTTTTGATGATTTTGATGAAGTATTAAAAAGTAAAATTTAAGAGGTGGAGACTATGTTAAAATTCAATGAACAAAAACAAATCGAGGATATCAATGGGGCGCTAGCTTTACGTCCGCAAGTGGAACAAATCATTGACGGATTGGGAGAGGGATTCGATGCAATTTATTATTTAGGAATCGGCGGAACCTACGCGTCAGCGATGCAAGCTGTGACTTATATGAATGGTAAAAGTAACCTACCTGTTTATGTCCAACATGCAGCAGAATATTACACAACTGGCAACAAACGCCTAACAGAAAAATCAATTGTTGTCTTGTCTTCAGTTACTGGTACCACGCAAGAAGTCGTGCAAGCGGTCAAAGAAATCAAAACAGTGGGTGCGACACTGATCGGGTTTATTGATACAAAAGAGAGTATTCTCGCTGAACTTTGTGACCATACGATCACTTATCCTGCACCTGGAACCGAACAAATCAAATTCTTTATGGTCGCAGATCGTTTGATGTATAATCATGGCGAATTTGAAGACTACGAAACCTATTATCAACAATTAGAAGAGCGCTTAGCAGTTGGCTTAGTCGAAGCCGAAAAACAAGCAGATGCTTTTGGATTAGTGTTTGCTGAAAAACATCGTCATGATTCGATGCACTATTTTATCGGTGCAGGGAACCAATGGGGCGCTGTCTATTCTTATGCGATGTGTTATTGGGAAGAACAAAGTTGGTTGCCTTCTAAATCGATCCATGCTGCTGAATTTTTACATGGTACGCTAGAAGTGATTGAAGAAACGACACCAGTGACGTTGTTCTTAGGAGAAGATGAACAACGTGTACTTGCAGAAAGAGTCGCAAACCTATTACCAAAAATCTGTGCAAATTATACATTGATTGATACAAAAGACTATCCAATTGAAGGAATTGACGAAAGTTATCGTGGACGTGTCCTTTCTTATTTGCTGATGCATGCGGTGACACAACGAATCGATGCACATATCGAGCAATTAAATTGTCACCCCTTAGAAATCAGAAGATATTACCGTCAATTTGAGTATTAAGCGACACAATCAGTTCTAAGAGGAACGATTTCGTAAAATAATAAAATAAAACATACCAATATGAATCGTCTGTCAGTGAGATAAGCGGTTCATACTGGTATGTTTTTTTGTTATGACATGGATCAAGTGAGCGATTTGATCCGTGTGTTGATATGTTGATAGCAGAATTTTTATGAATTGTTTGATAAGTCAGTTAAGAGATTACGAGGTTGGATATTCGCATCAATCACATTGTAAAAGGCATTTGAAGTATCATTCACATCCCAAACGGCTAAGATGACATGATAACCGAGATGATCACCTGGAATAGTGATCGTGTGTGTTAGATTTGTGTCGGCATCTTTCCCGTGACCGTCTACCTCACCTATAAATTGAAATTCATCGCGGGATAATGGTTTGTTTGGATTCCAATTATTTTTCGTGATATAGTAATGCCATTTAGCTGTTTTATGCGCGGCAGTATAAGACCAAGTGAATTTCGTTGGACCAGTTGAAAGGTTTTGTTTTGTCCAAATAGTAGCAGTTTGTTTGTCTAATTCAAATCCTTTGACACCATTTGCGGAAGCAATTTTTCCATCTGCAGGTCCACCATTTGGGAATCCTTTAGGTGCTTCTAGTGATTGTGGCTCAGTAATTATTTCACCGTATTTTTCAAGAGCTGCATGCCAATTCTTCTTACTGTCTAATTCTCCTTGATAGGCACGACTGATAGGTTTCTCCACATAACCGTGAGCATCCACATTAACTGTCGATAAGGCAGTTAAACCAGTTGTTGCTAAAACGAGACCTAATCCTACGACTAAACTTTTTTTCATCTTGATTCCCTCCATCAATTGCTTATTATGTGAAATAAATTTTTTCACAAAAATAGTATAAAACGAAAGGAGAAGAGGGTTAAATATTGTTTGTTATTGCAACAAAAAAAGTATGGTTCCTAAAAAAGTTCGCTCAGTTCGCTATCATGAAAAAGCGTTCGATAAAAGATAACTTCTTTCTGATACGCTCTTATTATTGATGAGTGGCAAAAGTGAAACGAAAAAGATCCCACGATGTTGAGCCTAGCAATACTAGAACTACCCATCGTGGGAAAGATTGAGCAAATGTTTTCAATAAACAGTAAAGAAAATGAAGAATGATTGATTGTTCAGTTAAAGAGAATCACATGGATTCATTTAAATCATTTAAGATACTACGAGGTTGGATATTCGCATCAATAACATTGTAGAAGGCATTTGATGTATCACTTACATCCCAAACTGCTAAAATCACATGATAACCTATCCGGTCATTTGGGATCGTAATGGTGTGAGTTGGACTCGTGCTAGCTTGCGCACCTTTTCCTTGGACTTCGCCGATCAATTGAAGTTCATTGCGAGAAAGTGGTTTATTCTGGTTCCAACCTGGTTTAGTGATATAGTAATGCCATTTACTAGTTGGGTGTGATTGCGTATACTTCCAAGTGAATTTTGTCGCTCCCCCTGTTAAATTTTGTTTCGTCCATAGACTAGAAGTTTGCTTATCTAATTCAAATCCTCTTGCACCATTTGCAGAAGCGATTTTTCCATCTGCTGGTCCACCTTTAGGGAATCCCTGAGGAGCTTCTAGTGATTGTGGTTCATTAATGATCGGACCATATTTTTGAACTGCGAAATCATAGCCAATGTTTTCTTTATCCAATTGACCTTGATAGGCACGGCTAATTGGCGAGATAACATAACCATGTGCTGAAACATTGACGGAAGATAATGTTGTCAATCCTGTCGTTGCTAAAACCAAACCTAACCCTAATAAAGAACTTTTTTTCATATTATAACTTTCCTCCAAAATGATTTTTATGAAAAGGTTTTCTTTTCATGAATTTAGTATAACGAGGAGAACAGTAAGCTTAGATTGTTTGTCTAGCATTACAACAAAAATAACATCTTCCGGTTCGTTATTGTTAATTAGCTTTGTTTTGTAAACTGCTTTCAATCAATAAATTTTTGAGATTATTAAAATATTCTTTAGCATTAGTCAAATCTAACCACTCAAAAAAACGAAGACCCTTTTCGATTTCCGGGATGGCTGAATGATCGCCATCTGCTAATCGATCCAAAGCCGCAAATAATTTATACTGGGCAAGATCAATTGACTGTTTGTGGTTTTGCGTTAATCTTTTCAGTTCGCATAGAAAAAGTTTTCTAAGAATCGCAGAATGACGGTTAAATGAGAGGCGTAAACCATTAAGAATAAAATTAGAGAAAAGTTCTGAATAGTAGGTAGCGTCTATGTACGTTTTCATTTTTGATACACTGGTTTGAAAGAGATGGATGATGTATTGATCATCAAAAATAAACAAACAGTTTGAAAAAATCGTTAGTTCAAAATGTCCCCAGGTTTCAATTTTTTCAAGATAATTTTTGATCACAAAAATTTCTTCTTCTATTTTCAAATTGGTATCAGTATGGTTGTAGAGGTAGTTCATAATCAATTTTCGTTGGGCATAAATCAAACGATAGTAGATGCTGCCTGTTTTTTCGTATTCGTTTAGTAGTTCTAATTCTTGTTCGTGAGTGATTTTTTTGGATGAGATGAGATAGTTGGTTAATTTTTGTTTATTCGTAAGTGAATTGCTATTAAGAAGAAATTGATACTCTTCTAAAGTAATGTTCATTCGTTCAAGGTAGTTAACTAATAGTTCAAAACTGATCTTTGTTCCTCTTGATTCAAACGCTGCAAGGGTTCCTCGTTGTGAGATACCTCGTGTCAACTGTTCTTGTGTTAAGCCACGTTCTTTTCTTAACTTACGAATCAGAGACGAATGGTTAGTCATATCTTTATCCTCCTAGTGTTTTTTTATATATATTGTAGATGTTTTTTTAAATATATCACAAATGTAATAAAATTTAAATAAAGCGTCATTTTTGCGCGCTTTTAAAGAAAAAGTGCGTAATCGATTATTTGGGTGTTGCAATACTATGCAAATAATTGTAATCGTTTTAATTGGTGGTGTAATATGTTATGTAATAAAGAATAATGGAGGCGGTTTGATGAAGAAAAAACTAGTATTATTTTCTGTAGGCGTGTTTAGTGCAATAGTAAGTGGAGGTACGACGGTTTTTGCAGCTGATGCAGCAGACACGATGCCTGACCTCGCGAATAAACAAATTGCAGTCGGATACTATCATAACTGGCAAGCGGAACAAGGCGCAGGCTATCAAGGAGGTCGTCCAGCCGACATTGATTTGGCCAAAATAAATCCTTTTTACAATGTAGTGACGGTTTCGTTTATGAAAGGAGAAGGGATTCCTACTTTTAAACCTTATAATATGACGGATCAGGCCTTTCGTGAAAAAGTAGCAACATTGAATGCGCAAGGGCGAGCAGTCATTATTTCTCTAGGAGGAGCAGATTCACATATTGAATTACATCGTGGCCAGGAACAAGCTTTTGCGAATGAAATCATTCGGTTAGTAGAAGTATATGGCTTTGATGGATTAGATATTGATTTGGAACAAACTGCGGTGGCTGCTGGGGATAATCAAACAGTCATTCCGGCGGCATTAAAAATCGTTCGTGAGCATTACAAGAAAGAAAACAAACATTTTATTATCTCAATGGCGCCTGAATTTCCATACTTAAGAACAAATGGGGCATATGTACCATACATTACAGCTTTACAAAATGAATATGACTTTATTGCCCCTCAATTGTATAATCAAGCAGGCGATGGGATTAGTGTTGGGACGGAATGGATTGCCCAAAACAATGACAATAAAAAGTATGAATTTTTGTACGGGATTTCAAAATCATTTAATGAAGGAAGCGGTGGCTTTATCCAAATTCCGGCAAGTAAACTAGCTCTAGGGATCCCAGCTAACGAAGATGCCGCAGCGAATGGCTATGTTAAAGATCCTTCAAAGGTCTATCAAGTGTTTGAACAAATGACAAAAGATCAAACGCCATTAAAAGGAATCATGACATGGAGTGTCAATTGGGACGAGGGCAGAAATAAAGCTGGAATTGCCTATAATCAGTCGTTTGCGAATGCTTATCAAGGATTGTTCAAAGAGCAAGTACCAGATACTGAGAAACCTTCTAAACCAGAAAATTTAAAAGGAACCGCAACGCAATCAAGCATTTCATTAAGCTGGTCAGCTTCTACTGATAATGTGCGTGTTTCTCATTATAATATTTATCAAAACAAGCAACTCATTGGGACTAGTAACACAACCAATTATACGGTGAGCAATTTATCCCCTGACACAACCTATTCATTTACGGTTGAAGCAGTCGATACATCAGGAAATCGCTCAACATCGTCTGACGTATTAACGATCAGAACACAAGCTGGTTCACAATTACCAGCCCCTTCGATACCAACTGGTCTAGTAGTAAAAGGTGTATCGCAAAACTCTGTGACACTCGGTTGGTCTGCAAATGATCCGAAAGAAGAGGTCATCGGCTATGAAATCTATCGAAATGGCGTTCTATTAACAACCACGATGACACCAGATTTTATAGACAAGGGATTAATGTCTGATACGACATACACTTATCAAATCGCAGCAGTCAATTCTTCTGGTATTTCTAAGAAAAGTCAACAAGTGACAGCGAAAACGACAGCAGATAATCAAGCAGAAGAATGGAAAATTGGGAAATTATATAATATTGGTGATATTGTGACCTATAAAGGAAATCTTTACCGTTGTCGTAACATCCACATGGGACAAATCGGTTGGGAACCTGATGTGGCTTTAGTATTATGGCTGAAGATCAGTTAATAAAGTTAACAAAATAAAAAAAGAGTCAGAGTGCAGTATGTCAGGGCTATTACAATGAGGATGTAATGAGGACATACACATATAAAGCGCACTCTGATTTTTTTACATAAAATTGTCAGAATCAAAATATAAGATAAGCCACGCAACCATTTTACATGCTCTGATCTAAATAGTTATTTTCAGTTGTTCAGGATGAGAGAATAAACAAAAGAAGAAAACACACAGTTCAATCTGAATTCTGGTGTTTTCTTCTTTTATCATTTAGTAACGATCGTACAAAAGTGATGGGACAAACGATGCAACCCATATCGCTGGAATAAAAATAACTGAAACATTAATTAAAATGGCGGTGTAACAGACCACATATTCTAGCCCCCCTTTCTAGTTGATTCAATGATTATTTATATGATAATTATAACGCTTTGAATGACATAAAATTAAAATGTATCTTAATACAACAATGTCAAGTGTTAAACAAACTGTTAAAACGGGAAAAATAGTTTTCAACATTTAGAGTATCTATACTATAATAGTTACTATCAACTATTTGGAGGAATATCAATGAAACAAAAAATTGCAGTTTTAGGCCCAGGCTCTTGGGGGACTGCTTTAGCGCAAACCTTAGCAGAAAACGGACATGATGTTCGTATTTGGGGAAATGTTCCTGAACAAATCGATGAAATTAATCAGTATCATACAAATAAACAATTTTTACCTAACCTAAAAATTTCCGAAACGATTATCGGTTATAAAGAATTAGCAGAAGCAGTGAAGGATGTCGATGCGGTTTTATTCGTTGTACCAACGAAAGCTATTCGTTCAGTTGCTCAAGAATTGATTGAGAAAATGAATACTAAACCAATCATCATTCATGCAAGTAAAGGGTTAGAGCAAGGAACACATAAACGCATTTCTGAAGTTATTGCTGAAGAGATTCCAGAGGAAAAAAGAAAGGCAATCGTCGTGCTTTCTGGACCAAGCCACGCGGAAGAAGTTGCTGTTCATGATATTACGACCATTACTGCTGCAAGCATTGATCAGCAAGCGGCAATCTACGTGCAAGATCTGTTCATGAATGATTATTTTAGAATTTATACGAATAATGATGTCATCGGAGTTGAAACGGGTGCGGCTTTAAAAAATATCATTGCTATCGGTGCTGGTGCCATCCATGGATTAGGTTTTGGTGATGATGCAAAAGCGGCGATCATGACTCGAGGATTAGCGGAGATTAGCCGTCTAGGAGTGGCAATGGGTGCCAATCCATTGACATTTATTGGCTTGAGTGGTGTAGGTGACTTGATCGTGACTTGTACAAGTGTTCATTCTCGTAACTGGCGAGCAGGAAATTTGCTTGGTCAAGGACATAATTTAGAAGAAGTACTTGAGAATATGGGAATGGTGGTTGAAGGAGTCTCTACTACTAAAGCTGCGGTTGAATTAGCGGAACAACTAGGGGTAGAGATGCCGATCACACAGACAATCTACAATGTATTATATAATGGAGAAGACATCAAACAAGCAGCCAAAGAAATCATGTTGCGAGATGGTAAAATAGAGAATGAATTTTCATTAAGCTAAGGGCTTATATTGAAATGAAAGGACGGGGTGTATGAAAGTTAAGAAAGCAATCATACCTGCAGGTGGTTTAGGCACGCGTTTTTTACCTGCGACAAAAGCAATGGCTAAAGAAATGCTTCCTATTGTTGACAAACCAACGATCCAATTCATTGTTGAAGAAGCGTTAAAATCTGGGATTGAAGATATTTTAATTGTTACTGGGAAAGAAAAACGTCCGATCGAAGATCATTTTGATGCTAACCTTGAATTGGAATTAAATCTGCGTGAGAAGGGAAAACTCGATTTATTAAGTACCATCAAGGAAACGGAAGCTGTTAATCTTCATTTTATCCGACAATCTTACCCTAAAGGATTAGGGCATGCAGTTCTTCAGGCCAAAGCATTTGTAGGAGATGAACCATTTGTTGTCATGTTAGGGGACGACTTGATGGTGGATCAAGTCCCTTTGACAAAACAGCTAATGATGGACTTCGAGGAAACTCATTCATCAACGATTGCAGTGATGGAAGTTTTGCCAGAAGATACAGGAAAATATGGAATCATTGATCCTGGAGAGGAAGAAAAAACTGGGTTATATCGAGTAAGAAAAATGGTAGAAAAACCTACTCCTCAAGAGGCGCCTAGTAACCTTGCCATTATTGGACGCTATTTATTAACACCAGACATTTTTCCAATACTCGAAACGCAAACACCAGGTGCGGGCAATGAAATCCAATTAACGGATGCGATTGATACATTAAATCGCCATCAAAAAGTCTATGCAAGAAATTTTAAAGGGAGACGATATGATGTTGGTGATAAATATGGTTACATGCGAACCAATATTGATTATGGGTTACAACATCCAGAAATCGGCGCTGCCCTTAAAGAGTATCTGATACAACTTAGTAAAGAGTTATAATTTCTAAACTAAGGTACTTTTACTTGGTCTTATCTAGTTCGTTGCTTAAATTTTAGTAAAATACTTTTTGTTAGCTATTAAAATAAACGTCATTTTTCTTATTATGTAGTAATATAAAAGAGTTATGGCAAAATTGACTTTTAAATACAGAAAAGGTGTGTAGCTTTGTATGGGAAAATTGATTACAATCGGTCAAACACTTCTTGATGGATTGAAATGGCTGATGGAAGGAAATAACTGGTTGTTTTTGACTCCATTGGTGCTAATTTGTGGATATGTTTTCATTCAAATGGCTAGAAAAAAAGAGAAATTATTGATTTTTATCTGGTATTTAGCAACAATTTCTATTTTAAGTGTTATGCTTGAACTTGCTTTAGGTGCGTGGGAAGCTATGATTTTTGCTTTGATATTTATCATAGGTTATTTCGTCATCTTTATCCCTTATTTCTTTAGAGGCGTTCATATCGGCAAAAAAGGCAGACACACGGCTTCTCATCGCAGAACAAAACGATCAGATAAACGCTAAAAGCAGTGAGTTAAGAAAGTTGATCCATGTAGCTTGCAACTACGGTTATTGCTCGCTTGAGTTTTTCGTTAGAACAAAGCAACCGCTGGTTAAATCCATTTTATTTGGATGAGCGGTTGCTTTTTTGTCTGGTTTTAGGGTCTGAGTATGCCATTTAAGGAATGGGAGTTAGCGAAAAGCAGTAGGGGAGAGTCATCTTGGTAGGCTAAACAAAAAAATGATCATGACATATTTAATTGTGGACGGCAAATTTATTTATTTAAGTAGATATTGGCTGTTATCATTGTTAAAAAATAAATCTAAAAACAAGAATCCTATCGTGATAGGATTCTTGTTCAGTTAAAAAAGTTGATTTATATGTCAAGAAAACAGACCATGGTTTTTTTATTTTTTCGGACTTGCACTTGTCTGATAGATTACTTAAAATGATTAAAGATAGAAACAGCAGAATAAAAAAAGGCTCCCTAATAGTTAGCGGCAACTAACTATCAGGGAATGACCAGTCACACGTATACACCCTGACCGATCATTTGCCATAGTCAATGCAAGGCATCGACCGTATTTATTGTACCTAATTTCTGGGGAGATTTCTACCCTTGTGTCGGTTTTTCGATGGTCGGTAGCTCGTTTATTTACTATGTCAAGGTATTGGGCAGTATGCTCAATGCCTTTTTTTATCTTTCATTTTCAAGCAAAAGGTTGATACGTCTTAACTGATTTCTTTTTTTATGTTTTAGTGCACTTGCTGTTTTTGTTGTGAAATTAAAGGTGGAGAAATAAATGAGTTTACACTATTTTGATTATTATCAGCAACTAGAAAAGAAATTAAGAATCGAAGAACCCTTGATGGTTCAAGCTGCTTCTTTAATTGCTCGTCAAGTTTCATTAGGTGGACGTTTACAAATCTTTGCTAGTCGTACACTAAGCGGGATAGCATTTGAGTTTTGGGAGCATTTACCTGAAATGATACCGGGCAAGTTAATTGAAAATCCGGCAAATGGGATATATGAAACTTTGGAAGGAACAGGAAAAGCGATCATTGATCAGCTCTCTGTCAAACAAGCAGATATTTTTCTACTTCTTTCCAATGAAGGCAGGGATCCAAGTATTGTGGAGTTAGCTCAATGGATCAAGTCAAATGGTCATTTACTGATTATTGTTACTGGATTTGATCTCTCGCGAAGTATCAAATCACAACACAGTAATGGGTTGCGACTGTTTGAATTTGCTGACCTAGTATTGGATAACCATGCACAAATGAATGATACCGCTTTATCATTGTCAGAAGTTGAGCTTGCTCTTTGTGATAGTTCCTCTATCGCTACCATATTACTATTGCAGCAAACCCTATATTTTACAGTCTGCCAGCTGATTCGTTAGGGAACGTAAAAATAGAATGAATGGAAACATTGCCTTGAAGTAGATGAAAAAGGGACACCTTTGAATAAAACTAGGAACATTCGGCGATTTCTAAGTGTTAGTGTAAAAAGTAGAGCAAGGTAACATCTTTTTTCAATAGTTAAAACAAGCAAAATATCACAAAGAAGAGACAAAAAAGAATTCACTTGAATTCTTTTTTGTCTCTTAATACACGTTGATGAAAGAGTCTTCCCCAAAACTCTTTACATTGCAATTATAGTACATTAGTTATGATTATTGCAATGAAGATTGTTTATAGATTAAAAAAGTCTGAAGCAGCTATTTTTCTAATAGACTATCTGTTTTTTTATTCGTTTTTTCGGATAAATAATGAATAAAAAATTCTATTTATATCGAATATTGAAAAAATATACATATTTTAAAAATGATAAAATATAATTGGTTTTTATTCATAAATAATAAAACAAGTAAAGATATCATATGAAACTAATTGATTATATCCTTGCATCACAAAATACAAGAGAATTATTTAACTTTTTTTGGTTGCTTTTAACAAAAATAAAAAAGATTGCTTTAATAGATAATTAATGTGTTTAGCGTTTTTTTGCTGTATAATCTAATCTGATATTGATTGTTTTATTCATAAAAATTTAAAGATAGAAAGGAAGACTTCATAGTGAAGAAGCAAGTGTCTTCGGGGAAATCCAAACGGGATCTCACAAAAATGACGACACCCCATACTTATGTCATCATTTTTGGAG
Organism: Enterococcus sp. DIV1726a; assembly: GCF_051710985.1. Taxonomy (NCBI): domain Bacteria; kingdom Bacillati; phylum Bacillota; class Bacilli; order Lactobacillales; family Enterococcaceae; genus Enterococcus; species Enterococcus sp. DIV1726a. The sequence goes on along the minus strand of NZ_JBIOLS010000001.1, from coordinate 2,267,959 downwards.
TGGTCATCCTTGCTTGGTTGCTGACATTTATTGTACCAGCAGGAAAATTTAGTACACAAGATATCGAATACCAAGATGCAAACGGAGAAACAAGTACGCGAACTGTATTACGCCAAGATTCATTTCGTTATGCTTATGCCTTGGATCGCTCCTATGTATTTGATCAATTAGAGAAGTTACAAAATGATCCGACGGAAAGAGAGAAATTAAAAGTCCCTGAAAAAGGGTTAGAAGAAGTGATCTCTGAAGGTGAAAAGAAATTAACGCAAGAAAAGTTAGATGAAATCTCTTTAACAGATGATGTACTTTATGACCAATTTGGCGAACGCATTTATGATACTTCAAAAAAACTCCATAAAACGGCTCGAGTATGGGGGACCGATGATTTTGGTGGTTTCGGATTTTTGAATTTTGTCTTTGAAGGGTTAGTTTCAGGAGACAAGTATGGATCGGCTGTCGGAATCGCTGCACTTATTTTAGTTGTTGGTGGTGCTTTTGGAATTATCATGCGCACCGGGGCAATTGATGCAGGGATCTATGCTTTCATCAGTAAGACAAGGGGACTGGAGCGTTTAGCCTTACCGCTATTATTTTTTGCTTTTTCATTCGGTGGCGCGACATTCGGCATGGCAGAGGAAGTCATTCCTTTTTCTATGGTGATGGTCCCATTTGTGATAGCTCTTGGTTATGACTCGATCGTTGCAGTAACAGTCACGTATGTCGCCTCTCAAGTCGGAAATGCGACTTCCTGGATGAGTCCGTTTAGTGTAGCAGTTGCTCAAGGGATCGCTGGCATTCCAGTGTTATCGGGTGCGACGTTCCGATTGATCATGTGGGTCGTTATCACAGCGTTATCTGCTGGCTATTTGATGATTTATGGGGAGAAAATCCGTAAAAACCCTGAAAGCTCATTGACGTATAAATCGGATGATTATTTCAGAAGTCATTTGAAAAAAACAACCGACGAGAAAAAAGCGTTTATGTTGGGACACAAATTGATTTTACTTGAAATGCTCATCGTATTGGTTTGGATCGTTTGGGGTGTTACGCAAGAAGGGTATTATATCCCAGAAATTGCTTCACAATTTTTTGTTATGGGATTAGTCGCAGGGATCATTGCAGTAATCTTCAAATTGGATGGCATGCGGATCAATGATATTGCCTCTTCTTTCCAATCGGGTGCTGCTGATCTAGCTGGAACAGCAATCGTTGTAGGGATGGCAAAAGGGATCTTATTAGTATTAGGTGGCTCAGATGCTTCTGTTCCTTCTGCTTTAAACACCATTTTACATGGCATCGGTACAGCTTTAGCAGGAGTACCAGCGGCTATCGGAGCGTGGGCAATGTATATTTTCCAAAGCCTGTTTAATTTAGTCGTGACATCCAATTCTGGTCAAGCGGCGTTAACGATGCCAATCATGGCACCACTTGCTGACTTAGTAGGGGTCTCTCGTCAAGTAGCTGTATTAGCTTATCAATTAGGCGCTGGATTTATGGATGCCTTTACCCCTGTATCAGCTAGTTTGATTGGTGTCTTAGGTGTTGCACGTATCGAGTGGGCAAAATGGGCAAGATTCCAAATCAAAATGCAAGGCTTCTTTTTTGTCCTAGGTACTATCTTTATCATGATTGCTATAGCAATCGGCTTACAATAGCGAAGCAATAAAGTTAAGGCTAGTGAAGAATCCACGAATCGTGTTTTTTCTGATGACAGAGGAACTCGATGCTTTTTCAAACTTACTAGCCAAAAAGTTGACTTATAGAAAGCAAGCCGAAGAGACTGAAAATAGTTTGTCTTATTTTCATTATTCTTCGGCTTTTTTATACTAAAAATAGTTACTTTTGAAACAAAGAAAATCAAAATATCGGTATCAGAAAGGATGAAGTCAAATGAAAATCATTCGTCAAATTGAGGTCTATGCACCAGATTATTTAGGGGTCATGGATGTATTGATTGCCGGGGATAAAATTATTGCGCTTGAAGAAGCGTTGACCGGTGGCTATGCTGAGTTAGAAGTGGAAGAAATTTCCGGTAGTGGGAAAGTGTTGACACCGGGCTTTATTGATTGCCATTTTCACCTTTTAGGTGGAGGTGGAGAGGGCGGTTTTCAAAATCGTACGCCAGAAGTAACTTTAAGTCAATTGACGACAGCGGGTGTAACAACAGTTGTTGGGTGTTTGGGAACAGATGGTGAAGGTCGTGACATGACTGCACTTATCAGTAAGGCAAAAGGCTTAGAAGCAGAAGGAATCTCAACTTACGTCTATGAAGGTTCTTATCGGTTACCACTCAAAACGGTTACGGATTCAATCATCAAAGATTTTTTGACAATTGATAAAATCATCGGAATTGGCGAAATTGCTGTTTCTGACCATCGATCATCTCAGCCTACATTTGAAGAATTTTCTCGAGCAACTGCTGATGCCCGAGTAGGAGGTATGTTGTCTGGTAAAGCTGGTATCGTCAATGTCCATTTAGGTGGAGGAAAACGTAAACTAGAGTTATTAACAAGGGTAGTTGAGGAAACCGAGATTCCGATTACGCAATTTTTACCTACCCATGCCAACCGCACGCCAGAACTTTTAACAGCTTGTATCGAGTTTGCGAAAAAAGGTGGGACAATTGACTTCACAGCGAGCGAAGATCCTGATTTTTGGGAACGAACAGATGGGGAAGTCCGCTTTAGTAAAGCTTTAAAACAGTTGATCGAAGCTGGCGTTTCCCTTGATCATTTTACAATGTCATCTGATGGACAAGGAAGTTTACCTTACTTTGATGAAAAAAATCACTTTCTTGGTATGGGTGTCGGAAGCGCAAAATCACTACTGGTAGGTATCAAAGAAGCGGTAGAAAAAGAAGAGATTCCACTTGAAGTAGCCTTGCGAGCAATCACAGTCAATCCCGCTCGTGTGTTAAAGCTGGTGCGAAAAGGAACAATCAAAGTAGGGAACGATGCTGATCTATGTATACTTGACAAAGAAACCTTAGCCATCGAAACAGTGATCGCCAAAGGACAAGTAATGGTTGAAAACAAAGAAGTTAAAGTGTGGGGAACCTTTGAAAAAACGATCTAAGAGCATACTGTTTGTCTGTTTTTCAAGTTGATGATACCCTGATAATAGTTAGATAGTTAGAAATGAGAAATTTAAGGGAGGAATTAAGATGGCAGATTTAAAAGGACGTTCTGAAGATGCAAAAGACAAAGTAGTTGGTAAAGGAAAAGAAGCTTACGGTAAAGCAACAGATGATAAAAGCAAAGAAGCTGAAGGAAAAGCACAATCACTTGGTGCTGATATCAAAGAAAAAGCTCGTAATTTAGGCGATGATATCAAAGAAGGCTTTGAAGATGTCAAAGAAAAATTCTCCAAAAAAGATGATAAAAAATAGTTTCTCCAAAAGAGAAGTTTGGTTAAAACTTTGAGAATGATCCTCTGGTTTTATCCAAAGCGAGTTCTTAAGGAAGATTGATTGTAAAAGACGATAGATTTGGTTTATTGTGTTTTGCACCTCTTATAGTTAGTAAACGAACTTTTGAGGTGCGCCACGATACCAATTCTACCGTCTTTTTTTAGTATGCGTTCCAGCAAATCTATCGATGTACTCTCTCGAATTATGATAAGTATAATTATAAGTCAATGAACTTAATAGAGCTTTGAAGTGATTTGTAGTAAGAAAGCTTTTATTGAGATCGAAAATCCTACTATAGTTATTTCTAAAAATATGGTAAAATAGACGGAGTATGTTTGTAACAGAAGAACGGATAAAAGTAGACAGTTTGTTAAATTGAGACTGTTTTAATCAACGACTTGAGGCAAGATTGGTTGTGCTTTATAAAACCAGGCTTTTTTTCTTGAAAATAGCAGATGCTAGCGATTTATCTAATTTGTTGTATAATGATGGGGAGTAGTCGAATCCATTGTTTTCGACTTTTGTGTTAAAAATAATCGATTCATCGCTTTAATGAAACTTATTCAAAAATGGCAGAAGATAAACAAGAGGACTGTCAATCAGCTGCTTTTTCTTGCTAAGCAATAGAAGAAGTCAGCTAAAATTTTGTGAGTTGCTCATTGAGATGAATCATCTATTTAGTTAAAGAAGAGAATCGATGTCTTTAAACTTGGACATCATAAGAAGAGGTGAAATTTGTGAGTACCATTAAAATTATCCCTTTAGGCGGCGTACGTGAAAATGGAAAAAATATGTACATCGCTGAAGTGGGAGAAGATATTTTTGTTTTAGACTGTGGTTTAAAATATCCTGAAAACGAATTGTTAGGTATTGATGTAGTCATTCCTGACTTTACGTATCTGGAAGAAAACATTGATCGGGTAGCGGGAGTCTTTTTGACACATGGACATGCAGATGCGATCGGAGCGTTACCTTATTTACTTTCTAAGCTCTCTGTACCAGTATTTGGAACCGAGTTAACGATCGAGCTTGCTAAATTGAGTGTGGGACGAAATGATGCAGCAAAAGGTTTCAAAGATTTCCATGTAGTCGATGAACACACGGAGATTGATTTTGGCGAGACGATCGTCAGCTTTTTCCGAACCACCCACACGATTCCAGACTCAGTCGGGATCAACTTGAAAACCAAAGAGGGCAGCATTGTCTACACAGGCGATTTTAAATTCGATCAGACAGCTATTCCAATGTATCAAACTGATTATGCTCGTTTGGCAGAAATCGGTAAAGAAGGCGTATTGGCATTACTTAGTGAATCAGCGAACGCTGAAAACTCAGTTCCTGTTGCATCAGAGCTACAGATTGCGGATGAAGTCTTCGATACGATCAAGTATTGGGAAGGTAGAATCATCGTTGCTTGTGTGGCAAGTAATCTACAGCGGGTTCAACAAGTCTTGGATGCAGCCGAAAAGGCACAAAGAAAAGTAGTATTGACAGGGCAAGATTTTGAGCGGATCATCCGAACAGCAATGCGTCTGGAAAAACTACAACTTCCGAGTGAAGATTTGCTTGTGACCTTGAAGGACATGAAGAAATACAAACCAGAAGAAATCATCATTTTAGAAACTGGACGGATGGGTGAACCAATTAAGTCATTGCAAAAAATGGCCAATAAAACCCACCGTAATATCAAAATCGAAGAAGGCGACTTAGTCTATATCACAACTACTCCAAGTATTGCGATGGAAACGATGGTAGCTAAAACAGAGGATATCATTTATCGTGCAGGTGGTACGGTCAAATTGATCTCTGAGAACATGCGAGTGTCTGGACATGCGAACCCTAATGATCTTCAGTTGATGCTTAATTTGATGAGACCAACTTATTTTATTCCTGTTCAAGGTGAATATCGTGAATTAGCTGCTCATGCTGATTTAGCTCATGCCGTCGGGATCCCTTACAAAAACATTTACATCACAGGACGTGGTGATGTGTTGGAATATAAAAATAAACGGATGAGTGTCGCTGGAACGATCAGTGCTGAAAATGTGATGATCGATGGTTTAGGAATTGGTGATATTGGTAATATTGTGTTACGTGACCGTAAAATCTTGTCAGAAGATGGTATCTTTGTAGCTGTAGTTACTATTAGTCGCCGTGAAAAGAAAATCGTCTCAAAACCACAAATCACATCTCGCGGTTTCGTTTATGTCAAAGCTAGTCGTGATTTGATGAAAGAAAGTGGGACGATGATCGAAGAAATCGTGGAAAAACACTTGGAAAGTAACGACTTTGAGTGGAGTAAATTAAAACAAGACATTCGAGATCAATTAGGACGCTACCTATTTGAACAAACAAAACGTCGTCCAGTGATTTTACCAGTGATCATGGAAGCAACACAACGTAGAGGCAAAAAATAATTGAAACAATAATGGTGTGGAAAAGGTCGTAATCTTTTAAAGAGGTGACTTTTCCATACCATTTTTTGTATCAGTTGAACCAAAGTTCTTGCTCGTTCTTTTTTTTCTATTTTTTTGTAAAATAAAAGAGAAGGAAATGGAAGGAAGATAGTAGATGAAAACAAAAGTAGAAGAATATTTAGAAAAAGAAAGAATTTCTTACGAAGCTCTGACATTTAATCAGACAGAATTGAATGATTTTCAAAAAATACTCAAGCAAAAACAAATTGATCAAAACAGTGTTTGTAAAACATTAGTTTTGAAAGGGGATAAAACAGGTGTAATCATTGCCGTTGTTCCATTGTCTGAACATTTAGATTACAAAAAAACCAGGAAAATTTCTGGTGATCACAAAGTCGGTTTTCCCGGAATGGATTTTGTGATGGCATCTACAGATTATCCACATGGTGCAAATACACCGATCGGCATTTATCGTAAACACCCAGATTATCTTTTTTTAGTTGATGCATCTTTCAAAGAAAAGCAAATGTTGGTCATGTCAAGTGGCGAAATTGGCAGAAGCATTAAGATTGCTAGAACAGACTTCGAAAAAATAGTTCCTTTTACGTATGCAGAGTTAGTGGAGTAGCGTACTTAGAGTGGTTTGAGCTGATTTGCCACTTGGTACAAACTGTATTATCTGTTACAATGATTACGTATGTACTGTACTATTATTTAGGATTATTCTCTAAATGAAATCGGTTTATTTAATGTATGAAAGAAAGTAAAAGGAGCGAGAAAAGTGAAAATTACTTATCACGGACATTCATGTGTGTCGATCGAAATGAAAAATGGTGAACGCTTGATTATCGACCCGTTTATTACAGGCAATCCGTTAACAGATTTAACAGTGGATAAGGTAGAAGTAGACTGGGTTTTAGTTACTCATGGGCACAACGATCATGTAGGAGACATGGTGCCGATTGCTAAACAAAATGATGCAACGATTATCAGCATTGTTGAGATTACCAATTATGCGGAACAGTTAGGTGCCAAAGGACATGGGATGAATATTGGTGGAAAATATGAATTTCCATTTGGGATCGTAAAATTTGTTCCTGCCCAGCACAGCTCAAGTTATGAGGTAGCTGGCACACCGCTTTATATGGGCGAACCTAGTGGGATTGTGATCCAAGCAGAAGGAAAAACGATCTATCACGCAGGAGATACCGCTGATTTTAGTGATTTGGCTTTACTTGCCGAACAATTTACCATTGACGTTGCCTTTTTACCAATTGGTGATAATTTTACAATGGGACCAGAAGATGCAGCGAGAGCAGCAAAACGGATTGGCGCTAAGCTAGTCGTTCCTATCCATTACAATACATTTCCTGTTATCCAACAAGATCCTCAACTATTTATTGAGAAGTTGGCAGGGAACGAAGGAAAAATAATGAGCGTTTCTGAAACGCTGGAAGTGTAGGTTAAAGATATGGCGACGAAACATGACTTGATTTTAGAATATATCGAAAGCTTACCGGTTGGAAATCGTATTTCAGTCAGAAGTATAGCAAAAGAATTAAACGTAAGTGAAGGAACGGCCTATCGTGCCATCAAGGATGCTGAAAATATCGGATTAGTTTCAACGATCCAACGTGTCGGAACAATCCGGATTGAGCGGAAATTGAAAAAACATATTGAACGACTGACGTTTGGGGAAGTCGTCAGGATCATTGAAGGAGATGTATTGGGAGGCGCAACAGGATTAGACAAAGTATTGAATAAATTTGTGATCGGTGCGATGACGAAACATGCGATGGAACGCTATATCACACCAGGATCACTGATGATCGTCGGTAACCGCTCGGAAGTTCAAAAATTAGCTTTAGAAGATGGAGCCGCCGTGCTGATTACTGGTGGATTTGACACTACCCCCGAGATTGCTCGCTTAGCAGATGAATTAGCGATGCCGATTCTTCGTACGACTTATGATACCTTTACCGTAGCAACGATGATCAACCGTGCTTTGAGTGATCAATTGATTAAAAAAGACATTATGCTTGTCAGTGATATCTATATGTCAGCAGAAAAGACACACTACCTGCTACAAACAGATACGATCGCCGATTATCAAAAACTATCAGAGGAAACGCACCATTCACGATTTCCAGTAGTGAACCGTCACATGCGCTTGATGGGAATTATTACTGCTAAAGATGTTCTTGGTAAAGCAGATACACAAGTAATTGAGCGGGTCATGACAAAAGACCCGATCAGTGTGAAAAAAACCATGAGTGTTGCTTCTGTCAGCCATCAAATGATCTGGGATGGTTTAGAAGTCATGCCAGTCGTTTCGGATGATTTGACGCTTGAAGGGCTGATTACTCGGCAAGATGTGATGAAAGCCATGCAGTTAGTTCAGCGACAACCGCAAATTGCAGATACGATCTCTGACCAAATCTCAGGAGGAATCCAAACGATCGATCGAGACCGAGACGGGAATCTTTTGGCAAATCCAAAGTTTAAATTTGTGGTTACCCCTCAAATGGTCAATGGGGTCGGTACGATTTCATTTGGTGTATTAAGTGAGATCCTTTCTGATGTTGCACAAAAAACCATGGTATTAAATCAACGCAGAAATATCATGATCGAACAGATGAGTCTCCATTATCTACGTTTAATCCAACTTGAAAGCGAATTGGATATTCGTCCGAGAGTGCTTGAAATTGGTCGGAGATCAGCCAAACTAGACATTGAAGTATATATCGAAAATACGATCGTTTCCAAGGCAATCGTTGTTTGCCAAGTAATGGAACGTTCATAGAAAGCAGGGAAATAATGACTGTCCAATCTGAAATTTTAGCAGAAATAAAAAAATATGATCGAATCATCATCCATCGACATCAACGTCCTGACCCAGATGCTTTAGGTTCTCAAGTAGGTTTAGCAGAGATTTTAAGAGCAACGTTTCCTCAAAAAGAAATTTACCAAGTCGGGGAAACTGTGGAGGGCTTGCGCTTTTTAGCAGAAATGCAAATAGTTGATGATCAAGTGTATGAAGGAGCTTTGGTCATCGTCACTGATACAGCAAATGCACCTAGAATCAGTGATGATCGTTTTAAGTTAGGTGAGAAATTAATAAAAATTGATCATCATCCAAATGATGAACCGTATGGTGATCTGGTCTGGGTCGATACGAAAGCCAGCAGTTGTAGTGAGATGATTACGGAGTTTGCCCTCATGTTTCCAAATGAGTTAACGTTGAATACCAGTGCAGCGCGTTTGCTTTATGCTGGGATTGTAGGAGATACAGGACGCTTCCTATATCCAGCTACAACCGCCAGGACGTTGGAAATTGCAGCAGATTTAAGACGTTATCCTTTTGATGCCAGTGCATTGAATCGTGAAATTGAACAAATGCCGATGAAAGTTGCTAAACTTTCAGGTTATTTATACCAAAATATCCAGGTTGATGAAAATGGCGCAGGAAAAGTGATTTTATCACAAGAACTCCTTTCGCAATACGGAATTGATGATTCTGAAACAGCAGCTGTTGTTTCCTTACCTGGTGTCATTGATGAGGTATTAGCTTGGGGAATCTTTGTGCAACAACCTGAAGGATATTACCGTGTACGGTTACGTTCGAAAGGCCCGATCATTAATGAATTAGCGAAAAAGCATCATGGTGGTGGGCATCCGCTCGCAAGTGGCGCAAGTGCGAAAGATTTAGAGGAAGTGGCAGAAATTTATGACGAAATCAAAGAGATTTGTCATGCGTATCAAAGATAGTAACTATTTTAGAAGAGAGAGTTGTTCGTTGTAAAAATGATTTTTACTAAACTTTGTTTTAAAAATCACAAGTCTCTCTTTTCAAAAGACACGTTATCCGTTACAATAATGCTCAACGCTATTTTTAAAGGAGAAAGAAGATGACATTACCAAACTGCCTACAATGTGGCTCTGAATACACTTACGAAGATCGAGGATTATTTATTTGTCCTGAATGTGCAAATGAATGGTCAAATGAAGAACAGGACCAAGTAGATGGCTTGATCGTTCTTGATGCTAATGGTAATCCTTTGGCAGAAGGCGATAGTGTGACAGTGATCAAAGATTTAAAAGTGAAAGGTGCATCTGGTGCCATCAAACAAGGAACAAAAGTGAAAAATATTCGTCTAGTGGAAGGCGACCATAACATTGATTGTAAAGTCGATGGATTTGGACCGATGAAATTAAAATCAGAATTTGTTAAAAAACTCTAATACACTCAAGGTATTTTCACCTTCTTTTTAGATCACTCATGGTAAAATAAGTTAAAATAAAAAGGAGTGGATTTATCATGTATGGATATGGCATGTATGGCTTTTTTGATCCTACATTTTTGTTAGTGATCATCGGATTAGTTATTTCCGGTATTGCCTCAGCTTATGTGAACAGTACTTTTCGTAAATATGACAAAATCAGAAGTAAGAATAACGTGACGGGTACTCAAGCAGCGCAATACATTTTACAAAGTCAACAAATTAATGATGTCGGTGTCCAACAAATTGCAGGAGATTTGACCGATAATTATAATTCAGGAAATAAAATGTTGAGCTTATCACAAGCAACGGCACAGTCTACTTCGGTAGCTGCAATTGGTGTTGCTGCCCATGAATGTGGGCATGCGGTACAAGATGCTGTTGGTTATGCGCCACTAAAGATTCGTGCCGCACTGGTTCCAGTGGCTAATTTTGGTTCGATGATTTCATTTCCATTGATTTTGATTGGTGTTTTACTGAGCTGGAATGATACATTGATCAACATCGGTATTTTTGCTTTTTCACTTGCGCTTTTGTTTCAGCTAGTTACATTACCAGTCGAATTTAATGCATCCAGACGAGCCATTCAAATTCTAAGCGAAGGTGGTCTTCTGACAGCAGAAGAAGTACCAATGGCTAGACACGTACTCTTTGCCGCAGCATTGACATACGTAGCTGCAGCACTTGCCACTTTCTTACAATTGCTTCGTTTGATCTTATTATTCGGTGGTAATCGTAGAGACTAGTACATGGGACATTATTAAGGTCCTTACTAGCAATGAAAAATCGTAAGTAATTATCGTTAAACCGCTTTGACCTGGTTCAAACGCGAAGAGTTGAATAAGATAGGGCTATCTATCAAGATAATAGTTAAGTATAGGACAACAGGTTGTCCTATACTTTTTTTGCTTGTTTCAGCTATTTTCCAGCTTAAGGAAACAAAAGGATTATTTTTGGTGGAGTCTTTGTATCAGATGGAATAAATGGAGCCAAAGTTCATCTTCACGTTCAGGGTCAAGATAAAAGATATCTGCCGTTTGTTGTTGGGTATCGAACCAATCAGTGACGATTAAATCAGCTTCTTCAGGGTTTTCGGTGATTTGTAAAAACTGATGATTAAAAATATTTTTTAATAATTTTTCGATGTGGTAGTTTCCTGAAAAGACCTTGCTTATCTGTAGATGTATTGCTAATTTTTTATTTTCTTCCGATTTTAAAAGTGTATAGATCAAGCGACTAAGATGTTCGTGCAGTAAATTTTGGCTTGGTTGAGAAGTAAACGTGTCAGCGATGATCATTTGTATTTTTTTTAATCGTTGATCCGAGGCATCGATTTTCATATTTTCAGAAGGATAATAAAGTGCATGGAAGTAATCGATTTTTTCTTGGAATAAAAAAATAAACGTCGTCAGCATCATAATCAAATAATGGTAATAATACTTCTTTTCACCAGCAGATATCGAAGGGAATGACTCAGCTATTTTTTTGATCAGAAAAGAAACTTGTCGACAAAGCGAATGATTACTTTTAGAAAACTCATAGCCAAAGAGTGTTTTTTGTTGTTCGGGAATGAGGTTAGGAAAAAAATAGCAAAGTAAAAAATTAAAGTATAGTACTTCATTTTGGACAAGACTTTCAGGCAAGGATTGGGACAATTGTTTTTTCAATTCGCCGCTAAAATCTTTTGTAGAAGTTAAAATTTTCATTGTTTCATAGCTTTCTAAGAGGCTAGCATCTGGTAATTGATGATGAGCAGATCGCATTAAAAAGATTGCCACTAATAAGTAAACTTTTTCTTGTATCTTTGATGTTTTCTTGGTCATCAAAAGCTCATTGGATAAATGAGTATGCTTTACTTGGGAAAGTTTCATATTTGTCAAAGGCCAATCAATCCCCTGAAAAGCATCAGAAAAAAAGAAATACATATAAATTCTAATCGATAATTCATCGCCTTTCAAAATGTAACAATTTTGGCGAGAGATGATTTGCAGATGGAACTTTTTAAGTGATTTGTTTAATTGATTAGTTAGTTTTTCTAAATAAGAAGGAGATATGTACAACTTTTCCAATAATATTTTTTTTGAAACACGACTGTGTGGCGAATCAAAAAGTAACAATAAAAAATTAAACCGATTTGATTCGCGTAGAAAAAACAATTTTATATAATGAAAGATCGCCATTTTTTCATCTTTATGTTGTGAATCTAATTTCAATTCGCCTTTGGCAGTTGAGTAAATGAATCTAGGGATACTTAGTTGTTGAAAAATAGTCCCGTTTAATTTGCGGATGATTTCTTTGATCGTTCTCTTAGGGATTGATAGAACCTGAGATAATTCACGTAAGGAACATTTATTGGTTTGAACAATGGTATAGAATACTAACAATTCTTTCTTTTTTGCGTCCGTTAACATAAGTTGCTCCTTTTCCTTTTATTTTTTGTCCATGGGAGGACATAAACTGTGAGTGGAAAGAGTTTTTAATGTATGTTATTCTCACATAGTAGTAGTTGTTGTATGTACATGTTGTTATTTAAATGGTATATAACAATCGTTTATTCTATTGTTGTTTTTTTCGCTCATTTTGTCAAGTTATAACAGATTAAATAATCAATTTATATAACAAAAACATTGTTATTTAGCTGATTTTGTTATGTTGGGTTTTGAGTATTGAAGAAAGTTATTAATAAAATAAGCTTCTTGTTGAAATTGTACCTAAATATATTTTTTTGATGTTATGTTGTTATTTTTAATGGGGGATTAGTACTGTCCTCTAAATAATAATACCTTTAATTTAGAGATGACTAAAAATAATGTCTTTTTAAAAAAATGATCAAAAGTGAGAAAGGAAGAATTGTATGAGTAGAGTAACAAATTTTAGCAAAGAGTATTTACTCTTTAAAAGTATGGTATATGCTGAAGAAAATGGCTTATCAAAGATAACAGCTAGGAGTTTAGCTTCTTTTTGTGGCTGTTCCACTTATCCGATTTATGCCCACTTTAAATCAATACGTATATTAAAAGAAAAAATACTTGAAGAAATAACGATCTGTTTTGATCGCTATTTATCAGAATATGTCATTGATGATTTCTTCAGTATCGTCCATCTACTAAAAGAGTTCTTTTCAATCCATGAAAGCATTCGTGGAGTAGTGATTAAGTCTGAGTTAGATATGGCTTCCTTGTTTAAACGTGCGTTTTCAGAATATGTCAAAGAACATACTGGGATCAAAGAGCCTTACTTATTAGAATTACTTTGGCTCAATGCATTAGGCAGTTTGAACTCAGATCGATCTTCTCATGAATTTTTTGAAACAATGACATTGATTTGGAATAAATTGGCTGAGTTGGAAGAGAACTTGCCTGAAGTATTAACAAATATTGAATATTCCCCTAAGTAAATGGATGAAACGATGCTGAAGCGTCCTTTCATATAGATGATCAGAAAAATTGGTGGCAGCGTTTTATCTTTCGGCGATTTTGAAAGTGAAAAAGGGTAAATAGTTCGTTTATCTTTTTATCTATGCTATGATTAATATAGATAAAAGGAGCTGATAATGATGAAAACATCAACAAAAGTAACAATTGGATTAGGTGTCGCAGCAGCAGCAAGCGTAGCGACAGCAGTAGTTGTTTCGGGAAAAGTCATTGAAAAAATCCATCATTTGACGAACCGGGCAAAAGTAAAAAAGTTCGTTAATGAGACATTTGATGGAAACGAAAAACTACTAGATATCGTTGAACATTTATCGGATAGTGATTTAGATTCTTTGATGGGAATCCTGGCGAAGATCAAGTCAGGCAAAAAGAAAATTTCTGTCTATGGGGATTCTCTAAAAGGATCAACGGAAGATGTGAAAGACCGTTTACTCCATTACGTTGATAAAATCATGTGATGCAACAAAAAAAGTAAAGTTAAAAGTACAAAAAGAGCGAAAGTATTAGAAAATGGGACAAACATTATTGGTTTGTCTCATGAACGAATACTTTCGCTTTTTGTGTTCAATGTGTTTGTTCTTGCAGTAAGAGCAAATGACAAAACAGTAAATCATTTGCTTCTTTTAAGTTGAACCCAGTTTGTTCTTGGAATTTTTCGATTTTGTATTTCAATGTATTTCGATGAAGAAAGAGTGATTTAGCTGTCGAACTAATATTACCTAAATTTTTCCATAACACTGAAATGATCTCTTCCATTTCTGTCCGTTTGACCATCTCCTGATAACTTGCAATTAACTGATTGTTGTTCATTGTTCCTTTTGTATAATGATGTAAAGCCACCTCTGATAATGAGATTGCGCCACCATGTAAAGCAAAGTGCTTTTTTTCTTCAAAAAATATTTTCCGCTCTTCAAAAAACAATTCTGAAAAATTGGGAGAAGGTAAATGAAATGAGCCAATAAATACTTGGGTAGTAATTTCAAAGTCTGCATCTAATGAAAGAAAAATACCTCTTAGCTCAGAAATTTCTAGATAACTAGGACATTTTTTTTCAATCAGTACAGCATCGGTTTCTGTATAAAAGAAAAAATCTTCTAAGTGGAAAAACATTTCACCGATTGTTTCTTGCCATTGGCGCTTAAGAAATTCTCCTCTTGGATCAATGTGAAATTGAATCATGCGAAAGCTTTCTTCTGCTACTAGCGGTTTATTTTCAAATAGATAATGATACCATGGATGATTATCTTCGACAGTAGCTACAGGGAATAACGCTTTCAAAATATTTGTTTCTTGTGTCGAAATCGTCGATTGATCGATCCATAAAAAATAATCATCAATTGCTAAAGAGAGAATTCCTTTATCGGAAGCAGGGGAATTTTTTTTCTGTGCATTAGGATAAAGTGTTATCAGTTTTGTCAAGTCCATCAAAGTCACCTCATGTTTTATTTTACCATAAGACAAAAAGCTAGTTACAACCTTTTTGACTTATGCTAAAGTTAAGCAAGAAAACGAAAAGTAGGGGATCGATTGGAAATGAAGGAAATCGATAATGAAAAACATGAAAAATGGATGCGTTTAGCCATTGAAGAAGCTCAGAAAGCCCAACAATTAGCGGAAGTACCAATTGGAGCGATTGTTGTTTTAAATGATGAAATCATTGGAAGAGGCTACAATTTAAGAGAAACCACGCAAGACGCAACCACGCATGCGGAAATGATTGCGATCCGTGAAGCTTGTCAAAATGTTGGAAGTTGGCGTTTAGAAGAAGCCCAATTATATGTGACACTCGAGCCTTGTCCTATGTGTAGCGGTGCGATGATTTTATCTCGAGTCAAAGAAGTATACTTCGGTGCGTATGATCCAAAGGGCGGAACAGCGGGAACATTAATGAATTTATTGACAGATGAACGCTTTAACCACCAAGCCCATGTAGTAGGAGGCGTTTTGGAAACGGAATGTGGCCAACTTTTAACGGATTTTTTTAGAGAGTTGCGCTTAAGAAAAAAGAAATTAAAAAAAGGCTAGCCAAATAAAAAAAAATCAGGTATACTATTATTTGCCGAAAGGCTAGGACAATGGCGGGCTTGTGAAGCGTGTCAGATCTGGAAGGAAGCAGCACTAAGCAGGATCCGCCATGTGTCTGATTAAAACGAATCTTAAAAGCGTGATAGGTAGTACTTTACTACTTGTTACGTTTTTTTTGTATAATGAACCAGTGTCTCTTTAGTTTTTTAGGTACTTTATTTGTATTTTATAGAGAAGTAAATAGATAGAGTATAATTGTTATTGGTGAAAAGACAGCATTCCATACCAATAACCTAAAAATAAATAATCGAAAGAGGTACATATTGATGGGAACGGAACACAAGCAAATGATATAAACGACGATATACAGATGGCTAGTGACTATCTTGGGCTACAATTGTCTTATTATATTGAGGAAGAAAATAAATTGCCGTCTAGCTCAAGTGTAAATAATATTAATGTAGAAAACTCTTTTCCTTTTGAGCAGACAAATACATACAATAAAGAGGATTCATTTGTCACGCTTGTTTCAGTTAATATAAAAGAGTATCTGGACATGGAAAAGAGAGAACGTAAAAATGTGTCTATTCCTAAGTGGGCAGATAAATTAGGCAAAGAATTGAAGATCAATTTTTCTGAAACATTGGCACATGCGATTTTAAAGAGAGCAGAAGAAGTAAAAAATAATTAAAATAAATGACAAGAAAAAAGCCTAGAATAAAATTTAACTTTAAGCTAAAATATGGATTTTACAAATATTCACAACGAATATTTTGTAAAATTCTTTTTTTGAATAAGCAGAGAACTTGATAAAATGACAGCTCTAAATTTAATAGTGAACGAATAAGTTGACTTAAGAACAGTGAAAAGTTGAAAGAGGTTGAGACAAAAGTGTTCAGCATCAAGAAATAAGAAGGAATTTCCGAAAATTGACAAGAAACACAAAAACTAGTTTTTGATGTTGATTGTTACCTACTTGGTGATTCTCAAATTTTTGGTAAATTTCGGCAAATTTTCCGAAGATGCTACTTTTGTCTCACCGTGAATCAGAGGTCGTGAAAACATCGGGTAGCTCTGATGACAATAAGAAAGAATTTTTTGAAACAGCTTCTCATGTTTTGAAAAATTCAGGCTTATTGTTGAGGAGTTGCTTCTTGAACGCCGTTTATTCGTTTTTAGAGATACTAGAAGAGACTGAGACAACTTTTGTCCCAGTCCCTTTTTTTTGTCACAAATTTTATTATTTTCCAACATATCTAAATGGAAACAAAAATCTTTAGCAAAGTAGTGAAAGGAAGGTCTGACAATGTAAAAAGAAGAATAGTGTATCAAACAAATAATGAAAGCTAAAAGCAAGGGACTCAAAACTGCAAACTAATGTCTGTTATGGAGGGCATTTCTTTCGCAGTCATTACGTTTAAAAGGAGGTGTTAGTATGACGGCATTAACGAAAGTCTTTGCTAGTGATCAAGCATTAATTCACAGTTTTTTTCTAGTGGTTCTATTAGATCTCATAACAGGTTGGCTCAAAGCAAAAGTCAATCATGTTTGGTATTCAACGCTAAGTTGGCGAGGACTTTGGAAAAAACTCAGTCATTTTGTGTTATTGATCCTGACGGGAGTCGTTGATTTTGTGTTGATCCAAAACGGCGTTCATTTTGAATTTACGTTAGTAAAGGTTTTTACGACTTGCCTGATTTTCACTGAGATTGGGAGCATTTTGACTAATATTGCTGAGTCAGAAGTAACGACTTATTTTGAGGGGATTTTAAAATCAATTCAAGACAAAATGAAACCAAAACAATAATGAAACAGAGAACGATTAGGAAGGATCAAAGTGAATTTACTGAGATACTACGTGATAATGACTTTTTTATTTACTAACAAAGCAACCTAGGCACAGCTTTTTAGAAAAAAGTGAAAGATTTTATTTTTTCTGTCACAAATCACTAAAATAGCTCACATATCTATGTGATTCGAATCAAATGATCAAAATAATTTTTTAGGAGGATGAAAGATAACAGTAAGTAATAAGCTGTGTACATTTAAAGGCGCAATTAATATGAAAAAATGATTGAAAGTAAGGAGCGAACAATTATTATGGGACAATTTGAAACAGCAAAAACAATTTGGGATTACTTGGTCAGTCAAGGTTGGTCAAAAACCGCAGTTGCTGGATTATTAGGGAACATGCAATCAGAAAGTGGCATTATTGCCGACCGATGGGAGAGCGACATTGTCGGAAATATGTCTGGTGGATACGGACTAGTGCAATGGACACCAGCATCTAAATATATCAATTGGGCAAATGCGAATGGATTAAATTACAAAGACGTCATTTCTCAATGCAAACGTATTGAGTGGGAGGTAGCAAACAATCAACAATTTTATAATATATCTATGACGTTTCAACAATTTAAGACAAGTAACAAATCTCCAGAAGAACTGGCGAATATTTTCATTCAATATTATGAAAGACCGGCAAATGCAAACCAACCAGCAAGAGCGCAACAAGCTAGATACTGGTACCAACAATTAAACCGAACAAAAGTCGTGGATTGGTTCAATAAACATCGTGGACAGATAACCTATTCCATGACTGGCTCAAGAAACGGTACAGATGGAACGGCAGATTGTTCTGGAAGTATTACTCAAGCAGTCAAAGACAGCTCTGGAATTCCTTATAGCTATTTATATAATACGGTTACCCTTGGTGGTTATCTCCAAAGATGTGGTTATGTATTAGTTTTAGTCGGAAATTCAAACGCTTCCAATCTCTCTCAGCTGAAAGATGAGGATATTGTTTTACTTTCTGGTGGGTCCTCGATGGCTGATTCAGGTGGTGCGATTGGACATACAGGTGTGATTACTGGTGGTGGTAAAAACATCACTTCAACTTGTTACTATACGCAAGGAGAAAAAAATACTGCGATTCAAGAATTACGTTTTGATAAAAATTATATCGTTGCAAATGGGTTTCATTATTATGAAGTTTGGCGTTTTTCTGGCGGTTTTAATCAATCAAGTTCAACAGGAATGACTAATGACCCAACGCCACCTTCATTTTCGACAAATGTTCATTATAGTTTACGAGTGTTGGGGGGAGCTTGGTTAGGAGAAATCACTAACTTTAACAATTCAGATTCTAATGGTTTTTCAGGATTACCGAATCATCAACACGATATGCTATACATCAAGGTTGATAAAGGAACATTACGTTATCGAGTACACACGATGACAAGCGGTTGGTTAGATTGGGTTAGTAAAGGTGATCCAAATGACATGGTCAATGGATGTGCAGGGAATCCTGGAGAAGCGATTGATGGTGTACAAATTTATTACACAACACCTGCTGGAGAAACTTATTCACAAGCATATTACCGTTCACAAACGACCGCTCGTGCTGACTGGTTACAAACTTGTTGCGATGATGGAACATCGATCGTCGGTTATGATGGTTGGGCGGGGATGTTTGGCGAACCGCTAGACCGTCTGCAAATCGGGATTGCGAAATCCAATCCTTTATTTACTTATTCACCAGGGGTAAATAATGGGGGAAGTTTTTCTACCAATGTTCACTATGGGTTACGTGTGTTGGGCGGAAGTTGGTTAGGAGAAATTACCAATTTCAATGATGTCGATTCCAACGGTTTTTCAGGATTGCCAAATAATCAACATGACATGCTTTATATCAAAGTAGATGCGGGAACGATTCGTTATCGAGTCCATACGGTAAAAAGTGGTTGGTTAGATTGGGTCAGCAAAGGTGATCCAAATGATATGGTCAATGGATGTGCAGGAAATCCTGGTGAAGCCATCGATGGTGTGCAACTTTACTATACAACACCTACAGGTAAGACATTATCGCAAGCCTACTACCGTTCACAAACGACCGCCCGAGCTGGTTGGCTAGGAGTATGTTGTGATGATGGCACCTCTATCGCTGGCTATGATGGCTGGGCAGGAATGTTTGGCGAACCATTGGATCGTCTACAAATCAGTATAGCTGCATCTAATCAATTTTTTGATTAAAAAAACTTCAATTAGTTGTCTGAAAAGAGAAAAATGAGAAACTGATTGCTACTTGATTATTGCTAAAGAAGTAGTGATAGAAGAGTTAGTTTTAAGAAATAAGCCGAAGAATTCCGACATTCGTCCTGCGTATACTGGAAATTCTACGGCTTATTTCTGTGATTTGATTGAAAGTTAGTTGACGAATAAATGGGCAATGCCGATAGAATTATATCTATTGATCATGTTTTGCTGTAACGTATTTTTTCATCACTTTTCTACCCCGAATCGCTAGCTAGAGATAGACTGATTATTACTTTGATCCGATATTATCCACAAGGCTAACGTTTAGAATGGAATCTATTCACAGCGGAGGAATTTGATTTTCTTTAAAATCTTTCAAAGTGAACAAAGAAAAAGCCTATGGTATGATAAAGAAAAGTGAGGCGAAAGAATAAGATGGAAAAAATAGTTTTATTACATACGAATGATTTACACTCGCATCTAGAAAACTGGCCTAAAATCAGAAGGTTTATTGAGCAAAAAAAGCGTGAAAACGAAAAAAAAGAAAATACCACGACCATCACTGTTGATTTAGGTGACTTTGTTGATCGCTGGCACCCGCTATCAGAAGCAACCGATGGACAAGCAAATGTTGAACTAATGAATAACGTAGGCTATGATGCTGTGACGATAGGTAATAATGAAGGCGTGGGAAATGCCAAGGATCAATTGAATCATCTTTATGATCAGGCAAATTTTGATATTTTATTGGATAATTTGTTTGATAAACATCTGTTGCAACCGCCGAAATGGGCAAAAAAGTACAAGATCATTGAAACTCCTCAACAGACTAAAATCGGCTTACTGGCTTTGGCGGCTCCTTTTCCCTTAACTTATAGTCCAAATGGTTGGGATATCAGAAACCCTTATGATATTTTGCCTGAATTAGTGGAAGAACTAAGACCAAAAGTAGACATCTTGGTATTGATGAGCCATCTAGGTATCCAAGACGATCGTCAAATTGCCCAAGAACTTCCGTCAATTGATGTAATCTTAGGCTCACATACGCATCATTTGCTGATTGATGGTCAAATCGTTAATGGTGTTCAGCTTGCAGCAGCAGGAAAATATGGACAATACGTTGGAGAGGTTCACCTCACCGTTGATGAGCATAAAAACATCATCCAAAAATCAGCTCGGGCTATCCCAACAGAAACGATGACGACGTTTATTGAAGATGAGCAGGAAAGCCATGATTATTTAACTAAAGGGCACGAACTATTAGCGGCAAAAAAAGTAGCCAAGTTACCTTATGATTTATCAGTAGATATTTTTGCGGAACATTCTTTTATCTATGAGGCGTTAGAAGCAGTCAAGTATCGTGGGCAAACACAAGGCGCAATGCTAAATAGTGGGTTGTTTTTAACTGGATTACCAGCAGGGCTGATCAATCAGGATCAACTGCATACGGCATTGCCTCATCCAATGCATTTACTGAATGTCACACTTAAAGGAAGGGATTTGATTCGATTGGTATTAGAAATCGAAAAAAATCGTGCCTTTTTACGCAATTACCCAATCAGAGGTATGGGATTTCGGGGAAAAATTTTTGGACAAGTGGTTTATAGTGGGATCTCTTATGATGCAGTGAATCATCAAGTTCACTGGCTGAATCAGCCGATAGATAACGAGCGTCGATATACATTTACAACAGTGGATCATTTTATGTTTGTACCTTTCTTTCCAACGATTGAGATTGCTGGTGAAAATGAATTTTTATTTCCGGAATTTATTCGTAGCGTAGTAGGGGAATACTTAAATGCTCACTATCCAATAAAATAAAAACAAGGTATAATAGGAACGATAGGTGGTGAAAGCATGTCGGCAAAACAAAAAGAGCAACACGCCGTTGAAGCTAAAACAAAAGAAAAACAGACAGCGAAAAATGTCGAGGACCATACGGTGACAGAAGAAATCACCGCCGTGTTAGAAGAAATTATCGAAGAACCCAAACCGGAGAAAGTAAAGGGAGAAATCATTACTTTCATCGATGAGAAGAATTTTTTGATTGGCGAACAGCACTATCGCCTAGTAAAGGATCATCGAGAGGGGTTCAATCCAGAAAAACTTGGCGAAAGATATAGTGAAGTCTTGTCGCGTTATGACTATATCGTTGGTGATTGGGGCTATGAACAATTAAGATTAAAAGGATTTTTCCGAGTAGATAACAGACGTGCTCATCCCGACCAACGAATTGATGCTTTGGAAGATTATTTGTATGAGTATTGTAATTTTGGTTGCGCTTATTTTGTGATTGAACAAATCGGAGGTAAGAAGGAAAAAAATACTCCTCGCAGAAGAAAAAAGAAAAATCAAAACCAACATCGTGCGTACATTGATGAGAAAAAAGGACCCGTTTCTTCAAATCACAAAAAACCGGTCATCAAAAAAAGAAAAACAGAACAAAAAAAGACTGAAAAAACATCAACTAAACCAAAAGCCAACACTAATTTTACGATAAGACAAAGGGAAGAGTAAAGATGGATTATAAAGGATATTTGATTGATTTAGATGGAACGATTTATCGGGGGACTGAACCTATACCTGCTGGGAAACGTTTTGTGGAGGCTCTTCAGGCAAAAAAACAGTCTTTTCTGTTTGTTACGAATAACACCACAAAAAGTCCACAGGCAGTAGCCAATCGCTTGGCAGATGAATTTGATATACACGTCAGCCCAGAAACTGTTTATACAGCTTCTTTAGCAACGATCGATTTTATGCACGCTGCCGGGAAAGGAAACACGTTTTATGCCATAGGTGAAGCTGGTTTGATCGATTTGATTTTAGAAGCAGGATTTGTCTGGGACGAAGAAAATCCCGATTATGTAGTAGTCGGTCTAGATAATTATCTGACGTATGAAAAAGTAGTCAAAGCGACTCTTGCGATCCAAAAAGGGGCAACATTTATTGGAACAAATCCAGATAAAAATATTCCAACTGAGCGTGGGTTGCTGCCAGGTGCAGGATCGGTTATTTCGTTTGTGGAGACAGCTACACAGACGCCGCCGATTTATATTGGCAAACCAGAAGCGATCATTATGGATAAGGCGGTAGAAAAATTAGGTTTAACGAAAGCAGATGTCATCATGGTTGGAGACAACTATGAAACAGACATCCAAGCAGGGATTCGAAATGGGATTGATACGTTGTTGGTGCTCTCAGGATTTACGAAAGCTGAGGATGTACCTTTATTACCGGTACCTGCTACACACGTTCTCCGTTCGTTAGATGAGTGGAGTTTCTAGAATGAGAAAAACAAAATGGGTGTGGGGAGAATATGCGGGTTTGGTTTGTCTATTCTTCATGCTGATCAGTCTGGCGATCGCGATAACAATCAATTTTCGCTTTCTCTATGAACTAGACATCAAATATCTGAACATATTGGATCATACTACGCTTGATCAAGAAACTTTATTGAAAAATTTTGATCAATTAATGGCTTATTTAAATAATCCTTTTCAGAAGGAATTAAGTCTGCAAAATTTTCCTATTTCTGCAAGTGGAGCACATCATTTTTATGAAGTCAAAAAACTTTTTTTACTTAACTATTTTGTGCTGCTGTTGACGTTGATACCTAGTATCTACTATCTCTTTTATCTGAAACGTCATAAGCGTTTTTGGCGTTTAGTTCAACCGTTTAAGATTGGAATGCTCGTACCGATTGTTTTTGGCTTTTTTATGTTGGTAGGATTTGATCGCTTTTTTATCTTGTTCCATGAAACATTTTTTAACAACGACGATTGGCTGTTTGATCCGACAACCGATCCAATCATTAACGTCTTACCAGAACAATTTTTTATGCATAGTTTTATTTTATTTTTTATTTTAATTGAACTCTTTTTTGCTTTTTTTGTGATCATTGGAAAAAGAGAGCTAAAAAGAAGTTAAAATCAAACATAGAATAGAACAAATCATAATGCCTATTTTGTTTCAACAGAATAAAAAAAGCCCGAGACAAGGAGATTGTCTCGGGTTTTCGCTTTAAACGGTGTTCAAAGAGCTGTCCTTCGGTATTAAGTCAAAAAATCTCAAAACATGAAAAGCTGTTTCGAGATTTTCATCCTTAATACTCAGGACAAAACGCTCTTTTCACAACCTCTTTCTCTAAACGGTGTTCAAACATCAGCTCCTTGAAATAAGCCTGAATTTTTCAAAATATGAGAAGCTATTTTAAAAAATTCTTTCTTATTGTCATCGGAGCTATACGATGTTTTCACAACCTCTGATTCACGGTGTTCAAAGAGCTGTCCTTCGGTATTAAGTCAAAAAATCTCAAAACATGAAAAGCTGTTTCGAGATTTTCATCCTTAATACTCAGGACAAAACGCTCTTTTTACAACCTCTTTCTCTAAACGGTGTTCAAACATCAGCTCCTTGAAATAAGCCTGAATTTTTCAAAATATGAGAAGCTATTTTAAAAAATTCTTTCTTATTGTCATCGGAGCTATACGATGTTTTCACAACCTCTGATTCACGGTGTTCAAAGAGCTGTCCTTCGGTATTAAGTCAAAAAATATCAAAACATGAAAAGCTGTTTCGAGATTTTCATCCTTAATACTCAGGGCAAAACGCTCTTGTCACAACCTCTTTCTCTAAACGGTGTTCAAACATCAGCTCCTTGAAATAAGCCTGAATTTTTCAAAATATGAGAAGCTATTTTAAAAAATTCTTTCTTATTGTCATCGGAGCTATACGATGTTTTCACAACCTCTGGTTCACGGTGTTCAAAGAGCTGTCCTTCGGTATTAAGTCAAAAAATCTCAAAACATGAAAAGCTGTTTCGAGATTTTCATCCTTAATACTCAGGACAAGTCGCTCTTTTCACAACCTCTGATTCACGGTGTTCAAGAAGCAACTCCTCAGCAATAAGCGATGATTTTCTAAAATATGAGAAGCTATTTTAAAAAATCCTCTCTTATTCGCTCGGAGCTGATCGCTTCTTTCACAACCTCTTATTGAGTCAAACGACTGCGTTTTTCTGGCTCTTGGTGAGCAAGACGACTGGCAGCAGAGGCAGCGATTGCACCCACGATGTCATCCAAGAAAGTATGCACATTTTTTCCGTCATGGCTATTTAATTTTTGTAAAATACCAGGCTTTACTTTATCGATATAGCCATAATTAGTGAAACCGATTGTCCCATAGACATTTACAATTGATAAGGCTAGTATTTCATCGATCCCATACAGTCCTTCATCATCTTCAATGATATGTTGGAGCGGTGACATCAATTTATTTTCTTCTGCTAAAATATCTAATTGAACCCCAGTTATGATCGCGTTATGGACTTCACGTTTGGTTAAGACAGCGTGAACACTTTGGATACAATCTGCTAAAGTAAGATCAGTAATGTAATCTTTTTGTAAAAACATCACTAGCTCAGCAATGTCTTCAAGGGTTACTCCACGCTCATTAAGCAATTCACGTGCTTTTTCTTCTAGCGTTTCAGTTTTGATAACCATTTTCTTCCTCCTTTTGCTTCTGTGAATCAACTATATTGTTAGCCTACCAAATAAAAAAGCAAGAAACAAATGTTGTCTCCTCTGCTTTGGACAAAATGGTCAAAAATCATACAAGCTATCCTATTTAGGAGGAACTTTTTTATCGTATAAACTGGTACTGTGTCCAGGTTGTGTGCGTTCTTTAGGGTTAATAAAGTGTAACGCATTATTGACAGCTGTAGGTGCTTCGCCAAATCCAGTAGCGATCAATTTTACTTTTCCTTTGTAAGAACAGATATCGCCAGCAGCATAAACGCCTGGTATCGAGGTTGACATATCTGAGTTTACTGAAATTGCATTTCTGGTACTTTCAAGTCCCCATGTTGAAAGATGTTCTAGATTTGAGGTGAACCCATAATTAACAATCAATGAATCAATTAGTAACTCAATTGTTTCCTCGCTTTTTACCCGTTTTAAGCGAACAGCAGTCAATTCCCCATTTTCTCCAGATAATTCATCAATGAGATAGGGAGTTAAAAGATTGACTGATGAAGCTTTCAATAAGTTTACACTATGCTCATGAGCTCTAAATTCTGGCCGGCGATGGATAAGATAAACTTCACTCGCAATCGGTTCTAGCATCAACGCCCAATCAATTGCTGAATCACCACCACCTGCAATTGCTACTTTTTTACCAGCATATTTCATTAAATCGTTCACAAAATAATCGAGACCGTGATGCTCATAAGTTGTTGCTTCTGGTACATTTAATTTTCTAGGTTGAAAAGAACCGCTTCCTAAAGTCAAAATGACTGCTTTTGAATAGTGGATTCCTTTAGTAGTTGTGATCTCAATTATTTCATCTTCTTTAGTAATAGAAAGAACTTCCTCATTCAAATGAAAAGAGTGATTGAATGTGGTTAACTGTTTTTCCAGATTTGCTACTAAGTCACTGGCTTTCACGGCGGGATAGCCGGGAATATCATAAATATATTTTTCTGGGTAAAGCGTTGCTAATTGCCCACCTAGTTGAGGTAAACTGTCAATGATCTTAGTTTTTGCTTGACGCATACCTGCGTAAAACGCTGCAAACATCCCTACTGGTCCTGCACCGATAATTGTAATATCATAGATTTCCATAGAAAACTTCCTCCTCATACCCACACTATAGCAGAATTTAATTGAGAATACTTCTCAAACAAATGATTTATTTCTAATTCTTAAGGAGGTTGGGGCAGAAGCGAAAACGATCTCTCGTGAAATCTACTGGTTCACATATTTAAAAATACTCGTGGATTATTTTTTAAGTCAGAGAAACGCAGAAAAGTATCTATCATTTGATAAAAAGTATATAATCATTTTTACATAAGGATGAGTCTTTTTGTTTTCTTAAGTTTCATGTAACAGCGAATAGAGAGAATATGTTATTATTACCAATGAAGGAATAATTTTTAGGAGGAAAAAGATATGGTATTCCCACAATTAAGCTTAGAAAATGAAAAAGGACCAAAGGCAGTAATAAAAACAAACCGTGGTGACATTACGGTCCAATTATTCCCAGAACTAGCGCCTAAAACAGTTAAAAATTTTATTGAACTTGCTAAAAAAGGATATTACGACGGAGTAATTTTCCACCGTGTCATCCCTGATTTTATGATTCAAGGTGGCGATCCAACTGGTACAGGTATGGGTGGCGAAAGCATCTATGGTGAAAGTTTTGAAGATGAATTTAGTCGTGAGTTGTTCAACTTACGTGGGGCGTTATCGATGGCTAACTCTGGACCAAATACAAACGGTAGCCAGTTCTTTATCGTGAATAATGAAAATGTACCAGCGAATATGCTAGATCAATTAGAAGGTGCAGGCTTCCCGGCTGAAATCATCGAAGCATACAAAGGTGGTGGGACACCTTGGCTAGATTTCCGTCATACTGTATTTGGTCATGTGATTGATGGCATGACTACCGTAGATGAAATTGCTAACGTACAACGTGGTCCACAAGATCGTCCAGTACATGATGTAGTGATCGAGAAAGTTGAAGTATCAGAATAATCACTCGCAATAGTAAGGCATCTTAATTACTAACTAAGCACAAAATAAACCAACTGGTTTCAATCATTGACCCAGTTGGTTTATTTTATTTCTAATTAGAATAGAACCTCGTTTAAAAGTCGTCAAAAATGCTTTTGTTTTTTATGTGAAGGCTTTTTTTATCCGCATCAATCCATCTAGTAGTGTTTCTTCCGGACAAGCTAAATTCAATCGCATATGAGCATGACCGGCAGGACCAAATGAGATGCCAGGATTTAAAACAACTTTTCCTTTGGTAATCAATGTTTGTTCTAGCAACTCGTCATTCGCTTCATAAGCAGAAAAATCTAACCACATCAAATACGTTCCTTCAATCGTCATCACACCTAGTTGAGGTAAATGTTTTTCAAAAAAAGAAGTGGCAGTGGCCGCGTTTTTTTCTATATAAGGAAGCAGTTGACTAAGCCATTCTCTACCCGTTTTGTAAGCAGCTTGTGTACCGATTAGACCAAAAGTATTTATATCTTGTTGCTGATTCATTAGTATCCGCTGTTCAAATTGTTCTTTTAATTTAGGATTTTTTATAAACACCATTGAGTTTTTAATCGCTGCTAAATTAAAGGTCTTGGTTGCCGAAGTAAACGTGATTAAAGACTGACTTAGGGTTTCATCAATCGTTAACATCGAGTTAAAATGGTTCGTTGAAAAAACTAAGTCTTGATGAATTTCATCACTAAAAAGCAGCACTTTGTGTTTCAAACATAGTTCGCTTAGTTGTGATAATTCTTCTTTAGTCCAAACACGCCCCCCTGGATTGTGGGGATTACAAAGGATTACCACTTTTACTTGTTGTTCAACAATCTTTTTTTCCATATCTTGAAAGTCCATCATGAATTTATTGTTTTGTTCAATTAATTGACTCCGTATAAGCTGACGGTGATTACTCTCGACGATTGCAGAAAAAGGTGGGTAAACGGGGTCATGGATCAGCACACTGTCACCTAGTTCAGTAAAAGTTTGAATTGCAACAGCTAAACTAGATAAAACACCGCTAGTAAAGACAATGTGTTCTTTTGTTAAAGATACCTGATGCTGTTGTTTTTCCCAATTGATGACTGCGTGATATAATTTTTCTGAAACGGTAGAGTAACCAAAAAGACCTTGAGAAACATAATTTTCAAAAGCTTTTTTTACTCCAGCAGGTGATAAAAAATCCATGTCTGCAACCCATAAAGGCAATAAGTCGTCTCTTTGATAGGTTTCTTTAATTGAATCCCATTTTACGCTATCGGTATGTCTTCTTGAAACTTTCTTGTCAAATTCACTCATCTAAAGGACCCCTTTTTCTATTGAGTATTTTCAAAACTTCTTTTTTTAAATCATTTACAGTATAATGATAAATGCAAAGAGAGGGAAGTACATGACATATAAAATTGGACAAATAATTAAAGGAAAAATAACTGGAATACAGCCTTATGGTGCATTTGTGTCTTTAGACGAGGAAACACAAGGCTTGATTCACGTATCAGAAGTACAATCAGGTTACACGAAAAGTATTCACACATTGTTAAAAGTTGGTCAACCAGTAACTGTTCAAATCATTGATATTGATGAATATTCAAAAAAAATTAGTTTGTCGTTACGTACGTTGGAGAAAAAGAGCCCTGTTATTCCTTATCGAAGGAAAAGATACTTTACGAATAAAAATAAAAAGATCGGGTTTGCCACGATTGCGGAACAACTACCAAAATGGGTGGACGAAGCACTAGAAGAACTAGAACAGAAAGAAAATAAGAAATAAAAAGTGTATTTTTTCTGAAAATGTGCTAGAATTTTTATGTAAACCACAGAACAAGTTGATCGAGGTGGAAATTTTGGCAAGCAAAAAAGTAGCTGGTACAATCATGTTGCATTTGGAGGATGGATCAAAAAAATTTTTAGTCCATTCAATTGATGACAAGCTGGAGTTTGCATTAGCAGAGCTTTCAGAAGAAAAGACGGGGTTAGCAAACATACTTAGCTTTTTAAAAGAAATCGTTCATATTGATGTTAGCAAAATTAATTTGATGGAGTTGACCAATACACATATTAATCACGAAAATGTTCCATTGTTTGTTTTTGAAACTGAGCAAAAAAGTCAAAGTGAAGACTTAGGTAAAGGCTATCTTTGGGAAGACCCAGATCAAATGCGCTCTGTCCTTGGCACTTACGAAGTGGAAGGAGTTCCTTTCTTTTAATGTAGAATTAGACACCAAAAGAAACTTGAAAAAAATTCAAGTTTCTTTTTTTATGGTAACCGGTCCTCTTTAAAGGATGAAACGTTCAGTTTATCATGGATTATATTCGATAATGCAAACTTTTTTATGATTCTTTTGAAGTAAAAGCGAATGATGATCTTTTGCTTGAATATTCTTTTGAAAAATTAAGTGAAAATGCTTGTTGACGTACCTTGGTTTACGTGATAAATTTATTAACGTTGATTTAAGAAACAGCGTAATGAAACTTTCTAAAAAAATAGCAGAAAAGTTCTTGACGTTTCTAAAAACACATGATAAGATAACTAAGTCGTTAAAAAACGACAGCTTACGAAGCTTGATTCTATCGAAAAAAACTTCAAAAAAGTTGTTGACAAATAACAAACGATGAGTTATGATAAATGAGTTGCTGAAACACTTCTGAAAAACGAAGTTAAAAAAACTTTTAAAAAAAGAGTTGACAAACAAACGTCGCTCTGATATGATATAAAAGTTGCTACGGCAATCTCGACTGATTAGCTTTTAATCAAGTAGACCTTTGAAAACTGAACAAAGCAAAGACAAACCAAATGTGTAGGGCGTCTTGATTGATTCAAGACAACAAACATTTTTAACAAGCAAGCAATATGCTAGCAAACAATTGAGCTTAACAATCGCAAGATTGTTCGAACTTTTTATGAGAGTTTGATCCTGGCTCAGGACGAACGCTGGCGGCGTGCCTAATACATGCAAGTCGAACGCTTCTTTTTCCACCGGAGCTTGCTCCACCGGAAAAAGAGGAGTGGCGAACGGGTGAGTAACACGTGGGTAACCTGCCCATCAGAAGGGGATAACACTTGGAAACAGGTGCTAATACCGTATAACAATCGAAACCGCATGGTTTTGATTTGAAAGGCGCTTTCGGGTGTCGCTGATGGATGGACCCGCGGTGCATTAGCTAGTTGGTGAGGTAACGGCTCACCAAGGCGACGATGCATAGCCGACCTGAGAGGGTGATCGGCCACATTGGGACTGAGACACGGCCCAAACTCCTACGGGAGGCAGCAGTAGGGAATCTTCGGCAATGGACGAAAGTCTGACCGAGCAACGCCGCGTGAGTGAAGAAGGTTTTCGGATCGTAAAACTCTGTTGTTAGAGAAGAACAAGGATGAGAGTAACTGTTCATCCCTTGACGGTATCTAACCAGAAAGCCACGGCTAACTACGTGCCAGCAGCCGCGGTAATACGTAGGTGGCAAGCGTTGTCCGGATTTATTGGGCGTAAAGCGAGCGCAGGCGGTTTCTTAAGTCTGATGTGAAAGCCCCCGGCTCAACCGGGGAGGGTCATTGGAAACTGGGAGACTTGAGTGCAGAAGAGGAGAGTGGAATTCCATGTGTAGCGGTGAAATGCGTAGATATATGGAGGAACACCAGTGGCGAAGGCGGCTCTCTGGTCTGTAACTGACGCTGAGGCTCGAAAGCGTGGGGAGCAAACAGGATTAGATACCCTGGTAGTCCACGCCGTAAACGATGAGTGCTAAGTGTTGGAGGGTTTCCGCCCTTCAGTGCTGCAGCTAACGCATTAAGCACTCCGCCTGGGGAGTACGACCGCAAGGTTGAAACTCAAAGGAATTGACGGGGGCCCGCACAAGCGGTGGAGCATGTGGTTTAATTCGAAGCAACGCGAAGAACCTTACCAGGTCTTGACATCCTTTGACCACTCTAGAGATAGAGCTTCCCCTTCGGGGGCAAAGTGACAGGTGGTGCATGGTTGTCGTCAGCTCGTGTCGTGAGATGTTGGGTTAAGTCCCGCAACGAGCGCAACCCTTATTGTTAGTTGCCATCATTTAGTTGGGCACTCTAGCAAGACTGCCGGTGACAAACCGGAGGAAGGTGGGGATGACGTCAAATCATCATGCCCCTTATGACCTGGGCTACACACGTGCTACAATGGGAAGTACAACGAGTCGCAAAGTCGCGAGGCTAAGCTAATCTCTTAAAGCTTCTCTCAGTTCGGATTGTAGGCTGCAACTCGCCTACATGAAGCCGGAATCGCTAGTAATCGCGGATCAGCACGCCGCGGTGAATACGTTCCCGGGCCTTGTACACACCGCCCGTCACACCACGAGAGTTTGTAACACCCGAAGTCGGTGAGGTAACCTTTTGGAGCCAGCCGCCTAAGGTGGGATAGATGATTGGGGTGAAGTCGTAACAAGGTAGCCGTATCGGAAGGTGCGGCTGGATCACCTCCTTTCTAAGGAATATTACGGAGACTACACTGTTTGTTTTTCACTTTGTTCAGTTTTGAGAGGTTTACTCTCAAAGAGATATTTTTGTTCATTGAAAACTGGATATTTGAAGTAAATTAGTAATACAAACCGAGAACACCGCGTTGAATGAGTTTTTTAATAAGTTCAATTGCTTATTTTCTTGATCGGACTTCTATCGCTAGAAGAAAGATCAAAACCCAACCGTAAGGTTGATAAGGTTAAGTGAATAAGGGCGCACGGTGGATGCCTTGGCACTAGGAGCCGATGAAGGACGGGACTAACACCGATATGCTTTGGGGAGCTGTACGTAAGCTATGATCCAGAGATTTCCGAATGGGGGAACCCAGCATCTTTTATAGGATGTTACGTTTGCGTGAATACATAGCGCATTCGAGGTAGACGCAGAGAACTGAAACATCTAAGTACCTGCAGGAAGAGAAAGAAAATTCGATTCCCTGAGTAGCGGCGAGCGAAACGGGAAAAGCCCAAACCAATGAGCTTGCTCATTGGGGTTGTAGGACTCCAATATGGTAGTTCTTTCAGATAGTCGAATGACTTGGAAAAGTCAGTCAAAGAGGGTAAAAACCCCGTAGATGAAATTTGGAAGGCACCTAGGAGGATCCTGAGTACGGCGGAACACGAGGAATTCCGTCGGAATCCGGGAGGACCATCTCCCAAGGCTAAATACTCCCTAGTGACCGATAGTGAACCAGTACCGTGAGGGAAAGGTGAAAAGCACCCCGGAAGGGGAGTGAAATAGAACCTGAAACCGTGTGCCTACAACAAGTCAAAGCCCGTTAATGGGTGATGGCGTGCCTTTTGTAGAATGAACCGGCGAGTTACGATTGCATGCGAGGTTAAGTTGAAGAGACGGAGCCGCAGCGAAAGCGAGTCTGAATAGGGCGTTTGAGTATGTAGTCGTAGACCCGAAACCATGTGATCTACCCATGTCCAGGTTGAAGGTGCGGTAAAACGCACTGGAGGACCGAACCCACGTACGTTGAAAAGTGCGGGGATGAGGTGTGGGTAGCGGAGAAATTCCAAACGAACTTGGAGATAGCTGGTTCTCTCCGAAATAGCTTTAGGGCTAGCCTCGGAATTGAGAATGATGGAGGTAGAGCACTGTTTGGACTAGGGGCCCATCTCGGGTTACCGAATTCAGATAAACTCCGAATGCCATTCATTCATATCCGGGAGTCAGACTGTGAGTGATAAGATCCATAGTCGAAAGGGAAACAGCCCAGACCACCAGCTAAGGTCCCAAAATATATGTTAAGTGGAAAAGGATGTGGGGTTGCACAGACAACTAGGATGTTGGCTTAGAAGCAGCCACCATTTAAAGAGT